>BPGC01000001.1 GCA_026002835.1 Candidatus Nitrosocaldaceae archaeon
ACTATTATGAAATCTTCGCTCTTTGCATCTACAGATGCCTTTAGCTTTTGTACATATTCTTTGCTCTCAATAACTTGTTTGCCTTGCATATGACCACACCTCTTTGGCCATACTTGATCTTCTAAGAATACTCCAGCAACACCTATATTATCAAGGTCTTTTATGATCTTCCACACATTTAATGGATTACCATATCCAGTATCTATATCAACTATTAATGGGAGATCTGTAGCATTAACTATCCTTTTTGCTTGTTCTAATGTATCACCAGCATGCAGAAAACCGTAATCTGGCATTCCTAATATACTTGCTGATACACTATACCCAGACTGGAAGATAACCTCAAATCCTATCTCTTCTGCTATCCTTGCAGTTAATGCATCATATACTCCTGGCATCACTATTATTCCATCTTTGTATAATCTATCTTTTAGGCTCATAAGATGAGTATGATAGACTTTAATATATATCCTAATATTATGATAGCAATGCTAGATACTCTAATAGTAAATGGTTCATTAGCAATACCAAATATAGGGATAATAAAGAAGAATATAGGAATTAAAGATTCTAGAATATCTATAATAACAAATGATAGACCTGTTGCAGATAAGGTTATTAACGCAGAAAAACGTTATATAATTCCAGGAGTTATCGATCCTCACGTTCATTATGGAGTATTTGAGCCTATAGAGAGAGCAGCTGAGCATGAGTCTAGATCTGCAGCAACTGGAGGTGTTACATGCATGATGAGGATGTTCAGACTTTATGGTTCATATAAAGAGAACCTAATGAAACATCTAAGTGTTAATACACATATAATAGATTATGCTTATCATGCATCTATATTATTAAAAGAACAGATAGATGAAATGGACTATTGTAGAAGTAAAGGCATAAGATCATTTAAACTTTATATGAATTTGCAGAAAGGATTAGGAAAGATCTATATGGATATGGATCCTTATAATGATCAGATAATAGAAAGAGAGGTTGATACTGATAAAGAGATGATAATAAATACAATAAGGAATTCAAAGGATGATGTGATAATTGTTCATGCAGAAGATCCAGAGATATGCAAGAATGGTATCAATAAATTAAAAAGCGTTAGGAATGATCTAAAAGCATGGAGTGATGCAAGACCTAGTAAGAGTGAGAGGATAGCTATAGAGTTTCTTAAAAGTATTGATGATTATACTCTTTATCTACCTCATATTGGTTCTAGAGAAGGTTTAGAAGCAGCATTAGATGCTAAAAGATCTTCTAGAGTATATATAGAGACATGTCCTCATTATCTAACTCATACATATGACTTTGATCTAAGAGGAAAGGTAGTTCCTCCATTAAGAAGCAAGGATGATCAAGTAGTATTATGGAATGCATTAAAGAATGATCAGATAGATTGTATTGGATCAGATCATGTAGCAAATAGGTTAAAAGATAAATTAGCAGATAACACAGTATGGAATGCATTAGCTGGTTTTCCAGGCGTTGCTACAATACTACCAGTAATGCTTAGTGAAGGAGTTAATAAGAATAGAATAACGTTAGAGCAGTTGGTAAAGATAACGAGTTATAACCAAGCAAGGATATTCAATCTAAAGAATAAAGGTAACATAGCAATAGGATACGATGCAGATCTAACAATAATTGATCTAGATAAAGAGGTTAGAGTTACTCCAGATATATTGAATTCATACTCAGATTATACTATATACGATAATATGATATTAAGAGGCTGGCCAGTGTTAACTATGGTAAGAGGAGAGGTTGTTATGGAAGATGGAATGATAATAGGTAAAGCAGGATATGGAAAATATATAGCAAGATAAAAATTAATGATGGCATATGCAACTACAACTATTCTCTTTACACTCTTCATGAACTTCTATATAACATTCTAAACTTAGTTTATCTATACTTGTTAATAACATTCTATCTATATCATTGTTCTCTAATCTCGAACCTTTCATCATCGATCAACCTATAGTATATATTCGCACTTCTCACGAATATACCTATCTCTATTACTCCTGGAATAGATCTTACTTTCTGCTCTAGCTCTTCTGGTTCTTCTATAACTCCAAAATCTGTATCAAGTATGATATTACCATTCTCTGTTATGAATGGGTATCCTTTATTAAGCATTCTTATAATAGGCTTTCCATTCATGCTTTCTAGCCTCTTTATAACATAACTCCTAGCATATGGCAATACTTCAATGGGAACCTTCCAATCCAATTTTCTTACATATTTCTTATCATCTGCTAATATTATGCTCTTCTTAGATGCATACATAACTATCTTCTCTCTTAATAATGCTCCTCCTCCACCTTTTATCATGTTCAAATTATCATCTATCTGATCTGCTCCATCATATACAAGATCTATCTTTGGTATAAGAGTATCATCTGCTATCTCTAATCCTAGTTCTTCTGCTTTTAATTTTATTTGTAATGATGTTGGTATAACTTTGATCTTTAAATTCTCATCCTTTATTCTTTGATTCAATAGATCAAGTAATTTAGCTATTGTACTCCCTGAACCTAAGCCTATTATCATACCATCTCTAACATATTTGCCAGCATCTACAAACGCTTTCATGCTTGATATTTAATAATAAGCCATATAATTATACTTCTGTATCTTCTAACTTTGATAATGTATCGAATATCTTCTTCTTTATCTCTTCCAACTCTTTCCTTTCATCTTCAACATCATCGTTTTTAGCACTAGGAATGTTTATTGGCATATGACTAACTTTAGGAGGAGTTGGTTTAACTTGTTTTGCTCTAGTCTCTCTAATCTTTGCTAGCGCATCTATTTTAGTATTGATCTCAGAGATTCTTTGATCAAGAATATTTATCAACTCATCCTTGATTGGATTTAGATCAACTTTCTGGATTATAATATGTTCAGATGGTATCTTTTCTCTATATGCTGATAATAACTCTTCCTTCTCTTCCTCATTTATAATCCCTAACTTTTCATACTCATCTATCTTCTTTATCATCTCATAAACAAATTTAGAATTGGTAGGCTTTTCTATCTTCTCTCTAGGTTTCTTCTCTATAGCAAATGCTGTAATGATCCCAGCTAACGATCCTAATATTATTAGCAGTATCTCATTCATGATTTTCTCCTAAGGAAGGAGTATCTTCTCCATTTTGGATCTGGAAAGCCACAGCTTGCACATCTCTTACTCCTAAGGTGGTATGAGTTCTTTCCACACCTTCTACATCTTATATGCACATGCTTTCTAGTGAACTTACCCATAGAGGTAGTTCCTTTCATGTAGCATTACCTCATGTTGGAGGTGAGATAATTACTACATTATCTCCTCTAACTACAATTGTTCCTAGATCTACAGTATTTCCTTCATCAAGTAACTCTTGTGAATTTTCTAATAATAGATTCATATGTTGATCATATCCTTTCAGAGTTCCTCTTATAGCTTTTCCTCCCTTCATCTTTATCAACACTACTTTACCTACGCTATCGCTTAATATCTTAACCGCCATATCTACTGACAATTCTTATCACACATCTCTTGCTATTACTTATATATTAAAATAACTAATGGATAAAGCGTAAGACTTAAAAATACATAATTCCTTAATTAATGCAATGTCCACAGGTCCATCTAGGGATGAAATTGAGCGAATGATCGGTAGGCGTACAGAGAATATGAAGGGCTTGTACATAATTGGGGCTATCCTATCATGGATTGCTACGGCATTTGGTGTCTGGGTAGGGTTCACATACTATCCTTGGGCGTATGCATTTACATCAGGAATGTATGCACTGACTGTACTATCAGTAATCATCTGGGTAGGCTTCATATTCATATGGAAAGTCGCTCATGAGAAACCAGTAGCAGAAAGATAACGAAAAACCTTTTTCTTTATGTTTTATTAATTATAACTTAAGTTATAATTTTTGTAATTGACATTGATCCTTCCATCTTACTTTAGAAATAAAATTTTATATACTAGACATTCTCAATATATGACAGCATGGTCTGGATAAGACGTACAGTACACTACCTATTCATAGTGGTAGTTGCAGTAAACTCAACACTACTAGTCATCAACACTGGAGACTATCTATTCTACTCTGACTGGGGCTGGACATCATATGTAATCTTTAGTTTAGGTTTGTCAACAATGACTGTAGTCGGAGCTGTTTATTACCTGCTATTCACTGGAGTACCTGGAACGGCTACCTATTATGGTTTGATCATGACTGTGTATGGATGGGTAGCTATGTGGGCATGGATTGGCGGTTTGGGTTATCCATATGACTTTATGAGGTGGCCAGCATTCATACCAAGCTGTATGCTACTCGATCTAGCATATTGGGCTACAAATAAGAATAAACACGCATTAATATTGATAGGCGGAGCACTAGCAGGAATGTCATTCCCACTATTCAACATGATCAACTACATGACCATAGTAGATCCATTAGAGATCGCATTCAAGTACCCAAGGCCAACATTACCAGCATACATGACACCAGTTGAGCCACAGGTAGGTAAGTTCTATAACAGTCCAGTAGCACTAGGAGCAGGTATTAGTGCAGTCATATGTCCACCAATTGCAGCTCTTGGAGCAAAGTTGAATACTTGGACATACAGATGGGCTGCAGCGTGGAGTAAGTGGGATTAAACAAAATCCATTCCTTTTTACTTTTTATGTATAACTTTAATTCTAGTATAAACTATTAATAACACATAAATTCATCTCTTCATTTTCCATTATTATACCAAACTATTATTGATCAATATCAAGTATCACAAGATTCTAAATAGATGCATGATATTGTAATATTTTAAAGAGTAACAATTTGATAAAAATTAAAAATATTTAGCCCATGCCTCCTATCATACCAGGCATTCTAGGAGCACTTCTAAACTCTTTCTCTATGAATATATCTGGATCTGCTCTAACTATTATATAATTTGAGGTTACCTCTTCTGTTGGTGATATTATTATAGACTGCTTAGCAGCAAGTTTTGGTATCTTTACTTCATGATTTCCAAAATCTACAACTATATTTGTTATATCCTCATCACTATTATTCTTTAGTGTAACTCTATAAAAGCCTACTACATCAGCTTGATCTCTAAAGGCATCTACCTCAAGTACTTCAGCATTGCTTGATAATGTAAAAGATAGCAATATAGCTATTGCTACAGCAGCTATACCTCCTCCAATGTATATATATCGCATGTTATTAACTCTCATAATTAGGATTTAAGGTTTACTTGCAAGCAACATAGTTATATATAACTTGTTTACTATACCTATTAGGAGAGAAATGAATCTCAAAGGGGTCATGGCAATAACATTGGTGTTGGCTGCAGTTACAGTAATGATACTACCAGCTTATGCACAAGAACCTCTATGTGATCACAATGGACCAACTGAAAGAGGTAAAGCATTAGGCATAGTATGTCATACTACACAAGCACCTGAGACTATGATAGTTCCAGCAATACCATTGATTGTAGGTCTGGGCATAGGTATTGTAGCTTGGGGAGTAGTTTCTGCTAGAAAAGCAAGGTAAAAACCCTATTTTTATTATTAATTATTATATACCGTATAATCTAAGATCTTGTATGCTTAAGATAGCTGTAGGTATATTGGTATTAACATTATTCATTAGTAATGCTTATGCTACGCATATATCTCAACCTATCATAGTTGGTAATAATGCTATCTATTATCTTGGCAGCGAAGTAGAAATTGAAGGGTATGTAGAATATCAAGATAATCCTACATCCAATGTATTATTAGATATATTCTTGATTAATAACATGGAAAAACATCTTGCCAGTATTAGAAGTGATGATAATGGTTTCTTTAAATTTACATTCAAGCCAGAAGAAGTTGGTAATTATACAATAAAGATAGTTAGTCAATGTAGAGATGAACATAGAAACATATGCACAAATAGAAGCACATCGATAGATATAGAGGTTAGAGAGGCTATGGTTGCTAGTGATGATAGATTAGAGGTTAGAGTATTAAAGATGTATAATAATAATTTAGATATCTCTATAACAAATAAGAGTGATGAGCTTATAACTATAGATAGTACCAATTTCTATATAACAGATAATGATGATATATATTTAGCAGACGGAGATAAACTTACTATCAAACCTAATGATAGTATTATTACAACTCTAACATTTGAGAATTTAAGTAATGAATTTGAACTGGTGTATGATGATGGTATTAGCGTTATTAAAGTTCCAGAATTTCCAATAGTTTTACTTGTATTGTTATTTGCATTATCGTTACCAATATATCTAGCAAGATCTAGGAAAATAGCATGAGCACTCATAGGATTGCAGTTATAGATAAAGAGTTATGTAAACCTAGAAAATGTAATTTAGAATGTATAACTTTCTGCCCACTAAACAAGAGTGGAGAGAAGTGTATAACATTAAGCAGTGATGATCTTAGTAAAGCTGTAGCAGTTATAGATGAGGATATATGCAATGGATGTGGTATATGTGTAAAGAAGTGTCCGTATGAAGCTATATCTATAGTCAATCTTGCTCAAGAATGGGGTGAAAAAAAGATACATCAATATGGTCCAAACTCATTTAGGTTATATAATCTTCCAATTCCTAAAAAAGAGACTGTAATAGGTTTATTAGGAAGGAATGGAATGGGCAAGAGTACAATACTTAATATATTATCTGGGATAATAAAACCAAATCTAGGAAGGTATGACAATGAACCTAGTTGGGAAGAGATTATAGAGTATTTTCATAGTAGTGAGATGAAATCATATTTTGAGAAATTAGCAAATAATAGCATAAAGGTATCTATAAAACCTCAGATGGTAAATCTCATACCTAAAGCATTCAAAGGCATTGCTAGAGAACTTATCAATAAATACGATGAACGAGGCATTGCTGATGATATAGTAAAAAGGTTAGGATTAGTAAATTCGTTAGATAAATCATTAGATGAGTTATCTGGAGGAGAGTTGCAAAGGTTTGCTGTTGCTATTGCTGTTAGTAAAGACGCAGATTTCTACTTCTTCGATGAGCCATCATCATACAATGATGTTTATCAAAGACTCGAGGTTGCAAAAGTCATCCATTCTCTCGCTAAAGAAGGGAAGAGTATAATGGTAGTTGAACATGATGTAGCATTACTAGATTATCTAAGTGATTACGTTTACATATTATATGGACAACCTGGAGTGTATGGTATAGTATCAGATCTTTTAAGTACTAGAGTAGGAATAAACTCATTTCTAGAAGGTTACCTAACAACAATAAATGTAAGATTTAGAGATAGACCATATAGGTTTGATACAATAACCAGAGAAGAGATGATCAAAGATGTAGCAGTAGCAGAGTATACAGAATTGGTAAAAGAGTATCCGTCATTTAGCCTAAAAGTAAAGAGCGGTAAGGTTAGAGAAGGAGAGGTTGTCGGAGTTGTTGGAGCAAATGCTTTAGGTAAAACAACGTTTATGAAGATGATTGCTGGAGTTATAAAACCAGATAAAGGAGATATAGCATTAAAGGCAAAGATAGCATATAAGCCTCAATATCTAACACAAGAGTATGATAATGATGTGAGTTCATTGCTAACATTAGCATATGGTAAACCAGTTGAAGCAACTAGCATTGAGGATCAGATAGTTAAACCTATGCAAGTTCATAAATTGTATGAAAAGTATGTCAATTCGTTATCTGGAGGAGAGTTACAGAAAGTAGCTATAGTTGCTTGCTTATTACAAGAGGCAGATATCTATGCGTTTGATGAACCATCTGCATTCTTGGACGTTGAGGATAGAATATCATTAGCAAAATTCATTCATAGATTTGTTAGGGCTCAAGGCAAGTCTGCTATAATTATAGATCATGATCTACAATTGATAGATCTTGTATCAGATACATTAATAGTATTCCAAGGTGTGCCAGGAAGGGAAGGAACAGCTACGGAACCATTAAGGAAACAAGATGGTATGAACCTATTCTTAAAGGATCTAGGTATAACATTTAGGAGAGATCCAGAGAGTAATAGACCTAGAGTCAATAAGCTAGATAGTAGATTGGATAGAGAACAGAAAGCATCTGGTAATTATTATCTAATCAAATAATTAATCTTCAGCAGTTGCTATATGCAGTCCTATCAATATTATAAGCAGCAATGCTAAGAATGCTTGTCCGTGCATCAATCTATTAAACACTTTAAGATTCCTTGAAGATGTATATCTTAACAATAAACCACTTATAACTAGTACACTCATAACTATCGCTAATGATAATGATATAGGCTCTAGATACTCTACTAGCAACACACCATGAACCGCTCCAGCTATATATCCTATTATATTCAATGCTATATGAGCATTTAATACTGGTTTATATAACAATGCTAATTCTCTAGCAATATTAGTTCCTATCATCTTAACTGGCAATTTCCTAACTCTATTATATATTATAAATGGAACGTTTGCTAGAAAACCAATGCCTATAGCAGCCCATCCTAATGCTTTTACAGCATCTTCTCCTTCATCACCGAATGCTGGGAAAGGAATCAGAAATAGTAAAGGAATTATATAAATAAATTTCATGGTTTCACCCTTCTCATCTTAGCAATCTTCCATAATACATAACCACCAGTTCCAGCAACTGCGGCTATAGTAACATATAATACAATATTAGCAAACCCTCCAAGGTTACGCTCTCCCCCTTCATCTTCTTCCTCCTTTTCTTCTTCAAATATCTTCCTTTCTTCTGTGCTTTCTTCTAACTCTTCTTCAAATTCATCCTCATCTGCAAATACTGATACTGTAGGTATTAGTAATAAAAGAATTAAGAATATTGCTATCTTCATCTATATCACCTCTTCTGCTGCTTCTCTTCCTTTTAATGCATATATTGATAAGCCTATTATTGCTCCTTGCAATACTTTACTTATTACTCCTAACTCTCCTATCTCTACTACTCCTAACTCTTGATACATAATTCCTCTAGTTGCTGCATATAATATTATCAAGCCTATTGAACCTATTACTGCTATTATATATGGTGCTTTACCTCCTTTTAACATCCAAATTCCAACTCCTATATATCCTATTCCTGTTGCAGTAAAGAATATAGCTTGCATCTCTCTGCTAACTGGTGCTTTTTCCTCCTCTTCCTCCTCTTCATGCTCTTCTAATGCTTCAGCATATTCCTCGTTGGCTTCTACGAAATATACTATTGCCGTTGCTACCATCAATGCTAAGAGTATATACGTAATACTCTTCTTCATACCATCAATTTAATATGATAAATTAATAAAGACTGAAATAACATAATTGTTAGGACTATTAACAAAGTTAATAGCTTATTTATATATGTGATCTTATAGATAATTACATGGATAATGATGAGGAATCTCCTCTAATTGCTACTAGATATAGTAAAGACGCTGCTAAAGTTATAGCTTTAATCTATAAAAATCTCTCAATTATAATTTATTTAACTATAGCATTAGCAGCATTTAGCATATTAGATGTATTAGGTGTATTACATATCATAGGCTTGAGCTCTGATTATATACATGATATAATTATAACGATAGTATTACTGATATTATTAGGAATATTATCTATAGTGTTATTATACATAATTCGAGCAAAACGTATATTGAACTTATGGCATGATATATTTGAGGATAGTTCATTAAAGACAAGCATAAACATATTGATGAAAGATAAGACTAAAGAGGAAGCATTATATGCTATAGCAGAAAGCATTGATGAGATCAATCCTTATATTCAAAGATATATAGATAATAAAGAGATAAGTAGATTTATTGATGTAAAGATAGATGATATGAAATTTGATATCCTTATCGATAAGAATAGAGTTGAGAATACATTAAAAAATGTATTAGATGATTATGGTTCTATAATTGTAAAGATAGTAGATGGTAAGGCTGATCAAAGTATTGTAAATCAATTCTATGAACAATTGTTAAGATATAATAGAATAACTAATAATAAGGTAGGTTTAGGATTGCTTATAGCAGATGAAGTAGAGCCAATTAAGATTAAACATAAGGCTATAGATAGATTATTATTTATAGAGAAGAGCAAGATTCAATGATTATACATCTTTAAGGCTTCTAACAAATTCTAAAAAGTCCTTAGCCCATTTATAATAAACCTTCAGACCTTTCTCAGTAACTTGATAAAATTTAGCATTAGGAGTCTTTACAGACTTTATGTATCCATTCCTCTCAAGCGTATCCATAATTCTAGATATTCTATCTGGTCTTTGAGTACTCAATCCTTTAACTTTGGTGAGTATATGATATTTGCTTATAGGAGTATCTCTAGCATATATGCACATATACTCTAATATCGCAAGCATTGTATACTCTGCAGATAGCCTCTTCTTTGACAATAATTATAATGCAATATAAATAATAATAAGTGTTTTTTATCTAGAATTATCAATGCCTCGATTACTTAAAGAAGCATTGAAGAATACATTGAAAGACGAAGAGTTAAGAGAAGTATATTCAGCATTAGATATAATAGGAGATATAGCTATCTTGAAGATACCAGACAAATTACTCGATAAAAAGCATATCATAGGGGAAGCAGTTCTTAATAGCATAAAACATGTTAGAACTGTTTATATGCAAAGTTCAGCAGTTAAAGATGCTTATAGGATTAGAGAGTTAGAATGTATTGCTGGGATAGACGATCCTATAACTATCTATAAGGAGCACGGTTGTAGGTTTAAGGTTAATGTTAAAACTACTTACTTTTCTCCTAGGTTATCTACTGAGAGGTTGAGAATTGCAGAGTTAGTTAGAGATGGAGAGATGATAGTAAATATGTTTGCTGGAATAGGAACCTTCTCTATTATAATAGCAAAGAAGAAGAGATGTAGAGTTTATAGTATTGATTTAAATCCAGAGGCTCATAGATATGCAATTGAAAATATAAGATTGAATAAAGTTGAAGATAGAGTAGTTCCATTACTAGGAGATGCTAGAGTAATAATCAG
Organism: Candidatus Nitrosocaldaceae archaeon; assembly: GCA_026002835.1. Next base: position 11,051 of record BPGC01000001.1, read on the forward strand.
AGATAAATTAAAAGGTATTGCAGATAGAGTATTGATGCCTCTGCCAGAAGAGGCTAGAGAATTTATAGATGATGCATTACTAGCATTAAAGGATCAAGGCATAATTCATTACTTTACACACCTTCATGCTAACAATAAACAAGATGCTATTGTTAGATGTAAAGAAGAGGTTGATAAGATGATGAGCAATAAATGTAGATATAATATAGATAATGTTAGAGTGGTTAGAGCTGTAGGTCCTAGATTTTATCAATTAGTGGCTGATATTAATATAGATAAATCATTCCTCTCTTGATAAAGCCATATTCAAACCTATAAATGCAAATAATATTGCTATAACTCCTATCAATCCTACAATGGTCAATTTCAAGATCAGTATACTCCATTCGCTTGCTAACAATAGATATGCATATGCTATAAATCCTATTATTGATGCTAGAAATATCAGCAAACCTATAGCTCTCATACAATCTGCTAGAGAGTAAGATCATATTATCTCTTACTATTATATAATGTTCTAACTTTATCTATGTTATCTATATCATCAACACTTTTATCATATCTGATCCTCTTTATTCTAGGGAATCTTAATGCAAAACTACTATCATATCTATCGCTTCTAGTTATATCATCGAATGCTACCTCTAATACTATCTCTGGTTTTACTATTATTCTATACCCTTCATCTTTTATCATCAGCCTCTTAAGCCTTTCTGTCATCTCCATTATCTCCTCATCTGTCAAACCAGAGTATGCTTTCCCAATTATCTTTAATTTATCACCATCTCTAACAGCAAATGTATAATCTGATAATAATCTAGCTCTTTTACCATGACCATATTCAGCAGCAACTATAACAACATCTAGTGTATCCAATTCTTGCTTTAATTTCAACCAATACTTGTTCCTATTACCTACTTGATAATTAGAATAAGGATCTTTAAGCATCAAACCTTCATGACCTAACCTTTTACTTTCATCAAACTTTGCTATAATCTCATCTTTAGAATCTGTTATTATATATTGCGCATGCATAAAATATTCTTTGAATTCTAATGAATGTAATATCTTTTTACGCTCAATTAGGCTCTTATCTATAAGTATATCTTGATCTAGATATAATATATCATATACTATGTATTTTATTGGTATATTACTATTTACATTCTTGCTTCTAAGCCTCTTCTGTAATTCATTAAAGTGTAAAGGTTTATCTTTATATGCTAATATCTCTCCATCCAAAATAAATTCATGATTATAGCCCATAGCTTCGTTTACTAACTCTGGGAATGAGTATGTTATATCTTCCAACCTTCTAGAGAATATCTTAACCTTATCGCTTTTATGGAGTTGTGCTCTTATACCATCATACTTGTATTCTACAATCATCTTATCTTTTATATCAGATATATCGTGTATAGTATCAGCAAGCATAAAACTTACTGGTCTCAATACCTGCATCTTTATCTCATCTAATTTAGCATATCTTGCTGCTATTGCAACAGAGCCTATATCACTGCTAAGTAATATACCTCTTCTAACCTTATCTAGCATCTGACCAAATGCTACTGCTACTGCTTGTTCTACCAAACCTTCAGTCAAACCTATACGCAACTCGTTGAGCATAATCTTTACTAGATATCTAGCTTCTAACGGTGAAGAATTGATAAGCAAACCTTCTAGCATCTTCTTCTTTTCTTCAATAGATCCAGAACCTTTCAAACTAGCCATCTTTCTGAATATATTATAAATATACTCTAGCTCAAGTTTAATACTAAATAATGGTTTTATCTTAAGATCTTTTACTGCTAACTCAGCAACCTTACCTAGATCTCCATATTTCAGATACTCTTTCTCTAATACATCTTTGCTTATATTGCTAATACTTATTATAACATCCCAGATGTTCTTATAACCTAGGTTTAGATCCAATTCTGAACCCTTTGGAAATATCCTTCCAGATAGAAATATACTTGCTATCTTTAATGCTTGATCATCTAATCCTTTAATATAATCAGCCAATATCTTAACCTTCTCATTCTTGCTACTTGTAGTACTAATTAGATGACAAGTATAAGCAAACTCTTCAAAACTCATCTTTATCAATGATCAGAGCCTAATTGGGTTTTAGATCTAATGCCATAAGATATGCATCCTCTCCATCTCTATAATATCCTCTAAGCCTACTCTTTATTATAAAGTCTAACTGCTCATATAATTTTACAGCAGGAGTATTACTAACTCTAACCTCTAAATAAACTTCATCACATTTCCTAGATGCCATTGCTGAGATAGCTTCTTCCATCAATGCTTTACCTAATCCTTTCCCTCTATGCTCTTCATTAACAGCAATAGATACAACATGACCTTTCTTAACAAACCCTAAGCGTTTAAAATTAGAGAAACCAAACTCTATTTTGCACATTATATATCCTACTATGGCATCATCAAGTTCAGCCACTATAAAGCCTTCTGGAAATTCATTAAGCAAAGATTCGAAGAAATAGTCTGAATAATGTTCTGGTAGATTCTTCATATTAACCTCTATTACTGATGGTATATCCTTTAATTCACATCTCCTTATTATGTAATCCCCAACTCTTCTTAACTCTACTTGCAACGATAAATATTACTTAAATTAGGTATTTAACTCTAACCAATAATTATATTATAGTTGATATACATACTAGAAATATACAGATAATGCATTTTGTATATTATATATAAAGGTTTTAAAAATATACAAAAGTATTAATGTGAATGCTGCACTTATATAATTAGTTTGGTCTCAATAGAAGGTAAGCAGCCTTTAGATGAGGATACTATAATATCAGTAGTAGCAAAATATATACCGTTTACGGAGTATTATAGTAGATTAGACGGTTCTATAGAGTTTGTAACATATGAGATGAATATTAAGGATAGATTCAAGAATCTTATATACGCATTAAGCGAGTATGGTTTACTTGCTAGAGTAACAAAGAGTAACGACCTTTATCTTAATATTATAGTATTCAAAGAGGAAGAGTATAAGAGTAGAATTAAGCCATGGATGCCATTTGCATTATTTATAATAACTACACTAGTTGTCTTTTATGATGGAATAGTTAGATCACAGACTACGTTTGCTCAAGCCTATATTAATGATCCTATATTCATGGCTATATTATATGTTGTATCATTTATGGGCATCTTAGGAGTTCATGAGATGGGACATATGCTTGCTGCTAAGAAGCACGGTGTTAAGAGTACTTGGCCATTATTCATACCTGGTATTCCTGGACTATTTGTAGTTCCTCCTACATTTGGGGCTATAATATTTTCAAGAGGAAATATGATAAATAGAGATGTATTATTCGATGTTGGTGTATCTGGTCCTATAGCTGGATTGATTATAACAATAATTGTATCTATATATGGAGCATCGATCTCTCCTCTAGTTCCAGAAGAGGTTAGCGAAGAACAACCAGGATTTATAACTATACCTACTAGCCTTCTTATGATGGCTACCTTTATGCTTACAGATAGAATTGTAGAAGGGTTTACTGTAGTATTATCACCAGTAGCCTTTGCTGCTTGGGTAGGTTTTATTGTAACATTCCTTAACTTGATACCAGCATGGCAGTTGGATGGAGGGCATATAACAAGAGCAGCATTAGGAAGGAGATGGCATGTATATTTAACATTCACAAGTATCATAGCCTTAGCAGCATTAGGCTATATATTCTGGGCATTGTTCATATTATTGATGAGTAGTAGAATGCAGGATGTAAAACCATTAGATGATGTATCGCCATTATCAAAGAAGAGGAAGATAATATATGCTGTAACATTGATCCTTGCTGGATTATGCGCTCCAATGCCTCAATACTTATCATTCTGATACTAACATTATATTACTAGCATCTCTAACAACGGTAACCTTTTGTCTAGGATTTTTCGATAGCAAATATTTTAGAGCATGGTTTATGCTTCTAAATGATCTAAATCCAATCACTTTAAGATAATAATCTGGCAATGATGTTATCAATGATATGTTATATCTAGCCTTTGCATAATTTAGAAATTTTAGATCTTCAATACCCTCAATATATGCTTCAAGCCTACCTTGAACTAGCATATCCAATACTTTAGATCCTAAACCATCTCTTCCTTCAGCCAATAATATTACATTAGCATCATCTCTCAATACATTTATACAATTCCATAATGCTCTTAGAGAATCAGATAAGGTATGAACATATCCAGAACCTATAACTATAGCTCTTGTTTTCTCGCTCTTAATTTTAAATTGTTCTAACAATTTTATAGATTCTTGATTAGCTTTTATTGGTTCATCAATAACTATATCAGTTATATGATTATCATTAATTATAACCTCAACAGATTTACTAGAAAAAGATTCTATATGCTTATAAGCTGTTGTTAAAGTATTAGTAATCTTTCCAGGAGATGGTTCTTTGACTTTATCTATTACCTCTTGCATGAGTTCATTATTCATCCTAGCCATTATAGTAGGCATACCTTTATAGCCAAATAATGGATCGAACCCAGCTATAGATAGCAGTAATGTATCATCTTTATCGTATATACTATCATCTAAAGGTCTTGGATCATGATCTTTATAATAATTCCTTATACTATTATGCATGAAGAGAGTTGTAGTTATATCTTTTGATCCTAACATACGCTTGAATTTTATTGCTAGATCTGCTAATATTCTATTATCTTCTAATACACAGATATTGATATGAGATCTTGATAAATTATTAATAACCTCTTCCAATCCATTCTCTTCTAAAGCCTCTCTTTGATATCTTATATCATCTAACAGATTTTCTGCTTTTATATCTAATACTATCTCTGTATCTCCATATGGTAGCCAGATCTCCATATTAATCAAATATCACAAGGCTAAAATAAATCCTACTTGTTATCTATGATATGGATATAAAGAGAGAATTGGCAGAGTTTATGATAAAGAGCAATGCTATAAGGTTTGGTCTATTCAAACTCTCTAGTGGTAAAGAAAGCCCATATTATATCGATCTTCGTGTATTGCCAAGTTTTCCATCATACTTTAAACTAGTCATAGATGCTTTTAAGACTGAATTAAATAAATTAAATACAGATTATCTATGTTCGATCCCAACGGCTGGATTGGTATATACTTCTGCTCTATCATATATCCTAGCAAAACCTTTGATCTATGTTAGAAAAGAACCAAAGATGCATGGAACTAACAAACTTATTGAAGGATATCTAAAGCCTGGTGCAGAAGTTACAGTAATAGATGATGTTATAACTACTGGAAGATCAGTTATAAATGCGATAGAGGCTATTAGGGCTAATGGCGGTATTGTTAATAATGCAATAGTATTAATAGATAGATTAGAAGGAGCAAAAGAGACATTGAATAGATTAGGAGTTAATCTAATAGCAATAGCAACTATTAAAGAGATAGCTGAGATATTATATAATACAGATATGATAGATGAGGATACTTTTACAATAATAAAGGAACAGGTTGGTTAGTCTTCATATATCATTAATCCTTTCTCTTCTAATAGCACATGCAGATTTTGTACAGTCTTATAAACATCCTCTTCTTTCTTTGCACCAGTGCATACCAACTTTCCACTTGCAAATAACAAGATTACTGTCTTTGGATCTAGCATTCTATGTATCAAACCAGGAAATTGTTCTGGTTCATACATACTTCTTGGTAAAACTCTAGCAGCTAACTCTAGATGTATCTTTCCTCCCAGACTTGCAGATGCTACTATATTCTGGATCTCTATTATGGGTTCGTTCTCTATTGGTACTCCTCCTTTCTTCAATTTATTAACTACGGTCTTTACAGCCTTAATTGCTTGCTCTTCAGACTTTGCACCAGTACATACCATCTTCCCAGAACTAAAGATCAATGTTGCAGTTTTAGGAGATTTTAATCTAAATACCAAGCCTGGAAATTGATCTGGATGATATTCAACATCTGGGAATATTTGAGTTATAAGGTTCAGATTTACTGTCTGATTTATACTAGCAGAGGCAACTACATTCTCTATACTTACTACAGGTTTAGTTTGTGGCATGCATTATTTATAAAGTGGGTTATATATATACCCTAATATTCTGGTTTATTAGATGGTTTATCATCATCTTTAGGATCATCGAATCTATGATCAAATTTACTAAGATCATCGCTTTTATCCTTATTTTTATTCTTTTTAATTGTATTAAAGAATATAGCTATAATTATTACAGCGACTATTATATAATTTACTGGCGGTGGTATTATATTTGTAACATATCCCAGTTTTGGTATTACAAAGATAACCTTGCCTATATAATCATCTTCAGTAATTGGATAGTCAGTCCCTGGTATCACAGATGGATTTGCATCACCCTTGGTAGTTACAACCCTAACTCCGTTGACTTCATTGATCTCAATTACTCTATGTACTATGATCTTATCATGTATATTTGGTCTATGGAATACAATGATATCTCCTACCTTTATATCATCAAAGTTTCCTCCTTGAACAATTAATACATCATTAACGTTTAGCGTAGGGATCATACTACCACTAGATACAACATAAAACGGACTTTCAGTAGCATCTAAACCTAATGCTACCCTAACTCCTATCAATATTACTATAATTGCAGCTATTATAATAGCTACATCTAATACTGTCTTCCTCTTCCATGCTGGTTGCAATTTAAATAATAGATGCATATTCGCTTAGATAAATCTTACCTTTTAATCTACTCAAATATCTTCATATTCTTTTGGCAGCTCCGACAAATGCCTGTACATCATTAGATCAGTATAACTCTGATTCTTCACCGCTGCCATTATTAAATATGACGATGGTTTATTTATTATTTTAAAAATAAGAATCTTTTAGAGATTAGTGCATCTATACCAAACTTTCCAGAGCCGTATAATAACAACAGTATAGCAACTCCTAGCATTGAAGGATCTTTCCATATTGCTGGTCCTTGTGTATAATTAAACCCAAACATTGCTTGTATTCATATAAGTATTATGCTCTGGAATATTGCCGCTGGTAAAGTCTACTGCTATTAATATACCTGATAATAACTCAAATACTCACATTATAAATACTAATTGAGTTAGCATAGATATGTCAATACTCATCATCTGACTCGCTAAGCTGGATTACTAACCTTCATTATACCAGGAAAGATGAAGCCGAATGCCATTCCTAATCTTGCTGCGAGCCAGTATCCTTAAACTTGCCATTTGTCTGTATTATTGATAAACCGTTCATACTGTTGTTAATTATTACTAGAAAACTCTTGAATTAGTAAAATTTACATTTAACAGTTAAAGAGCCTAATGAGATTTCTAAGATATATGATTTCAGCTTGTTTATCTCTATAATTAAATTGTATACTATTTAGTAATGATATTCTTTAGCACAAGAATAATATCGTTCTCCATAGATATATTCTATTACTTTTTCGACATTCCATTTTTAATGCGTGCATATACAATGATTTATATGTATAAGCATTATATCAGATGTTGGAGGTGTTATGTTACGAGCGACAGAGGCTTCGGCGGTTTTAGACCAAAACCAGTTGAGAAAGATAAGGAGTATAATGTAAAGATCGAAGAGATAAGCAAGAAAGGCGATGGTATAGCAAGAATTGAAGGGTTTGTAATATTTGTAAAAGATGCTCAAGTAGGACAGGAATGTCAGATAAGAATTTCTCATGTAGGTAATAGATTTGCAACCGCTGATATAGTAAGTTAAAGTTTAAACTAGTATCCACGTTTTTAATAAATCCTAATTATTATTCGCATTGCTTTTAAATGGGAATGTTAATTCCATATAGTATGGTAAATGGAAAAGAAGTAAGACTTGCTAGAATATTAAGAAAAGGAAAGATGTTATGTATACCAATGGACCATGGAATAAGCTCTGGACCAATCAAAGGGATAGATAATATTCATGAAACTATCTATAGTTGTGAAACTCAAGGTTTAAGCAGCATATTGATAAATAAAGGCATAGCAAAAAGCCTTCCAAAACCTCCTAAAGTAGGAATGATAATACATGTATCTGGTAGCACTAGTTTAGGACCAGATCCTAATAGAAAAGTGCTTATGGGAAGTGTTGAAGAGGCTATAAGATTAGGAGCAGATGGAGTATCTGTGCATATTAATATTGGATCTAAGACAGAGCCAGAGATGCTAATAAAATTAGGAAGTATAGCTGATGAATGTGATAAATGGAATATGCCATATATAGCAATGATGTATCCTAGAGGAGAAAATATAAAGAATCCTCATGATCCAGAGATAGTGGCACATGTTGCTAGAGTTGGTGCAGAAGCTGGTGCAGATATAGTAAAGACTGTATATACTGGAGATCCAGATAGCTTTAAACAAGTTGTAAAAGGTTGCCCAGTTCCTATAGTAATTGCTGGAGGACCTAAGACAAAGAATGATCTAGAAGCATTAGAGATGGTTAGAGATGCCATGAGTGCTGGAGCTATAGGAGTTACATTTGGTAGAAATATATTCCAGCATGATAACCCTCCAGCTATGGTTAGAGCATTAAGGAAGGTAATATTTGATAAAATAGAACCAAAGGAGGCGTTGAAAGAGATTGAGAAGTAAAGAGTTGATAATAAGCACAGATAATATTAATGAGCAATTGTTAGATATTATTAAAGAGTATAATATCAACAAACTCTACATTGATCCTAATAAAGTTAGCAATAAAGATGGATTTGAGATAATATATGAATCTCCAGATGCTGACTATATAGTATATGATAATATAGATGAGATAGATAATAGTAAGAACTCTGGCTTCAAGATAAAGATAAGAAGTAAAGATGATGAAGAATTGATTGCAAAAGCATCAGAGAAAGGAGCAAAGTTTGTTATAGTTGAAGCAGATGATTGGAAGATAATACCATTAGAGAATATAATTGCTAGATTGAATAAAAGTAATACTAAGATCTATACAAGAGCAGATACTGCTGATGAAGTTAGAACAATGTTCAATGTTTTAGAGTTAGGAGTAGATGGTGTTATCCTTAACTCTAGCGATCCTTCAATAATAAGATCAGCATTAGCATATCTAGGAAATATTAAAGTAAAGTTGATACCAGTTGAGGTTATACAAGTTAGAGAAGCTGGTAGTGGAGAAAGGGTATGTGTTGATACAACATCAATACTAAAGTATGGTGAAGGAATGCTTGTTGGGAATAGATCTAACTTCTTATTCTTAGTGCATAATGAATCTGTAGGATCTTCGTTCACATCTCCAAGACCGTTTAGAGTAAATGCTGGTGCAGTTCATTGCTATACATTAATGGCTAATGGGAAGACTAAATATTTATCAGAACTAGAGAGTGGAGATGAAGTATTGATCATAGATAAAGATGGTAATGCAAGAAGAGTTACAGTAGGAAGAGCAAAGATAGAAACTAGACCTATGATACTCATTAAGGCTAAGAATAATTCAGAAGTAGGAAGTATAATAGCACAGAATGCTGAAACCATAAGGTTTGTTAGAGATGATAACACTCTAATATCAGTTACCGAACTTAAAGAAGGAGATAAGATTCTAGCATATATAAAAGAGAGTAAAGGAAGACATTTTGGTATGGAAGTAGATGAATATATACTAGAGAAATAAAAACCATTTTTATATTACTAAAATTATAAATAGATTATATACATAATTTATGGTATGGAACTAGAAGAAGAACCAAAAGATGTTATAGTATTGAATGCAATTGCTAGAGGCAAGAATAATGAGAAGAAGATTGTAAAGTTTACTGGTTTATCTCCATTTGATGTTGCATCTGTTGTTGAACGATTATTATTAAGAGGTTTGATAGTTAGAGAAGAGAATAAAGGTTTATTTGGAAAGAAACAGAAACTAAAGTTAACTGAGAAAGGTATGAGAGAGTTACAAGAGAGAAGGTATGAATTGGAACAGAAATGGCAGAAGATGGTTATGCTAGCAAATCAAGGTAAGAAGGAGGAATTGCAGAAATACACTGAAAGCAATAGATCATGGATCCTTCCAATGATGATGTTTGGTATTATAGATATGATGCTATGGATGAGCATGCTTAGCATGATGGGTTTAGCTATGAGCAATTTTGTTCCAGAAGGTATGGAAGGAGCTGCTGGAGATAGCATGGGAGATATTGGTGAAGGTTCTAACGATTTTGGAGATGTCGGTGATTTTGGAGATCTAGGAGACATATCATTCTAATTTATTTGATGCTATGAATACATATCTTGTTAAAGGCATAGTTTGAATATCTCTTAATATACATGAACTTTATTAAACATGACTATATTTTCTGCTAATGTTATATTAACACCTCTATTCATTATTTATTATCCATCTACTCCAGTTAATAATCCAAGTGAAATAGTTTCAATTAATTATAGTAACAAAGAGGTTAAAATGTGTATATTATATAATAGAGGCTAGAATAGGAGTAAACCTAACTAGATTTTGTAACCTCTCTGGTTATTATGGTATAGAAAAGGTTCCAATACATATAAAAATCAGAGATTAGAAGCCTCTGAGAAACTTTGGTCTATATACCTCTGGCTTCTCCATCAATTCATCAATCTTTCTCAAGAGTTCATCTTTATCATCTGGTAATATGGCTTTTATAGGATAAGGATTTGATGCATGGTTTGCTCTGAATATTATTTTACTACTAGGATTCATATGCTCAACCATGACCTTTAACTCTTTTAGGACTTCTTGATCATCCAATTGCTCAAATGGTTCTCCAAATTTACTATAAAACTCATCTTTTATACCATTCTCTAAGTATAATGTTAACGCTGCAAGATAATCTGGCGCTATTATACTAGCAACCTTTGCAGTCTCTATTGCATGATGATTGCTATACTTTCTACCTCCTAAGCCTAGTATTACCATACATGATATTGTCATACCAGCATCTTTGGCTTTCTTACATGCTTTTATTATGCTTGCTGCAGTTGCTCCTTTAGTTACCTTCTTTAAGATGGTATCAGAACCGCTCTCTATTCCTATATAAAGCATCTTTAAACCTTCTTCTCTTAATATCTTTAATTCATCTATACTTTTTTGTAGCAAGTTCTTTGGCATTGCGTAACAAGATACCCTCTCTAAGTTAGAGAATTTATTGTATAGATATCTGGTTATCTCTAATAATGTATCTGTCTTGAGATTTAAAGCATCGCCATCTGCTAAGAATACTCTTCTAACACTAGGATACTCTTTAGATGCGTAATCTATCTCTGCTTTTATCTCATCTAATGGTCTCTCAGCATATCTTTTAGTTCTATACATATCGCAAAAGGAACATTGGTTAAATGAACATCCTATTGTTACTTGCAGTATTAATGATCTAGCCTCTGATGGAGGTCTATATACAGGATCTATATATGTTAGCATAATAATATGCTAGTAATAATTCTTAATATACTTTCTTGAATGAATTCTCTGGTATAATTATATTATCAAACTTATCTGGATGAATAATCTTTGCTAATATCTCTATACCAGTAACTACTCTAGGTCCAGGTCTATTAAAATAAGCACTAGCGTCTACTGCATAAACCTTTTTATTATTTATCAATCTATTCCAGTTTTCATCTCTAACTTTAGAAAATTCTCTTACCATTCTATCAGTATCGAAACCACATGCCATGAGTATTATTATATCTGGATCAGCATTAAATGCTTCATCCCATTCCAATCTTCTTGATGGTTTTGAACTCTCACTAATAAGGTTATTAGCCACTATATTTATCATATCTGGAACCCAATGTCCAGCTGTATATAATGGATCCAACCATTCCAATGCTAATACATTAGGCTTCTCTAAATCAAACTGTTTGATATAATCTATCCTTGCTCTTAACTTATCAACTAGCTCAATTGCTTTATCTTCTTTATCAATTGCCTTGCCTACTTGTATTATGCTATCAAATATCTCTTCTAGGTTATGAGGATCTAGCATAACTATCTTTGGTTTATTATTTAGAATAACCTTTGCTCTATCTATCTCTTTAAAGTAAGGTGAGCATACTGAGCATAATCCTTGTGCTATTATTATATCTGGATCTGCCTCTCTCAATTTATTATCATCTATAATGTAGATATCTTTCTGTTCTCTAACCATCTTTACTATTATCTCATCTATACTCTTACTATCCATATCTTTTGTATTTACTGCTCCTTTGACTACAACTGGTTTATTCTTAGCATCTAAAGGATAATCACATTCATGAGTAACTCCAACCAATTGCTTATCAGCATTTAGAGCATATATGATCTCAGTCGCACTAGGAAGAAATGAGCATATCCTCATACATCTGATATAGCATATTTTATTTTATAAACTTAGATGCTATACATTCTATTCATATAATCTATAGTCATCAAACCAGCGTTCTTTGCTCCTAACTCTGCCATTAGTTTATCATCTGCACTTCCTATTATTATAACATCATCATTCTCTGGCTTTAGATTCATCAATAATTCTTTTGTATGTTTATCATTGCTTAATGTATCCTCAAACTGTTTTGGCATTGTAAACTTGCCATCTTTATAGATCAATGTAGTTGCTCCTAGCGCTCCTACTTTGATAGCAGCATCTCTCTGTTCTATCCCAAATTTTATAGCCTTGCTAAAATCTTTTAATAATATAGCATAGTTAAATCTACCTAATGCTATAGATGATCTAGGCAATTCACATTCATCTGTTATTATAGATCTTATCTCCTCATATATTTCACATCCTTTTTTAGTTAGTTTAGATCCTTTTCTACTAGTCTCTATAATATCATATATCTTCATATGCTTGAGTAATGTCTTTATACTTCCTTCGCCAAGTCCAAGTTCTTTAGATAACAATACTCTACTAGCATATGTATTATGCATCAATTGTAATGCTTTAAATACATGCACTAATTCGAAAGATAATACTCTGCTTGGAGCATATCTACTAGCAACTCTCATAAGTACTTCTATCTTCATATATTTTGCTTTATACTATCATAATATAAGTGTTGGATAAACCATCCTAATTCTTAAATAGTAGCAGAATGATAGTATATGCCATGTCTAAACATATAACTATCGAGGAATTTAGCATTCCATTGCCAGCAGTAATTGCATTAGCAGCAATAGCAGCATTTGCTATATTCACAATGGGCTTTGACCAAGGACATCTATTCAGCATAGTAGAAGGAAGTAAAGCATTTGACGAATTATATTTGCATGAACTATTCCATGACATGAGACATGCAGCTGGATTTCCATGCCATTAAGGTGTAAACATGAATAATACTCTAACTTTTATTATTATGGTTTTGATAGCTGGTTCTATAAGCGGTTTAGTATATGCTGGCTTAAATCTAGCTATAGTTGAGCCTTATACAGATAAAGCTATAGAATTAGAGATAGAGAATCTAAGAACAGAAGGAGAGACTATAGATATTAATGAAGTTAATGCTTATAGAGCATGGCAGAAAGAAGGAAGTATATTTGCTGCTATTATATTAGGTATAGGCATTGCTAGTATATTTGCTATAGTTTATGCTTATGCTAGAAAAGGTTTGAAAGGTTCTGAAGTTAAAAGAGGTTTAGTATTAGCAAGCATATTATGGATAGTATTATTCCTAGTCCCATTTATAAAATACCCAGCAAATCCACCAGCAGTTGGAGATCCAGATAGCATATACTATAGACAAGCATTATACATAGCAGTAATAGGAATCTCAGCATCTACAGCATTAGCATTAGCATATATAAACAAAAGTTTCAATATAAAGCATAGATTTATCTTGCCATTAGTATACATAGCAGTAATAGCTATAGCAAATATAGCATTACCAAATAACCCAGATGAGATAGCAATATCAGCAAACCTTCTCAATAGCTTTAGAGCAACTAGTATTATAGCATCGTTAATAGCATGGCTAGTATTAGGTATAACATTTGGAGCATTGTATGAAAAGTTCAAGAAAAGAGCAGAGAGAACAGCATAATATTTTTTGATATGTATGTAAGTAGCATAGCATTAAATGCAGATATCAATGCTTTAAGTTATAGGAGAGGTAAATTAACTAGGCTAGAGTTTTATGATAATATATTATATGTTCATAAACTTGCTGATAATGATCATCTAATAATACATGGAAGTATTTATGATGCTCATACAAACTCAATATTTGATAAAGATGGAAATTTTGCCTTTCTAGATATTGATAATCTAACTTTTGGAAGAGATGCTCTAGGTACTAAACCGTTATACTATTCTATAGAAGATAAACTAGCAATTGCAAGTGATCCTAGAGCATTAGATAATCCTATTGCAGTTGAACCTGGTATGTTGTACCAATATGAGGATAGTTTAGAGATTGTAGATCTTAATCCATTGCGAAACATAAATTCAATAGAGGATGATGAAGATGATGCTAAAGAGAATATTCTAAGATTGCTTAGAGAATCTATAGATAAAAGAAAGAAAAGATGCCTAATAGGGGTATCTGGGATAGATAGTATAATACTAGCAAAGATTGCTAAAGAGAGATCAATTATAGTATGTATGAAGAACTCATATGATTATATATATGCTAAAAAGATCGCTAATGAATTAGATCTAGATATAATGCTTATTGATGAAGATATTATAAAAGATACATTAAAGATAATTCTAAAATTGCTTCCATTCAACGATTATATGAATATAAGTATAGGTCTGATCTTTTATCTATTAGCAAGATACGCTAAAGAGCAGAATTATGATAATATTATGCTTGGTCAATTAGCAGATGAGTTATTTGGAGGATATGCTAGATATTTATCAATAGACAAACGATTACTGAATAATGTATTGTATAATGATGTTATAAATTCATGGAGAGTAAACTTCCTTAGGGATGAGATTGTAACATCCCCGTTTACTGATATAACTCTTCCATATACATCAATTGATCTAGTTAGATACGTACTAGGTTTAAGATCAGATCTAAAGATTAGGAATGGAGAGAGGAAGTTCATCCTTAAAGAGGTTGCAAGGATGCTAAGCATAAATGAGGAATTGATAAGAGAGAAGAAAGCAGTTCAGTTTAGTAGTGGTATATACAAAACAGTAAAAAAGCTGATATAAATTATAGTAATTAAAGATAGTATGATAACAGATAAAGATCTTAGATATAGCGATGGTAAGAATTTATTACAAAGTAGAACTGAACTATCTATAGCAAAGTTATTACAATATCTTAATATAAACTACGAATACAATCCTAAGATAATTATTAATAACAAAGAATATAATATAGATTTTAAAGTTAATAACAAGTTCATAGAGGTTATTGATAATAAAGAGGATCTAGCAAAGTTTAATGAACTAAAAGATAAGATAGATATATTTGGTATTGGCTCAGCTATTAACGTAGGAAAACAAGAAGAGTTAAATCAGATATTTGCATTTGATAATAATACCGAATATGGCTCAATCTTTATTGAAGATCCTTCATTATCATTCGATTATGCTCATATATTACCATTAGTAGAAAAATGCTCGGTATTACATGGCCATACCTCTAGTGTAATGGTTGAGATAATTGGTAGCATGAAGAATAATTTAGTTATAGACTTTAGTGATGCTAAACGGCTAGTTAAAGAAGCTATAAGCATATTGGATCATAAATTCTTTATAAACAAAAAATATGTTATTGATGAGAATGATGAGCATTATAGAGTAGCATTTGATGGTCCACAAGGTAGGTTTGATATCAGCATACCAAAACATACAACATATATGCTTGATGGAGAAGCAACCGTAGAAAATCTTAGCAATGAGATAATAAGATTACTTATGCCTAAGATGCCTAGTAATGTAGATGCATTAGGAGTTTATATATATGAAGGAGTTAGCAAAGGAGCTCATGTAATATCTAGGTTATATAAGAGATGAAGAAAGCATTAGTATTGTTATCTGGAGGTATAGACTCTACCACTTGTTTATATCTAGCTAAAGAAGAGTATGAGACATATGCATTAACAATAAATTATTACTATAGATGGGATAAAGAATTAGAAGTAACTAGAACAATTGCAGATGCTAGTAATACAGAATTGTTAGAAGTAGATGCTAAATTTATTAAAGAAGCGTTTCATGTCTTTAAAAGGTATAAAGATAATGATCTTAGGTGGCCATTCTATATACCAGCAAAGAATCTATTATTCTATGCTATAGCAGCGCATTATGCTGAATATATGAAGGCTAATGCTATAATTGCCGGTCATCATAAGGAAGATATGGAATTTTATGCAGATGCTAACAAGAATTATTTATCGTTATTAAATCAATTATTAATACAAGGTGCTATGATACATAACGATTTTAGGGTGATTACTCCATTAGCAGACCTTAATAAAGTTGAGATAGTTAGATTGGGGCATGAACTAAATATACCATTTGAACTAACGTGGAGTTGTCATAAAAGAAGTAATAAACATTGTGGTAAATGCTATGGTTGTTTAGATAGAATTAATGCATTTAAAAGATTAGGTATTAGAGATCCAGTAAGTTATGAAACAAATTCTGTATAGAAATTTTTGCTTTGTGGACTAACCGATAACCTTATTGATCAGTGATATATATACTATGATATGAATTGGCATAATATAGATGAGATTAATTAAAAGAGGTGAGATATTATTATCATTAGATTTTGTTAATAATTATAAGAGATAGAAGAGATGAATAAAGGCAAAGTATTAAGATTATACCAAATAACTAATAGCTATGCACAATTCTTAGTATTAATAAGTAAATATGCGTAGTATGCCATATAGACAATTAGAAGGTTTCACTATAGCATTGAATAGATTAATACCAAAGCTTAAATCAGTAGATTATTCATGGATAAGAAAGAAGATACTATCTCTAGATATAGATTATAAGCGGTATAGCAATAATAATGATAATGAGCCATTAATAATATCATTAGACTCATCTGGTGCTAAGGTTCATAAATCATATATGCTAGAAAGCATGGTATAAAGAAGCATTACATAAAGATACATTTTGCTATTAATATCAATACTAAAGAGATTATAGATATGAGGATTACTAATGATGATATTCATGAAAGCAGCATTAGATATGTTAAAGGATAAAGGACAATAATATAGATAAATTATATGCTGATGGAGCTTATGATAATATAGCATTATACAAGTTATTAGAGGATATGGTATAGAGGCTATTATTAAACCTAGAATGAATGCTATATATACCAATTATAAAGATAGGAATGAGAATGTTAGATGTATTAAGCAATTAGGATATAAAGAATGGTCTAAGTTAAAAGGATATTGCAAAAGATATAGCAGAATAGTATATTCATCATTTAAGAGGATATTTAATAAGTATTGTTTATCTACTAGCATGAATAGTAAATAGTAAAGGCAAAGGTATGGATATACAATATGTTAGTTAGGATGGTATAAAAGAGAAAGTATAGATAATGAGATATTGTAATGATAATAATATGTTATAATTGATCCACAAAGCAAAAATTATTAAAGATTAGAGAAGTATAGATAATAGAATTGATAACATAACATATGATAGTTTATTCCTAGTTAGTATAGACAGTATTGAATATCAAGCTTATGGTTTTAGTAATATTACTTTCAAGGTAGAAGATGCAATTATTAATAATACTAAAGATGATATACCAAGTATAATTGATCATAGTTATAAATGGGATGAGAATTGTAAATATTTATTATTTATGAAAGATGAATATATAACTAGCAGATATAAAATAATAGATGGAATAGCATATGGTAGAGAGTTTAGAGAAGGTATAGAGTTAAACAAATTAATAGATGTTATTAAAACCATGATAAACTTTAATATAACATGCCTAATCTTAAGAATATGGATCTAGAGGATAGAACATTCTGGATACCTAAAGAAGAAGAGGTTAAACAAGGTCTAACTACTGATGCTTATTTCTTATATACAAAAGAGATATTGGAGAAAGAAGGTTTGAATCCTAGAGTTACTATTGAGGTATTTGCTAGAAAAGTTGATAATAACTGGGGAGTTGTTCTAGGTATTTATGAAGTAGCCAAACTGCTTGAAGGTATGGATGTTGATGTATATGCTATGGAGGAAGGGGAGATATTTCAAACGAGTGATAAAACTAGCATCTATGAACCAGTATTGAGCATTGAAGCTAATTATGCTGATATATCTATATTTGAGAATCCAATTCTAGGTTTTCTCTGCTTTGCTAGTGGAGTAGCAAGTAAAGCAGCTAGAATTAGATTAGCTGCTGATGATAAACTGTTATTATCATTTGGTACTAGAAGATCTCATCCATTTATGGCTCCTCTTATAGAGAGGGCAGCATATATTGCTGGCTTTGATTCAGTATCAAATGTATTAGGAGCAAAGATGATGAATAAAGAGGCTGTTGGAACGATGCCTCACGCTTTGATATTATCATTTAACGATCAGAAGAAAGCATGGCTTGCATTTGATAAATACATGCCAGAGAATGTAAAAAGGATAGCATTGATAGATACACTTTATGACGAGAAGATAGAAGCAATTATGGCTTATGATGCATTAAAGGATAGACTTTATGGAGTTAGGCTAGATACTCCTAGCAGTAGGAGAGGTAATAGAAGGAAGATAATAGAAGAGGTTAGATGGGAATTAGCAATTAGAGGTGCAAAGGATGTAAAGATATTTGCTTCTGGAGGTTTAGATGAGGAAGAGATTGATGATCTTAAAGATATAGTTGATGGATTTGGAGTTGGAACCAGCGTTAGTTCAGCTAAATCTATAGATTTCAGTTTCAAGATAGTTGAGGTTCATGAAGATAATAAGAGGATATTTAGATCAAAGAGAGGAGATCTATCTGGAAGAAAATATGTTTATAGAAGGAATTTTGATGATATTGTTAGCATAAATGATAAAGCACCAGAAGGTTATGAACCATTATTAAAGCCATTAATTAAAGATGGGAAGATTGTTAGAGAGTTCAAGAGTGTAGATGAGTTAAGAGATAGAACTATGAAGAGATTGAAACAGTTTAAGGACTCTGAACCTAGATTGAGATGGGAAGTTTAATGCTCTTATTAAAATATCAATCTATAAATCATAAAAGCTTCAGCATATCCTTTAGGATCATTTCCTACTTTACCTTGTACATATCTATAATTTGCTAATGATCTTATTGGCATAGGGTGCATATAAGTTCTATTTGCTTGACTCTTGTGTGCCTTTATAGCTTTTATTTTAATATCGATCTCCTCTGTTATATCTACATATGCATCGGGTTTGAACTCTTTAGTAGTAGATGATAACGACTCGTAAAATATTATCTGTTTTATATCATTACATGCTTTTAATGCACACTTGTTTACTGTAACATGCACTTGATGTAGATCATAATTGCTGTGTACATAAAGTCTATCAGGTTCTATCTTATAATATATATCTCTCAATAATTTTACAAACTCTTTATTATACTTGTTAAGAGATAACGCATTGAAATCTAATATATGTAATTTGGCATTTAATATATCTGCTCCTTTTCTAGCCTCATTTATTCTTGATGGAGTATTATCTATACCACCAAGAGTACATACAACTATGTGAACTTCATCGCCAAGCTTGCTATGTTTTGCCAATGTCCCTCCAACTCCTAATTCTACATCATCTGGGTGTGCACCTATAGCTAAAACTTTCATACCAACCACCATTTGTCTAACATAAACTTATAACTAATAAAGAATTCTTCCTTCTCTAATTTATTTTTCAATATATTAGATTTTTGGTCATATATATCGCTAATATTAACTATAATGTTAGCATATTTATTGGTTTTTGTATATAATAGTACATTCTTTACATTTCTAGATGCTATTAATGCAGCATGGGTTAATGTAGGAGCATCTTTTGGAATAAATACCAATATTGGATCCAAATTATCTATTAGATTTGTAAGCTCTGCTATAAATAATTGCAATTGTGCCTGCTTATTTATATAATGTATCCTGGCAAAATCTAATGAAATTGTTCCGTCTGTAAGTAATATATGTATCTCATGCTTTTTAGATAATTTATATAATACACCAAAACAACTAGAAAGTAACTTTTCGGCATTATTGCTAATTGCTAATATTCTCAATTCTCTAAAAGTTCACCGTTCTCAACTATTAATTTTAATGTATCGCTACCGACATTAAATAGCATGTCTATAATAGATAGATTTGGAATAAAACCTAGTTGAGGAAACTGCTGCTCATACTCTGGACAATTGAATTTACTATAGAATAGTTTGATAGAATTACTTTCTAGCAATTTTTCATCTAGATAATTCTTTCCTCCTATGCCAGATATATACTCATCTGCTCCTAACTTTTTACATATATTAACTATCAAATCGGAACTCTTACCTTCAACATTCAAACTTGATAGCAATATAATATCTTTTTTAATTCCTAGAATGAATAATATATGCTTGATCAATCCTAGATTAAATTCAGCAAGATATTTCCACTCTTTATTATAAATAATTCTTATATCATCTATATATTTATCATAAAATTTAGCTTTAGAATAATTTACACGTAATGTATTTAGATGAGTCTCATTCCATGTCTTACCATTTATTGGCATATTGTTTATAAGAACATTATCTATCGTTTGTGGTAGATTTCTTATTATTGGTACGCTTAACCATTTTGCGCCATGCTGTGTTTTTATCTTATTCCTATTTGTAAAGCCTTTCTTACTATATTGAACACTATCTCCTATAACTAGTATATCTGCTTGATATACTTTCAAGAAGAATCCAGGATAAGGTAGAAAGTTTGGTTGATGAATAGTTATACGCATTATATTACTATTATTTTTTCCTAATATAAGAGTTTAATAACAGGTTCAGATAATATATTATATATGGCTCTATAAAAGCTTATTAATAGGCTCCATCAACTTTAGATCATATTTATACAAACTATAATTATGAAACGTAATAGAACTCCTCAACCATTAAAACTATATGCAATATATCTTTTGTTCAAGAAGATTAGCATCTAAATGCTTAGAACCATTGATAAAAAGATCTAATATATCAATATGGAAATGGAGAGTATTGATATCAATATCTTTAGTATTAAAAAAAAGAAGGATGTTAAAGCTATAATGATATAAATAATTGTAATGATAAATGGAGAACATTACTGGTTATGGATAGCATATGAACCTTATATGAAAAGATATCTATTAATGAATATATCTAGAGAATGGTATTAATATGTTATAATTTCATAAAATTATATGGTAGAAAGATAATTTATACTGATAATGTTGATATAATCAAGCATGCAGATGGTTAAGATTGAAGCATATTATTCATGATATTAATGGAAAGAATATTATGGAAAGAGCAATTCAATACATAAAAGATAGAACTGAATGCTTTGATGATAACTTTCCATATATGAAGGATAATTGTAAGAGCATGTTACAAAATGGTTTAAACTATTCATAGCATATCTTAATGTTAAGATAGATTTAAGCAGATTCTTAGTTATAGATGTGGTTAACAGAGCCAATATTGATAATTATCTGGTTTAAATAATAGTATATCATGAATTTATATACATAATAACAAAAGTTACTGTTGTAATATAATTGCCGGATCGAGTATAAGAAGAGGAGTTCCATCTGCTGCAATAGTAGCGTCTGGAAATTTTAGTTGTTTATCTATGTTGCTTATATGTTTGATTACAATATCTTGTTTATACTCGAATGAGTCAACTATAAGGCCCACCTGTTTACCATTTTTATCAACTACTACTATAGATAATTTATTTCTAACTCGTTTTTTATCTATTTGTAGCAGTTCTCTAATATCTATCAATGGTACTATCTTATCTGCTAATATAATTACTTTATTACCATGTATATATTGTATATCATTATTGCTAATAATAGTTGTAGTTACAACACTAGATAATGGTATAACAAAATTACTATCTGCTACTGTTACAATTAAACCTGATATAATTGATATGCTAAGAGGTATGGATAAGATAAATTTACTTCCTTCATTCTTCTTACTTTCTATCTTAATATGCCCTCCTACACTCTCTACCTGCTTGAATACAACATCCATGCCTACACCTCTACCAGATATGTCAGTAACTTTCTTGGCAGTAGATAATCCTGGTAATGCTAACAATGCATACACTTCGTCATCACTAAGCTTATCTACTCCTTCTCTAGTTATTACTCCTTTCTCTATAGCTTTACTTATTACTCCTTCCTTATCTATCCCTTTGCCATCATCCTCAACTGTTATTATAACGTTATCACCTTGTTTTTCTGCAACAAGTCTTATCTTTCCACTTTTGCTCTTCCCACTCTTTTCCCTTTCTTGTGGAGGTTCTATACCATGATCCACAGCATTTCTTAATATATGTAGCAATGGATCCGTTATAGCTTGCAGTATACTTCTATCTACTTCTATAGAAGTTCCTTCCATCTCAAAATTGACCTCTTTTCCTGCTTTAGATGCGGCATCTCTAACCACTCGAGGAAATCTAGCGAAGATTGTTTCTAAAGGAATTAATCGTAATTTCATAGTTAAATATTGAAGATCTGCGACTAGTCTATTCAAAGATACTATTATACCGTTTAATTCTGAATTATTATTAAATATTTCTTCTAATCGCATCTTTGTTATCACTAATTCTCCAACAAGATCTACAAGAAGATCTAGATCTTTAAGGTTAACTTTTATAGTCGATGGTAACTCATTAGTTTCATTTATAATACTAGAATTATTCAGATGAATATTATTAACAATACTTTTCTTATGCTTAAATTCATTTATTGAATTTAGAAATGGTTCTAGATCTACCTCAAAACTTTCATCTATTATCATTCTTTCCAATAGATCAAAGCAGTTAAGTAGTAAATCGCCCATCTCCTTTCTAAACTCTACCTTATTGTTTCTTAAATCGTCAAAAATGTCTTCTATCGCCTTACATAGAATTCTTATATTATCATAACCCATAGTAGCTGCCATACCCTTTATTGTATGAGCAGATCTGAATAATGAATCTAGATCTTCTCTATTATTGTTCTTCTCGAATGAGAGTAAAGTTGTATTTAGGTTATTAAGATGTTCTAATGCTTCTTGGACAAACATATCTCTGTATTTTTCCATATCCATAATAACACCTCTAAAATTATGTAAAAATACAGATAATGTTATCAGGACGATCTTGCAACGCGATCAATTATAACACCTATCATAGATCTATTAAACGGTTTTACTATGTAATCTTTAGCTCCTAATTTTATAGCATCGTGGACTATATGTTTTTGTTCAACAGATGTTACCATAATTACTCTAGCTTTAGGATCTAGACGCTTTAGATTTTTCAATGCTTGAATTCCATC
Source organism: Candidatus Nitrosocaldaceae archaeon (assembly GCA_026002835.1). The sequence continues at coordinate 34,580 of BPGC01000001.1, forward strand.
CATCTTTGGCATATTTATGTCCAATGTTACTAAATTTGGTTTCTCTTTTTTATATGTCTCTACAGCCTCTAAACCATTAGAGGCTTCAATTATGTTCGAGTAACCTATCTCATTCAATATATCTTTCAATACTTTTCTTATAAAGAAAGCATCATCAACAACTAGTATCTTAACTTTAGATCTATCAAAAATCATCTATTGTCACCTCTAATAACTTCTCAATATCTAATATAAGAATTAGTTTGTCATCAAACTTTACAGTACCACGTATATATGGGATATCTTCTAATATATTTATATCAAACTCTATCTTATCTAATGGCAATTTTAAGACTTGTTCTACATCATCTACTAATAATCCTATAATATTACCCTTAACTTCTACAATAAGTATCTTCTGCTTTTGTCTAATTGTAGAAAGACCAAATCCTAAAATATATTTAGTATCAATTACCGATATTATCTTACCTCTAAGATTCATAATTCCTAATATATGCGTGGCATTAGGTATTTTGGTTATATTTCCAACAGCTCTAATTTCGTGAACTTTATCGATCTCTAACGCATAATTCTCTTTTTTATCATCTATAATAATATTAAATACAACCAAGTTTACAATTACATTACCTTCTAGCGAATTCATGCTCAACCTCCTCTTTTATAGCTTCTCCATTCATATCGTTAATGGAATTATTTCTTTCTAATTTGATATCATCTGGGAGTCTAAACATCCTTATAGAATCTTTTAATTCATTGCTCAAGTTTACTAGATCTTTCATCATATTTGCTAATTCTTCCATCGCAGAACTCTGCTCTTCCATAGCTGCTGCAGCTTCCTCACTTGATGCTGCATTATTTTCAGCTACTGTTGCAACTTCATTCATGTTATCGCTAACTTCTTCTATATGCTTTATCTGCTCTTTTATTGTGTTGGATGCATCTTTTACAGTATATGCTATCTTTTCAGCTTCTCTAACTATATTATCAAGAGTTTCTAAAGCGGTGTCTATAACTTGTTTTCCTTCAAGTACTTGATTAGCATTATTCTCAATGGCTTGTGTAGTATCTATAGCGTCTTTTTGTATATCATTTATTAAATTAGATATCTCTTCTGATGCTTTTGCAGAACCTTGGGCTAGGTTTCTTACCTCTTCAGCAACGACTGCGAAACCCCTCCCAACTTCTCCAGCTCTTGCAGCTTCTATGGCAGCGTTAAGTGCTAACATGTTTGTCTCTTCAGCAATCTTTTGTATTACATCTAGCACTGCTGTTATCTTTGACGTCTTATCTAACAAATTCTTCATTTTAGTTACAGATTCGTTAGATGCATATATCATAGATTGCATACTTTCTATAGCTTCTGTAGTATTTCTACTTCCTTCTTTTGATATATAACCCATCTTATTTGCATATTTTGCAGCTTCTTGCATTTTGTTATCTACTTTTTTCATATTAGAAGTGATTGTAGATAACAATTCATTAGCAGTATTTATTTTAGAGGCTTGATCTTGAGAACCCTGAGATACATGTTGAATTGATAGTGATAATTGTTGAATTGTTGAATTGAATTGATTACATGTAGATGAAAGATTATGTATATTCTTTGCTAATTTTTCTGCGCTATCTCTTATATTACTAATTAATGATCTAAGATTATCTATTGTATTATTAGTATTTATTGTTAATTCTCCTATCTCGTCTTTAGATTTTATACCTCTTATCTTTGCTGTTAGATCACCTCTACCTAGTCTAGATGCATATTCGCTAATTTTTAATATAGGTCTTGATATAGATCTACTCATAAATATTGCAAATATAAATATTCCAACAGCGATACCTATGACACTATAAATTATCTGTTCTCGAAGTGCTTTTATGGGCGCTATAATTTCTGCTTCATCTATCTCAGCTAGTAATACCAAACCATATTTATCCATGCAATATGATGTTCCAAAGATAGGAATGCCTCTATAGTCTGGATATACTTGACTTTTTATAACATTACCTTTCTCTATACATTCTTTAACTGGTAGTGTATCTACTACCGTTCTAAATGCTGCATTCTCTATAAACCTAGATTCTGAAACCATGAGTTTGTTATTATTTACAAGATATATTTCTCCAGTCTCTCCTAATCCATCTCTATTCAACAATATGCTATTTATAGTATCTGGCAAGAATCTTATTATAACAATACCATTAAATGCATTATCTACATACAATGGTTTTGCTATAGTTAAAACTGTTTTACCATTATAATTTTCAAAATTTACAATATTATTATCTATCTTATCATTTAATAATGAACCTTCTAAACCCTCATTACTAATGATGATTCTACCATTTGCATCTGTTACTACAAAAGATTCTACAGTCGTACCTTTAGTTGCTAAATCATTTATTACATTTATTATATGTTCTCGCTTATCATTTATACTTATGGTATTATCATTTAGTAAGGTAGATATTATATCTAATTGTTCCATTCTTAATGATAATATATTCTCAATTATGCTGCCTCTATTATATGCTTCATTATTAAATTGAGCACTTATTCTTTCGCTTAATTCTCTTTCTATGTAATTTATGCTTGTATATGCTAGAAAAATTAATGGTAAAATTGAACATACCAATAATGATATAACTATCTTTTTATTTAAACTCCATTTGAATGCATTGCTATTAAGCCTCTTATCATTGAACATCATATATTACTTGGTATTAAAGATAATAAGATATTGTCTGTAATAGGAGTTATATAACAAGATATACTTAATATTGATAAGTATGTTACATAACCAGTTTAATATAATACTAATTAATACATGATTAACATGCAGCTAGAGAATGCTTATACACTTGACGAGATAGCAGAGATGGCACATGAACTGATGGATAAAACTCGACATGCTATTGAAGAGATAGTAAAGATCAATGAGGCTATACATATGTTATCTATAAATGCACTAATAGAAGCAAATAGGGCTGGCGAATATGGTAGAACGTTTGCTGTAGTAGCTCAACAAATGAGTGAGTTAAATAATAAAATAACTTCTATTGTAGAAAAAATGAAGAGCGAGAGTAGTGAACGTATGAACAATATAAGCAAGGCTATAATTACACAGGCAACTACTGTGCGAGGTGTAAGATTATCTGATCTAGCATTAACAAATATAGATATAATAGATAGAAATCTTTATGAACGTTCATGTGATGTCAGATGGTGGTCTAAAGATCTTAGTATCATAAATGCACTTGAGAACAAAAGCAATAAAACTATTGAAGTATGTAGTGAGAGACTAGCTACAATTCTAGATGCTTATACTGTATACTTTGATCTTATAGTATGTGATATAAATGGTGATATAATAGTAAATGGGAGACCTGAGCTTTATAATAGTAAAGGGACTAATTGTTCTGATGCACTTTGGTTTAAAGAAGCAATGGAAGGTAAAGAGTTTGGCTTTCAAAGCCTTCATAGATCTGAATTAGTTAATAATAAGTTAGCATTAATATACTCAGCGCCTATAAAGGCTAAAGATGGAAGATTACTAGGAGTTTTTGCGACTATATTCAAATGGGAAGATCTAGCAAGTAGTATAATAACTAAGACAAGTATACCAGAAAAAGAGAAAAAATTTACAAGAGTATGTACAGTAGATGATACAGGTACCATACTTGCAGATTCTGCTAATAAGATCTTGAATAAATTAAATATTCCTAAGAAAGAAGAATTATTTAAGATTAAAAAAGGGTTCATAATAACAAAGATTAATGGTAAAAAATCGTGTGTAGCACATGCATTATCCCCTGGTTATGAGACATATGCTACTGGTTGGCATTCCATCATAATACAAGATATTGAGAGTATGTCATTCGTAGAACAGACTAGGAGTTATAATATTAGCGAGTAAAATATTATAAAATAATGAATGCGTCGTATATGCTTAATAAGGAAGAGTTGGAACAGATTGTGAATATAACAAGAGTTGCAGTTATTGGAAGAACGGTTTCAGCTTTAGAAACGCTTTTGAACGAGTCTATAGAATGTGAAAATATAACAGCTATAAATTTTACACACGAATTATTAGATAAGATATCAACTAATAACATATGTAGTGTTTATATAAGATGTAAAGGTGATCTATACCTAGCATCCTTATTGATGCTTGATACGAATGAAGCGAAGAGTATTGCAAGTAAAATGATTGGTACTGATGTTAATACACTTGATGAATTATCACGTTCTGCTATATCAGAACTAGGAAACATACTACTCGTAGGTTCATTTATAAATACATTGGCGAATATTGCAGAGTTTAGAATAGAATGCAGTGCTCCAGGATTTACAATTGAAGCACAAAGAGCTATAATTGAATATGTATTAGCTGATTATCAAATGGACTCAGCTGTGTTGGTGTATGTTACATTATTACGTAAGGAGACAAATTCAAGGATACATATAAAACTGCTCATAAATGTAATGGAAGCTAAAAAACTGCTCGCATAGGTGCATTCTATGTCTATAATAAATATAATGATGGGAGACTTGAAATTTGCAAGAAAAGGAGATATATTAACTACATTCGTAGGTTCGTGTATAGCATGTTGTATATATAATTATGATGAAGCAGCTATGGCTCATATAATGCTTCCTTATAGCAAAGGAAGAACAAATTCTTTAAAAGGCAAATATGCAGATCAAGCAATAGAACATATACTAAACAGATTAGAAGGAAATCTTAAAGCAAAACTAGCTGGAGGAGCAAAGATATTTGTACAAGAACAAGATAATGATATTTTTAATATTGGTCATAATAATATAATTGCAGTAAAAGATATACTTAAAACGACAGGAATAAATATTGATGGTGAAGATTTAGGTAAAAATTATAGTAGAAATGTAAGTTTTGAAGTAAACACATCTAAGATGATTATTAAATGTAGGAGCGGAACGGTGATAATATGAATAATATTATAGAATTAAGAGATATAATATTAAAACATGACAAAATAGATATATCTCAATATAATGCGAATTTTCTTAATAGGAGACTTGAATACAGATCCAAGATATATGGATTATCTGTACAAGAATATATAGATCATATAGAGAGAGATGAATCAGAGAGGAAACTTTTTTTAAAAAGTTTAAGTATAAATGTTACTGAGTTTTTTAGAGATAAAGATGTATTCGATAGGTTTGCTGAGCTAGTAAATGGGTATAAACGAGTAAATATATGTAGTATAGGATGTGCTACTGGAGAAGAACCTTACACTATAGCTATGATAACAAAAAGTCTTGAAATAGATTGTAAGATAACAGCGATCGATATAAGTTATAATGCTATAAGACAAGCATCAATAGCCCGATACCCAAAGATAACAATTAATAAAATTCCTAAAAACATGCTAAAATATTTTGATGTTGACACGAAATTTATATATATTAAACCAGATATTAAGAAGATGGTAAAGTTTGAAGTTAGAGATGTATTTACACTATCATTGAATACGATTTACGATTTTATCTTTTGTAGAAACATGCTTATATACTTCGATAGCGTTAAAAAGAATATTTTAATAAAAAGGTTTCATGAAATGTTGAAATATAATGGTTATCTTATATTGGGCAAATCTGAGATCTTGTTAGGTGATATATCCAAGAAATTTACATGTGCAGATCTGCAAAGAAGAATTTATAGAAAGGTATGATCATATAAGTTCGTCTATACTAAGATCTATAATCTCTCCTAATAATTTGTCCATAAATATATCTGCTGTATAGACAACTATAGAACCAATTAGTATAAACATACCTATATTGAACCATGCTGTTTTGTATAATCCACCTCTAGCAATCTTTGTTGCAAGGCCATTTATTATAGATAGAGCTAAAACTACGATCGGTATGATGCTATTCATAAGTTCTGGATCTATTAAACCTAACTGAATTATCTCTTGTGTATTTACATCGAATATGTTAGAAAACAATAAGATTAGACTATTCATAAAACTCAATACAGCTAATGATAGTATATGCATTATGAATAATGTAGATTCAAATACCTTAGCAACTTGAATACGTTTATTGTATAATTCGTTGAGTGTTATGGTAACTTCTGATATTATATTCCCCACAATAGTCATATCGGATCCTTTGGTTATTGCGGTTGCAACGACTTCATTACCAGCAGTTATAATAGCATTACCGCTTTCTTTTGAGAATAATTCAAATGATTCTTCTAATGTTACTCTATTCTCAATTCTATTGAGCATCGCATGCAATTGCTTATTTAATGGACCGAAATCATTCTTTAGGGTAGATCTTAGAGCTCCGCCTACTGAACCTATTGTAGCATACACCTCACCAAATTGTCTTATAAATGTAGGATACCATATATTCATGGATAGTATATGATTTTCCAATCTTCGTGCATAAAAACCTAGACATATTAAAGGTATACTCCCTATAGCCAAAGCTAATAATCTATCAATTATATTAGTTAGTATTAAAATGGAAGATATAGCGATGCTAGCCACACTACAGACATAGAATAATATTTTATACTTTTTTGTTATCCCTCCACTCTCATCTAATAATTCATCTCTAGGAAATATTTTATACATTATATATACAAATGAACCAAGACCTAGAATTACTGTAAATGATACAAGTATTAAAGTACTAGAATTACTCTCTCCAGATATCATGATCATCAACATACTTGCAGATATCATGAAGATAGCAGTAGATGCTATTGCTGAATATATGCCCATAAGCATCTTCATACTCTCTACATGTCTGTCATATTCTGCAGTATACAATTTCAACATAACAGTAAATTCGTGTTTTAGGAAGAAAGATATACTATCTCCTAATCTAAGAATTTGAGCAAATTTCATACTTAATTGACTCGTTAGAAGGTCTTTGCTTTTTAATTTATTTGCTACTATCTCACATGCATTAGCCATTCCATATTTCCAACCTATTCCTAAACTATAAATTTCATTCATTATTCGTGAATAATAACTATATTTTATTCTCCTTGCAATATCGAATAGTTCTATAGGAGCCACTTCTCCTGTGGATATTGCATAAAGGAATGTTATAAAATATAATAACTTTTTGTTGATATTTTTATTGCCTTTCTCTTCCGATTTTAACTTAAATGCTAGTTTCATACCTTTATCCCTGTCCTTTCTACATAAGCATCTAAACCCATCTCTCCTACTTTTGTAATTTCATTGTAAACATCATAATAATTGAACAGTTTCTGTTCTATCCAATATCGTATTATTCTAGCTCTTAATTCTAATTCTTCATACAATAACGCTTCATCACTTCTAGATAAACCACGCTTCATTAATAACTTCGTTACAAATAATGCACTACTGCCTTTACCTCTATATAATACTCTATCATCTCCAGGATCCCAGTTAAAAACTGGTATAAACATAACACTATCAGATACAGAGTCGTATCCTATTATCTCATTAATTGATAACACACGTCTAACAGTTTTACCTTGTTTTCCTTGAACTGCACCTTGGAATAATCCAATATTAAGATTCTCTGCATGGGTCTTTGGCACATTTATTGGTTCACTAGTCAATCTTTGTAACAGGCTAATCATATTTGCTGCATGGAATGTACTTATTACTGGGTGACCAGTCTGCATGGCTTGAAATGCTATGTTACCTTCTGCACCCCTTATCTCCCCTACTATTATATAATTTGGTCTCTGTCTTAATGCTGCCTTTAAGAGATCAAACATAGTAACACTTGATTCAGGATTACCAGTATTTCTAGTAACTTCACTAACCCAGTTAGGATGTGGTAAAGTAATCTCTGGAGTATCTTCTATAGTAACTATCTTCCATGTAGATGGTATAAACGCACATAATGCTGTCATTGTAGTAGTTTTGCCAGAAGCTGTTTCGCCACATATGAATACACTCATACCAGCATCAAGCATCATCCACATATATGCTGCTTCTCTGGCATCTAATGTATTAGATGCTACTATTTGCGTTATTGCTAATGGAACACTGGCAAACCTTCTTATTGTTGCATTTGTACCACGTCTGCTTATATCTTTTCCAAATACAATGTTTATTCTCGAGCCTTCTGGTAGTGTAGCATCTATTACGGGCTTTGCATGTGATACAGTCTTACCAAACTGTTCAGACATGCTTATTATTAGTTCATCGATCTCTTCGTTTGTAAGCCATGCAGATGCTTTTAATGGCCCAAATATCTTGTGAACTACGTATACATTACCGGCACCTACAATTGATATATCTTCTAGATAAGGATCTGTTAAGAATGGTTCTAATAGACTAAGACCTATTCTTTTACGCACAAAGTAATATTTCAGATATTCATAATCCCTTTCATATATTATTATCTTGTTATTCTTTATAATTTGTGCATCATATTCTATTGGCGTATCGCTTTTTATACATGTATTTTCTAAAAACTCATCTATAAGCAAGAAACGCTCTTGATATTCAGTAGGTGGTTTTATAGTACCAGCATATTTAGCAAATATAGAATCTACGGCATCCATTATTCTAGGATCTGGCAATGGTGGTTCAATTATATTATAAAGCATATAACCATCGCTTTTTTCTAAACCATTTATATGTATAAGAATATATTCGCCTATCTGGTATAGTATATTCGGTGTCTTCAAGAATTTAAGACTGCCATCTAATTTTTCATAATAAGTTGGTATTTCATATCCTTTATTAATAAAATCTTGTAAATATTCTCTAACATACGGCAACTGTGTAACTATCTTTTGTAAATTTTTATCTGGTATATGCATAATTATCACCTACGCATTAGCCATCGCTATAGGCACTATCTTTATTCCGAATGATGGATCTACTTCAAATGCGAAGTTCGATACTCTTCCTTTGGCTCCTATCAGTTTTACTATCTCCATAGATTTTACATCTCTTCCAGCAATACTTACAGAACTTAATTTTATGTAACAATCACATGCACCTCTTAATCTAGATGCTATATCGTCTAATAACACTTTAGGATGTATTGTTAGTATTACAGTTTTACCATTAGATACCATATACTTGCATCTAGTTATGAAATCTAATATACTCTCATTACTAGAATACATAGTAAGTAACGATAATGAATCTATAGTAATAACATCGAACTTTTCGCTATTTATGCTAATATATTTGCTTAGTACAGGCAATAGGAATTTTGATTGCTCTTCAGACCATTTTACACCATATACATATAATGGTAATATAACTAGTTTATTTTGCAGAAAAGGTAAAGCAAAATTATATTGTATTGTTTTCATTTTGTTGATATACTGCTTAACGCTATTCTCGCTTATTAATAATATCCTCATACCAGCATTAAGCAATCCATACATAAACTGTGCAGCTACAACACTTTTACCAGATCCATGATCTCCCTCGATCAATACTAGGGAAGGTACAGGTAAACCTCCTCCAAGTTGTCTATCAACTTCTTCATTACCTATAGAGATTATATTCTGCATCCTGTTATATCACCCTAGCTAAAGAATAAGTGGAGCCATTGTCAGTAGATATGGTTATGATTATTACTCCATTATCGTATGGTGTATATGATAGCTTTGCATGTATTATAGCTTGTTCTGTAGGATTTATTATATCTGGATCCAATATATCATTAATTATAGACTTTATTATCCATTTGTCAGTTGTTAGTACTGTAGAATAACTCAAGTACTCAGTTAATCTAACTTTATTGTTAGACATATTTGCATCGTAAGTTATGATTAGATCAAAGTCATTGTAATTCCATATCTTAGTAGTTCCATTATTATTTAGTGCTATAGTTACTAAAGTGTCTGTATTAGTAGCATTTATAGATGAGATCGTTATGCTAGTATCCATAATGCTTTTATCATTTATCATATTCTTGTTTAATGAATCATAAATTATGACCGAATCATTCATCATACTAAATATACTAAATGATACTGCTAACAAAGAGATCATCATTATCGAACCTGATATGACTATACTTAGACCCATAATGCATCACGGTGGTGAGAATAGATACTCTGTATCAGCTCCATTTGGCGTTATGATTTTTAAAAGATATGTAGTATCGCTTAACGTAGAGTCATAATTTATTATTATCTCTTTGGTATCCATTATGTTCCAGACTGATGTATTACTATATGTCCATGTGGGAGCAGATCCAGTATTATAAGGTATTCTATTAACTGATTTTATTGGCCCAAAGTAGAGATCTACCTTGTCTAAATCAACAATAGGCTGTTTTCCTATATTCTTTACCCATACTTTTATAGTACTTGATGTAGTATTTGTAGCATATACTACCTTTATCTTTGTTAACATATTCTCTTTTTGAGATGCTGTAGTGGATGAAAATATAGATTCTATTGCTCCTGTTTTGGATATTATTATTCCAGAGAATGCTGCTGCTAGTATTATTGATGATATTAATACTATGCTTTCAGTGAATATTGTTGATACCATAAGCTCACCTCTTCTTATTCTTCTTTGCTTTCTTTTTTCTCTTCAATTTAGCATATATAGCATCTACAGATTCATCCTTTATTCCCATTATTGTTGCTAATTTATAAAGCGATTCTATGTATATGTCTGCTGATGTCTTGGATTTGTCTAATGTATCTGCTATATTATACAACAATTCTTCTTGTTCTTTATTAAGACCTAATATTTTACATTGAGTGCTTAATACCTCATGATAATGTGAACCGAACTTCTCTATAAATTCTCCTACACTATATATTAACTCCATTATATTTGCTAATGAAATTTTATCATTATTTATATAAGGTGTTAGATCTAAACCATGCGTTGATATATTTTCTACTATCTCCTTAACTTCTTCACGTCCATTATAGTTATTCTGCTTCTCATCTTTTGGTTCTACTGCTTCAACTATCACCTCTTTATTTAAATTAGTATTAGATATCTTATCAAGATGCATCTTATCATCATTGATCTTTAATGGAAGAGTAGGATCTGATAGATTCTTTATATCAATAGATTCAAAATACTTACGCATGAAGTTTAATGGATTAGCTATCTCTGTTTGAAATGCTTTAAAATCTACTAGCGTAGTCTCAAATGCATTCTTTAACTCATTTACATTATTCTTAAGTTCATCTATCTCGCTTTTAACTCTATTAATTGTATTTAATGAATCTTCTAATTGTTGTTTTGTATTATTAATATCTTCCAATGTATTGGCTAATTTTTTATCTATCAGTTCTTGAATTATAGTTTCATCTATTTGTACATTATTATACTCATCATGCATAGTACTTTCTTCTGTTATACTAGACTCTTCTATATCTTCGCTAACTGTAACTTGGTTACCATCATTTGTTTGTTCTATAACTACTGCTTGAGATTTATTAGCATTATTCTTATTACTATTTTTTCTTAATACTCTCAATAATCTTGGTAAGAATAGAGATGATATAGCTCCAGTAGTTGGTACTACTGTTACTAAAGGATCATAAATATGATCTGGTAAGAATGTATAAACTGAATATAGATAACCAGAAGATGCCACTCCTATTATCGTTGTCTTATCAACAAATTTAGAAAAAATTGGAGTGTTTTTGTTCATATTACATCTACTCCAAGTCTACTATTGTATCCGTTAGAGTTGGAACCTGTCTCTCTACTGTTAATACTGCTCCCTTTGCTACTACAATCTCTGCATTTATCTTATCTAATGCTACTGGTTGATCATTGCTATAGAATATTATCGTTAATGCTGCAGTCTCTCCTGGATCAATTATATCATTTGTATTTCTCTGACTTGACCACCATATGAATGCACAACTCTTATCAGTACTACTCCAATCTTCACATGGACCACCACTTGCTACTGCAGCAGCCACAGCTACTGTAAAGTTTGAATATGGCTGAGAGCTTAGTGTTCCGTTATATATATTGTCATAACTTACGTTAGTGGCTCCAGTACTTATGTATCTTACAGCAGTTAAAGCTTCCTCAACATTAACTGAACCAGCTCCTCCAGATACCTTTATTGGTATTGTTAGAGTCTGTAACTTTGCATTAGATTGATTACCTACTACTTTTCCAGCAATCTCTAACGCACTACTCGCTTCTTCTAAACCAGATGATATTGTAGTCTTTGCTTGCTGAGTAGTTCCAAAACCTGCATTTAATACTACGAATGCTAATGCTGCTGCGACTACTACGAATGCTATCATTACTATTGCTGACTCTATACCAAGAATTCCTCTCTTATTTGCTCTATTTTGCTGCATCCTTGGCACCTACCACTAATTAAATCAGAAAATATGAAAGAGTTAGTATGTAAGATGACTGACAGACTTGCGATATGTCATATTGTTCAGTAATTTACACACTCTTATTATTATAAAAAATCTTTGAGATCTTTTTGTATGAGAATATTAGCAACCATTCTAATTGTTATATTACTAATTCAAAATATCAAAGTCTACGGAGAGGAATTGGAGATAGAGATAACTACACTACCAGAGAGATTGATTAGTAATAGTAATGCAATGGTTGTAATACAATATAGAGATGGTGATCATATATTGCCATTTACACCTGAGATAGAGTCTATCTTATCATCAAATAAAACTGTTATTAATATAGATGAATCTTTGAGAATAATAGGGAACAATATAATAGCAGATCTAGAATTAATGAATAGTGGAGAAGCTTCCATAACTGTAATACCAAAATCTGGCAAGCCTGTATCAAAAACATTTAAAGTATATGATAGTAGTAATATTCCATCTAAACTGCTATTAAAAATAGTACCTTCTACATTCTCTTATTTAGGTTCATCTAATGGTTATCTATCTGTTCAATTAGTAAATGCTGACGGTATTCCAATAAGAGCAGATAAAGATTACAAAATTGAATTGTCATCAAACTCTAATATAGTTTCATTGGATGATGTAATAATAAAAGAAGGAGAATATTATGCAATAAAGCGATTTAGTGTTAAAGGATATGGGAATGCCGTTATAACTGCTAAATATAATGACTTGGAATCTAAAGCGAGCATTAGAGTAATAGGACCAGATAATGATATTAAACTAAAGTTATACATAGCTCCAGAGATCGCTCCTGCAATGAAAGGACAAAGAGTATATGCGTTTGTGCAACTTCAAGATTCTAATGGCAATCCTATCTTTGCTACTAATGATATGAAGATAGACATTAAAACATTTACAGATGATATAATAACAAATCCTATAACAATTAAAGCTGGAGAAAGTACTGGTATAGCAGAGATGATTATAAATACCGATAAATCATGCTCCGAAGTTAATATAGATCTTAGTAGCAGGAATGATTTCACTCCTTGTATAGAGGTATATGCTGTAACAAATGGTTTAAAGTCAGAATCTGCATTCTTGGAACTTAGAGAGTATACAACTGATGATTATATACAGATAATAAACAGTATAGAAGATCCAAAACCTAGGTTAGTTCCAGTATTATTTCCATCTAATATGCCAATAATAGCAGATGGCAAAGAGAAGTTTATTGGAGTAATACAACTAATGAGCAAAGAGAATGGACAATTTAATCTAGCAAATACAAAACCCATAGTACCTACTCATAGTATTCCAATATATACTAATAATGAAGAATTGATAGATATCAGAGATATAACTATAGAGAAACCTTATTCAACAGCATTGGTTAGAGCAAAGACAGGTTATCTAGCAGGCGATGCAAAGGTTGAATTATTTGGAGATAGATTAGAAGGTTCAATTGTTAATATAAAATTGTATGGATCCAAGAATGTTAAGATGGTAGCAGAACCATTGATAGATAACATAATGAAGAATATTAATTTTCCATATCTAATTTATTTTATAGACGCAGATGGCGCTGCTGCTTATGCTACTGAAGATCTAAACTTGCTTATATCCATGGATAATGAAATAATATCTATAGAACAGAATAATATAAAGAGAGGAAGCGAAGGCGTATTACTAAACTCTATAGCATTAGATAGTGGAAATGTCAATATAACATTTGAAGCTATATCTAAAGATCATATACAAGCAACGTCTAGCATAACTATATTAGAAAAGAAGGGTAATAAAATAGACCTTAACATACCAGATAAATTGATCAAGAATTCAAAAGGGTTAGGAAGCATACAGATACTTGATGATACTTTACCATTAATTGCAGATAATGATCTTAATGCATATATCTATATATCAGATAACAAATTACTTAACATACCAAAGGTTGTTACTATACCACAAGGACGATACTTTGCAGTGTTTCCTCTAGAGACTTTTAATAGTACAGGCACCATGGAGTTAAGAGTATTTATAGACGGTTTTGAACCGTTGAGTAAAAGTATAGAGATAGTAGAAGATGAGATAAAATTACTTATAGAAAGTGACAGTAAACCTATATTAAATAAGCATATAACTCTAACACTTAAAGCCTTGTATAGAGATCAACCATTAAGTAACGCTAATGTTAGATGGGATAATAACAAAGGTTTGCCTATAGAGTATGATATACTTACAGATAATGAAGGTATCGCCAAAGCCAAATATCTCGTTACAGAAGAAGGAGAGTATAAATTTATAGCTAAAATCAGTTACAAGGGATTAGAAAGAGAGATAGAACTTAAATTAAATACCGAAGAAATCATCAATACAAGTGATAATACAAACACGATAAACTCTATTGATAATATTAATAGTACAGAGAATGATGTAAATAAGAAACCACAAAAACTTAATCTGCCAATAAATATTGAATATCTATTAATAATACCAGCTGTTGCCGGTATAGCATTCTCTATTATAAAGAAAAGATCTACTAAATGACTAACAATTTTATATAATATAAGGTTATTATCATTATTATGTTTGTAAAACTTGAGCAAGTAATAAATGGTGATGTGTGTTATGATAAATTAACTAGATTGGCATATTCTAGCGATGCTAGTGCTTATGAGATCATTCCTAAATGTGTCGTATTGCCAAAAGATGTTGATGATGTCATTAACACTGTAAATTTTGCTAGAGATAACAAAATCCCAATAACTGCTAGAGGAGGAGGAAGTGGGTTAGCTGGACAAGCTATAGGTGAAGGCATTATAATAGATTTCAGTAGATATATGAATAGAATATTAAAGATAGATAAGGATTATGTTAAGGTTCAGCCTGGTATATACAAAGGATTACTAGATGAGATACTGATAAAATATAATAAATTTATTCCTCCAGATCCGTCAAGTTCAAATTTTTGCACAATAGGAGGTATGGTAGGAACTAATGCATCTGGTGCTCATACAGTAAAGTATGGTAGTATGATAGATTATGTATTAGAATTAGATGTAGTATTATCAGATGGCGAACTGATTCACCTAAAACCAATAAAGATTGAAGAATTAGATAATTCTAGAGAGGGCAAAATGGCTGAGTTCTTATTCAAACTATTAAAACCTAATCTAGATCTTATTAATAAAAGATTTCCAAAGGTTAGTAAGAACTCTTGTGGGTATAGAATAGATAAGATCATTAATAATGATGTAATAGATCTTCCTAAACTATTTGTAGGCTCAGAAGGTACGCTAGGTATAATTACAAGTATAAAATTAAAGATAGTAGATCTTCCTAAAGAAAAAGCTTTAGCATTACTAGGTTTCAATAGTACAAAAGAGGCATCATTGTATGTTAAAGATATTATAAAATTGAGACCATCAGCACTAGAGATAATAGATAAGAGTGTAATAGATCTAGCAAGAATATCAGATGAGGAATTTTCTAAAAAGATAGGAGATGATATCAATGCATTATTATTTATAGAATTCGATGATGATCTATCGAAGCTTGATAAACTTAAGAGTGATAATAGGTGTTTGGACTATTCTACTAATAGAGATGAGATAGATAAGATATGGCAGATAAGAAAGAATGCATTAGCATATTCGATGAAGATAAGGAAAGGTAGAAAGAAGCCTATAGCATTTATGGAAGACCCAGTTGTAAATGTTAATAAGCTTCATGCTCTAGTAGATAATATAGACAATAATTGCAAAAAACATTCGTTAGATTATATAGCATATGGTCATGCTGGAGATGGTAATCTGCATATAAGACCATTACTCGAATTACCTAAAGATATTGATATTATGAAGAAAGTTGCTAATGACATACTAAATGATGTAATAGAGATGGAAGGGAGTGTGTCAGCAGAGCATGGTGATGGACTAGCTAGATCAGAATTCATAAAATATGTTTATGGGGAAGAGATATATGCAATATTCAAACAGATAAAAGAGTTCTTAGATCCTAACAATATAATGAATCCTGGCAAGAAGATAATAGATAAGAGTATATTCATAGACAATTTAAGATATAAAGATGTTAAGAGAAGTAAAAATGAATTAAACTGGAGTATTAAACAGAGTAAAATCGCTGAAAAGATAACTGGCTATGAAAAAGAGTTGGATTATTATGATGAGGTTGAGTTATGTCATGGTTGTGGAGCATGTAGAGAATTAAATTATAAGACTAGAATGTGTCCAGTCTATAAAGGCTTGAATGTTGAGGAAGCTAGTTGCAGAGGAAGGAATAATGTATTACGATGGTTGGAACGATTAAGCGAACTAGCATATAATTATGATGATAGTTATAAAGATATAATCTATAAATACTGTATACAATGTAAAACTTGTTTGTATGAATGTCCTTCTAACGTTAATGTTGGTAAGATAATGGCTGAGGCTAGAGCTAGATATGTTAAAAGATATGGATTGCCTAAAGGTTATGAATATTTTGTAGATATAGACAAGTTTGCAGAACTAGGATGTAGATTAACACCAATATCTAATATGCTAATTAACAACAAATTATTCAGAACAGTTATGGAAAAGTTTACAAATATAGATGCTAGAAAACGTTTTCCAAAATTTGCAAAGAAAACATTTAGAGAGTTGTATGAACCTCATAAGAGTTATGATAATAATGTTATCTTCTTTTATGATACATACATCAATTATAACGATCCATATCTAGGTTTGAGAATAGCAGATATATTAGCAAAGAATGACTATGGTTTGATAATCCCTAAACAGCTATCATCTGGTTTACCAGCATTGCTAGAAGGAGCTATAGATAAAGGCAAAGAGATAGCTAATTATAATATCGATAATCTGTATGAGTATGCAAAGAATGGTATGCCTATAATAACATTCTCTCCAAGTGCTTCATTAGCATTAAGAATGGAATACCTTAATGTAATTGATAATTATAAGAGCAGGTTCATAGCAGATAATACATTTGATATACACGAATTCTTATGCATGCTTTATCAGAAAGGTAAATTGAAAAAGTTTGATGATATTGATTCTGATATAGGATTGCATTTCCATTGTCATACTCTAGTATTAGGTATTGACAAATATGTTAAAGAATTATTATCATTAATTCCATCTCTTAGATTTGAGATAATAGAGAAAGGTTGTTGTGGAGTTGGAGGCTCTTACTCATTCATAAAAGGTAACTATGATCTATCTATGAGTATAGGTAGAGAGTTATTTGATACAGTTGAGAAGAGTGATAAGAAAGTATATACTACTGGCGAATCTTGTAGATTACAGATAGAAGAAGGGTCTAAGAAGGATCTAGATCTAACAATAAACCTTATTGCAAGAGCTTATGGCTTAGCATAAGATTCTTATTTAATTACGGCAAATGATAATTATGCTTGATACTAAACTTGATGAAGCATCTCTAATTATTGCTAAAAGATTGCAGTATCCAGATCTAGATATCAATTATTATCTATCAATACTAGATAATTTCGCTTATGAATTTATGGATAGATTGGATGCTTTAAAGGTTAAAGAGCATAAAGATGTCATAGATACTCTAAACTATTATCTATTTGAAGAAGAAGGGTTTAAAGGTAATTCTATAGACTATTACAATCCATCTAACAATTATCTTAATGATGTTATAGATAATAGAGAAGGCATACCGATAACATTATCAATTATATATATTGAAGTAGGAAGGAGAGCTGGTTTAGATATAAAAGGGATAAACTTTCCTGGACATTTTATTGTTAGATACCAAGATCTGCTTATAGATCCATTTAACAAAGGAATGTTGTTATATAAAGATGATCTTTGCCAATTACTATACCAGATCTATGAAGATAGGATAGGGTTTGATGAGAGTTTCTTGCAACCCATTGGTAATGATATCATAATTGCTAGATTACTAAGGAATCTTATCCATAGTTATCTAGATTCATACGATTATGATAAAGCTTTAACAGCATCCAACATATTATTATCTATACATGATGATGCAGAAGCATTTAGGGATCGAGGTTTAGTATTATACTATAAAGGAGATTACTCTAATGCATTACAAGATCTTTTAAGATATTTAGAGATGGAACCAGAAGCTTATGATATGCCAGATATAATGCAGATTATATTAGATATGAGTGATATTGAATGATTATTTATCTGATACTTTCTTTAATGGCAGTTATAATTCACATCTGAGCCTATAATGATTGCGTGTTAGTAATAATGAACAAATCTGATATAACTTAGATTAATAATAGTCATCAATAAAGTAGGTGATTGACTATCATTATATATTAGTAAATAAAGGTAATACATGATGAAGATAAAGCAATAGAATGATTAATAGATAAAGGATTGAAGAGATATGATAAATGTATATACTGTAATTATGATCATGATAAAGGATAATTGCTATAGATGCCATAAATGTAAATATAAATGGAGTATAAGATAGCATAAAGATACCATTTTGAATGAGATATCAGTATTAAAAGCTGTAAAGAATTGGAATTATAATACATAAGATATTTCAATTAATAAGTAAAATCTATCAATAAAGATATGTATTACAAGGAGAAGCTGATGAAGTATATTTTATGATGAAAAAGGAAAGTATAATATATACAGATAAGTTCAGATCATAATGTTAGCTAAAATTATTTCTTAAAGAGTTAAGATACAATAATAGAGATATGTATTTGAGAAGATGATTAAAGTATTGATGAGTAATAATGGAATAATTACCAATATTTATAATAGTTCTTGTTACTTTAGGATTAATGGGGTCGAGGGGATTTGAACCCCTGACCTACGGGTCAGCCCTGCAGCTCCAGATCAACATCATTCTTGCGTCAGATGACCCATACTACATCTGGAGCCCTTAGCGGTTTTCACTGTCGCCCTGCCGTGCTAGGCTTATCGCTCTATGGTTACGACCCCAAAGGCAGGGCTACATAAAAAGAGTTTTGTTTACAATTTATATCTATCTTCCCTTTGCATGTGCTCGTTTTGTATGCTTCTCTAGATGCTCATGATCTAGAAATACAGCATTACAATATTTGCATATGGTTTTGTCTGCATTGTTCTTCTTGAATATATTCAGCATACATTTGCTGCCATGTAACATATAATAAACGTTTGTAAGTTATACTTAATAATTGAGAATCCCAAATAGTAAAGAGAGTGAGAGGATATTAGAACTTAATTCTATATATGATAATATTAGTAAAAAATGTCAATTAGTTATTAATAAACTGAAATGCTATGAAGAGATCAATATAATGCTTCCAGATCTTACTATAAGCAAACATAATACCTTTAGAGAAGATAAATTCCAACAATTCCTTGAAAGAATAGCAGAGAATCTTCATTGGAATACAGAAGGAGTAAACATAACTACTACTGATGATCTAAAGAGAATGCATATAAAATTTGATACTAAAGTAAATAGACACAATATATCATGTTATCTATCTGTGCAATATCATACATTGCTATTTTATAGAACTGATGCTAATGTTATCAAACTTAAAGAAGAGTTAGATAAAACAGTTTTAGAGATTAATGCTATAGAGGAAGTAGTGAAAAGAGAAGAGAATAAGATAATAGAGGAAGAGATCAGATCTTTAGGTTATGATAAACTAGATGATCATGAACTTCTTATGCTATTATATAATAATGAAGAGGTAACTGCAAAGTTAGAAGATAAGATTAATGCAATAAAGAGTAAATACCCATATAATCAGCTTCTTGATAAGAGAGAGCAATTGTTAACTAAATTACAAGATTATGTTATAGAGGTATATACATTAGAAGATAGATTGATAGATTATATGCAACTTATGCAAGGAGAAGAAGGGTTATGTATATACTTTGATCTATCAATCAAGGATATAGATAGGATTAAAGATATACAACCTATAATAGATAGGATGTATGAAGTTAGTGATGCTATAGATAAGGCTATATGAACCAACTGGTATCAAATTTTTCATTCTTTTCTATATAATTTGATAAGAGTATCTTCTTCAATTTAGATGCTTTAGAATAACCTATAACCCTTGCCAATTCGCTAACATTAGCATTTATAACATTGTATGGAGAACCAAACCTTTCTAATAGTCTAATAGCAGATTTCTCTCCTATGCCTGGTAACGATGTAAGGATTGCTAATTGTTGCTCATATAATGAATTTCCTTTCTTTATCTTCTTCAGCATTGGTTTATTCTCTCTCTTTCTCTTTGCTAATGCTAACAGTATATATGCTGTATCTCTAGCAGAGTAAGAGTTTATCATAGGTATGTTAAGATCTAATGCTATAGAGGATAATGCACCATATACAATCAATGGATTCTCTATAACCTCTTCTATTGGTTTATCATGCTCTATTATTATCAATACTTTAGTATAATATTTAAGCATGTTAGAGCATTGTATGAATAATCTATTATCATAAATAGATTTTACAAGATCTCTCATGCTTTTCCTCTCAACTACAACCTCGGGTAATGGTATATAATCTCCAACCTCTAGATGTTTATACTCTACTCTAACTCCTAATTCTTCCAATTCATCTGGTACTTTACTATTCTTCTCTCTATCATCTACTATTATCCTTATCATATTAGCATATCAATAAAAATTGTTATTAATCATTCTGCTTTATACTGTTCCTCTCCAGCATATCTTATCGAACCTTTGCCTTTCTTATACTTCTCAGCACTCTTATCTAGATGCCTCTTCAATGCATTACTTACATTATCAAATGTGTTTGCTAGATCCCAGCCTACATCTGTATATGTTACATTCTCTTTAGGAGTTATTACATGAATATCAACCTCATACCTTCTCCTTTCTCCAGTAACATCCTTTACTTTAATCCTACACCTAGCCTCTAGTATATCTGGATGAGATTTTCTAAGTAATTGTAATGTACTTAAGAACTTCGATTTCGCTAACTCTGCTTCTACTGGATCTTCTGGTAAGCCTACTATATAAGCAGGGATCTCATCTTTAACCATTTCCTGCATTAAACCTACTAGATCTCTAACCGTGATTATCCCTTGCACCTCTTCACTTAATGTTACTAATGTATATGAAGAGCCTCGATCCATTATTACATCTACTACATGCCTAATACTATCGCTTATATCTACAGTTATAACATCCTTATCTGCAATGCCTTTAACCTCAAAGTTAAGGTTCCCCATCAGACCTTTCCTCTTAGGAGTCATCATATCTGGTCTTTCTGGAGGAACTAATATCTCAACTAGATGTGAAGAGGTTACAATTGCTAATGCTTTCTTATCTTCAACAACTGGTAGATGATCTATTCTATTCTTAACCATGATATTCTTGGCACCAGCAGCCTTCTCTTCTCCTCTAATCATTATGGGATTTGGTGTCATAAGACTTGATGCTTTTATATTAAGGTCTATACTATTTAGATGCTTAATTATATAATTACTATTTATCTGTCCTATTATTCCATCCTCAACAACTGGCAATGCTCTGAGCCTATAATGCCCTAATAAACCAGCAGCTTTTGCTAGAGTATCTCCTTTCTTCAATGCTGGTATTACTTTCCCTACCATAGATGGTTTTGCTGTATGAACGTTCTTATACTCTAGTATATCACGTACATTTAAACTGACTATCTTATCATTATATTCAATGAAGACTTGATATGCATTATTCTCTTTAAGTAATCCTATAATCTCTGATATTCTATTATCTGGCTTTGCTAGTAATGGCTCTTCTATAAAATCATCTATCTTAGCATTGCGTATAGGTTCTAATGCTCTGTAAAGATCCTCAGACATCGTTTTGATTACCATACGCAATATTCATAACATAGCCTTTATAAAAATGCATCAATGATGCTAAGTATTAATTATAGATATGTGCATATATACGCATGATAACTAGATTTAAAGATAGAAGAGATGCTGGTGCAAAGTTAGCAGAAAAGTTATATCATCTTAAAGGAGAAGATACTCTTGTATTAGCAATCCCTAGAGGAGGTGTTATAGTTGGTGATGTTATTGCTAAAACTCTAGATTCTAAATTGGATGTTGTATGCCCAAGAAAGCTAGGAGCGTTAGGAAACCCAGAACTAGCTATAGGAGCAATTATGCATGATGGAACATACATCCTTAATGAAAATATAATTAGAATGCTTAGGATACCCGATAATTATATAAGAGAAGAGATGGAGAAAAAGAAACAAGAAGCGCTTAAACGTTTAATGTTGTATAGAGGCAATGATAGATATGAGTTAGATAATAAGACTATAATATTAGTAGATGATGGTGTAGCAACTGGTGCTACTGCTCTAGTTGCTGCTAAATGGCTAACAATGCATAATATTAAAAGATTGATAATAGCTATGCCAGTTGGACCTCCAGATACACTTGAAAGATTGAGACAATTTGGAGATGTTATAGCAATATTAATGCCATATGACTTTGGAGCAGTAGGAGAATTTTATGATGATTTTGGTGAAGTTGACGATTCAACCGTATTGAGAGTATTAGCAAACTATTAATTACCAAATAATTATATTAATTAAATGATGGCATTATATGGCATATATGGAGAGCATACAGTAGATAACTGCCCTTTAACAAACAGAGAGAGTAGGCAAGTAATGCTTGATCTAGATGTAAAGAATGCTAGTATAAAATTCATAGGCATGTATCATTCAGCATTAGAGCATACGTTCCTATGGGTAGTTGAGGCTGATAATGCACATACGATTCAAAAGTTCTTGATTGATAGTAAGGTTGCAAGATTCAATTCAGCAAAGATCGTTCCTTTAGGAACGTTTGATAACCTTCTAAATACATTAAGGAGTATTGAGACATAAGATTATATTTTATATATAAGATAAGGTTGTTATGAATGATATATTAGATAAAATAAGGAATATAGATTATGAGAATATAAAGGATAAGATAGTATCATTCCTAAGATATGAATCTATCAATACTAATAGAAATTTTGTATTGGGTTTGAGTGGAGGTATAGATTCTTCAGTAGTTGCTGCTCTTGCATCTTTAAGTAATATAGATACATTAGTATTAATCATGCCATACTCTAAAACAACACCAAGAGATGATGTTAATGATGCTATATCAGTTGCTGAAAGATTTAACTTAAATTATAAGGTAATTGAATTGGATGAGATGTATGAAGATATATTGAATAACTTGCCAGAAAATAGATATGCTGCTGGTAATCTATTGGCAAGATTAAGGATGTGTTTATTATATTATTATGCAAACCTAAATAATAGTTTGGTGTTAGGCACAAGTGATAGAAGCGAGTTATTAATTGGCTATTTTACAAAATATGGAGATGGAGCTGCAGATCTATTACCAATAGCAAATCTATACAAGTTACAAGTTAGAGAACTTGCAAAGCATTTAGATATAGATGCGAAGATTATTAAGAAGAAGAGCAGTCCTAGATTATGGGAAGATCATACAGCAGAAGAAGAACTAGGTTTAAGTTATGAAGAGATAGATGCAATCCTTTATTGTTTATTTGATGAGAGGATTAGTATTAATGATCTTATTAAATTATTTGATAAGAAGAAGGTAGATAAGATATTAACATTACACAGGAATGCTAACCATAAACGTAGCATGCCAAAGATATGCATCTTACAATGAAAAATGGGTTTTGTTATGTTGCCTTACCTATCTTGTATATCTTCGTTCCACAGACTGGGCATGTTCCTCTTACTGCTGGTCTATTATTCTTCATAGTAACCTCTTCTGGATCTTTGATCTCGACCTTCTTCTTACATTTTACGCAATACCCTTCTACCATTACAGATAGCGAGGTATGAACATATTTATGAACTTTCGTATCAAAATATATCTCTAGTTAACTAAAATAGTATTAGCTATATATACCATAGATATATTTAAATAAATCTAGAATAAATATTTTAATAATATATGAGTAAATATAAACAAGAATCTTTAATACATTGGAATGAATTTGCAGAAACATATCATAAATTGTTTGCTTTAAGAAGAACTGGTCCATTTAGTAGCATAGAAGAGTTATTGAGGATAGCAGATATTAAAGAAGGTGATTATGTAGTAGATATAGCTACTGGTAGCGGAGCAGTTGCTAGAGAGGTTATAAAGGTAACAAAGCATGTAATTGGAATAGATCTAGCAAGAAACATGCTTAAACTAGCAAAAGATAGTAATCTAATGCTTCTACAGATGGATGCTGAGCATCTAGGTTTTAAGGATGATATATTTGATCTAGCATTATGTCAGTTTGGCTTTATGTTATTCCCAAATCATAGAAAGGCATTGTATGATATAAAAAGAGTGTTGAAAGATAATGGTAGATTTATATGCTCAGTGCATGGCTCTATAGATAAAGTTCCATATTTTAGAATAATATCAGAAGCTATATTGAAGAATAAACCAGATGCATTCCCAAAAGATAGACCAAATCCTACTAGATTTGGAGATATCAGTCTTTTAACTAGAGAATTGAGAACTTGTTTTGATAAGATAAAGATTTATAGATATAATTATTATTATAGAGTAGGATCTTTTGAAGAGTATTGGAGAGATTTTCTTAATAGTTTAACATATAGCATGAAAGAGAGATTGAAAAATAAACTTGATAATATAAAAGAAGATGCTAGAAGATTAACTATTGAGTATATAGATAATGAGGGATTAGAATTTCCATGGGAAGTTATAATAGCTGAAGCAAGTAAATAATATAAATATTTAATTTTTCATAAAAAGATTCACACATTATTTATACTGATAGACATATCTAGAGAGATAATATGTAACAAACAAAATCATAATACTTGATAATAAATTAATGAAGATTATATAATATACATAAGTTGTAATACATAACAATCTTATGTATGTATAAAACCATAGTATACATTATATACTATTAACTTGCTATTATCAATAATTTAATAAATAATATATAAAATATTTGTATCAAATAACGATTATACACAAATATTTTATATATCTGTATTACGAGAATATTCATATGTCAAGTCAAGATCTTACAGAATATAGATACGGTGTCTTGTTTCATGATGACAAAGAGGAGCCCATTAGCAACATACTGAAAGGTTTAGCAGAACTAGGATTAACACATAATGAAGCAAAAGTATACACGTATCTAGCAAAATGCGGAGCAAAAAAAGCAATAGAGGTATCAAAGGCATTAAATATTCCAAGAACAGAGACTTACCATCTGTTAGCAAGGTTACAAAGTAAAGGGTTGATAATGATCACTATGCAACATCCAATCAAGTATATAGCTAAACCATTTGAAGAGACTATAAGCATATTGATAGGTGCTATAGAAGAGAAGGTAAAAGATTTTGAAAGGAAGAAAGATAGATTGTTAATACAATGGAATTCTCTACCAGAATTTGCCTATGACAATGAGGATGATAAAGATAAATTACAGATATTAGAAGGCAAGAGTAGTGTATACGCAAAAGCTAGAGAATTATGTGTTAGTGCAAAGAATAAATTATTAATTTTAGCAAACGAAAAAGAATTACTACGCTTCTATCACTATGAGGTATTAGATGATGTAGATGCTGAGATAAGCATACTAACAAACATATCAAAAAAGTTCATAAATATATTAGATGATGTAGATGCTGAGATAAGCATAAAAGAAGAGTTAGATGCTCCATGCTTCATAATAAAAGATTATGAAGAAATGTTAATGTTCATGGATAATGAGAATAGTAAGGATGTAGTAGCATTATGGACAAATTGTAGCGCATTAATACAATCTATGAGGTTGTTATTCAACAAACTCTATGATTAATTTTTATATTGTTAAGATGCTGTAGATATTTATACTTACTATTATTGCAGAGAATAATGTAAATATAATTAATATCTTCTTAATAATATGCTTTATTTTTATGTTTTTACCTAATAATAAACTTACTACTGCTAAGATACTAAACATGACAAGTTTTACTATTAGTAAACTTATACTTCCATAATTATTATATAACATAACAGCAATAGGATTAGCTTCTCCATGTATTCCAAGAGGAGACACCTCTATAGCTACAAAAGTAGTTACATAATCACCTATAACATAAAGCATGAATACCGCTACCAATAACTTGTATATGCTATAATTTTGAATTGTATGCATATTATAAAAATATATATCAAAGTATAAAATTATTATGCAGTATGCTAACCATAATAATATTATTTAGTTTATCAACTAGAAAAATAATATGGAATATAGGATACATAAATAAAATATATGTAGAATTATAAAATTGTTATCTAAATGCTTCTACTAGTTTTGTTCCTCTAGTAGTTATTACATAGTAAACATCTTCCTTATCCAATAAACCTATTCTAAGCATCCATCTAAGGTATTTAAGGAATGAATCTTCGCTTCTTATCTTACTTCTTCTATACAGCTCTTGATACCTAAGCCTTCCTTTCGATAACGGCAATAATATCTTTAATACATTAGATATATAGTAGTCATGCTCTAATCTAGTCTTTACACTATTAACGCCTTCTTCTTCATACTTGCAGCCAAACAACTCCTTTAGTAACTCGAATTCCTCCTCTGGTAATTGTACGCTCCTTTTATACATGAATGTCATATAATACCAGTATTATTCACGTCATAGAAATATTTATCTGGTTCCTCATTGATCAATAAGGTATAGTAACTATCATAATACTATTATATTAATATATAGGAACTGTATAAATATAAGTTATGTATAACATCTGTATTATATGGGAAATAATACAAAGATAGGTAAGATGAGGAAGAAAGGTTATACACCAGTAGGAATACCTAATGAACTTATAGAACTTATAGATCTTGTATGCACAGAAAAGAAAGGTTATGTAAGCAGACAGGATTTTGTAAGGGCTGCTGTAATTGAGTTATTAGATAAATTAGGATATTATGCTAAAGAACCTAGAATGGAGATCGAGCATATAAATGTGAGTGAGAATTTCATAATATTAAAGGATAACAAATTACATACATATGTATCAATATCGTTAAGTAATGATATGTTATTTTGCAATCATTGTGTATCTATGGATTGTGAGCATCTTAAAGTAGCTAGAAATCTTCCAGCGGTTAAACAATGGGCAAAGACTAGAAGCATAACTTTATAGATTATCTCATTTTCTTTGAATATACTTATATCCATTACATGCATAGTAATAGAATGAGCGATGAACATATAGAAGGGAGCCATAAGGCATTACTTATAGCAGCAAGCGTTATTCTTAAATCGTTCTTGATGGTGATAGTTACTAGTAGTATATTTTGTAATACTATAGATCCATCAGCATTCTTGTTACAAGAATGTAGTAATTATGGTTATATAGCTACAAGTTTAGGAGCCATTATTGCATTAGCTGGAGGATTTGGTTTCTTTATGATCAGAATAAAAGCATTCGATTCTATATTTGCAAAAGTTATGAAGACAGATTTCTTAGTTACTGCTATGTACTTTACAGTAGCATTTATAGCTCCCACTTATATAGCTCCAAAAGTTATGATCTGGTTATTTGGTCTATGGATCTTTGGAATGTTATTGGCACCGTTCAATAAAGAACGAACTTTATGGAAGAAGATTACTGAATATGGAGGGTTAGTAGCATTAGGAACTTTTCTAGCAATAGACTTCATAGAGTTTGATGTTGATATTAGCAGACCTATAACGTTAGGTATGATAGTAAGTAGTATAATGAGCGTATTTGGTTCTGGAAGAACTAATTAATAATAGTATGCTGTTAATTATACATGCACAATATATCTGTTGAACCGCCAGGTCCAAAAGCTAAAGGCATAGTAGAAAAGATAAATAGATTGTGCATAGACTCTACATTCTCTTATCCTTTAGTAATAGAAGATGGAAAAGGTTGTTATATTAGAGACCCAGATGGAAATATATTCTTAGATTTCACATCTAATATAGGTTCCTCTCCACTAGGATATTCGCATCCTGCTATATTAGAGGTTATTAAAGAATACTCTAAAAATGGAGCACATAAGATCGCTGGTCAAGATTTTTATTGTAAAGAGCATGCAGATATAGCTGAAAAGTTATTAAAGATAGTGCCAGACAACTTTAAGGCATTCTTCATAAACTCTGGAGCTGAGGCTGTAGAGAATGCAATAAAACTTGCATATAGAAAGACTGGAAAGAAGGTTGGGATATCATGTTATGGAGCATTTCATGGAAGAACATTAGGTGCATTAACTTTTACCTATAGCAAACCAGTCCAGAAGAAGAATTATCCAGAATTGCCAGTAAGAAGGATCAAGTTTTGCGTAGATGATAATGATCCTAGCATAGATGATATAGATGATCTAATAGATGATAAGATAGCATTCATAATAACAGAGATAGTTCAAGGAGAAGGCGGTTATAATATCGCTAGCAAAAGATTCATAGAAAAACTCTACAAGACAGCAAAGGAATACAATATACCATTAATAATAGATGAAGTGCAATCTGGCATGGGAAGAACTGGAAGATGGTGGGCGTTCGAACATTATAATATAAGACCAGATATAATGAGTATAGCTAAAGCATTACAAGTGGGTGCTACTGTATTTGATGAATCATTTACTCCAGAACGAGGTGCATTATCAAGCACTTGGGGAGGAGGAGATAGAATAGATTTAGCTGTAGGAAGCAAGATAATTGATACTATTATCAAAGATAGATTGATAGATAATGCTAGAGATATGGGTAATCTCTTACTAAAAAGGTTAAAAGAATTAGGATTGAATGCAAGAGGTTTGGGATTGATGATTGGTATAGAATTCGATACTAAAGAGGTTAGAGATAAGGTAATAATTAATGCATTTAAGAATGGTTTATTATTACTACAAGCTGGAGAAAAGACGGTTAGAATTATACCGCCATTAATAATAAATGAAGAGGAAGTTAATGAGGGTGTAGATATATTAAGCAGAGTTATTAGATCTCTCTAACCTACCTTTTATACATTTAAGCATAGGTGTTTCTATATCCTCGACTATCTTATGAATCAAAGATTTAGGAATGGTTTTAAGCAGTCCATACGTTTCAGCGGTTACTGTTATCTCAATCTTAGTATTATCAGAGAATGTTATATTAAATAACATATAAAATGATGAGCCTATGGAAGAACCTTTCATAGTTATCTTCATAGTATTATCTTTAATCTCATTTATCTCAGACTCTATTCTAAACTTGCCTTTTATGAATGAGAAAGGCGGTTTGATCTTTGCCTTAAAACCATTCTTTTCTATCTCCACATCCTCAAGATTAGGAATGCAAGAGGTTATCTTATTTATATCATTAAAAAACTGCCAAACGTCATCTATATCAGCATTTATCTCATACTCTTTCTTAAGTTCTATATGCACAGATATATAAATTGGTAGCAGATAAAAAAGTCTTATGGAAAGCATTCTAGATGATGTTAAAAGATTCTGTCATAAACTCAGACCTATTGAGGATGTATGCTATCTAGAGCATAGGTTTAACGATCAATTATTACCATTGTCTAAAGAGTTTAATCTCTTAGGATTACCAGTTCCAAAAGAGTTTGGAGGAAGGGAGGCTGATAACTTGACATATGTTAAAGCACTGGAAAGGATAGGTATGGAAGGAAGCGGCATAAGATCCTTCTTCTCTGCACATAGTTCGTTAGCACAAAAGACATTGATTAGATTTGGGAATGATCATCAGAAAGAGAATTATCTTAAAAGATCTACCAAAGATATGATACTAGCATTTGCTTTAACTGAACCAGAAGCTGGTAGCAATCCGTTAGAATTAAAGACTAGATATAAGAAGGATGGAGATTATTATATATTAAATGGAGCAAAATATCTTATAACCAATGCAAACATAGCAGATGCCATAATTGTATTTGCTAAGAATGATGTTATGAGTGCATTCATAATAGATACTGATAAAGAAGGGATTGAGAGAGAAGAACTGGTATCTAAAATGGGAACGCCAACTACAAATACTGGTATGTTTGAATTGAGTAATTATAAAGTTCCAAAGGAGAATCTTATAGG
Source organism: Candidatus Nitrosocaldaceae archaeon (assembly GCA_026002835.1). Next base: position 65,103 of record BPGC01000001.1, read on the forward strand.
TAAAGAAGGAGAAGGATGGAGTATAGCAAAAGATGCTTTGATCGAAGGAAGGTTAAGTGTAGCAGCTGGAGCTGTTGGAAGTATAAAAGATTGTCTTATAGAATCTATAAACTATTCTAAAGAGAGAGAACAGTATGGCAAACCTATAGCAAGACATCAATTAATACAAGACCATATTGCAACCATCAAACTTCATCTATCATCATCATATATGATGGTAAAAAGAGCAGTTATGTATAAGGATAGATGGGATAAGAATATTGATGATAAAGAGTTAAGGAGAAAAGCAGATCTAGCAGTAGCAGAAGCTAAACTATTTGCTGTTAATGCTGCTTATGATGCAGCAGATAGAGCTGTTCAGATATTTGGGGGAAGAGGTTGGTCGTTCTTATATAGAGTAGGAAGACATCTAGTAGATAACAGAGTTTGTAGGATCTATGAAGGCACAGATGAGATCTTAAAGTTAAAGATAGCATCTATAGTCTTAGGAAAAGAGTTCAGAGCTTATTCATAACTATGCTATCAATAACCTAACATGCTCCATACCTTCATTAGCCTGGAACTCTTTAGTCATATTCTGTATCTTTTTAGCATCCCCTTCTATTACAAACAGTTCTAAGCATTTGTTATTCCTTAATTTGCAATGAAGATGTGTCTTTATGATATCCTCATATCTCGATTTTATCTTAGTTGATGCTTCATCCTCTTCTTCATGAGTTACAATCAATACACAGCCTATACTTCCTACTAGTTGTTCTTTCTCTATCTTATCTGCTAAAAGCATCCTAATACCAGCTCTAATAACCTCAGATCTACCAGAGAATCCAAACTCTTTCTGTAATTCATCTATACTCTTGAGCATATTCTCGTTAAGTGATATGCTAACAATCTTTACATCCTTCATTACTCTAAGAATGTTAATAACGATTTATAAGCATTCTCTATTAATGTTAATAACAAAATACATATATATTAATAACATCAATATAATGATATTAATAAAATGAATAAATTGGTAATAGGAGCATCTATAGGAATTGTTATTGTTATGCTAGCAATATTAGCTATGCCATCAGATACTCAAAGAGACGATGGTTTTAAGATAATTGTTAGTGCTTATCCTCTCTACGAGTTTACTACTGCTATTGTTAAAGATAAGGCTGAGGTTAAACTGTTAACTCCAGAAGGTGTAGAGATTCATGATTGGGAACCTACTACAAGAGAACTAGAATTATTGCAAAATGCTGATATGCTAATATATAACAGTAGAAAGTTGGAACCATATATAGATAAAATAGAAATAGATATTTTATTAGTAGAAGCATCTAAAGATATAATAAAGAATGATGATCCTCATGTATGGTTAGATCCATTACTTGCTAAAGAACAAGTCAATAATATATTAGATGTTATAATAAGCATAGATGCTAAGAATGAAGAATATTACAAAGAGAATGCTAATACATATCTTCAAAGATTGGATAAACTCCATGAAGAGTTTGTAGATGGGTTAGACAACTGTGCTAAAAGAGAGTTTATTGTATTACACTCTGCTTATCAATATTTAGCAGATAGATACAACCTTAAGCAGATACCATTAATAGAACTTCCTGAAGAAGATATATCTGCTAAGAAGGTTAGAGAGATCATAGATCTAATTAGAGCAAAGCAGATAGATGTAATATATGCTGAAGAGGGTATAGACAAAAGGGTTATAAATCAATTATCTGAAGAGGTAAATGTTAAGATACTAACATTAAGTCCTATAGAGGTTATAAGCAAAGAAGATAGAGTTAATGGTATTACCTATATAGATAAGATGCTTGGCAATCTAGAAAATCTTAGAATAGGGTTAGGATGCGTATGAATATACTAGATGTTAAAGATCTTACAGTTATTATAAATAATAATGTGATATTAGATAGAATAGATCTTAGCGTAGAAAAAGGAGAATTGTTAGGTATATTAGGACCAAATGGTGCTGGAAAGACTACATTCTTCAAAGCGATTTTAGGATTGATAGATTATGATGGAAGTATAAGTATATTCAATTATAAAGATAGTGAAAGGATTAAAGTATTACCATTCATATCATACCTTCCTCAGAAGATAAACATAGATAACAATTTTCCAGTTACAGTTAACGATCTGATTTCTACAGCATTCATCCAGTTAAGATATATGAGAAAGCATAAAAAACTATTAGAGAAGCAAGGTTATGAATGGTCTGATTATGATATCAGTATAGATAAAGTATTAGATATAGTTGGTTTGAAGAACAAAAAAGATGTTAGGCTAGGAAATTTGTCTGGAGGAGAATTACAAAGAGCATTGATTGCTAAAGTATTGATATGTAAATCGCCATTATTAATATTAGATGAACCATTTACAGCATTAGATGCAGATGCTCAGAATATGTTATCTGATCTATTGAAGATGCTTAATGAAGAATATGATATAACTGTAATATTAGCAGCACATGATCTATTATTACTTCTAGAACTAGCCAATAATATAGTGTGTATGAATAAGAAGATATTCTTCCACGGTAGTAAAGATGAATGCATGAATAATGATATGCTCAAATATTATAGCGAATCTGCGATGCATTTTCACATGGAGGAGCATGAGTAAATGATTGATATACTATCATACCTATTCATACAAAAAGCATTGATGAGTGGTATAGTTATAAGCATAGCATGTTCTATGCTTGGACTATTCTTGGTCATGAGGAGATACTCATTATTTGGTGATGCCATGGCTCATGTAGCATTATCTGGTATAGCTATAGGTATATTCTTGAACATATATCCATTATGGAGTTCATTACTAACATCTATCCTAGCATCGTTAGGAATAACAAAATTACGAAAGAGTAGCAGATTACAAGGTGATATAATAATAGCTGTATTGCTAATAACTGGAGTTGCTTCTGCTGTATTGCTAATAAGCGCATCTGAAGGATTTACTGTAGATCTATTCTCATATCTATTTGGTAGTATATTCTTGATAAGCAATGAAGATTTCATAGCTGTTATTATTGCTAGCATAGGTATAGTATCATCCCTAATAATATTGAAAGATAGACTGTTATTCATGGCATTGGATGAAGAACAAGCAAAGATTAGCGGGATTAATACAGAGGTTATAGATTATATATTCATGATCTTAGCAAGTATAATAGTAATAATAGCGATAAGATTGGTTGGAGTTTTGCTAGTATCATCATTAATAGTATTACCAAATATAGCAAGTATCATGCTTGGTAAAGGATTCAAAGATACATTATTGGCATCTATTGGCATATCAATAGCATCTGTAATTATAGGAATATTAGCATCATACTATCTAGATCTTGCACCATCTGGAATGATAGTATTAGTTGGAGTTTTAGCATTATTAATAATAGCTGTAAATAAGAGAGTTAATAAGATTAGATTGACAATTAAACAATAATTAAATATGATAAAAAGTATAAGATTATGATGAGTAAACGTTTGAATAGGCTAGCAAAAGAATCAAGTCCTTATTTGCTACAGCATGCTGATAATCCAGTTGATTGGTATCCTTGGTCAGAAGAAGCATTGAAGAGATCAAAGGAGGAAGATAAGCCTATCTTCTTAAGCATAGGATATAGTGCTTGCCATTGGTGTCATGTTATGGAACATGAATCATTTGAGAATGAAGAGATAGCAGAGATAATGAACAAACATTTTATAAATATCAAGGTTGATAGAGAAGAAAGACCAGATATTGATGAGATTTATCAGAGGGTTTGCCAATTGGCTACTGGAACTGGAGGATGGCCATTAAGTGTATTCCTAACTCCAGAACTAAAGCCATTCTATGTTGGAACTTACTTCCCTCCAGAAGATAGATATGGAATGCCAGGTTTCAAAACATTATTAAAACAATTAGCAGAAGCTTGGAAATATAATCGAGATGCTATAGAGAAACAAGCAGAACAGATAGTTAAAGGTTTGAAGCAGTTAGATGAATTCGCTATTAAAGGAACAGATAGCATAGATAAGAGCATATTAGATGAAGCAGCAGTAAATCTATTGCAAAGTGCAGATACAATAAATGGAGGCTTTGGACCAGCTCCTAAATTTCCAAACTCTATGCTATTATCATTTATGTTAAGATATTATAGGTTTAGTAATATAAGCAAGTTTAAAGAGTTTGTATTTTTAACTCTTGATAAGATGAGTGAAGGAGGTATATATGATCAGATAGGAGGAGGATTTCATAGATACTCTACAGATTCTAAATGGCTAGTTCCTCATTTTGAGAAGATGCTTTATGATAATGCATTATTACCGATAGTATATGCTGAAGCTTATCAGTTATCTAAAGATCAAAGATATGCAAAGATTGTTAGAGAAACATTAGATTATGTTATTAGAGAGATGAGAAGCGATGAAGGAGGATTTTATTCAACACAAGATGCAGATTCGGAAGGGGTTGAAGGCAAGTATTACACATTTACCAAAGATGAGATATACAAATTACTAGATAAGAGAGATGCAGATATAATATGCAAATACTATGGCATAACAGAGGAAGGCAATTTTGAAGGAAGGAATATACTCCATATATCAACTAGCATAGATAAGATTGCTAAAGAACTAGGATTATCTATAGATGAGGTTAGAGATAGGATAGAGAATAGTAGGAAGATATTATTAGATGCTAGAGAGAAGAGAGTGAAACCAGCAAGAGATGAGAAGATAATAACTAGTTGGAACAGTTTGATGATATCAGCATTCATAAAAGGTTATAGAATAACTTTTGATGAAAGGTATTATAACATAGCTAAAGATGCTATAGGGTTTATTGCTAATAAGTTGAGCAAGGATTATGAACTCATGCATGTTTATAAAGATGGAAAAGCAAAGATTCATGGTTATTTAGATGATTATGCATTTTATATATCTGCATTATTAGATATGTTTGAGATAGATTCTAAAGCAGAATATCTAGATCATGCTATAGATTATGCTAACTATATGTTAGAGCATTTCTCCAATGATGATTTATACTATACATCCGATAAACATGAAGAGATAATAACCAGACCAAAAAGCATTTATGATCTATCAATACCTTCTGGAACATCAATTGCTGTGCAAGCCCTATTGAGATTATATCATTATACACAAGAAGATGCTTATCTAAAGAAAACAATTAGCATTATGAAAAGGTATGCTACATTAGCAGCTGAGAATCCATTTGCATTTGGTGCTTTGTTGAATGGCATATATCTATATGTTAAGAAACCTATTGAGATTGTGCTAATAACTAAAGATGATAATGCTAAAAGATGGCTTTTAAGCAGATATATACCAGAAAGTGTAATTGCTGTTACAGATAAAATCGAAGATCTTAGAAAGTTTGCCTTCTTTAAGGATAAAGCTGTTAATGATAAATTGACCGCTTATGTATGTAAAGAGTTCAGATGCTCCCTTCCATTGCACAGTATTAAAGAGATGGAGGAGTATATCTCTAAATTATAACAATTCAAATTCTAGTATATTATTATCTTCCAATCTTAGCAAATCTCTAGTTATTTGATCAAACAAATCTATATACTTGAATCCTTTATCTGTAGTTTTATACCTAGCATGAGGTTTGTACTCTATTCTTAAAAGTTCTTTAGATATCAAGAATTCTATATATCTCTGCATTACATGAAAATTTAGATTTGTTTTATACACCAATCTAGTCTTGTTTATTCCTTGTCTTGCCTCATATAATATATTGTATATTATCTCAAACGAACTCCTCCGCTCTCCCATTAGAATGCCTTTTCTCATACTTATCTTATTTAATTATTAAAGATATAACTACTAGTCTGTAATAATTATTACGTTTAATGTTATAATGCAAAATTTATTATTTGTCTAATTATTATTGAGATATTAGATTAGATAAAAATGATGATATATTACTGAATAGTGATAACTTGTAAGATTTTACTACGATCTTTATATGAAATACTGTTCGATAATAAAATTACTTACATTTTTAAATATTTAATAATCTAAGATAATATTATGATGAAACCAGAAGTAGAAAAGAAAACATCGCTATTGTTAAGAGCATTAGATTCAGAACTGCGTAGAGAATTAATAAAAATTGCTTATGAGGAAGGTGCATTAGATGCAGATGGATATTATAATTCGGTTACTAAGAGGGGTTTTAATATAAAATATAAAGAATCTGTATATAAAGAATTACAATTACTAGTAGAAGCAGAACTTCTAGAGAAATATTATGATGTAAAAAGCAAGAAAATAAGATATAGGTTAAATGCTAGCAAAGTTATAATAGATCTTAAGAATATGGAGAGTTATGTAATGAAAGAATGAGAATAAATAACTCTCCATTAATAATTATTTTATGCCTTCGTATATACTAATCATCAAGATGGATAAAAGAGTTATAAGAATTGGGAACTTGGGATACATAAATTTTAATGAAGGTTATTATACATACATAGGCTCAGCTAAAAGATATTTAGAGTATAGAATAGAGAGACATATGAGTAATAAGAAAAAGTTACATTGGCATATAGACTATCTCACAATATATGCTAAACCAATAGTTATAAAAATATCTAATATTGAAGAGTGCAAACTAGCAAAAAATGTATTAGAATATGGTAATCCTATTAATAATTTTGGTTCTTCTGATTGCAAATGTAAATCTCATCTGTTTTATTTCAATGATTTTGATGAATGTATTAAAGTTATAGAATGCGGGGGGTGGGATTTGAACCCACGAACCCCTAAGGGACTAGGCCCTCAACCTAGCGCCGTTGGCCAGGCTTGGCGACCCCCGCATAACAATAACTAAATGTAACGGTTTTTATAAGCCTTCATAAATATTAACTGTATGTTAATACCAGTTAGATGCTTTACTTGTGGTGCATTGATCGCTGATAAGTATCAAGTATATCAACAGAGAATAAAGAATGGTGAAGATCCTGAAGAAGTAATGAATGATCTAAGGATAAAACGTTATTGTTGTAGGAGAATGTTCATAGGAACTGTAGAGACTTTACATCAGATATTACCATATTATGAAGCATTAGCTAGAAGAAGAGAAGAGATGCAATTAGAGTGATAAATATGCCAAATATCACTGATCTGAAGGCTAGAGTATGCTATAATAGCAGAGGGCAGAAAAGTATTGAGGTAGATGTTATTACTGATAATAAATATCTTGGAAGAGCAGCTGCACCATCTGGTGCAAGTACTGGAAGACATGAAGCTATATCATTTCCTAAAGGAGTTGAAGAAACATTAAGATTGTTTAATATTAACAAATCAAAGTTTATTGGCTTAGATGCTATTGATCAATATAAGATCTATCAAGCATTAAGAAGCATAGATGATACAAGTAATTATGCTATAATTGGAGGCTCGGTTGCATACGCATTAAGCATAGCTGCAGCAGATTCTGCAGCAAAAGCATTAGGAATTCCATTATTCAAACTGCTTAGCAACAATGAATACAAGTTTCCATATCCATTAGGTAATGTGTTAGGAGGAGGAGCACATGCAGGACCAGGAACACCAGATATACAAGAATTTCTAGTTGTGCCTAGAGGAGCTAAAGATATAATGAATGCTTTAGAGATGAACTTTGCTATCCATAAAGCAGTTAAAGATATCATAGTTAAAAAAGATAAGACATTCACATTTGGTAGAGGAGATGAAGGAGCTTGGGCTCCAAAGATGAATAATGAAGAAGCATTGAATACAGTAGAAGAAGCTATAAACGAACTAGGTTATCAAGTCGGTAAAGATATAGCTATTGGAATAGATTTTGCAAGTTCATCTTTATGGGATGAGAAAGAAGAAGCATACATCTATGCTAGAAGTAATATGAAGAAGAGTAGAGAAGAGCAGATAGATTATGTCAGTAATATAATAAAGGATTATAAACTGATATATGCTGAGGATCCAGTTCATGAAGAAGCATTTGATGATATGGCAGAATTAACAAAGAGATTTCCAAATGTGCATATAACTGGCGATGATCTTCTAGTTACAAACGTAGAAAGACTAAAGGTAGCAATAGAGAAGAAGGCTTGTAACGCTGCTATCTTGAAAGTTAATCAAGCAGGAAGTTTATACGATGCATTAAAGTTTGCTGAAGAAGCAAATAAGCATAATATAAGGTTGATAACAAGTCATAGATCTGGAGAAAGTATAGACGCACATATAACACATATAGCAATAGCAACTAACTCTTGCATGCTAAAGGCTGGTGTTGTTGGTGGAGAAAGAGTAGCAAAATTGAATGAATTAATAAGAATAAATGAGCGTAATGAGGTAAATTCATTATATAATCTTTAAATTTTTCTCTTTAATATAAATATATTAGTTTGTGTAATTAATAGCATATAATACATAATCATTAAAATATTATCTAGCATTAATTATATATAACTTTAGGAATTACATTTATTAAGGACTTTTACGAATTACAAAATAGAATGGCTATGAGTAAAATAGATGAATTAGATCTCAAGATATTAAGTGAACTAATGAAAGATGCAAGCATATCAGTACCAAAACTTAGCAAGAAGATAAATGTAAATGCTTCAGTAATTTATAGCAGAATAAAAAGGTTAGTAAAACTAGGTTTGATAAAAAAGTTTACTATAATAATAAATGACGAGGCTCTAGGCTTTAATGTAAAAGCTGTAACTGGAATAAATATGGATGCCAAATATAGAGAGAATATATTAAAAGAACTTAATAAAATACCAGAGATTGAGGAGATAGTTGAAGTTACTGGAAGATTTGATATGCTTGTTAGATTACATGCAAGAACATTAGATGATATGTATAGTATAATATCAGATAAGATAGGGAATATAGAAGGTGTACAAAGGACTGAGACATTCATAGAGATGAGGAGAACTGTAAAAGATTACGAGTTAACACCACAAGTAATTAAGATTGTACAACAATAAAATATTGAGGATTAGAGAAGTTCCTCAACCAATTTCTTAGTAGCTACTTTTGCAACTTCGGTTAATCTATATCTAGTAGTACCATCATCCTTTTCTTCAACTACCAATTTGTTCCTCTTCATAAGATCTCTTCTAAAGTTACTACCATGCCACCAACCTTCATCTATGCCAAGTTCTAAGCTCTTAGCCTTGATCTCTTCTTTGGTTAAAGGCTTGTTTGCATAGTATAATATCAATTGTATCTTCTCCTTATTTGTCAACTCTTTTATCTTATCCATTATCTGCTCTGGTATCTCTCCTTCTACTTCTTCTCTCTTAACTTTTCCACTATCTAATAATTTTGTAAGAATTATCTTGAATGCTTCGGTTCTATATGGCTCTTCCTCATCTCTAACTATCTCTTTTGCCAATTTTATTGCTTTCTTTATATCTGCTACTTCCATCGCTATTATTTATATACTAGCCTATTGAAAAGGTTATGGTATAAATAACAATTGTTATTATCTATAAGTGATACTAATTGCAGAGGTCTATTGTTAAGGATATAAAAGCATATTGGGAGGTAACTAAACCGAAGATCTGGTATCTGCTAGTATTCACAGCATTGATGTCTACTCTTATAGCATCTTATATCCATGATATTAGCGTATCATGGCTAACCTATCTTCTTGTATTTGCTTCAGTAACTGCTGGAGCTGCTAGTGCTAATACTCTAACGAGTTATATTGATAGAGATATAGATGCTATAATGGATAGAACCAAACATAGACCAATACCAACTGGAAGGATCTCTGCAAAGAACGCTCTCTATTATGGATTGATACTATCTGCCGTATCATTAGTACTTGCATATTTCATAAATATATATGCATTAGCACTAATGGCTTTTGGTTTGTTCGATAACATAATAGTTTATAGTAAATGGCTTAAGAGGAGAACGTCTTGGAATATAATCTTAGGAGGGTTCTCTGGAGGAGCTCCAGCATTGATTGGATATGTAGCAGTAACTACTGCTGGTATTGAGTTAGGTTTTATATTAGCTGGTCTAGTCTTCTTATGGACTCCAACTCATATATGGAGTTTGGCTATTAGGGTTAAAGATGATTATGCTAAGGCTAAAGTTCCAATGCTTCCAGTAGTTATGAGTGAACAAGCATCGATAAGGATAATAGCTATAGCAACTCTGATCATGGTTATCTTTAGTATCTTGCCAGTTATCTGGGGTTACTTTGGTTTGGTCTATCTAATAACAGCAATAGTATCTGGCATAATAATTACAATCATGAGCATTAACCTAGTCATCAAACCTAGTGAGAGTAAATCATGGCAATTGTTCAAGTTTAGTAGTCCTTATCTTACTGTAATCTTTATTGCAATGGCAGTTGATGCTGCTATGATGTAAAATATTTTGAATTATTTTTAGATGTATCAGAACCAGAAATCATCATCTTGTCTATAATAAACGGGTTTTTTACTAGGTTTTACAATTACTTTTGCAATAGTTTTATCCTTATACTTTATTTTGTTCATATCTACAGCACTAACATATCTTTTATCTATTTTAGAACTCACCTTATTTATAAGATATTTATCTAAGTCATCAAAACTCCCTAAACAATTAATATCATCCTCTATACCGATAACTTCTTTATTATTATCAACACCTATTAATAATATACCTCCATCTGTATTTAAAAATGCAACTATTGTTTTTAAAATATCATTTATGATGTTTTCGTCTTTTTTATTGGAATAAGAATTCCATACAAGACGAGATTTGAATTCTAATTGACTATTTTCTTCCATGTTAAGTAACTCATCTATATCTTTGTTTTGTAGTTCTGTTAATGTAGAAGACTCCAATAGATTTAGTTTTCTTAGTTTATCAATCCTTTCCTGAATATTTTCTACAGAACAATTATATTTTCTACTTAGATTTAATATATATTCTCTATCAAGAAAAGCTGAATTCCAATATAAATCTAGATTTATATCATCGCTTAGATACAACCGTTCCAGCAATAATTTTATTGAATCGTCTTCTTCTCCTTCTTTAATAAATGGCAATATGCATATATCCGCATGTTTTACACCTATTTCTAATGCTACTATTTTATCATCTTTGCTTTTCAATAATTCTCTAATAAAAGGATGTTTTCTGTCCAAATCTTTCTCTGGTAACGCTTTTATATATGCATAGGCTTCTTTTATCGACTCAATATAAAAGAAAACTTGCCTATCGAAATATGGTTCATAAACTTTAATCAAGTTTTTAATTGGTTTATTAAAATAGTTCAGTTTAATATCAAATTTTTCTAAGAAATAATTTAGTATATCGATATTCTTACTTTTATATTCTAATGTTATTTTCTTAGAGGTTAGTAGGTATATTTTCCCATTAGTTGTTGCTCTCTCATATATTCCGTTTCTTATTTTTTCTAATCTATCAATAAAAATCTTTTTATCTGCATGTTCAAATACGTGCTTAATTTTATGAGTATCAATTATAATTGTATCAAAATCAGCAAAATTGGGAAGCTCATCTAACAACCAATCAATCTCTTTATCAGCTCCATGTCCTTTTGAACCTAGAACCCATATCTCTTGCTTTTCAGATGACACATATCAAATAGTGAAATTTTATATTATAACTTTTCCTATATCTCTTCAAACTTGTCAATAAACCTCATACAAATTCTCAAACTGATCTCTGCTAGCAAAATGAAGTTCAAATGGCACATCGAAGATAGCTTTGATGATCTCGCTTCTAACCTCTGCTTCTTTAGTATAATCACTTTTATCAATTATGATTAGGATATCAATATCGCTATTGGCAGTTATATTACCATCTATAAGAGCCAAATATTATCATCTTAGCATCTGGAAAGTATGATAAAACCTTCTTCTTTATTATCTTAGCATAATCTCTATATCTATGCAAGTATGATAATCTCTTCTTAGCATTATCTATCATAAGATCGAATGAATCTATACCATTCATAGATAATCCTCAATTCTAACCTTATCCTCATTAGGAATCTTTGCTATCTCAAATCCTTCCCTTCTCTTATTGAATGGTATAGTAGCATCTATTCCTAATTTACTTGTTAGAAGCATCTCTTGATTGCTTGATGGATCTAAACTCGAACCTTTTGCATTCTTTATTATCAGCAGATCTTCATCTGCCTGAAATCTAGTTGCTATTGCATACTCAACTGAATTTGGATCATCTGGATCTATATCATCATCAACAGTAATTGCTAACTTTAATGATGGATGAGCAGCAAGTGCTGCTAATAATACATTCTTTGGTTCACCTTCCAATCTTTTAGATAATTGGATAACTGCATGTAACCAATTACATCCTCCATCTGTCAATCTAACCTTTTTCACATCTGCAATGCTTCTAGTTGCTTGAAGAATCTTTGCTTCTATAGGCATACCCATAAGCAATCTGTGCTCTAAATACCCAGCCAATATATCATAATAGATAGCATCATCTCTATATCTAATAACATCTAACTCGAAGACTGGTTGCTTGCGTTTATGATCATAAGTTTTAAGCATCTCAACCATATACTCTTCCTCATAAACATCTTGTAGTATTTTGCCTTCTAATACTATCTCAGCATCTGCTGGCACTGCTAAACCATTAAGAGTAGCAACTTTAAGATTAGTAAGAGCAGCAGCAACCTCCATCTCATCAAAATTATACGCTGCTTGATATGCAGATGCTATAAGAATTGCTGGATGAACTCCTATAGATACTGCTACTCTAAGATCCTCGCCATGCTCTTTAGCATACTGATAACATCTATGCAAATGTCTGCCCTCAACCATCCTTACTGCTAAATGCTTATCATCTAACAATAACATTCTATGAACACTAGCATTCTGTATATCATTCTCATTCTTAGCATAGATTATACTTGAGGTTATAAATGGTCCAGCATCTTTCTCAAAATGTGTTATTATAGGAAGGATAGATAAATCCTTAGATATATTACTAGCCTTTAACTCATCCTTATCTGGCTTTCTATGATTATTTATAGCATATATTATCTTCTCATTGATCTCTTCTTCTTTAGTATTTAATGCTAAAGCGAACCTTCTTCTAGTTCCACAAGCATTTGTTATAACTCTAAACTTGCTCTCTTTTACATTATTAAATAACAATGCTTCTCTTCCATCCATATGCTTAGTTAAAGCAGCTATCTCGTATTTACATGAGACTTGCTTATCTATCTTTAATAATTCGTTATTCTTATCTAATATATCAATAAACTCTCTAAGACTCATCCTATCCTCTCCATTATGCTATTCATGAGCTTTTTCATATTTATAGGATTTATCTCTTTAGCGTTTATAGATACCATACATAGTTTATTACTAATGCTAGCGATCCTTTGCGAGATCATCTTAGCATATAGATCTGATTTTAATGGTGTTATTACAGAGTTAGGAGTTGCTATTCCTAAATAACCTAATTTATGTTCATCCCCTTCAGTAATTGCAATAAAATATCCATTGGCAAATCTAAAAATAAGAACGGAGTATCTTAACCCATTGGTATCTACCGAATATTCTATGTATTGTTGCATAAAATATTGGAATTTTGTAACTTGATATTAATGTTAAGACTTTACTTCAATTGGTTGAACTACTGATGTCTTCTTTGCTCTCAATTTCGCCTTGTACTTGAGGTTTCTAGGCTTTGTCCTAAGCCTATATCCGCAACATGGACACCATAATCCGTCCCATTTTATGAAAATTTCACAGATCTGGCATCTTTTCTGTCCTGATGCATACCTTCCTGATCCTACTGGTTTCTGTGCTTTATATCTAGTACAAATACCCTTACATGTCATACATAATCACCTTGGTTCTCTCCACCCATATATATATCATGTAATTAGTATTTAAATTTTTATTAATATTATATTGATAATTAACAAAATGTTTAAAGTTTATTCAGAATAAAAACGTATCGAACATCCAAAAGTTTCATAAATGATTACGAAAAATCATACATAATTGAGCAGTATCGATCTTGAACTAACTAGGAATTATACGCTATTGGTTAAAGGTTTTGCTATCCTAAAATGTTATGGCAATGCTACTATTTTAGGTGCTGATATTACTAATAAAAGTATAACTATAAAAGAGAATAAGATATTGCCTATAGAGACTGATACTAGTTGTAGGATAGTTATTGATAGATGTATGGAATATAAGATAATGTATAGAGAAGGTATAGGTACGTCTATATGGGATGATATAAGAGATGCTGTGCTTTTTAGAGAACCAGATACCATACTCATAGTTGGAGCAAATGATACTGGTAAATCTACGTTAGCTGTATATCTAGCAAATATAATGCTTAAGAAGAGAAAGATAATGATAATAGATGGAGATGTTGGACAAGGAGATCTAGCACCTCCCGCTTGTATAGGCGCATCTAGGATAAATAATAATATATTAGATCTTAGTGATATATCAGCAGAACGGTATGAGTTTATAGGCTCGATAACTCCAACTCCTCTAGTTATAGATGCAATTCAAAGACTATATGATAAAAACTATTTAACTATAATAAATACCGATGGCTATATAGATAAACATGGGTTAGAATACAAGATCAAATTGATCAATGTAATAAGACCCAGCATAATTGCATGTCTAGGAGATAATAGTTATGCAGAAGAACTGCTTAGAAGATACAAGAATGTATATCTAGCTGATAAGCCAAGATATGTTGAGAAGAATCCAAGAGCTAGATTATGCAATAGATTAAGAAGATACAAGCGTTTTATAGGTAATAATAAAAGATATTTCAATATTAGAAGTAAGAAGATATGGGTGAATGGTAACAGATATGATTGTTTTATTAAGAATGATTATATTATATTGGAACCGTTTGGACCTATACTACATCTATCAATCCTTAAAGATATGTACATAGGATTGAGTATAGATGAGTATGTAGTAGGATTTGGAGTTATAAGATCTATTAATAATAATGTATTGATGCAAACTGATTATGAAGGTGAGTTCGATACTCTTATGCTTAGTAATATTAAACTTAGCAGAGATCTTAATAATGAATTCAAGATAAGATATATGTTCTAAAGTTTTTACCTCTTCTATATGCTATAGCTCTAGCTGATAATCTATCTCTAACTCCTCTCCTTCTAGAACTTACGTCTGTTATAGATGATGTGGTTCCATGTTCATCAACCAATTCAATATCTATATCGTTTAACCTATAATCTATCTCTAATGCTATCTTCATAGCTAATCTTAGATCTCCAGAACCTATCTTTACTATAGTCTTACTAACATCTATATTTTCTGTAAGCATGGTTATTAGATCTATCAATGCTTTGATAGATGTAACTACTCTACTATCAATCTCTTCATGCATATATAATATAGATATTCCTATCCTCTTTCCTGGATCTATGCCTATCAATAATGTATTATCTATAGGTTTAGATAGATGGTAAAGGATCTTTGCTTTTATTATAGCATGATCATTATCAAGATCTGTATCTAGTAGTATTTTATCATGCATTATATAATCTCTCTCTTCTCTAGTAGTTATTATCAACGATGAATCAAGATGCATGGAGTTTAGATTCTCAGGTGTACTAGATATAAAATCTATGTCTATCGCTTTAAGAACTTCTAAGATTTTATAATAAGCTCTACCGTTAAGAGTAACTACAATTACTCTAGATGGAGATATATTTAGGGGCGCTCCATCATGCTAACTTGCATCATACTATTTTTAAATGTTATTGACCGATTATCTTCTTTAACGCTAGTTCTACAGCATCATCAAATGCCTTCTTGACATTATTCTGAATTATTGCTAGATTTCTCTCTGCTTCAACCGTTATCTTATTAGCTTCTGCTTCTGCTTCTCTTCTAGCCTTATTAACTATTTTATCTGCTTCTCTTTTTGCTATACTAACTATCTTCTCCTTTAATGCTTCTTTCTCTTCTTCTGCTAATAACAATAACCTCTTCCTTATATCTTCTATAGATGAATTTAATCTCTCAATCTCTTCCTCTAATTTATTAAGTTTATTTAATATGGATTCTACATCTGATGCTTGAGCCATGTCATCCTTTATCTTATCTCTATTATTAAATCGTTTTCAATCTATGTTGTTAGCATCAGTATAGCTCGTGCAAGATCTCCTTCAGCCTCTTCTAATGCTTTCTCAGCCTCTTCTTTAGATACTCCAGCTTGTTGAGCAACAAGCATTACATCTTCCTCGTTAAACTTCTTGACTTTTTTCTCTATCTCTTCGATATCTTCTGCTACAACTTGATATATAGTAGAATCTTGTGCTTGAATCTCTGCTACAGTAGGCTTCTTGATTATAATATCTTTACTTGCAGTCTTTATTATTACCTCTTCAACATCGTCTAACTGGTTCATATTCAAGCCCATCTTATCAAACATTCTTCTGAACTGTCTATTACCTCTGAACATAATTAGTATTTAGAATTACTATTAATTAATCGTTTACGCTATGTCTAACCTTAGCAGCAACCCCTCTATTGAATTCTCTTATCATATTATATGGCAGAACCGATTTCCCTACAGCTAACAAGTTATTATCCTCATCTAGAATAATAACATCGCTGTTAGCCTTTATATTACTACCAGCGTATATAACATGCTTGCAGAACACAGATCTACCTTCTTTTATGAACTCTGCTACATCGTTCCTAACTATTATACAATTCTCCTTAATTTTATTAGTTTTTAATAATAATTCTGCACCATCGATAGTTAATGCAAACCCTCCATCTGTTCTTAGAGTAGCTATGATCTTATTGTTAAAGATTACATGCTTTATCCTGCATGTCTTCTTTGAATAAGTAAACTCTAATTGATCTAATGGTAGATCTTTATCTATATCAGTAGCAAATATAGCGTTTAATGTAAATCCAAATTTCTTCTTAGGATCTAGTTTAATATACACTATCTATTTTAGAGTAATACTTTAATAAATACCATATGTATAGAAAAGCCTAAATCCAAAAAGTGTATATAAAATAATATGAGATATTGTGAGATTTGTGGTAAAGTTAGTTATTTAAGAAAGGTTAAGGTTGATGGAGCATATCTCTATGCCTGTAATAGGTGTATAAAGAAGAGAGATAAGAAGGATAGGTTAAAGTTTAAAATAAGACATGTGCGAGATGATTATAGTGAGATAATAAAGATGGCTAGAGTTAAACTAGGTTTATCACAAGACGAGTTAGCAGATAAGATCGGAGTTAATCCTACTTTAATACAATTATTAGAGTTAGGTAAATGTAAACCCGATGAGGCATTTGCAAAGAGGTTAGAATCTTTATTAAATATAAGGTTAGTTAAAGAGGAGATATATGCCTAAGGCTATAATAATAACATATCCAAAAGAGTATGCAAAGAAAGAAGCTATAGCGTTAGCAGAGGCTGCTGGCTATGATATATCAGCAATAGTAACTCAGCAGTATTTGACTAGGGCAAAGTATGGTATAGGCGTAGGTAAAGCATATGAGGTAAAAGAACTCGTTGATAAATTAAAGCCTGATGTTATAATATTTGATGAGGTTATAGGTCCATCGCAGACATATAATCTTGCTAGCCTTTTACAAGTAGAGATAATAGATAGAGAAAGGCTAATCTTAGATATATTTGAGAAGAGAGCAAAGAGTGCTGAATCTAGTATACAAGTAAAATTGGCACAGTTAAGATACGAGGTCGCTAGAGTTAGAGAAAAGGTAAGGTTGGCTAAGAAAGGCGAACAACCAGGATTTTATGGTTTAGGAAGGTATGAAGTTGATGATTATTATAGAGATATTAAGAGAAGGATATCTATATTGAAGAGAAAGTTAACAAAAGTATCTAGCAGAAGAGAGTTGTACAGATATTATAGAGAAAGGCAAGGATTACATAGCATATCTCTGGCAGGCTATACAAGCGCTGGCAAGACTACATTATTTAATACATTGGTAGATGAGCATCATGACACTAGCATCAAGATGTTTAGCACTTTATCTACATATACTCGAGCATTGAATCTTAAAGAAGGGAAAGTATTATTATCAGATACTGTGGGCTTTATAAGCAAGTTACCAGCATACATGATTGAAGCATTCAAATCTACTCTGGATGAATTGAGATATGCCGATCTTATATTGCTTGTTATAGATATAAGCGAGCCTATAGATGAAATTGTTAAGAAATATCACAGTTGCATTGATATACTTAATGAGTTACAAGTCAATCCAAATAAGATAATTCATGTATTAAATAAGGTCGATCTAATAGATAATGAGGAGTTAGTTAATAAAACTCAAGTATTAAAATTAGAAGAGCATATAGCAATATCTGCTAAGAAGAGAATTAATATAGATAAGTTATTGGCAAAGATAGAAGAAAGGATCTTCAAGCCTAAAGAAGATGTTAAGCAGAAGCGTTTAGATTTAGTATTAGTTGATGCTATAGATTATGATAGTTATACTTAGACTAGGACATAGATATGTTAGAGATTATAGAGTTAGCACTCATCTAGCACTAGTTGCAAGAGCGTTTGGAGCAGATAAGATGCTTGTTAGTAGCATTGAGGATGAGGTTAAGAAGAGCATAAACGAGGTTAATGAGAGATGGGGAGGAGATTTTGTAATAGAAGAGATAGGAAATAGATGGAGAGATATTATAAAAGATTGGAAGAATAAGGGAAACTATATAATACATCTAACCATGTACGGTATAAACATAAATGATATAATAGATGAAATTAGAGAGAAGAAGGATATAATGATAATAGTAGGAGCAGAGAAAGTTCCTAGGGAAGTTTATGAATTAAGCGATTATAATATTGCGATAGGAAATCAGCCTCATTCGGAGATTGCAGCATTAGCAGTTTTCTTGGATAGATATCATCAAGGTAGAGAGTTAGAGAAAGAGTTTAAAGGTAAATTTAGGATAAAGCCAAGTAATAGATATAAGATAGTTGAAAAGTTATGATGGTTTCCATCTCTTTAACAATAATGAACTAGTTGTTACAGATACCGAACTTGCAGCCATAGCTAATGCTGCTAATGCTGGATATACCAAACCTAACGCTGCTAATGGTATTAATACTACATTATATCCAAATGCATAGATAAGGTTCTGTTTTATCTTGTTTATTGTCTTCTTGCTTATCTCATATGCATATAATATATCATAGAGATTGTTTCTAACAATAACAACATCTGCAGATTCAATAGCTATATCTGTACCGCTTGCAATTGCTATACCAACATCAGCTTCTATCAATGCAGGAGCATCGTTGATACCATCTCCAACCATAGCTACTCTATTATTTGCTTTCAACTCTTTAATAACTTGAGCTTTATCATCTGGTAATACTTCAGCCTTTACCTCATCTATACCCAATTCTTTAGCTATTGTTTCTGCTGTTACCTTATTATCACCAGTAAGCATTATACATCTTATACCTTTCTCTTTTAATTTGCTAATAACATATCTAGCCTCTCGCCTTATTGTATCAAATAAACCTAATATGCCGATAACCTCTTTATCCATTGCTAGTAGTATAGGAGTCTTTCCTTTATTCTCTAACTCTTCTATCACATCTTTATAAGGTGATACATCTATGCTTTTACTAATAAAATCTATGCTACCTATAATAACACTTTTCCCATTAACGATGCCTTTAACACCTCTACCTGGAATTATTCTAACCTTTTCAACCTTTTCTAACCTTCTTCCTTCACTCTTTGCTCTTCTTACTATTGCATCTGCTATTGGATGCTCTGATACAGATTCTAAGCTAGCAGCTATAGTTAATATATCTGATGCTAATACTCCTTCCCTACTAGCCTTCATAACTGGAATAATATCTGTAACCTCTAACTTACCCTCGGTTAGAGTTCCAGTCTTATCAAATACCATTGTATCTATATTTGCTAGCAATTCCAAAGCTTCTCCACTCTTGAATATTACTCCATATTGAGCGCTTTTGCCCATACCAACCATAACTGCCGTTGGAGTCGCTAATCCTAATGCACATGGACATGCTATAACTAATACAGTAGCAGCTGGTATTATAGCATCTGCTATATTATTGGTATATGCATACCATGCTAGAAATGTTATAGATGCTATGCCAATTATTCCAAATGTAAAGTAGCCAGATATCTTATCTATCAATCTTTGCATCATAGGTTTCTTGCTTATAGCCTCTTCTACTAGCGAAGTTATCTGTGCTAACAAGGTATCTTCTATGCTCTTTTCTACTCTAACTAGTATAGAACCTTCTTTATTGATAGTTCCTCCTATCACTTTATCTCCTTCCTTCTTACTTACTGGCATATACTCTCCAGTTATCATGGATTCATCAACTGTGCTATAACCTTCTATTATTACACCGTCTATAGGAATCTTCTCTCCTGGTTTGACTAATACAATATCATTAACCTTCAATAACTCTATTGGAACTTCTTCATACTCGCCGTCTCTTAATACTCTAGCATTCTTTGGTTGCAATTCTAATAACTTTTTAATAACACTTGATGCTTTACCCTTCATCCTATTCTCTATATATTTGCCTAGTAGAACTAGGGTTAGTATTATAGCAGAAGCATCGTAATAGAGTATATCTATAGATGCAAATGTGTTATAAACACTATACAAATAAGCTGCTGTAGTTCCTAATGCTATTAAAGTATCCATGTTAGCACTCTTTAGTCTAGCAATTCTATATGCTCCCATATAGAACCTATATCCTAGCAAAACTTGTATGATAGTAGCAAAACCGAACATTATATATGAAGATCTATCTTCAAAAGGTAAGAATGCTAGATACTCTTTATAAGAGTATAATATTACTGGTATTGTTAATATACTTCCAATAATCAATAACCTCTTTAACTTCTTAACTTCTTCATCCTCTTCAGCAGTAATATCCTCGCTTAATATCTCATATCCTTTACTTTCTAATATACTTCTAATCTCTGCTAATGATATAAGCATGGGATTGTATTCCAAATAGATTTGAGAGTTAATATGATTTACAGATACCTTCCTTATACCTTCGTGTTTTAATAGGTCTTCTATAGCCTTTGCATCTATCTCTGTAAGGTCTTTCAATCTTAATGATATCTTTTCATAGACTACCTTATAGCCAACGTCTTCTATAGCCTTTTCTATACTTCTAAGATCTATCTTCTTAGGATCATATTCTATTATAGCCTTGTTAGTTGCTAAATTGACTTCACAGTTTATAACACCTTCTAGATCTGATAGATAATCTTGAATAGCAACAACACATCCAGCACAATGCATACCTTCGATCTTTAATGCTACTTTCATATAATATCACCAAAAATTAAATTTTATTGATTCTTTATTATATATTTAAGAGGTTCCTTCTTAAATACTTCCATACATGATTTAGAACAGAAGTAAATCTTTTTATTATCATATTCTACCATTAATGTCTCATTTGGTTTTACATTCATACCACAAACTGGATCTATATATTCGTCCATATTCTCCTTATATCTTATCTCTTGTATATCTTTTTTGTTAATTCTTCGCATAGATTCTACTTCTACTCTTTTAATCTGCATTGTTTTAATTTTCTCGAATCTAGGTTTATATCTACTTAATAGTAATGAATTACTAACTACACTAGCAGAACTTAAACCCATTGCACCAGCTGCAAGTAATGGTAAGAAACTATAGATTTCAGCACCAAATATAGGAACTAGAGCACCAGCTGCAATAGGTATTAACGCTGTATTGTAAGCAAATGCCCAGAATAGGTTCTGTTTTATCTTTGCTACTGTCTTCTTTCCTAGTTCAAGTGCTATGACAACGTCTCTGAGATCATCTTTGATCAGTATTATTCCTCCAGTCTCTTTTGCTACATCAGTACTGCTTCCTATTGCTATACCGAGATCTGCTGATGCTAATGCTGGAGCATCATTTATACCATCCCCAACCATAGCAACCTTCTTACCTTCATTTTTTATCTTCCTAATTACAAATTCTTTCTCATGTGGTAAGACTTCTGCAATAGCTTTTTCTATTCCTAACTTTTCTGCAATAGCTTTAGCAGTCCTTGTATTATCTCCAGTAAGCATTATAACCTCTATACCTTTTGCTCTTAAAGCATTTATTGCTTCTTCTGCATGTTCCTTTATTGTATCTGCCATAGCTATTATACCACTTAATCTATAATCTATGCTTACCAATACAGCCGTTTTACCTTCATCCTCTAATTGTTCTAGCCTATCTTCTACTTCTGAGATATCTAGGGCATTATCCCTCATCAATTTCCTATTTCCTACTAATATGATATGTTCTCCATATTTTGACTTTATTCCATGCCCTGATACAGCTTCAAATGAACTAGGTTCGTCAATTACAATTCCTTTCTCTTTTGCCTTCTTTACTATAGCTGCCCCTAGTGGATGCTCAGAACCTTTCTCTGCTATAGCTGCTAATCTTAATACCTCATCTTCACTCATCTCTCCTAATGCTATTATGTCAGTTACCTCTAGTTCACCTTTAGTTAAAGTTCCAGTCTTATCAAATACTATGGTTTGTATCTTACTAGCAATCTCTAGATATTCTCCTCCTTTTATCAATATTCCATTCTCCGCTGCTTTTCCAGCACCTACCATTAATGCTGCTGGGGTTGCTATTCCCAATGCACATGGACAAGCAATTATTATAACAGATACAAATGCTAGTAATGAGAATGTTAGTCCTATACCACCAAAGATATACCAAGATAATGCAGATACTATAGCTATTACTATTACTGCTGGAACGAAATAGGCTGATATCTTATCAGCAAGTCTTTGTAAAGGAACTCTACTAGATTTAGCCTCTTCTACAAGTTTTATAATCTGAGATAATACGGTATCCTTTCCTACCTTCGTTGCTTTAATTTTTAATAAACCATTCTTATTTATAGTTCCGCCTATAACCTCATCATTTATTTCTTTTAGAACTGGTACGCTCTCTCCAGTTATTGCAGACTGATCTACTAATGAACTGCCTTCAATAACAACTCCATCAACTGGTATCTTTTCTCCAGGTTTTACTATTATTATATCAGATACTTGTACCTTTTCAACTGGTATCTCTTCCTCTTTACCATTTCGTAATACACGAGCTAATCTAGGCTTAAGATCAAGTAATTTTCTAACAACCTTCGATGCCTTTGTTTTGGTTCTCTGCTCAAGTAACCTTCCTACTAGTATCAAGAGTATGATTATTGCAGCAGTTTCAAAGTACGTTTCTCTAAATGGAAATATATCTGGAATGAACGTTATTATTGTGCTATAAGCCCATGCAGCTGTAGTTCCCATGGCTATTAGCACATCCATATTTGCTACTCTATGCTTCAATGCATCTTTTGTTCCTTCGTAAAACCTCCACCCTATCCAAAATTGTACAGGCGTAGCGAGAACAAATAATATATAATTATTAATATCATTTGGCAAAAACTTTATGTATGTTAATATTACTATAGGTATTGTTAATATAACTCCTATAATAACTTGTTTGAGCATTTTATGCATTTCTTCTTCAGGAGCCATAAACTCATTAAGACAATTATTACTACAGAAATAGTATTTTATACCTTCTACCTCTTTCATTATAGCATCCTCTGTTTCCTCTACATACATACCACAAACTGGATCTTTTGCCAATTCTATTCACCAATAATTATTTACACACTTTATTATTTATCATTAAGCCTTTACATTTGTTAAATTTTAATAGTGGAAAGTTAACATATGTTATATTGCTAGATGAGATAGATCTGAAGATAATAGATGCGTTGATGAAGGATGGCAGAAAATCATTTAGAGAGATTGCTAGAGAGATTGGCATAAGCACTCCAACTGTAAAGACCAGATTTGATAGATTGATAAAGATAGGAGTCATAAAGAATATAATACCAATTATAGATGCAGATAAGATAACTAATAATATAAATGCAGTAATAATGCTAAAATGCAAACCTAATAAAGTTGAGAATGTTGTAAATGAATTAATAGAGCTTGATAAGGTTAGAAAGCTCTATCTGTTATCTAATAATATAATGCTGATCAGCAGCTTTTCTAATCCTAGAGAATTGGATGAATTTCTAACTAGGATAAATGGTATAGATGAGATAAT
The DNA here is from genome assembly GCA_026002835.1 of Candidatus Nitrosocaldaceae archaeon. The sequence goes on from BPGC01000001.1 coordinate 89,312, forward strand.
AGATGTATCAAGCCAACTTATAACTAGAATGGTAAAAGATGAACAGATTGGGATTATAGATATAGGAAGCATAATAAAGGTAAGATGCGAATATTGTAATAAAGAGATCGATAAACCTTTAATAACAAAGATAAAAGGTTATGAGAGATACTTTTGCTGCACTTCATGCATTACACTTTATAAAGAGAAATATAGAGTTTAAAACTAGATAAATAATTAAATATCATCTTATTTTAGAGCATGGTATGAGTGAAGAGCAAGAAGTTCATATTGTATTGTTATCAAATGAAGTTGGAAGGGCATATTCAGCATTTGTATTGGCATTAGGTAGCATAACTATGGGAGTGAAATGCAAATTGTATTGCACTATGCAAGCTTTAGAGATAGTAAAGAAAGGAGGAGCAGATAAGATAAAGATGGAAGGTATGCCTCCTCTATCAAAATATCTTAGAGATGCTATAGATGCTGGAGTAGAGATAACTGCATGTGGTCCATCAAAGGATATGCTTGAGCAAATGGGAATAAACAAAGATACACTAGAAGAAGGTGTAGAGTTTGAGGATGTTATAGGATTCCTAAACGGTGCATTACCAGCAGCAAAGAAAGGAGGAATGGTAGTATTTATATAAGAATTATTATTGAAGCTATAATATGCAGAGAAGCAATATATTACTAATTTCAGAGGAATCATTACAAGAGAGATTAATTAATGCAAAACCAGTCCTAACTATAGATACTAAAGGTTTATGCTGTCCATATCCATCATTCGAGACTGTTAAACATATGAACAAATTGAAAGAAGGAGAGGTATTAGAGGTTATAACAGATAGTGAAGAATCTGCGAAGGATAGCATACCTAATGTATGTAATAGAAGGAACTGGCATTATATAGTAATACAAGAAGGTAATCAATGGATATTAAAGGTAATGAAATGATCTGGCGCATGGACTTTTCTCATCATAGATCAGATCGCCCATCAATTGCCATACGCCAGACCAAGATTAATTAAACGCTTAGCAAATTAAAATTATACTCATGGATATTAAAGAAGTAAAGGCTAGGATTAGAGAGCAAGTATGGAAAAGATTAGAAGAGCAGAACATAGCAAGGTTTCCTAGACCAGTATATGGAAGGATTCCAAATTATCAAGGAGCAGAAGAAGCAGCAAGGCTAGTAACTAATTTAGATGAATTCAAGAATGCAAATATTGTTAAGGTTAATCCAGATGCGCCTCAAAGGATGGTTAGATATTATACATTGATATCGAACAAGCTGCTTATAATGCCAGCCCCAAGATTAAGATCTGGTTTCTTGCTGTTAAGATCTATAATGAATCCTAAAGACGCATTAAGAGCATCTACTATAACTGGAGCATTTGAATATGGAAGAGTATTAGATATAGATAAGAGGATAAAGATCGATGCTATAGTATTAGGCTCAGTAGCTGTATCGAGATCTGGTGCTAGACTAGGTAAAGGAGAAGGCTATGCTGAGATCGAGTATGCTGTGTTTAGAGAGTTAGGATTTGTAGACAATAATACTCCAGTAATAACTACGGTTCATGATCTGCAGATTGTAGATGATATACCAGTTGAAGAACATGATCTCCCAGTAGATATTATAGTAACTCCAAAAGAGATAATTAGAACTAATACAGATATAGAAAAACCAAAGGGTTTGATCTGGGAGTTATTAGATGAGGATAAGATGAAGAAGATGCCATTACTAGAAAGGTTAAGAGAGATTAGAGGATAATCTTATCGTTATCTATTATTGCTCTTCCTCTTATACCTTCTAATCTATATTCTGGTTTATCTACTAACGGTATATTGGATATTGCACATCCAGATGCTGTAGTTATATCAACCTCTTTACAGATTATACCTTTAGGAGCTCTATTATTCCTCTTCAATCTATAGATTGTATATGCTCCTACACTACTCCCTATAGCATTTGGAAATACCAGTATCTTATCTGCTATATTCTGTTTATATAAAATATGGTTCTCATCTATTATCATTCCATTATCATCAACCATAGCTAGAAAGTTTATTGGTTGTTCGCTATATATGATGTCTCCTTCAGCATATCCTTTTACAATTGCTCTACATTTGATGATCATTCAGCATCACTCTTTATTATATCATCCATACTCTTTAGGCATATCTTTGCTTTATTCCATGTCTTGAGATAATAAGCTCCTTTGATGCTGTTAGTTATTATCTCATCACCTTCATTTACTAATGGAGTCAAACATGCACAGCAATCTGAATATAATTCTACACCAGCCTTTTCTAATCTTCCAGTTATTCCATATTTATATGCATCTTCATAAGCCTTTCTTGCACAGAATGCTATACATCTCTTCTTGAACTTTTTGTTCTTGATCTTTGCTGCTAATCTATTGAGATCTTGGAAACCTAATTGAGGACTGCCAAAGATTATTAGATCTCCATCATCTGTATTACTTAACTCTTGCAACACTTCTTCTCTCTCTTCTTTACCATACTCTACCTTTTCACCTCCTTCTTTGTTAGTAAACATACCACAAGAGCCAGAGGTTCCCAAGCCAGCACATATCGCTTTAGCATTCCATATCTTATCTATTGTATTAGGGATTGATACTGAATTCTTTGCAACCTTACCAGCAAAATAACCTAATAATCCATAATCCAATTCATTCTTTAGTTCAGTTTTGACTATAATATTAGTATCTGGTTCTCTATACTCTTCCTTCCTTAGTAATGAGTACGGTGCTTTACCAGTAAACGCACTTGCCAATGCACTTAGTGCACTCTCTTTATTTGTTCTATAATCTAATAAAGAGTTAGTATAAACAGCAGCATTACTCTCAGCCAAACTCACATATTTACTCTTTGGAAGTTCTAATACCTCATATGGTATACATGTTAGCGTTAGATCAGCATTCATACTTTTATAAGCATTAATTATCCTATTCTGCTTATTGATAAATTCATCATTAACATTTGGCTTCTTAGGATCAAAACCCATAGGATTTATCGTAGTTCTTATCTTTACCTTTTCCTTGCTCATCTCTTCTAGGAATGCTAAGCCAGCATCTCCTATTGTATTATAATTCACTCCAGAAACATGAGCCCAATCTACTTGGATCAATTTTTCAGCATTAGTTGCCTCTCCTATTGCTACTAATATTCTATATGCTGTTGCTAATGCTTCTCCGTACTCTCCATTTAATGCATGCTCTTCTTCGTTACTCAAATACATATTAAAGATTGTTGATATTAAGGAATAATACTCTTTCTATTAAGAAAGTTTGCTATTAGTTCTCTTCCATCTTCAGTAAGTTCTGGATGGAATTGTGTGCCAATTATTATACCATTTGTTATAATCTCATTCTTGCTATTATTAGAATATCCTATACTTTTAAAGTCTTTAGGCAATCTAGAGATTATATAACTATGACTCTCAAATACTCTAATTGTTCTTTTATCAATAAATTTATGATCGTTTATAATTACATTATTCAATCCATGGATCTTTTTACCTAACCTTTTTATTGTTCCTCCTAATGCTAATGCTATTATCTCAGCACCATAACATATTCCTAACAATGGTACATTATGCAAATAGCAATACCTTACTATTGAGATATTCTTGACATTAACCATTTTATTATTTCTAACTCTACCAGATAGAATGATCTGTTTATAACCATCTATTGTATCTATATCTTCACATCTTTTTATAACATAATCAGCATTTACAGCATCTGCTAACTCGCTTATATAAGACGAACCATTATCGACTATTAATATCAACTCTCCATCTCTATTATTACTTGATGTAACTCTGGCACATTATCTACTAGTATTATTATACCTAGATTGAATTTATCTTCTTCTTCCCAGATGAGTATACGTGTAACTCCATTAGCTTTAGCCAACTCTATCAAACTCTCAATAGCAGTCTTTACATTATCAAAATCTTCCTCATTATCAAATACAACCTCTTCTTCAACGAATGTAATTGGCGCTGAGATAAGCGTAGGTCTTGCTACAGTTAAACCGCTTCCATTTATTATGCTCATTATCATATCCAACTTTATATCTCTATTCAGCATAGCTTCTTGTGGTGCTATACCAGCCAGTTTTGCTAGATATGCTCTAAATGCATCTTCTACTGTATCTCCCAAGCCTACATAGTATTCACCAGTAAATGCTGCTCCTACTGCAGCTATGGTTCCTAATTGTGCTACTACTCCACCAGTTCCAGCAGTATAGATTGGTATAAAGTATACATCCTGGTTTCCTATTCTATACAATATATTATCTCCAATCCTAGGATTCCTTAATAATGTCTTTAACTGTGCAAAGTCTGGATCTCTATCTAATGCTTCTTGAACAGCACTTGGACCTATGAGTTTTGTATCTGACTCTAATGGCACTCTATAAAATATCAATTGTCCAGTATTTGGATAATCATTTCTAACTGTCATATAGCCAGCAAGGTTCTTTGCTGCTGCAGCTTTCAATTCTAATGATATAAAGCCTATAAATTCTGGCTTCTCAAAGCCTTGTGGTTGAGCAAATATATAATATGGAGTCAAGCCTTGAGGCACTTCATAAAACTCTCTAGCAGTTATGAATGTAGATATATCTGTTACATGATATATATTATACATGTTAACCTTCCAGAAGAATAACTCCTCAGGATATCTTATCTGATTAGTTAACCATTCTGGAACTTCTCTTGTTACAATATCCTTATACTCTTCCTCAAACATCTTACTAAAGAAGTCATTACCTATCATAATTATCCTATGATCTCCATTATAGGTATCTATAAGTGCATATCCTACCAATACAAACATATCATTACCCATTCCCCATGGAACATAATCTGTATTTATCCTAGCAATTAGTGGCATAAGCCAGTAAGTATTCTCTCCATCAGTAACTGGCAAGATATCTAACTCTCTATTGCCAAAGTGATAGATAAAGTATGGATATAGCAATTCCATTCTATCATTAACATTCTTGTAGCGCATTACATGTATAGCATCTGTAGGATATGAGAGTAAGAAGTTAGGCTCAAACATCCAACTTAATGGAGGTGTTATTGTTATTCCTCCTCTCCCGTCATAAAAGTATCCATCTAACTCATCACTAGTAGTTCTATCAACTGGGAAAGCAGACCAAGTTGTATCAAATAAACCACCTTCGCCTTCACCATAATACACTCTTCTCTGTTTGAAGAATTCATCACTATCTACTATAGTTCCGTTGTGAGCGTCAAGCATTAGAAAACCTTTTGGAACATGAGTATAGACAAAATGTTCAGCAAACCATCTATTCTCTGGAGTTACTGTCGATGGAAGTATAGGCATTAGTGAAGCACTCCAGTATAATGAGCCATTAAATCTTAAGATATCAGAATCGTATATCTTAAGATAAGGTATCAGACCTATCTCTGGTGTTATCTTAGCACTAGCAGCTGTCCAATCCCATAATCTTATTTTACTTAATAATTCTTTATTCTCTTCAATAAACTCGTTTATATCACTGCTTGGTATAGCATTCAATCTTACCTCATAACCTCTCTCTTCTACATTATCTAGATCTGCAAAGTATCTATTTACTTCTATCTGTTGAGCAGTATATGGTCCTAGATATTCTATCTTCCTAGCATCTGCTATGCTTGTATTTATAGCCATCAATACTCCAACAGATACTACTACAGCTGCGATAACTAATGCTTTTATGTATATATCCTTTTTAGTAGGAAGTATTATCACTTTAGCCTTACGCATATCAATAAATGACCATGCTAGTAATACTATTCCAACCAATAAAGTCCCAATTATAGCATATGGCGTATTATAATCTATCATAGATGTAAAGAACATATTAAATGCAGACCATATCAAACCTACACCAATGATCATCTCTAATACTGATATGTAGTAAAAGTATCTAGGTTTACCTTCATTAACATCTGATAAGTAACTAGAGATAATATGAGCAGCATTACTTATTCCTACATACAATAATATCCTTATCCCTATAACTACAAGCAGAGGAGGTATAAGTAATGTTAATGCTGGGATCATGGGTATAACATTCTCCTCAGCTATAGATGGATCTGCTGGAGAACCTGGAGATAGTATGAATGGTAATGCTAAGATATTAGGAAGATAAGAAACTCCTAGATCATTACCTTGCAGAAAGTAACTTGCTGATATGCCAAACATAACATCAGCAAATAATGATGAGAATATCAATACCTTAGTTATCTGCCATATAACAAAATTTGAGGTGCTTAATTTATAACTCTTATATCTTAATGATTCAGTTGTTATAGGTTCTCTTCTAAGAAAAGATATACCTATTGTTACTAACCACCATACTATAGATTCTCTCTTCCTAATATCTACTCTTATCAATGCTATAGCTGCTAGAATCAAACCAGCAAGCATAGCATAGTAGACTGGTTTTATGAAGAAGATATTAAATTCAGTAGAGTTTAGGATAAAAGTAACTGCTTGGCTACTTATTATACTGAATAGTATTAAACCCATTCCTATTAACAATCCTAACCTTATGTAATTTCCTACATCTCTAGCAGGAAGGTTACTACTCTGACCATATCTCATTTGCTATAAGTTAGCAAATTGCATAATTTAATACTTTAGTTTATTGCTTCTGCTAACCCTTTACATATTAGATATACAGCAGCATATAATGGCAATTCTACTTTTGTATTATCATATGGTCCAAATATATTATCTTTTAATATAAATTCTGGAGCATTATAGACATAAACACTTGCCAACTCATCATCTATAAGAGATGCATCATTAAATGGATTAAAATCGTCAATATCATCAACTATAATCTTTGCTAAACCGCTCTTACTGCTTAATGAATTCTCTAGTCTAAATATTCTATGAGTATCTATGGTAACTACTGGATCAACACTATAAGCACTAAACATTTTTACTATATCTTCCAACTCTTTACTAAATCTTTGATATTGCTTCCTTATAAGAGATCTAAACAATGAATTTTCATCCTTCTGGCTAAGCATATATTTTATTATCCTTCCTTTCCAACCTTTTTTAGCATTTATTACTCTCTTTATGATAAATGGTTCATTTTTATCTTTCCTAATACCGAATATATCTGGTATTATTCCTCTCCCAGTAACATAATCTAATACCTCTCTTCTAGCATCTGAATCTATGCTAGATAACTCCTCATCATATATATGAACATGAAATCCATTATTGCCAGAAAAGTATATCTTTATATCAAATGAACCTAGATCATTTATGATATCTAATAATCTTCTTACTTGTTCCTTCCCAACATCTATACAATTTTTACATGGTATGTTAACTACTTTAATATTAGAATTACAATTGCTGCATATTTGAGATCTTTCTATCCTTTTACAATTACTACATATACTTATTTTATGATTGTCGGTGCATTTAAGAGGTATATCTTTGATATCTATATCGAATATAAGATCTGCATATAACCATCCTTTTAGATCCATCTCTGCAGTTGGGTTTGTATAATATGCATTAGATAGATATGCATCTGCTGGGATCTCTCTTATCAATAATGCTCTTAACTCATCTATGCTCTTGAATGATAGATGCCTTATGATCTTATTATCAAATGTTGCATATCCAAACTCTCTTCTAGATATATCTCTTATCTCTGCATCGAACTTGTAGAAATAATATCTTCTAAATGCTTTTCTAACTAATTCTAGACTATCTTCCTTCATCTTTTAACCCTTTTAAATTGTAATGGGGATTTTATACTATCACAATCATCCGTCTTATAACATAGATTCTGACTAGCAATCTTATCACAGTTAGGGCAATTATATGATTTCTTGCTGCCTTTTATACCCGCAAGGAATTCTACTTGATATCTTGTTATCTTCTCATTATAGTCTGGTGCTTGTTCAAATAATGAGCATACCTCATCTATGCTCTTACCGATAGCAAGCATATAAGTTGCTAATAAGAATCTAGCAGTATGAGGAGGATTCTCCCCTTTCTCTAACATATGCAATATATGTGTTATACATGGAGGATACTCTCTATTACTAGTTTTCATTGCTGGTTGAAATATCTTATTTTTCATCAATTCACTTCTAAGATTTTCTACTATATTTTTTATATAATCTGGAATATTCTTTGGTTTAATATCGACTTCTTGTATTCTTTTATATATTAAATTAATTATATCGTCTCTAATTAGTCTTATCAGAGAATCCACATCTAGTTCTACATATCCTTCATACACATCTTTATTTATTAACTTCCAATGTGGATCATGAAAATGTGTAGAACGTTTTAAATAATCAACAACTTTTATTTTATATATATTATTATAAGAATCTTTCCTAATATCTAAGTTAAAATATTCTCTGAAAAATACTTTGAGTATTATATCTAAGATAGGTTTGCTAACTTTGATAGTTCTTATATCTTCAAAACTCTCTTGAAGAGCTTTTCTTTTTTCATTTTTAATTTCTAAATCATTTCTTAAGAATTTTTCAACTCTCTTCGCTTCTGTCAATGCGAATCTTTTACTTAAAATATTATTATGCAGCATGTGAAGTATTATTATTGCAATGAAGAATGATGGAATCTCAATCTCTGCATCTGTAATATATGTAAATTCATCGTAAATTTTTTCATCATTATTATATCTCATTGCGATCTTTATACGATGAATGGCATGCTCTACAACTTTTGTTCCCTCAAACTCATCAATACTATAATTTAGTTTATATTTATGGAAAAATACTTTAACTGAACTAAGAAATGGATACTTAGCTAGATCATGCCTACTTAGCATTATCTTACCATATATCTTTATTCTATTATTTTCATGTCTGACATCAAGCTCATGCTCATCTCCATCAAACCTTAATATAGCTTTACTAGCTCTATGTGGTTGATCATTGAGTTCTATAGTTATGTTATGTTGTGGATTGTTACTAATTATTATAATCTCTCTATCATTCTTCTTTTTAACGATAGAATGATATTCACGCTGTATTCCAAGTCCTTCATTAATATACTTTTTAAGTTCTTTAGGTATGGATGAGACTTCATAAGATACATCGTCCCATGTAAATAATGGAGAGAGCAAATCTTCCATGAACCTAAAACCGTATTTTACAATAATAAATTTTAAGGAAAAATAGATATTATAGGCATCAAAGATACTTTATATGGATTTAAAGTTAGGTGTTCATGTATCTATTGCTGGTTCAATAGATCAAGCAGTAGATAGAGCATTATCATTAAATTGTACAGCATTTCAGATATTTACTAGAAATCCTAGAGGTTGGAAAGGAAAGCCTTTAGATGATGAAGAGGCTGATAGATTCAAAGAGAAGGTTAAGAAGAGTAAGATAGACATCAATAGCATATGTGTTCACATGCCTTATCTTCCAAATCTAGCATCGCCAAAAGAGGAACAGTATAAGAGATCTTTAGAAGTGCTTATTGACGAGGCTAAAAGATGTGAGATGTTAGGAATAAAATATCTTGTAATACATCTAGGTAGCCATCTTAATGCTGGAGTAGAGGTAGGCATGAGGAATATAGTTAATGCTTGTATAAAAGCATCTGAGGTTAGCAAAACCATAATATTATTAGAGAATATGGCTGGACAGAAGAATAGCATAGGTTCAAAGTTCGATGAATTGAGAAGGTTATTGGATATGCTTGATGATAAGAATAGATTTGGCATATGCTTCGATACATGCCATGCATTTGCTGCTGGATATGATATAAGAGATGCTGATAAGGTTATTGAAGAGTTTGATAATAAGGTAGGTTTTGAGAATATAAAGATTGTCCATCTTAACGATTCAAAGAGTGATCTAGGCTTAAATTCAGATAGGCATGAGCATATAGGTTTAGGATATATAGGCTACGATGGTTTTAGGAAGATATTACATTCTAAATTAAGGCAATTACCATTAATACTAGAAACACCGATAGATAAGAGGAGAGATGATATAGGAAATCTAAATAAAGTTAAAGAATTGGCAAAATAATTATAGTCTATTACTATACTTCTCCCAGAAATCTGGCATATGCTTCTTTATCAATGCCAATATCTCCTCATCTTTCAATGGTGAGCTTCTTCCATTATGGTATATCTTTACTATCTCATCTTGTATAGCCCTTAATGCTGGATGATCTTTGCTTATCTTCTCATCTTCTCTGAGTCTGAACATACTATTTATCCAGAATGTCAAACCTGCAACACCAGAATGCTCTGATATGACTACTTTTGGTGGATTATCTAATAATTCCTCAGTATCGAATGGTAGATACATCTCAATATTCTTTAACAAACCATCAGCATGTATGCCAGCTCTAGTAACGTTAAAATTACTACCAACTAATGGATAATAACTTGGCAATTCATAATTGAGTTCCTTCTCATAATACCTTACTATCTGCTTCAATACTCTAGTATTCATACCATCAAAACTTCCCTTTATCATAGAATATATGAATATCATAGCCTCTAGTGGTATATTACCAGCCCTCTCTCCTATGCCAAATAGGGTACAATTGTTCAATGATGCACCATATAACCATGCAGCAGTAGCATTTGATACACCTAGATGGAAATCGTTTTGACCATGGAACTCTAACCATTCTGATGGAACCCCTAAACCTTTATTCAGCAACCAGAAGAGTTTTGGTATGCTTCTAGGTAATGCTGTTTCTGGCCATGGCAAACCAACTCCTAGTGTATCTGGACATCTAATCTTTACAGGCAATCCATACTTATCAGCTAATTTCATAGCCTTTTTTACTAGAGGGACTAAAGTAGCATATATATCTGCCCTAGTAACATCCTCAACATGTAACCTTATAGCTATTCCACTCTTCAATGCTTCTTCAGCAACTTCTAGATAATGCTCTACCATCTCAGATCTACTTTTACCTGGGAATTTATAGAAGATATGATAATCGCTTATGCTGGTCAATATGCCAGTCTCCTCTAACTTCAACTCTTTTATATGCTCGAGATCATTTCTCGATGCTCTTATCCATCCAGTTATCCTTGGATGTTTATAATTCAACTCTTTGCACTTATTTATAGCCTCTTTATCTTTGTCTGTATAAGGAAATAGTTCTGTATACTCTATCTTTCCATTCTCTCCTCCTAGATCATGTAATAGTTTATAGATATCTCTTATCTGATCAACTGTATATGGCTCTCTAGACTGTTGTCCATCTCTGAATGTTGTATCGCTGATCCATAACTGATCTGGTATATTTGGCATAACAGCTATACCATCAAATGCTATCCTTGGTGCTGATCTGAATGGAAATATCTCTTTGTATAATTTAGGCTCCTCAACATCTACTACTTCATAGTCTGGGATATCTAATGCTTCCTTCCTAACAAACTCTTTGAATTTCTCTCTAGTATCATAATCCAAACTGGTCAAACTCATTAGAAGTTGATTGCGAGTATTAATAAATCTAACTCTAAGCATTACGCTTACGGTTTACTAGCAGATAATTTTTTAACAAAATACTACTTTTTAATTGCTATCTTCATAACTAATTAACGACTTTCAGATTCAAGATAAATAAAAATATTATGGTATCTCGTTTATCTTGAGCATAACCTCTTCCATCGCAGCCTCTCGTTCTTGTATTATTCTTTCTAGTTCAGCCTCATCATAACCCTCAGCAAGGCTCTCATTAACATGAATTACTGCATCATTGATATTTTCATAAGGTGATCCTATTCTAGATGGTAAAGCATCGGCTTGTTCTTGTGTAGTTATAACGCTACCTGGAGGAACATATCTATCGTCTGGTATGATTACACCTCCCGTTATAGTACTTGCAACACCTATTGCTACATTATTTCCTACTTTAGCATTAAATACCATGCTCTCCATTCCTACAAACGTGTTATCTCCTATCCATGCTGGACCATGAATCAATGCACCATGTGCAAGACTTACTCTTTTACCTACATATACAGAATAACCATTAGCAAACTCTGGATCATCGGCAGATAACCTTTTACCATCAGCAGAGAATCTCCTACCATCTATATTTTCTCCATTTAATGTAGTCTCTAGACCATGTATAACTACACCATCTTGTAAGTTTGATCCTTCTCCTACATATATAGGAGTGCCCTCATCACCTCTACATACTGCAGTTGGCGCTACAAATACCATCTTCCCTATGTAACAATTTCCTATAACTATACCGAATGGATGTATAAATGCACTCTCCTCAATATCTGGAGATTTCACTATCTGATTAAAATCTGTCTTAACATTGGGATGAACGTTTACCCATTTATATTCATCTGCTGTACTTGCTGCTTCTAATCTCTGCCCTTGGTCAATTATTATTCCAAGTTCTATTATGGCTATTAATGCTATTACGCCTACTGCTATATAGGCATATTTCATGCAACTATGCATAAAAATAGTCAATATAAGTTTATCTATAACTATTAATTACATAAAATGGTATATTTAGATTAAATAACCATCTGAGCCTTAAATTAATATTATTATGTTAGATCTATAATGGTGTGAACTATGATACAGTTATGAAGTTTGCATTAGAGGAAGGGTTCTACTTTCCTAGTTGTGAGATCTATCCAGATGCTCAAGCAGGATTTTGGGACTATGGACCTAGAGGTGTATCTTTGAAGAACAAGTTCATAGAATTATGGAGAAGAGAACTTGTAAGAAGAGATAGTATGGTTGAGATAGATGGCAGTCAGATAATGAGTAAGAGTGTGTTTATAGCTTCTGGTCATCTAGAGAATTTTAACGATCCTATAGTAAAATGTAAGAATTGCTCAGCTATATACAGAGCTGATAGATACATAATGGAACATATCAATATCATTATCCCAGAAAGGATGGATGATAAAGAGATGGATCAATTGATATTAAAGCATAATATAAGATGTGATAAATGTAAAGGAGAATTAGATAAAGTAAGCAGATTTAATATGATGTTCAAAGTTACCATTGGACCAAATGCTGAAGAAGCATATCTTAGACCAGAAACATGCCAAACGATCTTTGTTGATTTTGCTAGAATATTTAAGATAATGAGGCATAAATTACCATTAGCGGTAGCACAGATAGGCAAAAGCTTTAGGAATGAGATAGCTCCTAGACAGAGTCTGTTAAGGCTAAGAGAGTTCTATCAAGCAGAGATAGAAGTATTCTGTAATCCTAATAGGCTTAATTATATAGATAGATTTCATACTGTAAAGGATACAAAATTAAGGATATTTGATGATAAATTAAGTGTATACACAGCAGAAGAAGCGGTAGAGAAAGGAGTGATACCTAATAAATTGATAGCATACTATCTAGCATTATTAACAGAGTTTTATGAAAAGACTGGTATAGATATGAGCAGAAGCAGATTTAGAAGGTTAGGGGATGATGAGAAGGCATTCTATGCTGAGGTAGCATTCGATTTTGAAGTTGAGACAAGCGTAGGTTGGCTAGAGTTGGTAGCATGTAATTACAGATCTGATTACGATCTATCTGGTCATATGCGGGTTAGCAAAGAGAATCTTCAAGTTATGGATGGGAATGAGAAGATATTACCTCACATCTTTGAACTCTCAATGGGTATAGATAGAAGTCTATATACAATATTAGAACATTCATTGATTGAAGATAGAGAGCATAATAGAAGAGTATTAAGAGTAAAGCCGTATCTTGCACCTATACATGCTGGTATCTTACCACTAGTAAATAAAGATGGTTTGGATAAAAAAGCATTAGAGATATTTTATAGCATGAACAAAGACTTTGATCTAGTTTATGATGCATCTGGTTCAATAGGTAGAAGGTATAGAAGGTTAGATGAGATAGGAGCACCATTTGCTATAACGATAGATAGGGATACTCTAAATGATAAGAAGGTAACTGTTAGAGATAGGGATAGTATGGAACAAGTAAGAGTAGCAATAGATGCTCTTAAATCATATTTAATAGATAGAATTAAAGTTGAATGAGTTAAATGCTCTTAATAAACAGATAATAGAATGCAAAAGATGCAGTAGGTTAATTGAATATATTAATGAGATAGCGAAGAAGAAGGTTAAGAGATATAACAATTATGAATATTGGGGCAAACCTATTCCAGGGTTTGGAGATATCAATGCTAGATTGCTTATAATAGGCTTAGCACCAGCAGCTCATGGAGGCAATAGAACTGGAAGAATGTTTACTGGTGATTCCTCTGGTGATTGGTTGATAAAAGCATTGTATCTTAATGGGTTTGCTAACAAAGATACTAGTATATCTAAAGATGATGGTTTGATATTAAAAGATGCTTATATAACAGCCGTAGTTAGATGTGCTCCTCCAAATAATAAACCTACTAGAGAAGAGGTAAATAATTGTATAATATATCTGAAAGAAGAATTAAAGATATTAAGGAATGTTAGAATAGTATTAACATTAGGTTCGCTAGCCTTTAATACTTATACCTCTTTATATAATAAAAGGTTAAAGTTTTATCATAATGCATTATACCATCTTAATAATAAGATATTGATATCTTCATACCATCCTAGTAGACAGAATACACAGACTGGTAGGTTATCATGGGATGAATGGATCGATGTATTTAATAGGATTAAATCGTTATTAAAATGATAAGCTTACCTCTTCAACCTCTAAATCATCGATAAATCTATCTGCTATAATCTTGAATGACTCGGCATCTTTACTTACTAAAGCTTTTATCAATCCTTGATTATCAGCAAGCATATCGTGATATGTTAAATAACTTCTAACTTGTTCTATTGTATCATTAATCCCATCGATAAATCTAACATCTCTATGGATCTCTTCAAACCTATCTTTAATTAGAGATAGATGTGTGCTAGATAATATTGTAAGATTGCTTAACTCTAAATCTTTGATCAATCTATCTATTTCATCGAATGCTCCTTCCTCAACTTTACGTATTATATTTGAGGCATTAACTTTCCTAAAATCTGCCCTTATTATATGAGACTTTAGAAATTCAGCTAATCTATTGCTTTTAAGCATGGTTCTAGTTCCTAATATAGTTATATCTGATGAAATCTTAACAGCATCTTCTATTGGTAGATAAATACCAAATAATGGAATCTCTAGATCAACTCTAACCTGATCTAATACTGTTATACTTGGTGTTATAGATCCTACTATTATTATCTTTGGATCATAATTGAGCAGATAGTCTATTGTGTTAGATATTATATCCTTTAATACTCTTTGATCTTTCATACCATAAGGATGGTGCTTTCTATCTGCTAGATATATAATATTCTCTTTTCTTAAACTATTTCCTAATAATTTTATAACTGATATGGATCCCAATCCAGAGTCAAATACTGCTATATGTCTATTATCCACGCTATATATTATACAATAGTAAAATAATTATCTTGTGCAATACCGTTTTTTAGGTTATCAAGTTTATTACACATGCATGATTATTAGCATCTCAGATCATATCTCAATATGAGCAGATTCAGTAAGAATTGGACTAAGACAGATTCACGAGGTGTAGGAGAAAAGATCAAGGATACGATCAAGCCTCAAGGTCCATTGAAACCAAGGATAACTCAAGCTAGTAATAGATTACAAGCACAAGTTCAAAAGATGGATGCTATGCTTAATAGAATAAAAGAACGTGATGCTAGAATATTCAAGAAGATAGTTAGCGCTCAGAATAACCATGATATGGATACTGCAAAGGCGTTAGCCAATGAGTTAGCAGAATTGCGTAAAATAGAGAAGACTGTTAATAATGGTAAATTAGCATTAGAACAGATAAACAATAGGCTAACTACTGTACAAGATCTAGGTGATGCTGTAGTAGCATTAAGTCCAGCAGTTGGAGTTATGAAGAGCGTGCAAAGAGGAATAGCAAACATAATGCCAGAAGCAGAATCAGAGATAGGAGATATTAGTAATACATTGAATAATCTGTTAGTAGATACTGTATCTGGTAGCAATTTCAATATAGCAAGTAATGATATAGTAACTGAAGAGGTAGAGCAGATATTATCAGAAGCAGCAATTGTAGCGGAGAGTAATATAGATAGCAAACTACCATCAGTACCAGGAAGAGAAGAGTTACCAAAGTTCACATAAAATATTTTTACTTTTTATTAAAAAATTTATTATGTAAATATTCATAAATAATAATGTAAAATACCTAATAGGAATAGATAATAATTTGCTATATTTTATATTGATCTAGTTAATATAGAATACATTAAACTAAAAATAATCAAAAATAATCGTTTATTGATATCTTAGCCTAATATGATCAGCACTATGACTATACCGTAAATTGCTATAGACTCTACCATACCGAGGAATATAAATACTCTTGACTGCATAGCTGGATTCTCACTTAATGCGGCTAAACCTGCAGCACCTACATAACCTAAACCGATACCAGCACCTAAACCTGCTAAACCGAAAGCTAAACCAGCACCTAACTCCTTTGAACTTCCTCCAGTAGAAACTGCTTCTTCTTGTGCAAAAGCAGGTAGCATAGCAACGGTTCCTACAAACACCGCAAGAGCGCTAAGCAACATATTTGTCTTAAAACTCATTAACAGTGGTGCATATACTGCCATATTTAATTATTATCATTTTGATCATTATCATATCTTATCATGCATAAATTATAAACTCTAATACTAACATTTATGAATAATGTATATTATACTAAGTAAGTATTAAAAAAATGTTTATTTTATTAATATTCATGGAACAAATGGATCTTTGTAATTTAAGATAAGATCTGTAACCTCTGGTCTCATTAATAGTTCAGATGGTCTTTCTCCTTCAATCACCATCTTTCTAAGTTTTGTTCCACTCAACTCTATCCTATCTTCTTTACTATGAGGACATACTTTAGCACTAACGGTTCCCATACATACTTTACAATAGAAGAATGCGCTAAAAAATAACGGTTTTATCTCTAGATCTGGATAATCTTTGAATATCTCATGCGCTGCAAATGGATGGTAATAATTGCCCACTCCAGCATGATCTCTCCCGACTATGAAATGCGAACATCCAAAATTCTTACGCATTATTGCATGCATTATAGCTTCCTTTGGTCCAGCATACCTCATCTCTGTATGTAGTGTTACAAACATAGTGCTATCTTTTGGATAATAATATTTTAATAATGTTTCATATGCTTTTATTATAACTTCATCCTTAAAATCTCCACTCTTCTTCTTGCCTATCAATGGGTTTATGAACAATCCATCAAATAGATTTAATGCTGTCTTTTGTAACATCTCATGTGCAAGATGAGGAATATTCCTAGTTTGGAATCCTACTACTGTATTCCATCCTCTTCTATTAAACTCATCCCTAGTCTCTCTTGGAGTTAATCTATGCATCTTTAACTGATCATAAGGTCTATCGATAAGATCTATCTTCCCAGATACAAGAATATCGTTCATACTAATAGTCTTTGCTACACCTGGATGATTGATATCATCTGTTTGATATACAGCCTTTGCCATCTCTCTTTTATCAAACCTATAAGTATCTTCTACATGCATTATAGCTATAGGTTTATCATAATTTAAGATGATATCTTTAGCATCTTTTGCCATCTTTGCATCTTCTTCATTAAGATCAAATACAATTGGTATTGTCCATGCTAATCCATTTGCTAATCTCCCTTCTTTTAATACATTCATAAAATCTTCCTCATTCATAAAACCTTCTAAAGGACTAAAGATACCATCAGCTATATTCTCTACATCGTTAGCAAGATCTTTATTAATATTTATTGATTGCATATCTTTAATCTCAACATTCTCTATTACTCTGTTCACTAACCTTCCTCCATGTGGTTTTGGTATTCCTTCGCTCATAAAATGATAGGATTTCTACAAATAATATAAATTATTTCTTTAATGGGTTGAAATGTAAACCGCATTCTTTATGTGCATTATCCTCCCACCACCATCTTCCAGCTCTAAACGGTTCTCCAGGTTTTATAGCCCTTGTACAAGGTTCACATCCTATACTAGGATATCCTTTATCATGTAATTTGTTATATGGAACATTATTCTTCTTTATGTAGTCCCATACCATATCCCATGTCCAATCTGCTAATGGAT
The DNA here is from genome assembly GCA_026002835.1 of Candidatus Nitrosocaldaceae archaeon. The sequence continues at coordinate 107,519 of BPGC01000001.1, forward strand.
TTATCTTTATTATATTATTATGTGCGTAATCTATCTCTACTTTCTTAACATTAGTTCTTGTATCTGTCTGTTCTCTTCTTAAACCAGTTATCCAAGCATCTAGATTACTTAATGCTCTATTCAACGGTTTGACTTTTCTTATCTCACAGCATAACTTCCTAAATTCTACACTCTTATAGAATAGGTTCATGCCATAATTCCTAACCATCTCTTCAACTTCTTTCTGATCTGGGAAGTAAACTTCTATCTTTATATTATATTTCTCTCTAATAGCATCCATAACATCATAAGTCTCTTGATTCAATCTTCCAGTATCTAACGTAAATATTTTAGTATCTTTGTTTATCTTCATTAACATATCAATTATGACTACATCTTCTGCTCCAAAACTTGATGCTAATGCTATTCTAGGATGATATCTATCTAAAGCCCATCTTAATACATCTTCTGCACTTTTTTCTTCCATCTTATTAGCTATATCCTCTATCTCCGTAGATTGCATAGCATTACCTCACCATACTACACTTATATTTATTACTTATTTTAATATGAAAAGATTATACATAAGCAATGCAGAGTATATATGATGAGAAAAGAGTATATAGTAGTAAGAATAGATGCTGCTCCTGATAATAGCCCTCAAGTGCTTGTATCATTGGCAGACCCTAAAGATATGAGAGGTAGAGATCAACCTCCAGTCATGCCTATGTTTGGAGGCTTTGGCTCAATGGACGATCTAATGAAGAATCTCAATAAGATAATTGCTAGTCAGATGATGAGTGGTTTTACTACTACTCTAAAACTATCAATAAAAGAGTATGAAGACTCTGGTATAAAAGTAGGAGATAAGATATATCTAGATATAATAAAACCAGAACTCATTGAGAGTAATGAACTAAGGTTAAGCCCTGAACAGATGCAAAAGTATGAAGAGGTAATGAGTATATTAGCAGATCTAGGAATAAAGCCTAGTGAATGGGCTAGTAAGAGGAATGATATATTAGCAATGATAAATAAAGGTGTGCCAGCAAAGGAGATAGCAGATACGATAGCAAGAAGCCTAAAGAGATAATATCAACCTCTAAATATCACTATTTTCTATATCTTAGCATGCCATCGGCATATGTATTAATAAACTGTGATCTAGGATCTGAAGAAGAGATAATTAGAGAGATCAAGAAGATGGAAGGAGTTAAAGAAGTTGAAGGAACTTATGGTGTTTATGATATAGTAGCGAAAGTAGAGAGCGATAGCATGGAGAAGTTGAAGAATATTATAACTTGGAAGATTAGAAGGATGCCCAAAGTAAGATCTACTGTAACATTAATAGTAATAGAAGGACAAGGATAGATCAAAAACACTTTCTATTTTTATATATAAATAAAATTATGGTTTGATTACAGCTCTACCTATTATCTTACCTTCTCTTAGTTCTTCTAACGCTTGATTTGCATCATCTAGATTAAACCTTTTTGAGATTATAGTTTTAATGACTCCTCTCTCTGCTAATGCTACTAATTCAAACAAGTCTTCTAATCTTCCTGTATAAGATCCTATAATCTTAATTGCTCTTAATGGTATAGTAACTAATGCTAGTTCTACTGATCCTCCAAACAATCCTACTGGAACCAATCTTCCTCTCTTCCTTAACAGTTCTAGATCTGTAGCAACAGTATTACTAGCATTTACAAAGTCTATAACTGCATCTGCTCCTAAGCCATCAGTAATATCTTTGATCTCTTTTACTGGATTGCTTGTCTTTGCATTTATAGTATAATCTGCTCCTAATCTCTTTGCCTCTTCTAACCTTCTATCATCTAGATCTATTACAGCAATCCTAGCATTTGTTATATTCCTTGCTAATTGTATTCCAGTTAACCCTAAGCCTCCAGCTCCAACTATAACTAACATCTCATAAGGCTTAACCTCAGCATTCTTTATTGCATTATATGCTGTTAAACCAGAACATGCTAGCGCTGCAGCTTCCTCTGGTTCTAATTTATCCAATTTTACAACATACTTTGCATGAGGAACCAATACATACTCAGCATATCCTCCATCTTGAAATATTCCTAACGATCTTGGATTATCGCATAGATTCTCTGCTCCAACTCTACATGCTGGGCATGAACCTTCTCCTAACCAAGGATATACTAACACTTTATCACCTTCTCCTAACCCTTTTACTTCATCTCCTACTTTCTCTATAATGCCAGAGATCTCATGACCTGGAGTTAATGGAAACTTTACACCTCTATCCTCAACACGTATAAATGAACCTCCAGCACCTTGATAACCTCCTTCCCATAGATGAAGATCGCTATGACATACACCAGTAGCATTAACTCTTACCAATACTTGCATATCCTTTGGTTCTGGAATTGGTATATCATCTATAACTAAAGGTTCTTTAGGCTTTACTATTCTAGCTGCTTTCATCAACTTTATGAGCAAACTTGAAGTTATTATATCTTGCTAGCTAAAGACTTATTGTTACAAATTAGATTATATAGAATAGCAAAAGTTTTTACCTTATTACTAATATATAGATATATGCAGAGATCTAGTATAGTATTAATAACAATAAGTATTATAGGAGCAATAGGTTTGCCTTTAGGTGATCCTAAATTTATAACAACTGCTATAGGCTTAGAATTAGCATACATAACTTTAGCAGTATTATCGTTCAAGAATATCAGATATGTTCCAATAGCAAGCATAGTTCTAGCAATAATAGTTATAATAGGTAACACAGCATCTAAGACTCATATAGATATAATGCTATCATTAGATCCTATAGAGAATGCAATAATACTGATAATTGGAGGTTATGCTCTTCAAGGTTTGCTTATAATTACTAGCATATTTGATTATAAATACAAAGAGGAGATAAGATGGAAGAGAAGAATATAGCTAAACCTCCAGTAAATATATTATTCAATCCTAATCTAGTAGCAAAGAAGAATATCTGGGAGATAGATCTCGTATCAATATTAGACACTTTAATAAATATACTAGAAGAAAGAGGTAAGAAGGATTTAAGAGTATGTGGTATAGCAGCTCTATCTTCAGCAATAATCCTAAGACTAAAGGTAGAAAGTATATTTGCTTTGGAAAGGATAGCAAGTCAGAAGAAACCTGTTAGAGATACAAGTATAATGAACAATATAAACATGCTTCAGATGCCATATAGGTTTGAAGCTAAATATCCTGTATCTTTAGAAGATCTATTAAGTGTATTAGAAAGCATGCTTGAAAACTTGTCTAAACCAAAAGAGAAGTTTGATCTAGAACCATTAGATAGTAAAGAATTAGATCAATACCTAGTAATATTTGAAGAATTATTAGAAGAGTATAAAGATGATATATATAAAAGAGTAACATTAACTGGTAAGTTATCGTTTAATGAATTTACAAGATACATGGATCCTTTAGATGCTACTAGATATTTTATAGCAATATTATATCTAGCAATGGAGAACAAAGTTGAATTGGAAGAGTTGGAAGATGATATATTAATAATAGTTTATAACAAGACATTATATTAGAGTATGTAATAACTTAAGGATATTGGGTTTAGCAGATGATATATTAACATGGGCAAAGGAGGTATTTGTACCATTTGGAGAAATGGGCTTGTTTGTCGTAGCATTTGCCGAATCATCTGTATTTCCAATACCTCCAGATATAATTCTAATATCATTAGCATTGATAAACCCAGAGTTATCATTGTTATATGCATTAATCTCGTCTATTGGTTCAATAGCTGGAGGTATAGCTGGTTATTTTATAGGCTTAAAAGGAGGAAGAGCATTAGCAACTAGACTATTCTCAGAGAATATGCTAAAAAAGGTTGAGCATTATTTTAAAGAGTATGGAGCTTGGGCTGTATTGATAGCAGCATTTTCTCCAATACCATATAAAGTATTTACCATAGCATCTGGTATAGCAAGATTAGATCTCAAACGATTTGTAATAGCATCTAGTATAGGGAGAACTGCTAGATTTGTAGCAGAAGCATTGATAATAATGTTCTTTGGTAAAGAATTGTTAGATTTTGCTTTGGCAAACTTTGAGATCTTGAGTATAATAATAGCAGTTGGAATAGTAGCATTCATAGTAATAAGGAAGCAGATAATTAAGAGAAATAATAAAAAATTAACTTAACAATTCTCTAGCCTTATTAGCTACATCTAACATCTCATCAAAAGTAGCATCTTTCTCAAATGTTATGTATAGTATATGCTTATTGCTTGATATCGCTATAGAATTTACTTTTTCATGCATGGTTAATGTTAGTATATGCTTGCCTAAGCTATCCTCAAATGGTTTCCTAAGCATCTCTCTTACTGCTGTTAAGAAGAATTCATTCATAGCCTCTTCTGATTTGAATAATGGTTTAACTCCAGGTTTTATCTTACCAGCAATTGTTTTGCCATAAGGGCTTATAACTCCAGCAAATCTTATCTTAGGGTTCAATTCTATTATCTTATTACATATATCCTTCAACCTTTTTGTATCATTACTCATAAATAGATTGAGATATAAGTTATTGATAAATGTATGTTTGTTATAAAAATTAGTATAAGCGTTCCTTTACATGCTTTGCTATGATGTTATAAGCCTCGATAGCATCTTTACTTATCTTTATAGCATATTCTGGTCTCCATCTACCATAAATTCTTACTCCATCCTCTACTGGATCTATGAATATATCCCCTTCATCTATCAATACCTTCTTTAATAATTCTAACAACTCTTTATCTTTATTAAGTTCATCTGCAATATACGAACCTTCCCAATGCACTTCAACTATCTTCTTGCTTAATCTGCTCCTTTTATGCCTTGTTCTAGCTAGTAATGTATCATCTACTCTATGCTTACCTTTTATAAAGAATTGTATCTGATATACTGGTAATGCACCTGCTAGCATATTATCAACCCCTTGCTAATATCTGCATACAATCAAACTCCATTCCTTTTATCTTTATACAGCATATGCTATCTACTATTCTTTGAGAACCAGAGAAGTAATAACTGTAATATGGTCCTTTTATATCTGGAATAAGTTCAGCATCATAGCCAAGTTCATGCAGATGCTCTAACATTATCTTTACTATATCGCTCTCAATATACTCTTGCTCTTCTTCCATGCCATTAGCAACTATAATCTATAAAATAAAGATTTAGATTTTACTTTTTTAACTTACTTGCTAGCAGTTCTGGAACTTCAGCAGGTCTCTTTGCTACTGGAACATCAGCTTTAGCAAACATGTTTATCTTTGACTCTGCAGAACCAAACGAGCCATATACTATAGCTCCAGCATGACCCATCCTCTTCTCTTTTGGTGCAGATCTTCCAGCTATATATGCAACGACTGGTTTATCAAAGTTTGTATCTATTATATACTGAGCAAGTTGTTCTTCAGCATCACCGCCTATCTCTCCTACCACAACTACTGAATCTATATCATTACTATCTCTTATATTCTCAAAACATTCTATTAGATTTGTGCAATTTATGGGATCTCCTCCTATACCTAACGCTATCCTCTGCCCAAATCCTGCTAATGATAATCTATATGAGATCTCATACATAAGAGTTCCACTCCTTGATAATACTGCAGTATTACCTCGCTTGAAGGGCATATCTGGCATTATTCCAACTTTGATAAGATCTGGTATGATAACGCCTGGAGTATTTGGACCTATAACCATAGCATCGTTCTTTCTAGCCAACTTTAATATCTTCAAACTATCTTTTATTGGAACATGCTCTGGTATAGCAACTAACAACTTTATTCCATTATTTAGTGCATCTTCAGCAGCACTTAAGAAGTAAGGTGCTGGAACGAATGCTACTGATATCTTTGCATCTGTATGTTCTCTAGCCTCCTTTACTGAATTGTATATTGGTACTCCATCAAAGTCTTGACCTCCTTTTCCTGGTGTTACTCCAGCAACTATATTTGTTCCATACTCTTGCATCAAAGTAGCATGTCTAGATCCAAATTTACCAGTAATACCTTGAACTATAACCTCTCTATCATTGCCTTCTAATATATCAAATAGTTTACTCATATCATTCACCTTTTACACTCTTTACTGCCTCATTTATAGCATCCTCTACTGCATCATACATCTTTGCAGGACTATCTTTAAGTATCTCTCTAGCCTTCTCAGACTCTGCACCTAAGATTCTAGCGAATAATGGAACATTAATAACATTATCATTATATGCTTTAACTATAGCTTCAGCAACAACATCTGTCCTAACTATACCTCCAAATAAGTTAACTAGTATAGCTTTTACTCTAGGCATCTTGCTTATTAGAGTTAATGCTTTATACACACTCTCGGTAGTAGCTGTTCCTCCAACATCTAAGAAACATGCTGGTTTTCCATTTGCATCGCTAAGCATATCTAGAGTTGACATTACTAACCCTGCTCCATTACCTATTACAGCTATATCTCCATCTAACTCTACTAATGAAAAACCACTCCTCCTAGCCTCTACCTCTAGACTAGATAATTCCTCATACTTTTTAAGTTCTTCATGTCTAAATAATGCATTATCATCTATTATCACTTTGGAATCCAACGCTGCTAATGAACCATCTTCCCTTATAACTAGAGGATTAATCTCTGCTAGTTCTGCTTCCTTCTCATCTACAAACCTTATCAGTTTTTGAGCTATATCTATAAAGTGATCGTATGTTTTATCTTTTAATTGTAAATAATTACCAACTTTAGTTATTATATCCTTATTATCTTCTTCTATATCTATATCTTCTATAATCTTATCTTCAACACTCTCTATATCTACTCCACCGCTGGCAGAGGCTATAATTGAGTAGCACCTCTTGCTTCTGTTAAGGAATATTGAGAAGTATAACTCCTTTGCTATATCTAGGAACTCTGCTACAAGGAATCTCTCAATCTTCTCACCTTTTACCTCCATTCCATAAAGCCTATCAAACTCTCTTTCTAACTCTTCCTTATTCTTGCATACTACAACAGCTCCAGCCTTTCCTCTGCCTCCAACTCTTAACTGTGCTTTCAAGACTATAGGAAAGCCCATCTTCTCTGCACTAGCTATAGCATCAGTTTTATTATCTACAACATAACCTTTCTGGATCGGAATTCCATACTCTTCAAACAGTTCTTTACCTTGATACTCTAGTAATCTCATGCAATAGATGGATAAACCACATTATAAAAACCTAGTTTTATTTCTGAATCTTTACTATACTCTCTAGATTAGATAATATTCTCTGGAATAATTCTTTACCTCGATTCATAGCCCATTCTGGAAACTCTTCTAGATCAAAGATAGATTGTTGTTGTATGCTAGGAGCTATAACTCCTCCATAAGTTATGACTTGAACTATTATGAATGGTCCAGAGATACTTGCTATCTCTTCTTCCATGATATCTTCATACTCTTCCATAACATTTCTATAAAGTATTATCGGTTTTGATGACTTGAATGATATTATGCTAGATATAAATAATAACTCTTTTAATCTTGAGATCATACATTCTTCTATTGTAAACTGCTTATCCATGTTATTAGCATGCTTGATGATTTTATAAATTAGAGATGTTAATATTATTTAACAAGGTATCTAACCTTCTTCTATCTTAACATCAAGCACATCAAAACACTTGCATTTTAGATTAGTGTTTAATAGTTCTGATAGGCTTGGTTCGATTCCATTACCTTCAACAAACCTCTTAATTGGTAAACCGCTCTCTGCCTCTAGTATTATCTCTAATCCATCATTAATGGGAGTTATTTTCATTTGATATATCTTCTTCTTGATACTTTTATGCTTATTTGTTACATTAACACTATCGAGTTTTATATCTGGTATGGTATCTAACTTAGCATCTGCTAGAATTCTGAACTTTGATCTAAACCTTATAGATTTATCTGGGAATTTAGATGCTTCTTTTATAAACCATGCTGTAACTCCATCCCTTTTTATTATTATACTGCTATAATCTATTGATCTCTTTCTTGGATTTATTATCTTTACAAAGAATGGTCTTCCTTTATTTAATACTAAACTATCTTCATCTTCTCCTCCAACCCATGAGAATTTTACTTGATCAGCATTATACAATTGTATTAGATGATCTGCTAATATACTCTCAATGCTTATATCAGTAACACCTTTAAAGTTACATTGATGGCATCCTATTCCATTACAGTTTATGCATTTAGTTGCTCTCTGCTCTATACCCCTCTTCTCTTTCTTATATTTACCAAATAGATAGATTGCTTTAGAATTTATGGTAACGAATCTGCCCATTAGATCTATATGTATTATTAGATCTGGATCTGTAAATGATACTTTTGCATTTATTGAACTGCTTAACATTTTACCAAGTGTTGAAGTTATCTCATTCTTTATGCTTCTCCGCCCTTTAATCTTTAATCTAGATCTTAGCTCATCTTCTCTCTCTAATATACTAGGATGAACAGTAGCGCCAATAAGGAATGTATTAAACTCATAATCTTTTATTGCATGTTTTATTAATTCGAAGATCTCATCTAATTTATCCATTAATCCATTGCAGATGTAACATTCTCCTTCTCTAGCCTTTATTCCTTCCCTCTTCATGCATCTAGAACATAGTATTAGATCATTTACCAAATCCAAATCTCTTGAGTAATCCATGCATAGCTCTACCTTTAACCGATTTCATGACATCTTTAGATCTCTTGTATTGAGTCAATAGTTCTTTGACCTCTCTCTCACTTGTTCCAGAACCTCTAGCAACTCTCCTTATCCTAGATGCGTTGAATAGATCTGGATTTGCCCTCTCATCCTTTGTCATAGATTGTATTATATATCTCCATCGTTTCATCTTCTCCTCCATTACATCTACATCCTCTTCTTTTACTGCAGCAGATAAGCCTGGTAAATGTTCAAATATATTCCTCAATGAACCCATCTTATTGACTTGCTCTAACTGATAATAGAAATCATCTATAGTCATCTTACCACTAGTTATCCTTTTTATCTTCTTCTCATCAGCTTCTATCTCTAACTGTTTTGCCATATCTAGTAATGCCTTTATATCTCCCATACCAAGCAATCTTCCTACAAACCTAGTTGGTGAGAACTGTTCTAGATCATCGATCCTCTCACCAGTAGATATGAACATAACCGTTGCTCCAGTTGCAGCAGCTGCAGATAATGCTCCTCCACCTTTCGCTGCTCCATCCAACTTTGTTACTATTATTCCTCCCACTGGTACAGATTTATGGAATGCTTCTGCTTGGCTATAGCATTGCTGCCCAATAGTTCCATCTATTACTAGTAATACAAGATCTGGATTTACTAAATTATATATACTCTTCATCTCTTCAAGCAAACTCTGCTCTTCTTTATGTCTTCCAGCAGTATCTATTATAACAACATCAAGATTTGAATTCTTGAAATGCTCCATACCTCTCTTTACTATTCCTAAAGCATCTTTGCTATCTTCGCCATAAACCTCAACATTGATCTTGGAACACATCATCTTCAATTGCTCTAATGCTCCAGGTCTGTATGTATCTGCTCCTATTACTCCAACCTTATAACCATGCTTGCTTAACCATCTAGCAAGTTTTGCAGTTGCAGATGTCTTACCACTTCCTTGAATACCAATCATCAATACTGTATTTAACTTACCTGGTTTGAATGGCAACTCTCTCTCTTCTCCTAATAATCTTGAGATCTCTTCATACAATATCTTAACAACATGATCCTTCCTAGATAATCCAGGAGGAGGCTGCTCATTTAATGCTCGCTCCTTTATCTTATTAGTAACTTGTAATACCAACTTTACATTAACATCAGATTGTAATAACGATCTCTGAACATCTCTAACTATCTCATTGATCAATGCCTCATCTATTATAGATGCTCCTACCAATTTTTTCAATGTATTTCTTAATCCTTTCTTTAGTGAATCTAAAACCATTATCCTATACTTGTATTATTGTATTTATAAAGTTATTTTATCCTACAAGCATAGAAGCGTTTGATCATGAATAATGGAGTAAACAGTAATACTGGAATGCTTATTGCTATGAATAATGATTGTAATGGTGCTAATAAAGCCATTGATACGCTAGAACCTAGACCAAATAACAGTATGAAGAAGGTTCCAGCACATGTTGGACAGCCAGTAAACAATCCTATAGTTGCTCCTAAACTTGATAACCAATTTGCATTAACATTCTTTGGTTTATTTCTATATATAAATACGGATATTGTTATATTTACACTTACTAATGTAGATATTATAAGTAGTAATATAAGATTGATAGGAATAATAAGCATGCCAAAATGTTCAGTTATATATGCTACAAACATAGGCATGTATCCTGGAGTTCCACAACATGGGACTATTCTATATGATGGAATACTAACATTATATACTTCTGAGAATACTTCATTAGGCCTGTAAACTAGGATGTTTGTTATAAATGAGTAGAATATGCCATATACTATTAAGGATATTAAGAATATCCTAAAGTTCTTCTTATCTGACAATATTAGCAAGATGTTGTTTAAAGTTGGGTTTCTTACCTTCTGCAATTCAATTTTAACTATCTTATATACTCCAAAAGTTATTATTGGAAGCGTAACAATAATCATAAGATATACCAACCTTGATAAATTCTCCAATACCCTGCTAGACTCTTCTGTTAATAATACATCTACAAACCTTCCATATATTTCAAAAGTAGAGATTAATGCTACTATACTAACTATAATTAGTAATAAACTACGCTTCTCCTCATCCATATACTTTTATTAAAACTAATTATTAAAATATCTTCTTTACCTTCCTAAGTTTGGTTATCTTGAATATACCTCTAATACCATCCCAGTATTTCTCTCCTTCTGCTACCAATCTATAATTGAAATAAGGCATATCTAATACGAAGGTTTCTGCTTCTCCACCTTCGAATGCTGGATTAAACCCATACTTTTTGCTAAGGCTTATTATCTCATCCAAACCTTCCTTATCTAACACTCTTCCTAACCATCGTTCATCTAACCCATATGCAGATACTCCAACTATCATTATCTCAAACTCTAATTCTAATAATTTATGCATATACTCAATCTGATCCATATTCCACAAAGGAGCATGGTAACCTAACCCTAATCTTTTACATATGCTAATAAATCTCTCATTTTGAAATCTGCTTGATATGCCTCCAGAAGATATATCTGTTATACCATATCTTTTAGCATCTTCTAATGCTTCTTCTAAACCTTTTAACTCTTCTTCTATACTATCAGCATTTATTCTATATTGTAATATTGGTATATTCATAGAGTCTGCTTGAGCCTTTGTATGAACTATGTTAGGGTAATGGAATAGCATGCTCTCCTCATTATCTGGTATTATACTTATCAACAATCTAACCTCATGACCTTCATTCAATGCATTATATACAGCAAAATTACTATCCTTTCCTCCTGAATATAATATTCCTAACTTCATCTTTCTAAAAATTTGGTATCACTCTCTATCTCTTTATGTTCTTGTATTATAGCAGCTCTAAATCTTATCCTTTTACCTCTAGTATTATTTGCTACTGCTCTAAAGCTAAATTGATTATTAACAATCTCATTTTTAGGAACATATAACCTAGTAGGCATCGAGATCTCTTTATCATTCAATGCTATAAACTCTACTAACTCTTTACCACCAAGAACATAAGTATTAACTTGTATTCCATCGTATCTTCCATTATAATTTATCTTGACATAGCCTTCTATCTCATCATCATCATTCTTAACATCGATATCTATGGGCTTCATATTTACCACTAAAAGTATTCATTCATTATATAATAAGAGTATCTCTTCTCAACATCCTTATTATTTCCTTTTAATACTTTATCTATCTCTTCTTCTAACAGATTCTTAACATGTTCTTTGAACTTATCATAATTTGGCATGTTACTGAAACTCTCTAGTGTGTTATTATAATGTAACATATACTCTACTACCTTCTTCCTGTATTCTTCTTTGCTTGGCTTTATCTTATGAATCCTAAAGTAATAATTAGCATTAGGAACTCCATAATTCTTTGCTAGATTCTCAAGCATTAGATCTATCTCAAAGTAAAGATCTGGCATCTACTAACTTGATATAGTTTACACTAAATATTTCTTATGTATGATTACATAGAATATACTTATTAAACAATTATTATAATAATATATCAATATAAATATAATAATTTACATTTTACTAGGCTTTCTATGGATATCTTTATATATTCAGATGGATACAAAATAATAAAATGTTATTCAAAGATAGTATGATAAAGCCTATACTAGATGGTGTAAAGACAGAGACTAGAAGAGTTTGGAGCAGATGTATGGTTAGAGAGGATAAGATCTATAAAGCAAGAACGAATTATTCAAAGAATAGTATATTTGCATTGATAAAGATAACATATGTTAGAAAGGAGAAGTTGGGAGATGTAGATCAGGCAAGTGCGATCAGAGAAGGTTACAACTCATTGAATGAATTTATTAAAGAATGGTCTAAGATATATGGTTCTTGGGATCCTGATCTTCCTGTTTATGTTATAGGCTTTAAGGTTGTTAGAGCTCTCTAGCATCTACACTTGTTATCTATTTTATGCTTATTATAATGCTCTTCACAGAAATCTTTGTTACAATCATAACAATGCCATTTGCCTATAGTATAGCACGTAGAACAAGTTGAGATCGGTTTATTATAATCATAGTCTGGTCTAGATCGGCCTCTCATACCGCTTCCTCGTTCTGTAGGGAACAACTTCTATCTAACATAACCCTACCACTAGTATTAACAAAAGATGTATATTTAAATATTGAGGTAGATAAAGTTTGTAATAACAATGGATAGAGTGTTAGCAGAGGTAACTGTTGTAGGTGAGGATAGAAAAGGAGTTGTTGCTAGCATTACTAATTATATATTCAAAGAGCAAGGCAATATAGAGAAGATAAGCCAGAATGTAGTTAGAGGATTATTTGGGATGCAATTACAAGCATCGTTTGCTAATACAATTGATAAAGAGAAGTTTAAGAAAGGCTTGATAAAACTAGGCAAACAGTTAGGTATGGAGGTCAAAGTACACTTTGATGAGCCAGATAGATTGAAGAATATGGCTATCTTTGTTAGCAAAGAACCTCATTGTTTAGAATTGATCCTTAAAGAGCATGCTAATGGTGATATTAAGGTTAACATACCATTGATAGTTGCTACTGAGAAGACATTAAAGCCTATGGCTGATAACTATAATATACCATTTTATTATGTAAATCATAAAGATCAGATACAAGCAGAGAAGAAGATCTTAAATCTCATGGATAAATATAACATAGATTTCATAGTATTAGCAAGATATATGAGGATATTAACCCCAAACTTTGTATGGAGGTATCCTAATAGAATAATAAATATACATCCTTCATTACTTCCAGCATTCCCTGGAGCATATGCATATAGACAGGCATATGAAAGAGGCGCTCAGATAATTGGTTGTACAGCTCATTTCGTTACTGAAGAACTTGATCAAGGACCAATAATATGGCAAGATGCATTTAGAATCATGCCTGATGATAAATTAGAAGAGATAAAGGCTAGAGGGCAAAGATTAGAGGCTGAGACATTATTGAAGGCTATAAAATTGTTCATAACAAATAGATTAGAGGTATACTGGGGCAAAGTATACATAAAGTAAGGTATTTTTTTGTTATATGGATAAGCATTATGATAAAGCTTTGCTGCCAATAGGTTCAATAGAGCAGCATGGAAAGCATTTGCCATTTACTACTGATTCTCTGATTGCTGAGAAGATTGTTAGTAAGATTGCTGAGAAGATAGATTGTTTAACATTACCATGCATATATTATGGTTTATCTCAAGAACATGAACCATTATTCAACGTAAGTATAAGTAATGATACATTATCTAGGCTAATCAATGATATAGCAAACTCTTTATCTAAGCAAGGTATTAAGAAGATGTTCATAATAAATGGACATTATGGTAATCATAACTTGTTAGAATCTTTACCAAAGATGATCGATTCTATGCCTGTCTATATTTTATCATACTGGCTTGTCCTAGATGAGCAGTTAGGACATGCTGATAGAATAGAGACATCGTTAATGCTAGCTATAAATCCTGATCTAGTTGATATTAACAAAGCTGAGAAATCTTTGTTAGATATTGATGCTCTTATACTATCAAGATTAACTGCATTAAAAGGATCTTTTCCTAAACTTTCTAAGAATGGAGTAATTGGAGATCCTTCTAATGCAAGTAGAGAAGAAGGAGAGTTATTACTAAATGAGATAGGTGATAGATTGGTTGATATTATTAAGAAGATAGATGAGTTATCTAGTTAGATGCCTAGCAAATACAATGCCTAGTATAAATAATATTATAGCGCCTGCGAGTAGAGTTTGATTCAAATTGCTAGTATCTTTATTAAACTTGATGTCTACATTATCATTAATACTCAAACAATTATCATTATTCAAACATTCTCTATATAGATCTACCAATGTGCTATTATATGTAAATGTAAATGGTACCAATAATACAACGAATAATACGTATATCTTTATCATATAACAATTTAGAACAGTATATAATTTAAAAATTATGACATTTATCCTAAAGAAATATAATATTTATCTAATAATCCATATCCTAGCATACATAACTATGATAATGATTTGGTTTATAAATGCTAATTGTATTTAATATTAATGCCTGCATAAGAGCACGTAGACGGACTAGGGTGATTAGATGATCTCTAGTTTCACCCAGACGTGCTACAGTAGGCTCCCCGGTAGAGAGTGCGGGAGGAGGTGTGCTAACTGCACGCAATGACTCCTTGTGGGTCAGAGACGGGGAACATTGTTAATATTTATTAAAAAATAAAAATTAGTTGAAGGTTATCTTGATATAATCTACTGCTGTATCATCATCTATGAATATATGAAGATAACCACTGCAATAGTTCAATGCTGGTATTAGATCTACACTCTCCTCTGTTGAGAATAGTGGTAATGCTCTTAGGTCTAACGTTAGAGTCATCTCATCGTTTGGATCCCAACTTCCATCATCAGCAAAATGATTTAGATTCCTTCTCTCACCCCACGCACCACATACATTACCAACATTATCTAATGCAAAGATCTCAATCCTATCTGTATGAGGAAGGTCTCCATCAGCCTTTAACTTCATCTCTATGCTTGCATTATGTATTAAGCAGTCTGGGAGATCTATTGTATGTATGAAATCGCTATTTGGCCTATTAATATCGAAATCTCTTGGAGGATATGTATGAGCATGTAATGGCCATAACCTCATTATATATGCTGGTTCTGGACTGCCTGCAAAATCATCTGGTACTCCATATGTTATACTTGCTTCATTAATGCATGGTTCTTTCTTTACTGTTGCATATTCCACATCTTCTATCTTTATCTTCATCCTATCTACTTCCTCTTCAGTAAAGTTATAGAACTTGCCATTTATCCTTATATTGTTCAACAATACTTGCCTTATCTTCTCATCTATACTTGCTACTTCTTTAGGATCATCTAAAACTTTGACATCTAATATGCCTTTTAACTCCTTTGGAACTTTCTTACCTTCTACTTTGAACAATATCTTGTCAAAGTGCTGAGTTATTGGATTGTTAGCGTCTGCACTCTGATATACAACCCAGTCATGACCCTGATTAGGAGGACAACATGCGGCCAACACTGTTTCATCATCTTCTTCTGCAGTTGATCCAACCTCTTGTGCTATAAGGTTTTGCATTGGATATAATAATGCTGATATTACTAATATTGCACCTATTGATGCTATTATTGCTATGCGCAGCATAATATTATTAATAGAACAATTTAATATATTTTTTATGATTTTTATTATATTTTATAAATAAAATAAATATTTGATAATGAAATATAATTTATATAAGAGAATCCAATTAGATTGATAATTTTTACTTCCGTACCTAGCCCTGATAGTTTATCTATTGATTCATAAAAGATACTATTTGAACCTAATCTATGAAGTTAGTCGAGATCGTTGAAGGTAGAACAAAACTCCTAGTACCAGAAGAGTCATTAAAACATCATCAACCTCCTAAACAACCAGTATTCTTCAATCCTAATGCAAGGATAAGTAGGGATATAGCAATATTAGCATATAAAGCGTTTAATGGTAAAGTATTGTTAGATGCTTTAGGAGGTATAGGAGTTAGAGGCATTAGAGCAAAGAATGAAGTTGGAATAGAGGCATATATCAATGATATAAACCCTAATGCCATAGAGTTGGCAAAGAAGATAGCAGAGATAAATAATATTGAATGTATGTTTAGCAATGAAGAGGCTAACAAATTTCTATTATCAGTAAATAGAGGAGATATTGTAGAATTGGATCCGTTTGGAACACCAGCGTATTATATAGATAATGCTTTAAGAGCAGTTAAAGATCAAGGGATGATATGTTTAACAGCTACTGATACTCCAGTATTACAAGGGTTGCATAATAGAGTAGCAGAGAGGAGATATTATGGAAGATCGTTAAGGGTTGAGTATAGTAATGAATTAGCATTAAGATTGTTATTAGGATTGTTAGCAAGAGTTGCTGGAAGGTTAGATCTAGCAATCAAACCATTGTTTGTGCATAGTATTAGGAATCATATGAGAGTTTATGCAAAGATAACAGTTAGTAGCACAGAAGCAGATAAGATGCTAGATAGTTTAGGATTATTATATCATTGTTTCAGATGCAATAATAGAGGCATAGATGAATATTGTAAATATTGTAATAAGAGTATGAGTAAAGCTGGAGCGTTATGGAATGATAATATATTTGATAAACAATTCATTGAGAAGATGCTCAATGCTTATAATCAAACATTCGATAAATATTGTAAAAAAATACTGCTAATAGCTAAAGATGAGTTAGATATACCACTATATTATGCATTAGATGGTATAAGCAAGAGATTAAAGATCGCACCTCCTAAGCTTGATAAGATCATACAATTGTTAAAAGATAATGGGTTTCAAGCTAGTAGAACAAGTCTAATGTTAAATGGATTCAAGACAGATGCAGATTATCACCAGATAATTAATATTATAGGAAACCAATACAGATAAAATACACCTCACTACTAGCTTTTCTACTAGCCTTTGGTTTGAAGAGATAAACCCTCTTGAACCTTTTGTTAAGGTCTGCTCTAAGTTTATTTATATTCTCACCTTCAAACACCTTTATTACCATCTTACCATTCTTTCTTAACACCTTATCTGCTAACTCTAACGCTTTATATACTAGATCTAGTTGCCTAAGATGATCTAGGCTCCATATGCCAGATATATTAGGAGCCATATCTGATAATATAAGATCTGCCTTCTTTCCTAGAATATCTAATATGGAATTAGGTAAGTTCTCATCCTCTATACTACTCTTTATAAACTCTACTCCTGGCAAAGGTTTGATATCTCTAGTATCTACTCCAACTATCTTTCCATTGTTTATGAATTGCATAACAACTTGTAACCATCCTCCTGGAGAACAACCTAGATCTACAACATACATATCATCATTAAAAACATGAAAAGATTTGTTTATCTCTAGCAATTTAAAGGCAGCCCTACTTCTATACCCTAATCTCTTTGCTTCTTTCCTATAATGTTCTCTCTTTGCTTCTTCAGGTCTCATTTACAATCCTATTATTATATTCATCAATAACCCATTGCTCTATATATCTACAATTTGTTGAAGTTATAGAGCTATCTTGGTTGCACATATGCTCATATTCGCATAATAAACACGGAGCACATTCTATACATTTTGTATCAGCTGGAAGTCTTAATGCTACCAACTTGTATGTCCATCTGCCATTCTCTAAAACTTTTTCTCGGCTTATCAATGCTCTCTTCTCTAACCTCATAGCTATCCTAGAACCATCTCTGCTAGTTAGATTTAATACCTTCCATAACTCACTCTGTAATATGCCTTGCTTACCTCTCTCAACTACCATAGCAAAGACTTTGGATGTTAGATCTTCGATACCTTCTTCCTCAGAAATATTTATATCTTCTTGTCTCTCCATCATATCAAAACACCTATTTATTATTTATTATATAGCTTACAGAGTTTATATGTTTTTTGATTGTTGTACTAGAAATCTCTTTAAAAAGAAGTAATTTTAATAAATTCTCCATTTTTAGAGAATTGATCCTTTATATAGATAATCAAACGATGTAATATAAATCTATAATTTGTTACTAAAAGCATATTAAGCATTGTCATATTGGTATAGAATAATGAAGAAAATAGCAGTAATAATGGTATTGCTGATATTAGCATCGCCTTTAGCATATGCACAAGAGAAAGGATCCTATACAGATCAGATTATATTCATACATTACCAAGATGAAAGCGTTGCAGTGCAGGAGGTAAAAGCTGGTAATCTAGATGCATACTTTTGGAGAGTACCATTAGAGCTAGTATCTGATCTTAGAGATGATCCTAATGTGAAATTATACGAAACACCAGGAGGAAGACTTAGTATATTATTAAATCCAGCACCTTCTGATGAAGGATTGAACCCATTCTCTATAAGAGATGTAAGATATGCTATGAACTATCTTATAGATAGAGATCTTATAGTAAATGAGATCTTAAAAGGTGCTGCTGCAGTATCCTATTCAGCATTTAGCCAGTTTGATCCAGATTATATAGTATTAGTAGATATCCTAGAATCGTTTGGCTTTAGATATAATCCAACTCTTGCAGATTCGATGATAACAAAAGCATTAGAAGCGCATGGTGCTGTAAAGAGAGATGGTAAATGGTATTATGATGATCAACCAATAGTAATAAAATTCTTCATTAGGAATGATGATCCAAGAAGGAATAGTATAGGAAAATTGTTATCATCTGAATTAGAGAAACTAGGGTTTGAGATAGAAGAGATAAATGGAGATCTTAACAAGGCATTCACTTCTGTATATGGCTCAGATCCAAAGAGTTTTGAGTGGCATATCTATACAGAAGGTTGGGGGAGTTCAGCATTTGAGAAGTATGATAGTAGTTTAACAGCACAGATGTATGCTCCATGGTTTGGAGCGATGCCAGGCTTCCAGAACGAAGGTTTCTGGAATTATCAAAACCAGACATTAGATGATCTAACAATAAAAATCTTTAATGGTAATTATACATCAAAAGATGAAAGGGATCAGTTGTTAAGAGAAGCTGTAGAATTAGGAGTTAAAGAGTCAGTTAGGATATTTATAGCAAGCACTCTAGATCCTTATGTATTTAATAAGGATATGGAAGGAGTAGTAGCAGATTTTGGTGCTGGTATTACTAGCAGATTTACTCTAATTAATGCTAGAAGCGATGATAATGAATTGAAGATTGGTATGAAGCAGATATATCAAGGTTCATGGAATCCAGTAGGTGGTTTAAGGGATTGGTACTCTACTAGAGTATGGCTAGGAGTAGCAGATCCAGCTATATTTAGACATCCTCATACTGGTGATATATTACCAGTTAGAGCTACTTGGCAAGTTGAGACTGCTGGTCCTAATGGTAAATTAGATGTCCCAGATGATGCCTTCATCTGGAATGCCACTAACGAAGAATGGGTTAATGTTAAAGATGCAGATGCTACAAGCAAGGTAACATACGATCTGAAGTATAGTAAATGGCATGATGGCTCAATGATGGATAAGAACGATATATTATATGCTATATACTTCCTTTATGAATGGGGTAGTAAAGAGAGCGATGATGACCCAACATATGATCCAGAATATGCTGCAACTGCTCAGCAATTCATAAATACATTGAAAGGTATCAGATTCATAGATGATGATACTATAGAGGTTTATGTAGACTATTGGCATTTTGATGAAAATTATATAGCAGATTATGCTGGTATATGGAGTAGCACCCCTTGGGAGATATATGCTGCTATGGAGGATGTTGTTATAAATAATAAAGCAGCATTCTCTAGATCTGAAGCAAGTGCAAATAATGTAAATTGGTTATCATTGTTAATAAAGGAGGATGCGGATTTAATTAAAGAATCGTTAGTAAAGTTTAGAGATGATAGCTTTATTCCAAAACCATTAGATATTGATAACAGCTATGCTAATGAAAGGTATAACAATGCTATAAACTGGATTGATGAGAAAAACCATGCTGTTATAAGCAACGGTCCATTCTACCTAGATAATTATAACCCAGATGCTAGAACTATAACTATCAAAGCATTCAGAGATAACTCATATCCATTTGAGACTGGATATTGGCAAGAATTTGAAGATGTAAAGTTAGCAACAATATCTAATTTAGATGTGCCATTATCAATAAATAGAGGAGATGAAGCGAGTATTGAAGGCAGCATAACATATGCTGGAGATTATAACGATGTTAAGATATTCTACTTCTTGAAGGATGGAAATGGTAACATTGTAGTTAAAGGTGAAACAACTGCTAAAGATGATGGTAGTTTTACTATAGAGTTATCATCAAGTAATACTACAAAATTATCTGAAGGTTCAAATGAACTGAAGGTTATGGCTATAAGCAATAAAGCGTTATTGCCAGATATAAGGAGTGTAAGTCTTATAGCAGTGGGAGAAGCATTAGGGTTCAAACAGGTTACTATAGATGATAATACATTTGATATAGGAGTTAATATGGCAGATAATATCAGCAGCATATATATAGATCAAGAGAACAATTCGTTAGTATTATCATTAGAGAATATAGATGAGGATACAACTTTAGAGATAACTTTACCAAGAGAATTGATAGATGCAAAGGAAGATGGTAATGATAAACCATTTGTAGTAATGGTAGATGGTGATATCGTTGATGTTCAAGAAGATAAGGCAGATAATGAGAGAAAGTTAACTATTCCATTAACTGCTAATAGTAGAGAAGTTAGGATAATAGGAACTCAAGTAGTACCAGAGTTTGGTATAATAGCATTATTAATCCTAACAATAGGTATTGGAAGTATATTAATGCTCAGAAGATTAAACATAAATATCCACTAAAATATTTTTATTATATTATTGAAACTATTAGATGTTATAATAATCGGTTTGTTAATATTCTAATTTAGGCTTACTATCTTTTGAATACTCATTATTTGGTTTAGATAAGCCATTTCTATATTTGTCAGAAGAGTTAAAGATGTTCATAGATAACATTGCCATGGATCATCTTATTCTTGATTTATATCTGAAATATAGAGTAGCCAAGATAAGTAAGACTATCAAAGATATTTCTATGAATAAAGAAAATTTAAGAAGGTTAATCTTCGTCCTCTCTTTCTATCTCTATCTCTTCCAATTCTAAACCTTGTTGCTGTGCTATCTTAACGACTTCAACTAGTTTAGATAATATCTCAGCTTTATCATTGCTATCTATCTTGAACTCTAACTCCACCTTCATACTCTTAATACATACCGCTAACTTTATATATATAACGGCGTTATATTCATTCATGCATAAACTAGAGATAATAGATTTACATGCAAATATAGATGAGAAGGAGATACTGAAAGGAGTTAATCTAACAGCTAATAGCAAAGAGGTTCATGCGATAATGGGACCTAACGGATCTGGTAAGAGCACGTTAGCATACACATTATTAGGACATCCAAAATATACTGTAACAAAAGGAGATATAAGAGTAGATGGAGAGAGCATATTAGAATTATCTACAGATGAGAGAGCAAAGAAAGGATTATTCCTAGGCTTCCAATATCCAGTAGAGGTATCTGGAGTAGGATATACCAATTTCCTAAGAAATGCATATACAACATTAAGCAAGGCTTATGGAGATAATATGGAAGTATTCTTGACAGTAAGAGAGTTCCATGATTATGTAAAGAAGAATTTGGATATAGTAGGATTTGATCCATCATTCCTAACAAGGTATCTAAATGAAGGATTCTCTGGAGGAGAGAAGAAGAGGTCTGAGGTTTTACAGATGCTTGTATTAAAGCCTAGATTTGTCATCCTAGATGAGCCAGACTCTGGTTTAGATATAGATGCAGTTAAATCTGTAGCAAACGCAATAAACCATCTGATAGAGAATACAGATGCAAGTATTATAGTTATAACACATTATGCTAGAATACTTCGATATCTAAACAAATTGGATTATGTGCACGTTATGGCGAAAGGAAAGATAGCAAAGTCTGGAGGAAGAGAGTTAGCAGAGATGCTTGAAGAGAAAGGTTATAGTTGGCTAGAAGAATAAAATCTTATTTATTTCAAAACCAATAAATTAACTCTATAATTTAATATCCATATGAGCATTAACAATTCTATAGATAAGATAATGAATGAATTCTCCTCAATAGAGGAGAGGAGAGAACTCATTCTTAAAGGTATAAGGGATATACTTATGTATGCTAGAAAGGCTATAGTAGCAATTCATAAATCTGATCTCGATGAGGCTAAGAAACATATAGAATTGATGGATATAAAGCATAAAGAACTCAAAGAGTTAGCAATGGATGATCTATATTATTATCTTATCAATGCTGAGACAGAGATCGTGGAAGCAAAGTCTTTATATGCAATAGCAACTGATTATAATCTACCATTATATGAAGAGTTGAATGTTAAAGGTAGTTCATATATTCTTGGCTTATTAGATTGCATAGGAGAGATGAAGAGGATGATCTTAGATCTATTAAGAAATGACAATTATCATAAAGCATTGAGGCTATTCAAACTCATGGAAGATATATACTCTATACTCATGCCTTTTGCTGTTTATGATAATATCATGCAAGGTGTGAGAAGGAAATTGGATCATGATCGTATACTAATAGAATCTGTTAGAGAAGTTATCACAGAAGAGAGTAGAAGGAGAGCATTCTTGGATGAACTTAAGAAAGTATGAATATGCTATAAAACTTCAAGAAAGGTTAAGCATGTATGTAATAAGAGAAGATGTTATTAGAGATGAAGAGATTAGGTATATTGCAGGAGTTGATGTATCCTATAAAAGAAAGCAAGCGTATCCATGTATGGTTATAATAGACAGAAGTAATTTGGAGATGGTTTATCATAAATGTATGGAAGTTAATATAAACACTCCATATATTCCATCATTATTATTCCTTAGAGAAGGTAATATCATGCTTAATGTATTGAGAGACGAAAAGGATAGATATGATCTAATAATGGTTGATGGAAATGGAATTTTACATCCAAGGAGATTTGGTTTAGCATCTTATATAGGCTTCATGCTTGATAAACCTACAATTGGCGTAGCAAAGAAGTTATTATGTGGCAAAATAATAGATGATAAAATTATCGATGATAATGAGGTTATAGGTAAAGTATACAATAATCTGTATATAAGCATAGGTCATAAGATATCGTTGGATACAGCAGTAAAGATTGTTAAAGAAACATCAAAGTATAAACTTCCAGAACCTATAAGATTAGCAGACAAAATATCAAGAAAATATATTAGTTAACATATATCTCTTCTTTTATAGCAAACTTTTCAAATGCCTCGTTGAGTTCCTTCATCAACCTTTTATGCCATTCCTCGAACTCTGATGGTTTCTTTGGATAATTTCTATATAACTCAACCAATACTTTATTCTTCTCAGCAGTATACTTTAATCCTTCAGCAGTCTTTCTATGTGTAATTGCTCTTATCATCATACCAATCTTATCTATGTGACTAAACTCTGGATGTTCACCTTTAGTAATCTTCTCTATATCTAGCTTTGATAAGAAATGCTTCATTCCATAGTTTATCTGCTCATTTGATAACGTTTGTAGGAATCTCCTAAATACTTCTAAACCAGCAGTTTTATAGCCATAATCATTTACAAAGTCTAGATTATATTGCCATAAGCCTTCTTCAGTTGTATCGTTTGCCTCTATAGCTCTAACTACATTCTTTCCTGCTAATACACCAGCTATTATTGCTGGTCCAATACCTCCAGCATCTAACGGTTTTGGCATCCATGCTGCATCACCAACAAGCATATATCCATTTGCAACCAAACAATCATTCTGTCTTCTAACACTAACCTGCCATGTACCCCAAGCATTCCCATCATCCATGCTAGAGTTCGCTAGTCTAGGATTACTTATTACTGGATTCATCTTTACATAATTATCTATCAATGTTTTCAGATCGTCTCTTTTATTCAAGGCTCTGTTCCTTAACTCTAGGCTTTTATGTTGCACGCCTAAACCGATATTTGCTTTATGCTCACCTTTTGGAAATACCCAAGCATAGCCTCCTGGTGCTATCTTCTGATCAAGGTGTATTAATGCATAATCTGGATCAAAGTATGTTTTATCATTACTTGCTTTATCAAATTCTAATATGTATCTTCCAGTAGACTCTAGATCATCTCTATCTATCTTTCTCTGTATGAAACTTTTTATTGGCAGATTTGTTCTTAGAACAGATGTTATGCCAGTGCAATCAATAACTACTTTTGCCCTCTTTTTGTATGGTATCATCTTACCATCTTCCTTCTTCAATCCAATAACTCCTTTTACTTGATTATCTTCATGATACACACTTGTTAAATTAACATTCCAATCAAATTCTATGCCAACTTTAAGAGCATCGTTCAATTGCTTCTGAGGCAATAACTTCCTATTCAGAATGTATCCTTCTCCCTCAAAGTATATCGCTGTTTCATGATCTGGAGAATAAGCAACGACTCCTTTTACTGGATGCTCAACCTCTGGTTTATTCCAACTTATACCTATAGCTTTTGTCATGTAATCTACGCTATTCTTTCCAACAGCATCACCACAAACCCACCCATTTATTGTCTTTCTTCCAGCATTCTTTGGATCATTCCTATCTATAATCAGTATTCTAAGATTCTGTTTAGAATATATTGCTGCTGATGTTCCTGCTATCATTCCTGCAATGCCAGCTCCTGCTACTATAATATCATAATCATATTCCATGCATTTAGCAAAGTATTAACTATTAATTTAATGTTTAGGATTAGGTCAGTTCGTCGCGAGGTCTTCATAGTATATCCTCAGACTGGAGCGGCTCTTACTTCATCCCTATTATATTTACATTTATTATGTTAATATACCTTATTGTATACAAATAATTATGAAAAGTATAATTCCAATTTATGTGTAGCAATATTCATGGTTATATTATTTACTAGTGTAATAATGCAAGAGAATTGTAATTGCATTAATATTCCTAGAAGAATTGGTAATAACAAATTATCCAGATCCATCAATTACTTAACGGATTTTTCTAAATGTGATTAAGTTCTAGTTGATACATCTGAATATTGTATACTAATATTGTAATATGACACAGATTATATAATGGATAAGATCCTAACATTTATTGAGGATATAGATTGATTAGAGAATGGTTTTAGAAGATTATAGTATAGATAAGTTACTGAATGATTTTGGGTTTATAAATAACAAGACTTAATATGAGAATTGTTAGAGAGAATAAACATGTCATTGCAATCATACTATACATTAGATGATTTGATAAATAATAGCATATATGCAATAAATGGAGAGATTATAGATGTATCTACATATAACGATGGTAATATATCAATTACTAGAGAACCTATAACATATGCTGATGATATAGATGTTATTATAGATGTAAAGGAAGATACTAGATAGAGACAGTTTTAGCAATGATGCATTTAAATCTAATATTTATGATAATAAAAATGGCATAAGTTGATCATAAATGTAGAACGCTAAAGACATATACCATTGATTATTAATATTTGGTATGAAGATATTAGTATTCTCGGATTTGCACGGAGATCAAGCATTAATAGATAAAGTTAGAGAAGAAAGTAAGAAAGTAGATATAGCTATATGCTGTGGAGATATAACTCCAGTACATGGAGATACAATAAATACTGCTAGAAAGATAGGCAAATTAGATGCAAGATTATTCATCATACCAGGCAATTTTGAGCTTCCTACTGTATTAAATACAGCATGTAAAGAGAATGGCTGGACTGATCTTCATGGCAAACAATTTAGGATAGATGATATAACAATAGGCGGATGTGGAGGAGCGCCTAAGGGTCCTTTCAATACACCTTACGAACTAGAGGAAGATGAGTTTAGAAGCATATTGGCAAAGATAGATTATGTTGATATACTAGTTACACATGCTCCTCCTAAAGGAGTTACAGACTATACAAATGGCTTACATATAGGTTCAGAAGCAATAAGAGAGTTTATTGAGGATAAAAGACCAAGATTAACCTTATGTGGCCATGTTCATGAGAATGGAGGTAAAGAAGGTATGATAAATAATACTAAAGTTATGAATATAGCAAGGGAAATAAAGATAATTGATATCTAATCGTGCGGTTCGCAGAGTTCCATTAGCACACCATGCAATGATTTCGGATGTATGAAGGTTATCTTCCTTCCGTAACTACCTTCTCTAACTCCTCCAATTATCTTTATACCATTATTTATTGCATTATTAAGATCATCATCAAACTTCTCAGTATTTATTGCTATATGATGAATGCCCTCTCCTCTATCCTTCAAGAACTTACTTATCGGACTATCATCGCTTAATGGCTCTAATAATTCAATTCTGGAATTATCTAATTCTAGCATAGCAACTTTAACCTTCTCGTTAGGAACGTCCATAACCTCTTTCTTTTTAACTCTTAATACCTTCTCAAATGTCTTTAGCGATTCTTCAACATTATTTACAGCTATAGCTATATGGTCTACTTTCATAAAAAAGGTTTGATTTATGGCTAATAAAAATCAATCTTAAATTTATTTGAAGAGATCTTTATATGTTGATTTCAACTCTTTTGCTCTATTCCTTATTGTTACCTCAGTAACTCCAGCAGCGTCTGCTAATCTTTTCTGGACAACATACTCATTATTCTTTATTGATATTAGGTATAATACAGCTCCAGCCAAACCCATAGGATCTTTACCAGCAGCACCCCCTCTCTTCTTTATCTCTGCTAGTATCTTCATGGCTTCTCTCTTTGTCTTCTCACTTAAGTTAAGTGTAGATGCTATCCTTATTACTGCTAATGATGGATCCTGAGGAGGAATCTTTAGATCTAACTCTGTTAATAATAACCTATATGCTCTAGATAATGCCTTGAGTGTAATGTTAGCAGCTGCTGCTATATCCTTCATGCTTCTTTGTATAGCAAATTCTCTACATGCAACATAGATAGCAGCAGCTACAAGTGATATTGTAGTTCTACCTCTAGCCAACTTCATGGCTTGAGCCTTTCTGTAGATATAAGCAGCCTTCTCTGCTACAGCATCTGGAAGAGTAAGCTTATGCTTAAGATTATCTAGATAATTCAAAGCAACAACTAGATTTCTACTCCTTGGAGTAGCAGATTGAGTTCTAACATCCCATGTTCTTAACCTAGCCATCATCTCTGTTATAACTGGGGCTGTAGATACTCCAGAAGCATCTTTATCACTTTTAGCGATGGTTGTAGATAAGCCCATATCATGTCTTAATAGCGTGCTAGGTGCTCCTGATTGAGTTCTCTCTTCGAACTCTTCCTTATTGAAAGCTCTAGTCTTCTGAACCATCTCTACCTTTTCTACTACTACTGCACCACATTTGCTACAGATGATCTCTCCGCTCTCAAAGTCAGTAACTACATCCTTACTTGAGCATACTTTACATTGGAGTTCATGTATTCCATTTGATAACATATTCTCACCCATACATTTATATTTTCGTAAAACGAATATATAAAGTTTCCCTTTAACAAATAAATAAAGGTTTAGAGCCTTACAGCTGCTAACTCATGCCTATTCTTTATCTTATTAACTGCTTCATCGAAATGCTTCATAGTTATCTTCAACTTGCCTTGCTTTCCATTAGCGATATGCTCTCTTATTGCAAGCATAGCTGCTGTATTACATATAGCCTCTATATCTGCACCAGTCAAACCATCGGTTAACTCTACTAGTTTATTAAGATCAACATCCTCAGCCAATGGTTTCTTCCTAGTATGTATCTTGAATATCTCTAACCTTGCTTTAGCATCTGGTGGAGGCACTTCGATTATCTTATCAAACCTTCCAGGTCTTAGTAAAGCATCATCTACTAGATCTGGCCTATTTGTTGCTCCTATAACTACTACACCTTTCAACTCTTCTATTCCATCTAACTCGGTTAGCAATTGGCTTACTACTCTCTCAGTAACTCTGGATTCTCCTTCACCACTAGATCTTCTAGGTGCTAAAGCATCTATCTCATCGAAGAATACTATACATGGAGCGGCCATTCTAGCCTTCCTAAATACTTCTCTAACTCCTTTCTCACTCTCTCCTACCCACTTTGATAATAGTTCTGGACCTTTAATGCTTATGAAATTAGCATTAGTCTCATTTGCTACTGCTTTTGCTAATAATGTCTTACCAGTTCCTGGAGGACCATATAATAATATACCTTTAGGAGGCTTTACATCAGCCTCTTCAAATAACTCTTTATGCTTCAATGGCCACTCTACTGACTCTTGTAATTCTTGTTTAACATCTTCTAAGCCTCCAACATCAGCCCAACTTACATTAGGAACTTGTATGTATACTTCTCTTATTGCTGATGGTTGGATCTCTTTAAGAGCATCTTCAAAGTCTTGCATTGTGACCTTTAACTTGTTAAGAACTTCTGGAGGAATCTTCGGTTTATTCATATCAATCTCTGGTAGGATTCTTCTTATTGCTCTCATGGCTGCTTCCTTTGCTAATGCTGCTAGATCTGCTCCAACAAAACCATGAGTCAATTCTGCTAGTTTGTTGAGATCAACACTCTCATCTAATGGCATTCCTCTAGTATGTATCTGTAATATCTCTAACCTAGCATCTTTATCTGGTACACCGATCTCGATCTCTCTATCAAACCTTCCAGGTCTCCTTAATGCTGGATCTATAGCATTTGGTCTATTTGTTGCTCCTATAACTACTACCTTTCCTCTAGATTCTAAACCATCCATCAATGCTAATAATTGAGCTACTACTCTCTTCTCTACTTCCCCAGTAACCTCTTCTCTCTTTGGAGCAATGGCATCTATCTCATCTATGAATATTATACTAGGAGCATTCTCTTCTGCCTCTTTAAATATCTCCCTTAATCTTGCTTCACTCTCTCCATAGAATTTACTCATTATCTCTGGACCGCTTATTGAGTAAAAGTTAGCATTAGTCTCATTTGCTACTGCTTTTGCTAATAACGTCTTACCAGTTCCTGGAGGACCATATAGCAATACACCTTTAGGAGCCTCGATTCCTAACTTCTCAAATATCTCTGGATGTCTTAATGGTAACTCGATCATCTCTCTTATCTTCTGAACCTCATTCTTTAAGCCTCCAATATCCTCATAAGTTATTCTAGGAACTTTTGATACAGCTGCTGGTTTACTAGCAATGTTAAATTGTGTGTATTTGTTTATTATAACAGCATTCTCTGGAGTAGTACTATTTACAACTAATTCCAACTTTCTTCCCATTATATTTAATGGGATTATATCACCTTTAGTTACAACCCTTCCTTCTAATAGTTCTGGAAGGTATTCCTCTAAACCACTTATATCTATATTCTCGTTAGGAGCAACTGTAACTTTCTCAGCATTACTTGCATATGCTTTCCTAACAGTAACTCGATCATCTATTCCAGCACCAACGTTATTTCTAGTATAACCATCCATTCTTATTACATTACTTCCAGCATCATCTGGTAAAGCAGTCCATAGTAAAGCGTAACTCTTCTTACTACCAATAATCTCTAATACATCTCCAGTAGTTAGTCTAAGATCTCTCATAACTATAGGATCTATTGTAACTTTATTCCCTCCTACTAACTTTTGTGGCAATTCTGCCACTCTTAGAGTAACTTCATCCATTATATTCACCACCATAATCTAACATAAAAGTTTTAAAAAATATATTCATTCTACCTTTACCTCTTTTGCTTTTTTAATTGGCTCTTTCAACTTTAGTTTCAATTCTAGTATTCCATTAACATATGTTGCCTTTGCTCCTCCCTCATCTACTTTAACTGTTAATGGTATCTCAGTATGGTATTTTCTATCTCCTCTCTCAGCACTTATCTCAACAAAATCTTCGCCTACTCTAACCTTAATATCCTCTTTATTTATACCTGGCATCTCAGCAGTAATCTTTAAAACATTCTCCTTCTCATCTATAACTATATCAACTAATGGTTCTCTAACACCAGTAGGCTCTACTAAGCCTCTAGAACTAGGTCTTATATTGCCAAACTCTCTTATATGAGGTCTTCCTTGTTCATCTATTGTGATCTGAAAACCATAGTAGTATGGTCCTTCAGTTATTGAGAATGACTCACCTCTCCTTACTGTTCTAAACAATCTGTTTATCATCTCCTCTGCCTCAGCAAATTCTTTGTCTATCTCTTCAAATATTCTAGATATGTCTCGCCACATGTTATATCACCAATATTATGTAATATTTATGACATTATATAAATTTAACTGACATTATACTATATAAAATTACATAAAATCATGCCAAATAACTATACGCAACTTTAATATAATGACTGTTATAATTTATTACATGATGGAATATAGATTATCATTACCAGAAGCTGTAAGAAGTATAATAAACGATAACTATTGTATATATCATTGCTTACGGTTAGGTATAATCAATTATACCGCATTAGCAAACTATATCAAGCCTCAAGTAGAAAGGTTAGTAGGTTCTGAAGTTAATACCAATAGTCTAGTAGTAGCAATAAAAAGGTATGCTGATACATTGGAGGTTGAAGAGCTTGAGCCTATAAATGCAAAGATATCATTACTTGGTAGAGTTATTGATTTAGATCTTGTAGAAGATGAGGATGTAGATATGTTTATAGATAGGTTGAGGGAGATGGATCCAGATCTAAGATTGTTCAGAACTTATAACATATTAAGAATATTCACTGAAGAAGCAGAAGATGTTAGAGAACTTATGGATAGATTTGCAAGATGTATATCTAATATGAGTAAAGGCTTGGCAAAGATATCGATCAAGTTACCTAGTAATTCTAAAGTAAATCAGGTGTTAATAACTGCTATAGCGGATGCATTATACAATAATGGAATATCAGTTCATGATGCATTCTTCTCACATGATGAGATAATGCTTATAGTTGATGAGAAGGATGCTGGCAAAGCATATGATGTATTAAGTAGGAAGTTGCAGAGCAGATATGAATAAATTGATGGTATTAGGGATTATTATAACAATATTAGGCTTGATATTTACTGCACAGAGCCAAAGTTTGGTAGGCCCTAGTAGTTCATTTATGTATAATAATCCAGATTGGCTAACTTATGGATTGATAATAGCAGCATTAGGTATTATTATCATAATAATCGGCTACATCAACCGAAAGTAAATGTATATAATCTAAATCCTTTCCCTTCAACATGGATCTCTATCATATGTTTGCCATAATCTCCGCTCTTAACAAGATTGTATAATCTCTGCTCATTTATAATAACAGTTCCATCTGATACATCATCACCATAATCTTCCTCATCTATAGGCTTATTATCTAGACTTATTGTTAGTAGTGAATTACCACTTGCTACTATATTAACGGCTTTTGCTGAATATCTAAGAACAATCTTACCTTCTGCTGACACCAATTCAATATTTTCATCATTCCATCTCCATAAGCCTTCTAAACATACTTTATTTACTGGACACTCTTCTGGTAATGAGAACTCGCTAACTTGATCTTGTATAAGTATATTACCATTACCTATTGCTGTATTAAACTTGTAACCTAGATACAATTCTGGTGTAAATATTAGATTAAAGTTTACATCTTCTGCCTCTGGCTCTATATCTTCATCAAAAGTAAGGGTTAACCCTAATGCTTCTGCACGTTCTCTTAACAACTCTTTGATAACATTCTCTGTCTCTTCATAAGCCCCTTCTCCTATATGATCATATCTTATATAACCTTCGTGATCTATCAGATATTTATGAGGCCAATATCTATTTGCATAAGCGTTCCATGTTATGTAATCATTATCTTGTAGAACTGGATATTTTATACCATACCTTTCAACAGCAGCCTTTACATTCTCATACTCTTTCTCAAACTCGAACTCTGGAGTATGAATGCCTAGAATAACTAAACCATCATCAGAATATTTTTCATGCCACGCATTAAGATATGGTATTGTTCTAATACAGTTTATACAAGTATATGTCCAGAAATCTACTAGAACTACTTTATCTTTTAGATCTGCTAGCGTTAAAGGCTTATCTGTATTGATATAGCCGCTTATACCACTTATCTCTGGTGCTTTTTTATAAATCGATTTATCAGTTATCTCATCTGCAGATCTAAATTCAACCTCTTCATTTGGCAATGATGTAAAGTAAAGATTTACTGCTAGTATTACTGCTATTACTGCAGAACCTAAAGCTATAGCATTTAATATCTCTCTTCTCATATACTAGTCACGTTCTCTATTAATGGGAAGTTACCTATAAGTAGCAAGTTATTGCTAGCAACCAAGACTCCTAGAATTATAAGCATTGATCCTGCTACTATATTAAAGTATTTGAGATAATTCTTTGCTCTTGATATGAATGATAACGATCTTGATATGAATATGCTCATCAATAAGAATGGTATTCCTAAACCTATAGAATATGCTAACAAAAGATTGAATGCATCTGCTGGCATGCTAGCTGCTAATGCGAATATACTTCCTAATATAGGACCAACACATGGAGTCCATGCACCAGCAAATATTATGCCAAATACCAATGATGTTAAATAATTAGTCTTGAACCTTTTGATATTAAATTTGAATTCTCTATTAAAGAATAATAGTTTTGATGATGCTAATAGGTATATGCCAAATATGATTATGATTATGCCTCCTATTAAAGTTAGATTCGATATTACTTTAGAGCTAAGGGTTGCTAAAGTAGTATTCAACATTACTCCAATTATTGAGAACATCATAGAGAAGCCTAGTATAAAGAAGATAGTATTTATTACAAGATTTAATCTAGAAATGCTTAATGTTTGAGATCTCAACTCATTTATACTAGAGCCAGATATATATAACAAAAAGGCTGGTATGATAGGCAACACACATGGAGATAGAAATGAGCCTATTCCAGCAGCGATAGCAGCAAATATAGTTATCTCCATATGTCAATTATATATTATTAGCATATTAATCTTAATATCAGTCATACTTTAAATAAAGTATAAGCTAGAAGGAAGATAGTGAACCTATTAAGCAAATTTTATGGCATGCCTAGAAAGCATCAAGTCGAAGTTATAAAAAAGATAGAAGATGCTCTAAAGAATGGTTATAATGATATAATATTATCTGCTCCTACTGGAACAGGAAAATCATACATTGCCATATGTTTAGCATTAGCATATGGTTCTTCATCAATCTTAACTGCAACTACCGATCTTCAAGAGCAATACCTTAGAGATTTTCCATTTATAAAGACTATAAAAGGAAGGAGAAACTTCCAATGCTTAAGGATAAGTAATAAAAGTATAACATGCGATAAAATATCGAGTTCTTTATGCTATAATAAGAACGATGGGTTCTGCGAGTATTATCCATATCCTGATAGTTTCAGTGTAGAGAGTAATGGGATAAATGAGAAGATTATTTATAATGGCAATAGAGATGAGTTATGCGAGTATTATAAGCAAAAGTTTGAGGCTTTACTAGCAAGTCATACTGTATATAACTATCATGAATATCTAGCATTGCTTAAATACACTAACCAAGTTCCGCATAGAGAAGTTATGGTATGCGATGAGGCTCATCTATTAGAGAATAGATTGGTTGAGTTTTATGGTTTGAATGTTAGTAATAAATTGTTAATACCAGTAGGTATGAAGTTCCCTGCTAAGCAATTATATGATATAGATACATGGCTATCGTTCTTAAATGAATTAAGGTATAAGTATATGGTATTGATCAGTGAGATGGAGAAGAAGTTAGAAGTAGCAAATGGGCATGAATTCATAAACCTTAACGATGAGTTAAGTAAGATACAGACAAACTTTGAGAAGATTGAGTTTATCCATAACGAGATAGAGAATAATCCAGAGAATTATGTAGTCAATATAGAGAGGGATAACGATGCAATAGTAAAAGCAACTTTATTACCAATTGATGTTGATAAATTTACTGAAGATCTATTTAGTATGAGCAATATTAGATTATTCATGAGTGCTACTATAGATCACAAAAGTTTCTCAAGATCGTTAGGGTTAAAGGAAGTATTCTTCATAGATATAGATTCGCCATTCCCAATAGAGAATCGAAGGATAAAATTTCTTAATAAATACTTATTAAATAAGAATGCTATGAGAGATGAAAGAATTCTAAGAAAGGTTGCAGAGAGCATAGATGAGATTATGAACAAACATAAAGATGATCGTGGTTTAATCCTAGTTACAAGCTATGCATTGGCATTAGCAATTAGATCTAGGTTATCATTATCTAATAAAAGTAGGATAATAATAAGTAACGATGTTAGAAGAGATGAGTTAGTAAAATATTTAGCAAATGATAAAAATAATGTTATAATCTCACCATCATTGTGGGATGGAATTGATCTTAAAGATGATCTATGCAGATTTATAATAATAGCAAAGGCTCCATATTTAGATCTTAATGATCGTAGAATTGCTGTAAAGATGAGGAAGGATATAGATTGGTATACAATGCAGAGTGCAATGAGACTAATTCAAGGATGTGGTAGAGGAGTTAGGCATGATCTAGACTATTGTAATATCTATGTATTGGATAAAAATGCTATGCAACTGTTAAGAAGGGTTGAGGATAGAATACCAGAATGGTTCAAGAAAGCATGTATCTTCTAAACTGCGATTCTAGAAGCGTTATCTAATCTTTTATACTTCATAGCCTCTTGTATAATTGTGAATGCCACTTGTTCACTCATTTTTGCTAGATTAGATACATCGCTAGAATACCTAAGATATGATCTATGACTCTTTACTCCTAAAAATACCTCTTTTATGTTATAGCCAAGCATAGTAGCCTCTATCAATATCCATATATCTATTCCCCAACCTTTAGGAGGATTAAGATTTATTAGATTCTTCCATAACTCTACTTTACCAGCAACCTCTCCGCTTAATGGCTGCTCATAATGCCATAATTCTGGGAAGAAAGCCCAGAGTAACGGTTTTACTACTAATTTTGTAACTGGAGCATCACCAGCTGCTCTTATATACCAACCTCTTGCCATATCATAGCCTTCTATTGCTATCGGCTCTACTAATTGATCTACCCATTCATATGTAAGATTTGTTATATCTGCATCTAGAAATACTATTATATCTGGTTCAAATTCAAACGCTTTCCTCAAACCAGCAACCATACCAGCACCTTTACCTGGATGTATATGAACATCTTGAGTAATCACTATAGCACCAGCTTCTCTAGCGATATCTCTAGTCTTATCTGTAGAATTGCCATCACTCACTATAACAATAGGTTTATACTTACTCTTCTTTGCTTCATCTATGCAATGTTTTATAGTCTTTGCCTCATTAAGAGTAGGAAATATTACTACTACTCTAGGCTGATGATTATTATTTGAAGAATTAACATTTGTAGACACACTATTCTTTATTGAAACCGATACATATATGTTTGTTAGATATCTTCTTAACATTCAACCAAATATTTAGCTTAGAAAATAAATATACTAAGATTATATTATAAAAATTTTTATAAACCTAAGATTATTGAGAGATATAATACAAGATGTTATAACTTGTAACTGTAAATCTACCTTCTTGATAGTAAAACTTTTAATTGCAAATATCTAGAATTAAGATATGCAGATATTAACGCTTGAAGATTTTGAGACAGATAATAAGACTATATTTCTGCGAGTAGATATGAACTGTCCTATAAATCCAGATACACTAGAGATTATAGAGTATAGTAGGATAAAAGAAGCATGTGAGAGTATAAAAGCATTAGAGAATAGCAGGGTAGTTGTGGCATCGCATCAAGGAAGAGTAGGAAGATATGATTATATAGATATGAAGCAGCATGCTGAGATATTATCAAAGTTATTGAATAGAAATGTAGAGTTTGTAGAAGATGTAATAGGACCAGAAGCGAGAAGAAAGATAAGAGAGATGAAGAATGGTGATATATTATTATTAGATAATCTAAGGTTTTGTGCAGAGGAGAATTATGAATTCCCATTAACAGATGCTTCCAATACAGTAATGGTTAAGAGATTGGCTAATTTATTTGATCTCTGTGTATTGGATTGTTTTCCTTCAGCACATAGAGCACATCCATCCATTGTAGGTTTTGCATCAATAATACCATCATGTGCTGGCAAGTTGGTTGCTAGAGAGGTTGGAACATTAGAGAAGATATTAACTGTATCAAAATCTCCATTTGTTGTAGTTCTAGGAGGTGCAAAAGTATCTGATAGATTAGAAGCTATAGATACATTGGTATCTAGCGGCAGAGCTGATAAAGTATTGCTAACTGGATTGATATCAATAATATTCCTAAAGGCTATGGGAAGGTTAGAGTATACCTCATTAACTGATAAAGAGCAAACGCAGATAGAGAAAGCAAAGAGGTTATTGGTTAGATATCCAAATGTATTTGAAGTACCATTAGATTATGCAGTAGATAATAACGGTAAAAGGGTTGAGAAGGATGTAGATGATCTAGACATAGATGAAAAAGCTTTAGATATAGGTAAGAAGACCATTGAGCATTATTCAAAGATAATAAATAGTTCTGGAACTGTCTTTATGAGCGGGCCAGCTGGTGCATTTGAGAGAGAAGAGTATTCCTATGGTACAAAAGCGTTATTAGAAACCATAGCATCTTCAGTTAGTACTAGTATAATAAGTGGAGGGCATCTTAATGCTGCTTTGCATAGATTCAATCTAGCAGATAAGATAGATCATATAAGCACTGCTGGTGGAGCATTAGTGTTATATCTAGCAGGTAAAAAGTTACCAATGATAGAAGTACTAGAGAAAGCAGCAGTAAAATATGTTAAAGTACATAAGTAATTTTAGAGGTTACAATTATTTTATCTAGCAATGTTTCTAATTATATGATCTTTATTTGGCAGAACTAAAATGTATCATTATGACTGATATTATAATTCTTCATACAAGATTTATATATCTCTAGGATTTGTTTAACATTAAACATTTTAATTAGTGATTATACTCTATAAGTCTGATAAGAATTGGGTATGAATATAACTGAGAAGATATTAGCAAAAGCATCTGGTAAAGAGAAAGTGGAACCTGGTGATGTAGTCTTTGCTAAAGTAGACAGAGTAATGGTTCATGATGTATCTGGACCAGGAGTTATAACCGTATTAAGAGAGTTAGAGAGACAAGGTAAGAGCATCAATAGTATATGGGATCCAGAAAGGGTATGGATCACTGAAGACCATTTCGTTCCAGCAGTAGATAAGATATCAGCACAGAATATAGTATTGCTAGAAGGTTTCTCAAAAAAGTTTGGTATAAGTAAACATTTCAAGTATGGAATGGGTCAATATGGAATCTGTCATACGTTATCACATGAAGAGGCGATGGTTCTTCCTGGCGAGGTTTATGTAGGAGGGGATTCTCATACAAATACTACTGGAGCATTAGGTTGTTTTGCAACTGGAATGGGACATACAGATGTAGCGTATGTATTATTACACGGTAAAATATGGTTTAGAGTACCAGAGACTATACTATTCAGATTAGAAGGTAACATGCCAGATTATTTAATGGCTAAAGATATAATATTGAAGATAATAGGCGATCACGGAACGGATTTTGGTAATTATAAAGCCATACAATTTACTGGCAATGTTATAAGCGATATGCCCATGGAAGAGAGGTTTACATTAACAAATATGACAACTGAATGTGGAGCAAAAAATGGTATAATAGATCCAGATCAGAAGACTGTTGAGTATATCAGAGAGAGAAGGCCTGATGCTAAGTTTGATATGATTACAAGCGATGAAGATGCTCAATATCATGAGATATATGAGTATGATGTTAGCACTCTAGAACCAATAGTAGCAAAACCTTACTCACCAGCAAATATAGCTACTGCTAGAGAGGTTAGCAATATAGAGATCGATAAAGCCTATATAGGCTCTTGTACTGGAGCAAAGTTTACCGATCTATTAGAGGCTGCAAAGATATTGAAAGGAAAGAAGAGTAAGGTTAGGTTAGAAGTGCTTCCAGCAACTCAATCAATCTATATGAAGGCATTAAAGAATGGTTTGATAGATATCTTCTTAGAAGCAGGAGCTGTTATAGGACCACCGACTTGTGGAGCATGCTGTGGTGCACATATGGGTGTATTAGCAAAAGATGAGGTTTGTATTAGCACTACAAATAGAAACTTCCCAGGAAGGATGGGTGATAGAGAGTCAAAGACATATTTAGCATCTCCAAAGGTAGTGGCTGCTAGTGCAATAACTGGAAAGATAACCGATCCAAGAGATATAAGGTGATTAGATGAGAGGAACTGCTCATAAATATGCAAGAGATAATATAGATACAGATGTAATAATTCCAGGTCCATATCTTAAGATCCTAGATCCTAAAGAGTTAGGAAAGCATGCAATGGAAGGACTAGATCTAGAATTTACTAAGAAGGTTAAAGAAGGAGACTTTGTAGTTGCTGGACATAATTTTGGTTGTGGTTCAAGTAGAGAACATGCACCGATAGCATTGAAACATGCTGGCATAAAAGCAGTATTAGCATTATCGTTTGCAAGAATATTCTATAGAAATTGTATAGATGGTGCGCATTTATTACCCATAGAGATAGATGAGGATGCATATAATGATATCGATGATAAAGATCAGTTAGAGATAGATATAGAGAAGCAAGAGGTTAGGAATCTAACTAAAAATAGAGTGTATAAGATGAAACCATTTCCTGAATTGATAAAGAAGATAATAGACGCTGGAGGATTACTCAACTATACACCATAATTTTTATCTTAATAGATATTTTATAAAAATAATTATTTTTGTTATATCTATTATATATCATGAATATAGCTATGGATGCTCCTATAATACCAATTGCTCCTATAACTGATTCAATACTTCAAATGATGTATAGAATACTGTTATAATTGTAGCCTATTTTAGTATTAATTATAGCAGTATATGCACCAGCCTCATTTGTATCACAACTAGTAAATTGATCTGTATATGTTATTGTTAAATAGCCTCCAATATCAATTGTTAATAGTAATGTATCATAATTACATATTGTTCCTGATGGCGTTTCTACTATTATGCTAGTAACTGTAACTGGTCCTATACCATTATCTATATAAAATATTAGATCAAACACTATCTCCTAGATTTATTGGATCTGTAGATGCATTAAATGTTGCTAGATTAGATAGAACATCTTCTTCACAATTTGTTTCATTATCTAGATTACTAGAGCATATATCTATGCCTAGAGTAGTAATCTATCCTCTATTATAGCCATCTATCATATCATTATCTGTAATTCCAACTTCTGCCTCAATTATATCATAGCCTCCAGTTATAATATTGTCTCCATTGCCTCCAATTATCTCCTAATACTCCAACTAGCTTATCATCGTTATCTAATCCACTTATTGGATCAAAGTTACATCAGTGTTATTAGTACCAACTATAAAATCATTATTATTAGCGGGTATACTAATACCAAGTATTACTATGGTATATGTTATACTATCTATAGTTACATTATATGCATTATAATATACAATCCCATCTATTTTAACTTCATCATCCATATAAGTTAACTCTATAGTATGATTATTAGTCTACTGATGATATAGCATAACTATTAACAAAAGGTATTATCAGAGATACTACCGCTATTAATATGCCCTTTACATCCATAGTTGGCATACTATATGAATATATTTATGAATGTAAATTATGTAATCTAGAATCTATAACATATTAAAGCGCCGGGGGTGGGATTTGAACCCACGTGGCCACAAGGGCCACAGGCTTTCTAGCAGAATTCCAGGCTTAGGCTTCCTCTGCCTCCTTCCTGGCTAGAGTACCCCGGCTTGTATCATTTTAATATTAACATGTAAATAAACCTAGTTCTTAGTCTTGCTCTTCCATGCTCTAGGATATGTATCTGCTTTCATGATAATCCTATTGATCTTGAATGCAATGCCTTTCTCTGCCTCTAACAATTCATTTATTGATAGCAAAGCTTCTGCTAATGCTACAACCTCTCCTTTTAGTGTATAAATAGCAACAAGATCTCCCTTCTTTAGATCTGATGACACTTGTAATACTCCAGGAACTGCTAACTGTGCTCCATGACATAAAGCATCTACGGCACTATCCCTTATTACTACACTCTTTAATGGTTCTAAGATTATCTCTATGGGAGAGATCATCTCTCTTAACCTCTTATCATCATTATTCTCTTTCCATTGATAATAAGCATCAACAAGTTCATGCATTCTTACCATCATATCTTCTTCTAAATTGCTAACTCTTGTCCTTCTCAATTCTATCATAGTAGCACCTACTCCTAGCACTTCTCCTATATCATATATCAATTTCCTAACATACGTTCCAGCTTGACATAATACTCTTAACAACAATAATCTTCCATGTTCTTCAACTAACTCTAGTTCATATATCTCTCTAATTCTTATGCTTCTCTTAACTGCAGATCTCTGTGGAGGTCTTTGGTATATCTTTCCTTTAAACTGTTCTAGCACAGAGTATAACTTCTCTTTATTTACTGGGGAATGTAATCTAGCAATGGCATAATACTCTTTTGGTCCAAGTAATAATATTCCTAATGCTTTAGTAGCCTCACCTAAGCCAATTGGTAACATACCAGTTGCAGGAGGATCTAAGGTTCCACTATGTCCTGCTTTCTCTATATCTAATATCCTTCTTACCCATGCTACTATCTCATGACTAGTTGGGCCAGGAGGCTTATCTAATGGTATCAAGCCATAATCAAATAATACATTTATTGGTCTATTGAATGGATCATAGCCATATCTAGGATCTGTTACATCATCATCTATCTTTGTCATATTTTTGAACTGTTTTAACTCTAGCAAATCATTCACTTCAAATACTTTAATATGGTTAAAGATACATCTATTACAGCATCTACATTCAACTCATCTGTATTTATTACATAATCGAATACAGATAGATCTTCTCCAAATCTTATATTGTATATATCTAGATACAATCTTTTATTCCCTTCGTCTCTCTTCTTTACTATCTTCAAGGCTTCTTCATATGGTATATTATCTCTAATTGACATCCTTTTAGCCCTACTTTCTACCGATCCTTTAAGCCAGAATTTTATACAATCTTCAACGAGCCATGGTAATGTATAACTAGTTATTACAGAATCTCCTTTCTTAGCAATATCTAATAGGTATGTATCTAATCTCTTATCCAATTCATAATTCTTCATCCTTTCCTTAAGGAATGTCATCCCGTTATCTTTATCCCACCAATCATTACCAGAAACATTGTATCCATAATCTTTGGCCATATCTTTCAATATATCTCCTCCTGAATAATGTTTTAATGACAAATGTTTTGCTATAGCCTCTGCTACTGTAGTCTTCCCAACTGCAGGCATGCCAGAGATTATTATAGTTCTCAATTTAAAATGCTTGTATATTTGTCTTAGTTACACGCATCACTATACCACTAAACGCTATTGATACTATAAAATACCATGCCCATAACAATACCTCGTTCTCCATCGTGCATCTAGGTACTCTCTCTTGAACTGGTTCTTCTAATGTTGAATTTAATATATTATATGCGTTCAATAACTTATCTCTAGCATCTACATATTTACCTTCTTCAACCGATCTCTTAGCCTCTTCAACAAGATTTCTTATCTGTGATGCTGCTTGTGGATTATTGATCTCATCCGCTTTAGCATTTAAATCCTCGCTTATATCATTTACATCATTTACAATCATATTGGTAGTACAAGTCAATGGTATTAATTCTCCTAACAAGTTTAATGATAT
Organism: Candidatus Nitrosocaldaceae archaeon; assembly: GCA_026002835.1. Next base: position 149,746 of record BPGC01000001.1, read on the forward strand.
CGGAGATACAGCAGCTGTATAGCCAATCAGATTTGGAAGAGCATATATCCATATTATAAACATGGGTATCATGAATATCATCATAGGTTTCATATTCATACTAAACATATCCATGCTTAACTTATCTATGTACGGTTTCTTCTTCTTCAACTTCTCAAGCATCTCTTTATCTTGTTTCTTTATTGCATCCATATACTGTTTCCTAAACTCTTTAGTCTCTTTCATTATCTGAGCCATCTTATCCATATCTGTAAACTTCTTCCTTAGAAATGCATAAACAAATTGAATTGCTATAGCTATCAATGCTACAACTATTGCTGCATTAACAAGGTTAGTTATATATGGATGAGCAGATGCTTGTGGTTGAAACTGTAATGGGAACGATGAGATTAGCATCAATATATTACTAATTATTATCTCATTGATCATATCTATTCCAATCATTTATCAAACAACTCCATTATCTGTCTAGCAGCTTCTTCTAACATGCCATCATTATTAAAGATTATTGCGAATGGAGCGCCAGTAAGTATAGAACATGATGCTACCATTATTTGTGCTATCTCTAAATCATGTTTTATATCTTCTGGTTTTGCTATATCTCGCTGTCTAGATTTATCTTCTAACCTTCTTCTCAATATCTCTTCTGGATCAGCTGCGATCATAATAAAGTTGGTAGGCTTTAGGATATTTAGCAAACTTATCGGTAAACCTGGATAATATCCTTGTTTAGTACTTATGAATAAATGTGTATCTATTATTACAACCTCATCCTTCATAGATGCTATCTTTGTAGCTGCTAACTCTTGTAATCGCTTCTGCTCTTGAACTGGCATCTTCCTCAATTCATCTCTATGCTTAATTCCTAACTCTTTTGCTTCTTCAAACATAACAGTACCAAATACAGCAACGCTAGCACTAATACCATTAGCATTTAACATCTCAGCAGCTTTACTAATTACCGTTGTTTTACCAACTCCAGGTATTCCTACAGTAATTGCTCGCTTACTTTCTACCAAGCAAAGCACCTAGCCTAGGCATATAAGTCTCTACTTGCTCTCTAAGTAGTAAGTTATGATAATTGATCATTATATCAACCATTAGTAATAACCCAACGCCAGTTCCAAATACACCTAATACATCGGAGATACTTGCCAGTAGGCCTAAGAATAATGCGCCAAGAAATGTTACCGATGGTATGTATCTCTGCAACAATGACTCTATTGATGTCTCTGCCCTTCTAAATCCTGGGATTTGAACATCAGCATCTAATAAACTACTAGCTGCACTTTTAGCTGACAAGCCTCCTAACTCTACCCATAGCCTTCCAAATATAACTACAATTATTGTTAATATTATAATATACATACCAGCTCTTAAAGGATCATCTGCAGCAACAGCTAATCCTCTAGGTGGTATCAAGAAGGATATTATACCTCCTATAGGAGTAGTAGGATTCTGAGGGTTGAACTGTGCTATCCAATTGAATGCTGGGTTATCATTCAAAGGATTATAAGCGCTCCAGAACATCTGTCCTAGCAATACAGCATTGGCGGTTAGAGCTGAGGCTAATATTACTGGTATATTAGATACATACATCAATTTTATAGGATATACAGCGCTAAATCCTCTATATCTACTAGATACTATAGGTATCTCTATCCTTATACTTTGTGAATAAACTAGTAATAATATAATGCCTATTGTTATTATTAAACCAAAGATGCTTGGTAATGGTAATGGAGCGTTTGAAGGCCTGAAGAATATATCATTAAATGATGCTCCACTCTCTAAACCTTGGAAGAGCATAGGTATTGCTCCAAATGCAAACTCATCTGCTCCACTAGGGAAGGGATTGAATATATTCCATAGTATTCCTTGAGCAACTCCAGCAAGTATGAATAAGCTTATACCACTTCCTAATCCCCATCCTTTCTGAACCAATTCATCTAATAACATGATAACTATACTTGCTCCTATCAATTGAGCTATAACAATAACAACCGCTTCATGTGTTACACCTCCATAAACACTTGAGCCATAGATTGCGCCTTCTCCAACTATAACTATAATAGTAACTAGTTTAGTTGCTGAGGTAAAGAATGCTCTATCGTTAGGATTCTTGAAATCTAATTTCAATATACCAGAACCTTTTAGTAATTGCATAAGCAATCCTGCAGTTACTATAGGTCCTATTCCTAGTTCTAATAAAGTTCCTCTCTGTGATGCAAAGATTACACGAAATGCAGCAAATGGATCTAGAGGATTAGTAGGAGCACCATATAATGGAACTTGACCCATTGCTAGATATATCAATAATGCTATACCACACCACATGAACCTTTCTTGCAAAGATAACTTTCTTTTAGGTTTAGGAACCTGAGGTATCTTTTCAGAGGCTTTATCAACTATCTCCCTAAAGTTTAAACGTTCAGTTATTATACTAATATTACTTCACCTCCAGCATTCTCTACTTTACTCTTAGCATTCTCGCTAGCAGAACTAACTATAATACTGTATGAGCCTTTAACATTGCCAGAGCCTAGTAGTTTCTCATAACCTAATTCATTAAGATTTATTATCTTCTTACCATCTTCTTCTCTTCCATACTTGAAGAAGATATCATCTAAAGCGTTAACATTAACCCAACTCTTAGTTTTGTTCCTTCTTGGAGGATTGAATCCCTTTGGATTATATTTATCTCTAAATAATACAGCTATAGTCCAATGATGCTTCCTTAATCCTACTTTGCCTCCTACTCCTCCTTTATGACCAGAACTTCTATGCTGAGCTACTTGTCCCCAGCCATGAGTTCTAGAACCTCTTAACTTTCTAACTTTCCTATTTCTTGTAGCCATCTAGATCACCATGAATATGAGATATTATTTATATGATTATTAATTAATATTACTAATCTCATATCACAACATCCTTCTTATCAATTCTGGTAATTCTGGATTCTCACCAGTTACACCTTTTTGAGTATACAACCTTTTTGTCGATCTCTTAAAGCCTCCTCTTGGAGGATGCAAGCCGAACCATGGTTTCATATCTAATGATGATAATTTTATATTATTACTGGCTAATGCCTCTGCTAATTTATCAATATTATCAAAGCCTAATGAATTTATAGCGTTATCATCAAGTCTTTTAGAGGAAGATTTCAAGCCTCGCTTCTCTAACAATTCCTTGATCAGCTCTTTATCTGCTTTATACCATGCTACATAATTCTTTACCTTCTTAAGCATCCCTAACATTGCTGGATCTTCACTAACTATAGTTGCTCTATATCTCTTATCAAGGTTAAGCAATTGCATGGTCTTCTCTGCCCAATATGGTATGTTTATTGTGCCTCTTATTCTTAGAACTATGTAAGCCATCTCTATCAACCTATTCTATATGTATTCCTTAATGCTTCGTATACAGCCTTTGATGTTGATGACATTGTACTAGTTGAGCCGAAGGTTTTTGTCCAAACATCTTTTAAACCAGCAAGCCTTAGCATAACTTTGATATTATCACCAGCTACTATTCCTAAGCCTCTAGGAGCTGGTATCAATTCAACTTTAACACTACCTCCTCTCCCATAAACTCTATATGGAATGGAGTGTTTGTTTGTGCATCTACACTCCCATGAACCACAGCCTAATCTGACTGGTATTATATTCATCAATGATTCTTTAGTAGCTTTCTCTATAGCAGTCCTCATCTGTCTAGCCTTTCCATCTCCTATACCTATAAAACCACTCTCATCACCACAGGCTACTATAGCTTTAAACCTTGTCATCTCACCAGCATCTGTCTGCTTCTGAACTATTCCTACATGAATGACTTCAGTCTTTATATCTGGCAGTAATCTCTGTGTTATCTCTGGTTCTTGGATTCTATAACCTAGAGCAAAGACCTCTTCCATGCTAGTTATCTGCCCACTAGCAACAAGCATCCCTAACTTTGTTCTAGGTTTCCACTCTTCTTGAACCTCAGCAGCTCTCCTCATACTATACACCCTTCATACGCTCCGTTATAATATTCTTAACCTCGTTAAAATGAGCAGGATAATCTTCTGGCTTTAGACCTAGGGATAATAGCCTAGAAAACCTTCTCTTATATGCTTCTTCATCCACTTTTAATAAGGAAGCATATTCTGCTATATGCTTACCTTCAATCCTATCCATCGAAGGTATAGCATCCTCATCTATTGGTATGCTTAAACCTGCATCTAGCATACCTTTTACTACAGCTGCTACTCTAGATGAGAAACTCCTATTACCTAGATATAATATGCAACTCTCAATACCTTTAGATAATGCCTTTAAACCTATTAGATAACCAGTAAGATAAGAAGCGGGAAGAGAATTCCTAGAACCTTTCCATCCATATTTTATTAACTCTCTACTATGAGCTGAAACGATTACTTGATCTCCATCTTTCTTTGGTTTAGTTATCTGTACTTGAAGATTCTCATTACTGATCCTTACAGTAGCAAATGTATGCCTGCCTATAAGTAAGGCTTTCCTCTTCCTGTAATTAGTCTTACCTTCTCTTATTCTCTTAAGTGTATTTATATATCCCAATATCGACACCTTTCTCTATAGATAAATGATGCACAATGCTTGTATTTATAAATCTTACAATCTATACCATATTTAAAGTAAGAAGTATCTCTTCTTAATATTAGCAAATGATAATCATTTACTAATTATTCTATATTATATACTTTAAACTTGATAAATACTTTAGAAAAGTAAGATATTTAAGAGAAGATATGGAATATTACTTATGATAATTAGATGCAAAGAGTGCGGTGCATGGATAGCATCAAATAATAATATGCTAATGGAAGAGCACAAGAACGAATGTGGTATAAACATTAAGCAGCAGACTGTAGTAAAATTTAAGAAATTCAATAATAACTATGATAAACTTACTAAATGTATAGTTGAATTAGATAACATTAGATTTAGAGCTGTAGTATTACATCTAAGAGGAGGAATGTTTAGGATAGTAAGTACTAGTTCTCCAGACTATAAAGATATGATAGGCAAGGTAATAGATGCATCTGATATATGTGAAGTATTATTATAATAATTTCAACTTTCCAGTAACTTTATTTATAATCTCTTCATCTGCAGGACCTATTCCTAAACATGTTATAGTTCCTTCTTCTAGTTGAGTTAAGCCTTTATCTTGAACTAATGCAGTTGGTAAATCTAATCTCTCCGCTTCTTCCTTCAATCTTAATAACTCATCCAAACTATATACTTTCAATACTATCTTTGCTTGCCCTTCATTAAACCATTTGTTATATAATCTGCTATTGATCATCTTACTCTTCTCTGCTGCTAGCAATGAAGCATGTGCTACCTGTGCTGCCAATTTTCCAGTTCCCATCTTTAGATCTTTCCTAACTACTATAACTTGTTTTAATGCAATACCTTATAAATAATCTAAATCTATTTTTATACATATGTATGATCTTGTAATAGTTGGTGGTAGTATAGCTGGTTTAACTACAGCTAGAGAGGTATCTAAACATGGTTTTAAAGTTATAGTATTAGAAGAAGATCTAGAGATTGGTACTCCAGAGCATTGTGGAGGAGTTGTAAGTCTTAAAGCTTTGCTTGAATTAGGAGTTATACCAGATAAGATGCTTCTAGAGAATATACGAATGGCAAGGATATACTCTCCTAGCAGAAAGAGTATAGAGATAGATGCTAAGAATATAGTTGCTATAGATAGAAGAAAGTTAGATAAGGAGATTGCAAAACAAGCTATTATGAATAATACTGAGATCGCATTAAATACTACTATGTTAGATTATGAAGTAAGAGATGATCTAGTTAAGATCAAGACAGATAAAAATATCATAGAAAGCAGAATGCTAGTAGATGCTAGAGGTTGTAAAGTTATCATGCAAGATGATAGAAGTGGTGCGATAATTTCTGCTCAACATGAGATATCTGCAGAATGGCTAAATAATGCTATAGAAGTATATCTTGATAATCTAAAATACCCAGGCTTCTTTGCTTGGTTTATACCAAATGGAACATATCTAGCAAGGGCTGGAGTTGCCGGAAGGAATATCAATGCTGCGAATACTCTTAATGAATTTTTGAATGATAAAGGAAAGCATTCTTTTATGAAGTATGTATATGCTCCAATATGGGTTAAAGGACCTCTTAAAAGGTTTGTTTATGATAAAGTTATAAGAGTTGGAGATGCTGCTGGACAGACAAAACCAACTACTGCTGGAGGCATATATTCCTGTGGCATGGCTGGTATATTTGCTGGCAATGCTATAGCAGATGCTTTAGAGAATAATGATCTATCTTTATTGCATAGATATGAGCAATCATGGTTTGGTAAATTTGGTAAAGAGTTTGAGAAGATGCTTTTAGCAAGAAGAGTGTTTGAAAGGTTGGATAATAAAGCTATAGATGATATGTTTGATGCTATAGATGATGATCTTATAAAAGATATAGAAGATACAGATTTCGATTTCCATTCTAACGCATTGATAAAGATGCTAGGAATTAGTAAGAGTTTGAGTATTGCTAAAAGTATTCTAGGAAGCGAGATTAGAAGGTTATTCAGTTAAAATATATTAATTTGTCATCAATAAATAACTTATGGTTCATGAATGTATAGATAAAGATATGAAAGAGATAAAAGATAGAGTTAAGATCGCTTTAAGAATACTTTTTAAGAATGACTCATTCCTATTAGAACATGATGTTCATGAGATATCAATAGCTCATAAACTTGCTGAATATCTACAGATATTATTTCCAGACTGGAATGTTGATTTAGAATATAACAGACGGGGTAAAGAACAAAAAAGAACCCATGACAGAAATGAACTAATACGCCCAGATATAATCATTCATAAAAGAGGAAAACAAGATAATTTGCTAGTAATAGAGAGTAAAAAATATAATAATTGTAGTGATGAAGATATTATGAAATTAGAATATTTAACAAATCAAAATAATAAATATAAATATAAACTAGGACTTTTTATCCGTTTTGGCAAAACCAGTAAAAGTAAACATAAATTAAGATGGTTTAAGGATGGTAAAGAAATAAACAAACTATGAATGCAACATTTCATATAACTTATTCAAACTCAACTCGAATAAACTAACATTAACTCTAATCTTCAATGCATTAATTATATCTTCCTTAGCCTCTCCAATAACTCCTATCCTATCATTAAGCATGATAGAAGCAGAAGCGTCCTCTTTCAAGACTGGATGAATACTAGCAGGAGTTATAGCATCTCTGCCTATCAATGCTCTAAGGAATGCTTGCAAGTATGATTTAACATTAGTATAATTAGCATCCTTGCTAGCAAGAACGAATGCTAATCTATACTCTTCTTTATCTTCAAATGCTTTACCTATCTCAAACAATAATTGTGGATAAGGTTCATGTATGTTGATAGATAAGGTTTTAAGCAAAGATGGGATTAACGATGGTCTAAGCACTTCATGCTCTTTACTCTTACTATGCTCAACCTCATATCTATAATTCATACCTAATAGATTAAGGATATCTTTATCAATAAGATCGAAGTTGAAATTCTCTATTGCATTTAAACCTATCATAACCTCTCTAGCATTATCCAAGAATTTTAATAATGCATCTTTATTACCAGATGTTTTATGTAATGGATAAGTTGCTTCTAAGTTATATATACCATATCCTATAGCAACCTCTTCAACTATATCTATAGCATTAATTATATCAAACCTATATCTAGGTATGATGCATCTTATAATATTCTTACTAGCCTTTGCATCTAATCTGCTCTTTCTTAAACATCTTATGATCTCATCTTTAGTTAATGATAGGCCTAGCAATCTGTTTATGTATGATATATCAACCTCCATTATGCTATTATCCATATTAGGAGTCTTTATCCTCTTATTACTATAATCGATATTAACGCTCTTTATCTTAAAGCCAGCATCGAATAATGTTATTGCTAATATAGATAATGCATCTTCAGCAGCCTTTAGATCTGTAGCAGTTATCTCTATGAAGAGATCTTTTGTATGCTCATCAACTCTAGTCTGTTCAGCATTTATTATTGGAGGAAATGATATTATATTATCATCAGCATCTTTGATAACTGGATATTTATTATTGATTATATAACCATACTTTCTTCCTAGTTCATGCTCATTAAGAACCTCTTCTAATGAATACTCTTCATCTTCATTTAATGGTATGAATCTCGTAGATGGATCTTCTAGTGTATAGATAAATGGTCCTCTAGTTTTATCATAATCATGAATGCCTATGGAAACCTTTCTTCTCTTCCTCCCTATACCATCATGTAGATCTTCTTGCATGGTAATTATCTGCCTAATCGTTTCTTCATCTAACTTGCCATCTAGAGCTAGCATTGATACTAGGTATGGTCTTACATCTTTGACACTCTTATGAACTTTGATTGTTAGATTGCTATTATACTGCTTATAATTAGCAAGTCCTTCCTCAATACTTAGCAAGCCTTTCAATGCTCTAACAATACCATAATCTGTACTAAAGTCTGGTCTATTAGGATTGTATTCAACTTTAAGATAATCTTTTCCTTGCTCTTCAATATCCAATGCTATATATGGCAATACATCTAAAATCTTCTTCATGCTTAGATTAAGCATGCTCTTCAATCTATTATGATATAATGTTACAACTGGCATTTTGGAACACCTCTAAGCCATGATAATTTATTAGCATATAACTCTCTAACATCATCTAGGTTATACTTTAGCATAGCTATCCTTTCTAATCCTCCTCCCCATGCTAATACTGGATTCTTAACTCCAGTTGGAGCAGTAACCTCTGGCCTAAATATGCCCATGCCAAATAACTCTACCCATTTACCTAATCGTTCATGATATACCATAGATTGTAATGATGGTTCAGTATATGGAAAGTAAGTTGGCCAAAACTTTACCTTCTTCAACCCTAGTTTGTAATAAAACTCTCTCTGTAATCCCATGAGATCTCTTAATGTTACATTCTCATTAGTCATTATACCTTCGACTTGATGAAACTCTGCAAGATGTTTATAGGTTAACTTTTCATTCCTAAATACCCTTCCTACACTAAATATACTAGCCTCTTCTGGCTTATTGTCTGCTAGATACCTTATTGTTATTGATGTTGTATGAGTTCTTAGAACTAACCTTCTGCTCTCTTCTCTATCCCATCTATAATGCCAACCGTTCTTATGTATATTAGCAACCTTTTTTATTATCCTTTCATCGATCTTTTCATCGCTCTTAGCATTTAGATAGAATGTATCTTGCATCTCTCTAGCAGGATGATCTTGAGGAGTAAACAATATATCGAAATTCCAGAACGAACTTTGTATATAATTACCATCGATCTCTTGAAATCCTAAACCTATAAGCACTTCTCTAACCTCATCAATAACATCTTGTAATGGATGTTTTCTTCCAGCATAGATTATTGGAGCTTGTGCTTCTACATCTATAATCCTTTCTTTAATTTTTGATATCTCATCTATAAGATTATATCCTTGATCAGTAAGGCTTACTTCTATGATCTTCTTAACCTCTTCCTTGATATAATTAGGCCTTTTCTTCAAGATATTATATGCTTCTAACTCATCCTTACTTAGATCATCATAACTAATTGGTTCTTTCAATCTTTCAAGCAATAATTCATCATTGCCTTTTTTATCATCTAATAATTTAACAACTCCTTTCTCAATTGCTATCAAGCCTTTTGTCTTTGCATTTGCAATTGCAGCATTAAACTCATTGTTAAGATCCAGTTTCTGTTTTAGATCTTTTATGCTTATCTCGTTAACCTCTTTCAATTTATTGATCAATATGCGCTCTGGCAAACCTTTCTCTAATGCCTCTCTGCCTTTACTATCTAATTCTATTATCCTCTCTACCTTCTCAGATACATTGATCAAATTCTTATACTTGAGCCATTCTATACCTCTTCTGATCTGATCTATACTCAGATTAGTCTCTTTGGCTAGAGCTTCTATACTCATCTTCTTATCTCTCAATGCTAGAATTATTCTTCTTTCTATATCATGAAGAGTTCTTGGATCTATCAATTTAACTCTTAATCAAATCCTAGAAATATAGGTTTAACTATTCTGGATGATTAAGCATAGCTGGCATATAGATCATATTATCTCTAGTTGCTATCCTATCCTCTTTATCTAACCTATTCTTAACATTCCTTCCTAAAGCAAATAACGCTTTATGATTATCTTTATCATAGAATGATAATTCTCCTTTAATCCTATCAAAGTTCTTATCTGCATCTAAAGGATCTTCATAATCGCTAGCAATAACAAACCCCCATAAACCACCATAACTTCTTACTGGAGCGTTATATGCTCTAACATACTTGAATACTTGCTCCATAGTGTTATGAATAATTGTAAAACAATCAGTGCTAAATTGAGGAGAGGTTGCTTGTGTAACTATACAACCTCCATCATTTAGCCTATCTTTTAATAATGAGTAAAACTCTTTAGTGTATAATGGTTGAGATGTTCCTTCTGTAGGATCTGTAACATCTAGAATGATTACATCATATTTATCCTTATTATCTTCAATATATCTCATGCCATCTGTAAATATTATCTCTACTCTATCATCATAAAACGAACCTTTATGCATCTCTTCTAGATGCTTTTTGCATAGTTCTATAAGTTCTTCATCTATATCTATTACCTTGATCTTTTGCACGTCGTATTTTAGGATCTCTCTCATAGTTGCTCCTTCTCCTCCTCCTATAACTAATACATTCTTTGGATCTTTAGCAGTAAGCATAGCTGGATGAACCAGAGCTTCATGATAAATATACTCATCAAACGTAGATGATTGAACAGCTCCGTCTATAATCAAGCATTTACCTAGATCTGGAGATTCTACAATATCTACCTCTTGGTATCTAGTCTTCCTACTATAGATTACTCTAGATACACGCAACGTCAATCCCACGTACTTTGTATGCCAGTCTATATAGATCCTCCACTCAGTTGGCGATCTCAAGATCTAACCTCGCTTTTCTAACTGTTTTAACTGAACCCCTATTGAGTTTCTTAACCTTAATATTCTTTGGTTTTATTGCCTCAACTATCTTATCTTGTATGAAAGTTGGATCCATCTTTGGACTGCATGTGAATATATCCAAAGCAGCATATTCATATTCTGGCCATGTATGTATTGATATATGTGATTCTGCTATGCACACTACTCCAGTAACTCCTCCTTCATACCCAAACTTATGAAAATACTTTGATAAGATAGTTGCACCGCCTAATTTTGCTGCATTTACAAGTATCTCTTTTATCATTTCTACATCACGTAGGATTGCTTCGTTGCACCCATACAACTCTATTATCAAGTGTGTACCGATGTGCATTACTTGAGATTAAACAAAACCAATTTTTATGAACGTTTCTTTTCGAGAATCGTTATTATAATCTGATATTAATTATTATATATCGATATTCGGATACTAATAAAACTAGAATTATGCATATATATACTTAGAATCCGAATATAGTAATCTAGATATATATTGGTATTCTTACTTATAATTCTTCATAACAAGAGTATAAAATATTGATAGAAGAAGGTTTAATTAAATAATTTGTGATAATATTGGATAATGTATATTTAGATTATTATATAAGCGAACTTATTATGCCTTCTAGAGCATTGTCATAGCCAAATGATATATGTCTAACTATTCCTTTTCTATCTATAACTATAGATGAAGGAGTTCCATTCAATCCATATTCATCAAATGTTTCTGGAACGTATTCTCTATTGCTAAGATATTGTTTAACACGTTCAATTAATACTTGTCGTTCATATTTGCTATAAGAGTCATAGTCTGGCACATGCTTCTTAACAAAGGCTATTATATTCTCTGGTGTCAAATTATCTGCTTTTCTTAGACTATCCATAGCTACTGGGAATGGTATCTTGTATGGAAGTTTATTGCCATCTCTTAATAGATCATATTGCTTCAATGCTTTCAATGTCTCACCAATAACTATACCTTCTTTAAGTAATAATTCAAGATTCTCTAGCGTATTCTTGTCAAAGTCTTCAAAAGCAGTCGCTAAGCCTAATACTCTAACTCCATCATCTTTATACTCGTTATAGATCTTTATTGCTTCTGGAATGCCATATAGGAAGCATCCTGGACAGTTAACTTGGAATACTTCAACTAAAATGACTTTATCCCTTTCTTGATCTATGTTAGTAGGTAAACCTTGAACCCATTTCATAACCTTCAAATTTGGTGCTTTGTCTCCTATTGCTACTACCATATCCTAATCTTTGTATATTTGATTTAAAAATCTAGCTCTTAGACAAATGATAAATGGTTGCTTATAGCTAATAATAGCATAAATGAGTAATCTGAGACGATGCCAACTAATTAAATTTGTAGATATTAATAATACTCTGAACATATATTAGCAAATGCAGATATGGTCTGAGTATGGTAGATTAGCAGAATACCTAGTAGCCAATTATCTATTAAGTAAAGGTTATGAAGTGAGGATCAGTAAAAATAGTAAAGGTTATGCTGATATATTTGCATGGAATGATAGTAACAGATTGTTAATACAAGTAAAGGCTAGTGGTAAAAGTTTTCATCTTAATGCTAAAGAGATGCGTGGTTTAAGAAGGCTTGCTAAGATCAAAGATAGTAAAGCTGTAATATCACTAGTTAGTATAGATGATAATTGTATAGATTTTTACCTTATTGACAATTGGATAAACATAGAACCATAATCAATTAATAAATTTGGTAATATCTTTAGGATACAACTGTCTTTTAGCGCTCTTGACTAATCTTGCTAACCCTTTTGGATCTTGTATGTTCCTAAATATAACTTCTGGCTTCCCGTTCTTCATAAATAATATATCACCAAATGTTCTACTCTTGCCAGATGAGTAACTATTTACAGTTCCACCGAAGAATCTATTAGCATAGCCAGTATATATGCCACTACTTATGAATGAACTATTTCTATATGTGTTCATAACTATAACATCATCTAAATCTTGTAATAATAACATGTTCATCACCTCATCTACTTCATTATCTATTATCATTATCCTAAAGATCGTAATTATATATGACTTGTTATCAATTTCATAAAACCATAAAACGTCTTCGCCTTCATAGAGATGATCTGACCAAGGATCTATTGTAACCTCTTTTACATCATCATCTTTATAAAATATCTTTATGCTTCTCTTACTCTTATGATCATCTCTTAATCTATTAATGTATGAGATTATATCATCTGCTTCATCATCTTCAACATCAAGTATAATCTTTACATCTCCAAATCTCTTATTATTATACTCTATCAATAGCATTTTATCATTCTTTTTTATAATTAACCCTTTAACCTTTGTAATTATAGATGAAATAGTAATATCATTGATAGGTATTGATATTATACCATATTTAGATTTAAATATTAACTTGTTATTATACTTTGATTCATATATTATCAATTCTCCTACAATCTCATCTTTCTCTATATATCTCGCTTTATATCTTCTCATAGATATTATCTCATTACTCATTAATTATCTTATATTAGATAAATAATTTATTTGTTATCCTTTAATTGCAAATTAAGATCAGTAAAGCAATTAAAACCCTTCATAGAAGGATTAGGTATGGCAGAAGAGCCTAGAAGTGCAATATATGCTATAAGATGGGAGATATTAGTAATGGCAGTATCGTTGATATTGATAGCTGTTGTTGTTTATACTATACCAAACGATTTTAGCGATAGGTTACTTAAAGAACGAGCTGCTGAGGAAGCTGAAGAATTAGCAAATGTTAATGCTACAAATGCTACTAGCAATATAGAAGAGATTATACAACCTTGATACTGAATATATAATCTACATATCCTATATCTTCCCATATTGCATGTGCTATTATTACATATGTTCCATCCTCTATATCTATTTTATATGTATCTTTTATAACTTCTTCCATATCAACATTCAATCTATTCAATATGGTTACACTGCCATCAGAATTTATTATAGAGTTATGTATTATTAACTCCATTGATGTATGATCCATTATACTATTAACCACAAAGCCTATATTGCTTCCTTTACTTACTATTACATGGTTAGTAAAATTAAGTTCAGCATTATCTTTGCATTTACCAAACCAACAATATCCTAGCATTGTACCTTTATACACATCATCTTTGTAAACTAGCCATATTGTAGGTAATTGTTTTTCTAGTAGTTCTGCTTCTTCTACTCTTTCGCCTTGCTGATCAACGCCTATAACGAACCATATTACAGTTATTGCTAATGCTAATATTAATAAGCCAATCCTAGTAGGAAAACCTTGTTTTCTAGCATAATGATCTTCCATACATTTAACACTATCCTATAATTAAGAATAAATAATATAAAAATTAATTTACAAATGTATACTCTCTGAACCCTTCCTTCTTCTTATCCCTTCCTATCCTAACTAATACAAACTGATTACGCTTGTTGCTTATTATAGGTTGATCTACATTACGTTTATCGGCATGTAGATCTACATACTCTTCTATGCTTAACTTTCTTCTCTCACCCATCTCTCTTTCTAGATCAAACTTTTTAACAACTTCCTCATACTCATCTTGTATTAAGCCACTAAATACCATTGCACTAGCTCCACTACCATACGAAGCAAATCCTACTCTCAATCCTGCTAAATCTCTTCCTTTCTTATACTCATACTCTAACTCACTTCTAAAGCCCATGTATAATGAACCAGTATATAGATTGCCTACTAACGATGAGGCTTTTAATGAACTCTCTAATTTGTTAATAAACTCTTGCTGATATTGAGGAGTTTTCATAAACCTCTTATTAAACTCTTTGTCTTTCTCCATAAACTCTTTGTCTTGTAATATGGCTTCTATAGTTCCTATTTTATCTTTTGGCTTTGGTTCTTCCATACCTATCAACTCTATAACCTCTTTCCATCTAGGCAAATCTCTCCATTCATGCCTTAAGAGATATGCTAGAGCATTTTTGCCCATCTTTGCATATGGAAGATGGACAGCGATGAGATCTATATGATCTAGCACACATTCTCCTTCTTTAAGTTTTATTAAACCAGTTTGCAATGCTTTCTTCTCATACTCCATCAATGCCTTCTTTACTTGTATTAGATATGCAAGGTTTGAGTATTGGCCATTAACTACTGGAGTCTTCCTAGCAAATGGTCTATAGAAATCGTATTCATTCTTTATTACTGCAGATGTTACTTTAGGATCAAACGCTATTATCCTTGGATTCTCTTTTATGAGCATAGCTATAGCACCAGCTCCTTGTGTATATTCTCCAGAAGAACCCATATCATACTTTGCTACATCACTAACGATTACTATGGCAGCCTTGTCATCATTCTCCATAGCTCTAATCCAGTTTGTGTTATCATATAATGCGTATGAACCACTTACACAAGCAAACTTGCATTCTATACCGCCACAATGTTCAAATGCTCCTTCGCCATAAACCTGTTCTAACATTCCTATAACATATGAGTTCATAGCCTTCGATTCATCAACTGCAGATTCGGTAGCAAGATATATCCTTCCTATATCATTTGGCTCCAGATTATTCTTTTCTAATAATCTTAAACAAGCGTTTGCTGCCATACATGCTGGATCTTGATCAGAATCGACAATAGCCATCTTTTTAATACCTAAACCATACTCCAACTTTGCTGGATCTAGATCTCTAGCCTTGGCAAAATCTTTGAAATCTAGGTATAATGGCGGTATATAGATAGCTATGTCATCAATTCCTACACGTCTCATAGTATGATTAATATTGAAAAGAAGTTTATATCTGTTTAGATTGTTAACGAATAGATATACTTGTATTTATATTATTATATTTCTAGCGATATAATATAAAAATATTGCATGTGATATTACTAGAGATATCATATTTAATTATTGGTATACTGCTATTTATGGTATGAAGATCATACAAGCAGATCAATGGTATAGAGCTATGAATGAGGAAGAGATTATTAAATTCTTAGAAAAACCATTACTAATGCGTATAGGTTTTATAGATAAAGACGGATATCCAATAGTTCATCCAGTATGGTTTCTTTATAAAAATGGAAAATTCATAGTGTTATCACATAGAAATAGTAAAAAAGTTAAGAGGCTTAGAGAGAATCCTAAAGTATACTTTACTATAGACATAGAAAAACCTACTGGTGTAAGAGGTAAAGGTGATGCTGAATTACTTGTTGATGAAGAGCAAACTAGGAAGATAATGAGCGAGATGCTTAAAAAATATGGAATAGATGAGAGTAGTGAGATAGCAAATCAATTGATGGATGAAGCTAGAGAATCTGTAATTATAAATATTAAACCAAAGTTTCTAGCAACTTGGATCTATGAATAATTTTAATAACAAATATAAAAAGTGATTCTACATTTGTTCTTGATAGATATTGGTTAAAGTATTCATAAATGGTTTTGGGACTATAGGAAGGAGAGTTGCATATGCAGTTGCAAATGATAAAGAGTTCGAGTTTGTTGGAGTTGCCAAGTATACTCCAGATGAAAGACTGAAAGAAGCATATGAGCAGGGTTATGATGTTTACATACCAGAGGATAGTATTGACAAGTTTAAAGAGAAAGGATATGAATTTACTGGAACTGTGAAAGAGGCTATAGAAAAGGCTGATTTTATAATAGATGCTGCTAAAGATGGAAAAGGTTATGAGAACAAGATGCAATATTACCTTCCATTATCTAAACCAGCAATATTCCAAGGTGGAGAAGATAGATATGGAGAGAAGAGTGTGGCAAACATAATTCACAACTCTAGAGTAAATTATGATAAGGCAATCAACGAAAAGTATGTCATGCAAGGAAGTTGTAATGTAACTGGTTTAGGAAGGATCATGCAACCATTAATAGAGCATTATAATAATATAGTAAGATTTGATTCTATAATAATAAGGAGATGGGCAGATCTAGAAGATAGCAGAGAGGTTAAAGATTCCATAGAATGGACAAGAAATCCTCACCATCAAGATGATGTTAGAGACTTTATAAAAGAACCTCCATTATATGTTGATGCATATAAAGTGCCATCTAGGATGATGCATATGCACCAACTAAATGTAAGATTTGATGGAAAAGCACCATCAAAAGATGAGATTATAGATATATTTAAGGATGAGTTTGGAGTTGCTATCTTAAATTCAGCAAGAGGCACTGCAGATGTTAGGAAGAAGGCATTAGAGAAACGATATCCATTTGGAGATACATGCATGGTTCATATCCATGCTGATGTTATTAGAGTGCAAGATGATGTATTAAAGATAGCATATTCCGATGATCAGACTGGAATAGTAATACCAGAGAATCATATATTATTGCAAGGGATGGTATTCAAGAGAAGTAGAGATGAAGCTTTAAAGCGTACAGATATGATCTTTGATCTAAGTAATAGGAAGAAAGAGTTGATGGAAGAGTTTAGTTAATTTTTATTTCTTATTATATTTTATACATTTCTCAACAAACCTTTTAGCTATCTTATCATTAAAGTATATATGCATATATGCTGCTAAAGTATTGTTAATAATTACACCATCTCTCTTTCCATCAATACCTTTTCCCCTTTTCAATTGATAAGCAAATTTTTCCTCTTTGATATCTTCAATGAGAGAATGATGGAATTCGTGTCCTTTTATATTGCTATCCTTTACAAGAATCAGAGAGTCATTAATAGTATTAGCGTATGTATAGTTTAAAGTCAAGCGTTTTGTCATTACTGCTTCCATATCAAACAATCCAACCATATTATATCTATTATTATCAAAATCTGTAATGCTTTTTGCTAGATACATCAATCCTCCACACTCAGCATAGATAGGCATACCATCATAAGCAGCATCTTTTATATCCTTCATAACAGAACTATTTTTTGATAATTCTTCAGCAAGGATCTCTGGGAAGCCTCCTCCTATATACAATCCATCTACCTCTGGCAATTGATCTCTAATAGGACTAAAAGGTATTATCTCTGCACCATACTTTCTTAGCCTATCTATATTATCAGCATAATAAAAATTGAATGAGTTATCCAGAGCCAAACCTATCCTTACTTTTGTTCTATCCTTCTTTCTCTCTCTAATTTTATAATCTAATGCTTTAGCATTCTCTGCTATCTTTATTATCTCATCAACTAAAAGTTTCTCTGAGATATACTCTGCTACCTGTTTCGCTTTATCAATCATTATCCTTTCTTCTCCAGTTGGTATCAATCCAAGATGTCTCTCTTCTAATTTAACATCATTATTCCTTTCTACAACTCCGAGAACTCTAGTATTAATACTCTTCAATGCATCTACACAATACTCTGCATGTTTTTTACTAGCTATATTATTCAATATAACTCCAGCAATCTCTAATCTAGGATCGAATTTCATAAACCCATATGCTATTGCAGCAATAGATCTAGCAGTCTTACTAGCATCTAATACTAGGATTATTGGTGCTTTTAACAATCTTGCAATATGTGCTGTGCTAGCCATATCATTCTTCCCAGATAAACCATCAAATAATCCCATAACACCTTCTATAACACTAATATCTGCATCTTTACTAGCATTAATAAAACTCTTAATTACTCCATTATTACCCATAAGCCAAGCATCCAAATTTCTTGAATCTCTATCAGTTATTACAGTATGATAACTAGGATCTATATAATCTGGCCCAACTTTAAACCCTTGAACCTTATAACCTTGTTTTTTTAGAGCATGCATCAAACCTATAGTTATGCTAGTCTTTCCTACTCCACTAGTAACTCCAGCAATTATTATCCTCATATACTAGCATTTAAATCCATAATTCAATTTATACTCTTTGTGAGCATAGTTATAGTATATACTGGAAATGGGAAAGGAAAGACTACAGCAGCATTAGGTATGGCTTTAAGAGCTGTAGCATATAATTACAAAGTATGTATGATACAATTCATCAAAGGTTCTTGGAAGTATGGAGAGATGAAAAGTTATGAGAGGTTAAAGCCAGAATTTGAGATGATTATTGCTGGGAAAGGTTTCGTTGGTATAATAGATGATGATAAGCCTATTGATGAACATAAACTAGCTGCTATGAATGCATTAAAGATAAGTATAGAGAAAGTATCTTCTGGAAACTATGATATAGTTATTCTAGATGAGATCAATTATGCAATAAAACTAGGTTTGATAGAAGAGGATGATGTTATAAGTATGATAAATAATAGAGCAAAGAATACTAGTATAGTATTGACTGGAAATTATGCATCTAGTAAATTGATAGAGATTGCAGATCTAGTTACTGAGATGAAGGAGATCAAACATCCTTATAAGAAAGGAATCAAGGCTATTAAAGGAATAGATTACTAGTTATCAAATAGTTATCATGTATAGCAGAGAAAGCTTGATAATACACAATATTATAGATACTAACATGCAAAAGGTAAAGAGGATAGTATTCTTTGAAGAAGGAGATGGAAGAGATAAGAGGCTATTAGGAGGTAAAGGAGCAGGTTTAGCAGAGATGACAAGATTAGGACTGCCAGTGCCTCCAGGTTTTGTAATAACTACCGAGGTTTGTAATGAGTATTATGCTAACAATCAGAGATTGCCAGAGGGTTTAGAGGAAGAAGTAAGAGAAGCCATTAAAAGATTAGAAGAGAAGACTGGTAAAAAGTTTGGTGATATAAATAATCCATTGTTAGTATCTGTTAGATCTGGTGCTCCAATATCAATGCCAGGAATGATGGATACTATATTAAACTTGGGTTTAAATGATCAAACCGTTGAAGCATTAGCAAAAGCAAGTAATAATCCTAGATTTGCTTATGATGCTTATAGAAGGTTCATACAGATGTTTGGAAAGATAGTATTGAATATAGATGATAAGATATTCTCAGATCTCTTAGAAGCAAAGAAGAGAGAAAAAGGAGTAAAATATGATCATGAATTAGATGTTGAAGCATTAAAAGATCTAGTTAATAAATTCAAGAAGGTTTGTGAAGATCATACTGGAAAACCGTTCCCTAGTGATCCATATCAACAATTGATGCTAGCTATAGAAGCGGTATTCAAGAGTTGGATGGGTGAGAGAGCTGTTGAATATAGGAAATATTATAAGATAACTCCAGATATTGCACACGGAACCGCAGTTAATGTTGTAACTATGGTATTTGGTAACATGGGAGATGATAGCGGTACTGGAGTTGTGTTTACTAGAAATCCAGAGACTGGAGAGAAGAAGATCTATGGAGAGTTTTTAAGAAATGCTCAAGGCGAAGATGTTGTAGCTGGAGTAAGAACTCCAGAACCTATAGACAAACTCAAAGAGATAATGCCAGATGTTTATAATCAATTACTTGAGATATGTGAAAAGTTAGAGAAGCATTATAGAGAACCTCAAGATGTAGAGTTTACAGTAGAGAGAGGAAAATTATACATGCTCCAAACAAGAGCAGCAAAGATGAATGCTCCAGCCATGGTAAAGACTTCAGTAGATATGGTTAAAGAAGGTCTAATAGATAAGAAGAGAGCTATAAAAAGGATAAACGTAGATCAGATAGAGACATTATTGCATAAGAGAGTAGATCCTAAGAATGATGCAAAACCAATAGCAAAAGGCATAGCAGCAAGTCCTGGAGCAGCAACTGGTATTGTTGTATTGGATACAAAACGTGCTTTAGAGTTAGGCAATAATGGTAATAAAGTAATTCTAGTTAGAGAAGAAACCAAACCTGAGGACGTTCCAGCATTCTTCAAATCTGTTGGAGTATTAACTAGCAGAGGAGGTAAAACTTCACATGCGGCAGTAGTAGCTAGAGGTATGGGATTACCATGTATAGTAGGATGTTCAGAGATAACCATAGACGAAGATAATAGATTGTTTAAAGCTAACGATGTTATAGTAAAAGAAGGGGATGTAATAACTATAGATGGAACTAGCGGGAATGTATTCCTCGGAACGGTTAAATTGATTGAGCCAGAGATAACTGAAGAGTTTAAACAATTATTAGCATGGGCAGAAGAGTTGAAGAGATTAGGTGTAAGAGCTAACGCAGATACTCCTGAAGCTGCTAAGATAGCTAGAGATTACGGTGCAAAAGGTATAGGGTTATGTAGAACTGAGAGAATGTTCAATGCTAGTGATAGATTACCAATATTTGTAAGGATGATACTAGCAGATAATAGAGAGGATAGAGAAAAATATCTAAAAGAACTTGCTAGATTCATAAAAGATGATGCAAAAAAGATTCTTAAAGTTATGGAAGGATATCCAGTTACAATAAGATTGTTAGATCCACCATTACATGAATTCTTACCAAGGATGGATGAGTTAGATCAATATTCAGATATATCTAAAGAACAGATAATTAAGAGGTATAAGGAGTTAGAAGAGGTTAATCCAATGATGGGTCATAGAGGAGTTAGGTTAGGAATAACATATCCAGAGATATACGAGTATCAGATAAGAGCGATTCTAGAGGCTACAAAAGAGTTGCTTAAAGAAGGAGTGAGAGCGGTTCCTCAGATAATGGTTCCTCAAGTTGGTAGCGTAGAAGAGTTCAGAGTTATTAAAGATATATTTAGAAGAGTAAAGAACGAGGTTGATGCTTCATTAGATGTAAAGTTTGGAACTATGATGGAGGTAGTTAGAGCATGTATGACTGCTGATCAATTAGCAGAAGAAGCAGAATTCTTCAGTTTTGGAACTAATGATCTGACACAAGCTGTATTCAGTTTTAGTAGAGAAGATGTAGAAGGTAAATTCTTACCATTATACCTAGAGAAAGGTATCTTGAAGGATAACCCATTCCAAACATTAGATAAAGATGGGGTAGGCAAAGTTATTGATATTGCTATTAAAGATGGGAGAGCAGTAAATAAAGAGTTAGAGATTGGCATCTGTGGAGAGCATGGAGGCGATCCTAGATCTATAGAGTTATGTCATAAACTTGGATTAGATTATGTGAGTGCTTCACCTCATAGGATACCAATAGCAATACTAGCAGCAGCACAGAGTGCAATTAAACAATAAAATCATTCTTTTGCTTTATTTAATATTTTGATAACATCATCCATTTTAGCAGTTGGTATCAATACCTCACCTAACACTTCCCATTCCCCATGCTGAGCATTCCACCATAAAGATCTTATCATTATTGCATCTTCACCTAATCTATCATCTCTCTCAAACTCTAATTTCATATAATCGGTAGCAAATAACTCTCCAACCTTTTTAGCCATGTAATAAATGATAGAATGGTATTAAAAAAATTATGGTTTATAGACTTCCAGATAATAATGGCTTTGAAGTGCAACTATCTGCAATGCTAATCTCTACACCTGGTATGCTAACTGCTAGATTATCTACAAATGTCTTTAATGTTCCTATCTTAAATCCTTCATTTGTATCTCTAATATCTAACCTTCCTATACTTTCTCCATTATAACATGCTAGCAAGTTATCTACATCTTCAGCAGTTATTATCGTTATAGATAACCTTGCTATATCTCTATTATTACTCTTTATAAGTAGCATATCTGCAGTTCCAAAACTTCTGGTATCATTCTCTGGCTGCAATGTTAATCGTAATGATACTATAGCTCTATCGTTTCCAGCAATTCTATCTAATCTATCTATATTTCTTAATAATGAATCATCCATGATCTTTGTCTTTACTCTCTCAACTGTACTCTTTACATCGGCCTTGTTCAATACTCTAGCCTCCATACTTTCTATTATAACATCTCTATCTATCTTTGCTATCTTATCTATTATAACATCTATTATAGAATCTATATCTGTCTGATTTGTTACAAACCTATATCTGAAATCTACCTCTGCTATACCATCTCTGACATGAATCTTAGTTCTCATATTATCTCCACTTACATCATCGCTCTCATTTACACTCTCAACTCTTAATATGCTACTTACATCAGCTCTAGTTAGGTTTAATCTTTCTAAGATCATATCAGCTATTGCTCCTCTATCTGTAACATCTGTCCTAAATTCATCCTCGATCTTTATTATTGCTATACCATCGATTATCTCTACTTTGATCTCTAATCCTTCATCTCCTCTCTTCCTCTCTTGCTCTCCAGCAACTGCTCTAAAATCATTTATCTGAAATGATCTATCTCCAATCTGTAATGTACAATCCTTGTACTCTCCTATAACAATATTATCTCTTATCTCTAATTTGCCTCTATTATTATTAACATCAAGCACTCCTGCTAATACTGGGTTTTGAACATTGCTTGGCATATCAGAACATTCTATTACTACTCTATACTCTCCATCATCAAGATTTCTAACTTCTACTTTCAATTTCATAACATTATCTTCAATCTCTATTTCATATTCTATCCTCTCATTTGCTACTGTAACCTCAGCCTTTCTATCAGATTTATCATCTTTATCCTTATCATCATCTTCGTTATCTTCTGATAATGCTGGTACTGCTAGAACTGCTACGCTAACAATCATCGTTATTGCTAATAACAATGCTGCCAGTTTTTTATCAATCATTGAATTATATTATGAATGATACTATATAAATAATCAGGCATAAATCTTTCATAAATCTTTTAAATAACCATAATAAGGAAAGACATTAATGCTATTAGATATCTATCATCTTAGATGAGGAAGCCTAGAAAACCATCTGATGGGAAGAATAAGAGAAGGTTGGATAAAAAACAATTGATCATGCTTCCAGCAGCTGCATCAATTGGATTTATTGTTATACTTATAATGAATCAAGCAACTCCTAAGATACTTGAGGAATGTTTTACTAGCGATCAACAAGCATATAGCATTCATGTAAACCTTGAAGTATTTTTAGATGGTCAGCCTATGGATCTTCCAGATAATCTAGGGTATGAAGAGAATTGTATCAAACCTTTGCATCTTCATGGTGAGCATGATATTCATGTTATATATGATAGAGAGATAAGATTAACTCTGTTTGAGTTTATCAAACTATGGGGAATAGATCTCAATAATTATGAGACATCGATATCTGTAAAGATGCCAGATAGCAATGAATACCTTCCATTTAGAGGAGGGCAAAGAGCATTACCATTTGAGGATGATATGAGTATAAGGATTGAGTTGAAGAGTAAGAGTTAGAGTATAGTTTTGTCGTATATTACATTTCTGAATGTTTTTAGAATTAGTTTAGTTTCTTATTAATTAAATCGTATTATAGAGGTTTATATTGCCATCGATATCATAAATCCTTAGACTGTTAAGAATCTCTTCATAATTATAAAGTTGAGCCATAACCTATAATCTAGCATTTAATATAAAAAGATTAAGAAGAGTTATATTAACTTCTTATAAAAGGCTTGGTATGCCAAAAGCAGCAGTAATCAAGGGTGATGGAACTGGACCAGAGTTGGTAGATGCTATGCTGAATGTATTAAAGGCATGTAATACTAAAGTAGAATTGATTCTATGTGAAGCTGGTTCAGAATACTGGCAGAAGCATGGAGGAAATTCGTACATCCCAGAAGAGACATGGAAGTTATTGAAAGAGAGCGATGCATGCTTCAAAGGACCAACTACTACCATACCAGATCCAAATGCTCCAAGAAGTGTAGCAGTAACCATAAGACAATACTTTGAGCTTTATGCAAATATAAGACCGATCAAAACCTATGGAAAGATGGAGAAAGATCTATACTTTGTTTGTGTTAGAGAGGCTACTGAAGGACTTTATTCGGGTTTAGAGTTCAAGATTGGAGATGATGCAGCTATAGCTATGAGGAAGATAACTAGAAAAGGATGCACTAGAGTAGTTAGAAGAGCGTTTGAGGAAGCAAAGAACAGAAATTTCAATAAGATAATAGCTATAACAAAGAGGAATATCTTGAAAGAGACCGATGGTATATTCATGCAAGAGGTAGAGAAAGCAAATAAGGAGCATAATTTAGAGGTTGAAGAGTATTACATAGATAACATATGCCAGCAGTTAGTCAAGAATCCAGAAAGGTTCAACTCATGTATATTATTAAGCACAAATCTATTCATGGATATAGTATCTGAAGCAGCATCTGGTAATGTAGGATCTATAGGCAATGTATATTCTGGTAACTTTGGAGACAATTATGCTATGTTCGAGCCAGCACATGGTTCAGCACCAAAGTATAAAGGCATGAATAAAGTAAATCCTACTGCTACAATCTTATCTGGAGCATGGATGGTAGAGTATCTAGGAGAGAAGGATATAGCTAGAGCGATATTCAAAGCAACTGAAGATGTTATCAATGAAGGGAAATATGTTACATACGATCTAGGAGGAAATGCTGGAACAAAAGAGATGGCTAATGCTATAGCAGAGAGAGCACAAGCATATCTAAAATAAACCCAAAATTTTAATTATTAGCATAATATCTAGTAGCCTATGGCTAGAAAGATTGGAGAGATAGAAGAGCCTTTACACAATTATAAACAAGAGATATTATTGATACCAATTGATGAGTTGGAGGTTATAAATATACAGAGAAGACCATCCCAATATCATGTCAATAGATTGATGGTATCTATAAAGAAGCTAGGTTTTGTAACTCCATTGATAGTAGTTAAAGATGAGAATTATAAGATAATCGATGGGCAGCATAGATTTCTAGCAGCAAAAGAGTTAGGCATAAAAGAGTTCTTATGCTTATCAATCCCAAGCAAGTATGCTTATGATCTCATGGAACTTAATATAGAGAAGCAGCCAACTCTAAGGGAGAGATGCTATGTAGCATTGAATGTATATAGAATATATCTAAATGAGGATTCTAGAATATTAGAGGATGATATTAGGATAATGGATTCTATAGAATTCCCTTATTACATAACACTAGGCTTAGGATATGAGAAGGATGAAAAGTTATTCGGTTCAGCATATGAATCTATATTGAAAAGGGTTGATAGATTCATAAATCTGCCTATAAATGAGGCATATGCTGTTAGAATAAAGAGAGCAGATACATTAGTAGAGATAGATAGCATAGCAAAAAAAGCAGTAGAGAAGATTAAAGAAGAAGGAATGGATCATCCTTTCCTCCATAAAGAAGTTGTATCATATTGTAATCCTATAGGAAGAAAGAGGAAAGTTGAGGAGAATATAGAAGAGGTTTTTGATAAATTGAGGTATAATCTAGAGTATATATTAGAACATCCAGAGTCATTCAAGACTTAACCTTTTTTATAGGGCTATGTATAGGATTTGTATGATGAAGTTATTGTTATTAGAGTTAGGCATACTCGCTTTAAATGATGTAACAAAAAGTATCAGATTCAAAGATATAGATGAGTTTATCCAAGTTAAGAATAAGGCATATGATCTATCTAATCTACTAACAGATATTAAAGATAAGATAAAGATAAACGATCCTTCCTTGGATATAGTAAAAGATTATGGTTTTGAAGTTGAGTTGATGGATCAGAAAGAACAACTTGAGATAATTGAGAACAAATTAGATCTGCTCATAAAGTATGGTTTTGCTGATAATGAAGAAGAAGCAAAGTTATCGCTAAGAGAGTTTGCTATAAAGTTATCGGAGTTAAAGATTAAAGAAGCCTCTACTAGAAGAGATCTACATATAATCCAAGCAGTCAATGCTTTAGATGAATATGACAAATCTATAAATATATTATCAGAAAGAGTTAGAGAATGGTATGGTTTACACTTTCCAGAACTTAGTGCTTTGATTGAGAATATAAACACATATTGTGATATAATACTTATAGGTTCTAGAGATGAACTAAATGAAGATAATCTTAAACCTCTTGGAAATAGAGGAGATATCATACTAGAAGCAGCAAGAAAGAGTAAAGGAGGAGATATAACAAATGATAGTATTAATGTATTAAAGAATATAGCAAAAGATCTAAAGATGTTAATAAAGAGTAGAGATGCTATAGATAGATACTTGGAAAAAGAGATGGAAGAGGTTGCTCCTAATATAAAAGAGTTAGTAGGAGCAAATGTAGGTGCTAGACTAATAGCAAAAGCTGGAGGTTTAGATAGATTAGCAACTCTCCCAGCAAGCACAATCCAAGTATTAGGTGCAGAAAAAGCATTATTCAGAGCATTGAAGAGCAAGAGCAAACCTCCAAAACATGGAATAATTTTCCAGCATGCAATAATACATTCTTCTCCTAAATGGCAGAGAGGAAAAATAGCAAGAGCATTAGCTGCAAACCTAGCATTAGCTGCAAGAATCGATCTATACAAAGGTATCAAAGATCCAGAACTACTTACTAGACTTAATAAGAGGATAGAAGAGATTAAAGAGAGATACAAGGAGATGCCAGAGAAGAAGGAAGAGAAGCCTAAGAAAGTCTATAAAGAGAAGAAGAGGAAGAAGGTGAAGAGGTATGGTAAGAAGCGAAGATAATATACTCTGGCTAAGAATAGATAAGGAAGATAAGTTATGCACTAAGAACTTAGCAAGAGGTATCCAAGTTTATGGAGAAAAGTTGATAATTCATGATGATAATGAGTATAGAGTTTGGGATCCGTTCAGAAGCAAATTGGCAGCTGCCATTATCAAAGGCTTGAGAAATATGCCTATTAAGAAGAGCAGTAATGTATTGTATCTAGGAGCATCAACTGGCACTACAGTAAGCCATGTATCTGATATTATTGAAGATGGAATAATATTTGCAGTAGAACCAGCAGTTAGAGTAGCAAGAGAATTGTTAGATAAAGTAGCAAAACCTAGGAAGAATGTAATACCTATAATTGAAGATGCTAGAAAAGCATTATATTATTCAACATTTGGTAAAGTAGATGTTGTATATTGTGATATAGCTCAACCAGATCAGACAGAAATAGCTATAACAAATTGTAATAATTATCTTAAAGAGAATGGATACCTTATGTTAGTAATAAAGAGTAGAAGTATTGATGTTGTTAAAGAACCCAAACAAGTTATTGAGGAAGAGATAGCTAAATTAAGAGAGTTTAAAGTATTAGAAGTTATCAATCTAGAACCTTTTGATAAGGATCATGCAATTGTGATTGCGAAATATCAATCCTCTTCATAGTCTTCCAACTCTTCCTAACAAACTCTGGATATTGTTTATTCTTCTTTATCCATTCCTCAACAAACTTGATTGTTATTTCATCTGAAGGATATCCAGAGCCTACATTGCCATATACTCTCAATTTATCAATCTCTTTATCCCTATTAACTTTAGCAATAATAGATGCAGCTCCTACAACTATATTATTTGCATCTGCTCTATGCTCTGCATATATTTTAGGATTATAACATAATCTATTTGCTAACACCTCTACTATCTTCTTAGGATTTCTATAAAAAGAATCAATATATATCTCTTCTAATCTAACATTCTTAAGAATATTAGCAATTGTATCCAACTCTAATCTATTAAGATTTGTTCTAGCATCTATGGCTTTTGTGGTTATCTTCTTTATTATCATCTTATCTGCAACCTCTTTTATCTCTTCATATAATTCTAAACGCTTCTTTCTACTAAGCATCTTTGAGTCCTTGACACCTATCTCTTTCAAATATTTGATCTTATCATCATTTATTATTATGCATGCTATGACTAATGGACCTAGCAATGAGCCTCTGCCAGCCTCATCAATTCCCGCAACTAGCATATCATCTTAAGTATATAATCTGGTATATTATCTCTATTCTCTTTTGTTACAGTTATGATAGCATTAGCTCTTCTCTTATATTCATCTATTATAGTATCTTTTAACCTTTTATGTATAACAACTATCCTTATCTTATTAACATCTAACAACATCTTTGCAGCATCTCTAAATTCTTTAGATTTGAACTCCATAGGTCCTAGTTCATCAACTAATATTATATCATAATTGTTAGCATTCTTCAATATATCAGCAGCAAATTTGCATCCTTCCAAATTTATATAATATTTCCCTACTCTTGGACCGTTACCATGTATACTTGCTAATAACTCTCTTTTATTAGATGAGAGATCTATAAACTCAAATCCTATTCTTCCATTACTCCTTATCTCTTTAGCAATTATGCCTCCTACTTTATAGCTCTTAAGCATATTGAATAATTTTAATAATATTGTAGTTTTTCCTACTCCAGGTTCGCCAGTTATCAGTATAAGCATGTAGATACAATAATCTAGATATAATTTAAACCAAAAGAAAATTTTTATGATTTTATTTGCTCAACCCTATCCTTACATCTACAACTCTACAACCTTTACCTTCTTCTAATACCATAACTGGATTCATATCTATCTCAGCAATCTCTGGAAAGTCTAGCATTAGTTGTGATAACCTTTGTATACATTCAGCAATAGACTCTTTATCTGAAGGCTTTTCTCCTCTAACTCCTTCTAATAACTTCTTCATCTTTATGCTATTGATCATCTTCATTGCCTCATGCTTTCCAACTGGTGCTAATCTAAAGGTTACATCCTTTAATACTTCAACATATATTCCTCCTAGACCAAACATTATTGTTGGACCAAACTTTGGATCCTTGTTTGCACCTATTATAACCTCTTTACCATTCTTTACCATCTCTTCTACTAATATACCAACTATCTCTGCGTTAGGATCATAATTCTTTGCGTTCTTTATTATTGTATTATATGCATCTCTTACCTCTTGCTCATTATTTAGATTGACTTTAACTCCTCCAGCGTCTGATTTATGAATTATGTTAGGCGATACAATCTTTAATACTACTGGATATCCTATCTCTTCTGCTGCTTTAACTGCTTCATCTTCGCTCTTTGCTAAACTACTCTTAGGTATAGGCATGCCATATGCTTTTAACACTTCATAACCCTCCTCTTCTATAAGATTGCTCCTACCTTCTTTCTTAGCATTCTCTATTATGCTCTTAACTTTATCCTTATCAACACTGAATGTATTAATATTATCAGTTGGCTCTTCTAACCATGCTTTATAATCATACATCCTCTTCAATGCTCTTATTGCTAACTCTACATACATATAATGAGGAATTCCTCCTTCAGCCATTATCCTCTTATTCTCCATACCTTCAGCCAAGCCCATCAGACTAGCAACTATAGTCTTCCCTTTCTCCTTCATCTTAACTATAACCCTTGCTAAACCATCGTAATCTAATGTAGCAGATGGTGTACACATCACTATACATGAACCAACGTTAGGATGCTCCAATACTAATGATAATACATTCTCAAATCTGTTATAATCTGCATCACCAACTATATCTACTGGATTTCTTGGAGAGCCATATGGCGGTATAACCTCTTCTATCTTACTTCTTATATCACTTATATCTGCTAATTTCAACCCATGCATAGATAGATAATCAGTAGCAATTATGCCAGGACCTCCAGCATTTGTTACTATGGCTACTCCTTCTTTAGGCAATGGCATCTTTGCAAATGCAGTTGCATAATCGAACAATTCTTGCATGCCATCTACTCTAATTGCCCCAGCTTGTTTAAGAATAGCATCATATACCTCGTCTGAACCCATCAATGCTCCAGTATGACTCATAGCTGCTTTAGCACCTTCTGGAGTTCTTCCAGACTTTAGCACTAGCACTGGAATTCTTAGTTCTTTAGTTATCTTTCTACAAACATTTATGAACCTTCTTCCATCCATTATCTCTTCTAGATACATAACTATAACTCTAGTCTCTTTGCTATCCATTAACATCTCTAGAATATCGCATTCATCAAAGTCAACCTTATTGCCTATACTTATAACTGCTGAGAATCCTATATCTTGTCCAATTGCATCTTCAACTAGAGCAGCACATATCGCTCCAGATTGTGATACTAGAGCTATATTTCCACTCTTAGGAGTTACCTTCAAGAATGTAGAGTTCATCATTGTATCTGGAGCAAGGTTCATTACTCCTAGACAGTTTGGACCTATTATCCTTATTCCATATTTCTTACCTATCTCTTCAACTTGTTGCTGTAGTATTTCTCCTTCTCCTCCTATCTCCTTGAAACCAGCAGTTATTATTATCGCTCCTTTGATCCCTTTCTTACCACACTCTTCTAACACTCTTGGAACTATCTTGCTAGGCGTTGCTATAACTGCTAGATCTATCTCTTCTGGAACATCCAATACACTCTTGTATGCTTGTATACCAAATACAGTTTGATGAGAAGGTGTTATAGGAAATATCTTCCCTTTATATCCACTCTTTATATTGTTTATTATAGCTCTTCCTATAGTTCCAGGCTTCTCTGAAGCTCCTATCACTGCTATCGATCTCGGATTCAGGAATACTGATGTCAATTCTACATACCTTAAATTAAAGGATAGATAAATAAGTTATGCTTTAAATCATAAATCTATATTTTGTAAACTAGGGATGCATATTTATATTCTATGGAGATCATTTCTTTCTATGAATATGGAAGAATTCGAGGCTAGATTAAAAAGATATATGCATGATATAGAAGGTGCTAATACAGAATCCACTAAAGCATTTTTATTTATGGAATTTATTAGAGATGTATTCAAGCATGTTGTTATTAATAGTGCTAGACTCGATCCAGATCTAGAGAAATATATAAAAAGTGATAAGACAATATTGGTAAAAGGAAGAATAGATGCTCTGTTAGGTAATGTAATAATTGAGTTTGAGAATAATTTAAAGCGTCGTAAATTAGATGAAGCGAAAAGTCAGTTACAAAGATACACAGCAATATTATGGAATAACATAGGGATGATAAAGTATTTATGTATAGCAAGTGATGGTTTTAAATTTTATATATTTAGACCCCGTTCTTCAAAGATAGAAAATTTTACTGAAAGAGATATAATACTTGAAGAGATAGACAATTTTGATATTAGAGAAATAGAATCTACTAAAGTCTATAAGAATCTCGATAGATACTTCTTATATCATACGCTAAAACAGCCTACTGCTATTAATATAGTAGAAGATTTTGGTTTGAATAGCATTATTTTTAAGGATTGTATTAATGAATTAAAGAATCTCTGGGATGCCAATAAAAGCAAATTTACTACTATATACAACGAATGGAGCAAATATTTGAGTATAGTTTATGGTAATAGAATAGATAACGAAGAGCTATTCCTTAAGCATACATACTTGGCAACTCTAGCAAAACTTATGGTTTATACATACTATGAAGGCAATGTAATTCCAACGTCCAAAAATGTTATAAATAATATACTTAGAGGAGGTATATTCAAACAGTATGGAATAGAGAACTTTCTCATTGAAGATTTTTTCTCATGGTTAGTAAAAGCTGATGAAGAGGTTAATATTGCAGATTACATATTAGAAGGATTAGAAAGGTATGATCTTTCTGGTCTAAACGAAGATGTATTTAAAGAACTATATCAACAGTTGGTTGATCCTGAAGAGAGGCATGATCTAGGAGAGTATTATACTCCAGATTGGTTAGCAGATAGAATAGTGAGGAATGTTGTTAAAGTAAATTCTAAAGTTTTAGATCCTTCATGCGGCTCTGGCACTTTCCTAGCATCTACTATACGCTTTAAACTTGATTTGTTGAAAGATCTTAAACCATCTGAAAGATTAAAATCCATTATCAATTCGGTATATGGTATTGATGTTCATCCTCTAGCAGTTTTGATTAGCAAAGCTAACTATCTTATGGCTTTAGGGGAAGATCTTAGCAAGAAGGAGGAAAATATCTATATTCCTATCTATTTAGCAGATTCTATAGTATTTCCTTCTACTTATTTTGATAGATATGTTTATACATATAATATAGATCAACAAAGAGCTCTACGCTTACCAAGCTTACCAAGTAATATAGAAAATAAGATGATAGATGAGTTGATAGATGTTATAAGAGATCATGCAATAAACTTGGTAGAAAAAAGAACCAATCTTTCTATAGGATTCGAGAAGTTCGTAAAATCCAAATTTAGATTGGATGATGAACAGTTTGCTATAGTTGAGAACACCGCAAAAGTATTAGCCGAACTTATTACAATGAAGAAGGATACTATCCATTCATTTATTCTTAAAAACATCTATAAACCTTCTATGATTGGAAGATTCGATGTTATAGTAGGCAATCCGCCATGGTTATCTTATAGATATATACAAAATACAGATAGGCAAAATATGATTAAAGATATGATTATACGTGAATATAATCTCTTAGATAGTAAAGATGATGAATTGTTAACGCATATGGAGCTAGCGTCTCTATTTCTAATTAGATGTGCTGATAAATATCTCAATAATGATGGTATTATAGCATTTGTTATGCCTAGATCTCTGTTTACTGGAGATCAGCATGATAATTTTAGAAGATTCTCATTCAGACTAGATTTAGC
Organism: Candidatus Nitrosocaldaceae archaeon; assembly: GCA_026002835.1. The sequence goes on from BPGC01000001.1 coordinate 183,198, forward strand.
TATCAAAGAAATATGGGATCTAGATAAATTATCGCCATTATTTAATGTGCCTTCTTGTGTTATAATTGCAGAAAAGAGTAAGAAGAATGAATATCCTTTGAATGCTTTTATTATAGAGGGTAAACTTAAGCATAAGAACGCAAAACTAGATGAATTCAATGAATATATCAATAAAGGTAGAATTAGTATTAAAGAAACAAAACTCAAACTGATTCATAGAGGTGAGAGGAGTGCGTGGGTTAGTGAAGATTTTGTATTTGAGAACAATAAAAGTAGTGTAACTCAATATAAGAAAAAGTTTAAGCAAGGCGCTACCATAGTTCCTAGATCATTTTGGTTTGTAGATATAAAGAAGCATGAAAGGTTTGGCATCAATGCTAGAATGCCATACCTAGAGACTTCTCAAAGAGCAAAAAACATGGCTAAAGATGGATATAAAGAAGTTGTTATTAAAGGTAATATAGAATCTGAATATCTATATGCTACATTATTGGGAAGTGATGTTCTGCCTTTTATCCATCTGCCATTTAGGTTAGTTGTATTGCCTATCAAACCTTCTAATAATTCATATAAATTACTAACTAGAGATATAATTTCTAGAATAGGTCATGAAGGTATGGCTACATGGCTAGAAGAATGTGAAAAGCTTTGGAATGAGATACGTATGGAAAAAGCAGATAGATCTAATATCTACGAGTGGTTAAATTATAGTAATAAAATAACTAATCAAGATCCTTCTAAACGTTATGTAGTTTTATATAATACATCTGGCACATTTTTAAGCTCATGTATAGTTGATCTTACAAAAGAGTTATCAATACAAGTAGATGGAATTAAATTAAAACTACAAGGATTTGTAGCTGAATCAAAGTGCTATTATTATAGTAGTAATTTAAAAGACGAAATATATTATCTATCATCTATACTTAATTCATCAATTACTGACAATTTGATAAAACCATTTCAGACAAGAGGTTTATGGGGACCTAGAGATATTCATAAGAAAGTGCTTGAATTACCTATTGAAGAATTCAATCCAGATAATTCTTACCATAAAGAGTTAGCAGAGTTAGGTAAGAAAGCCAGAAAGAAAGCAGAAAACAAACTTCCAACTCTATTGAATAATATAGATCCAGCAACTATATCTCCAAATCAAGTAGGAAGATTAAGAAGCAAGATTAGAGAAGAATTAACTGATGAAATATCAGAGATAGATGAGATAGTAACTTATATGTTAACCAGAGAATTATAAAAATAAAGGTATGTGATTATACTCTTCTCTCTTCTGGAAGGAGTCCGATACCTTCTCTCTCATAGTACTTCTCTAACTCTGCAACCCACGCCTCTCTTGCTCCAATACCTCTTCTTCTTACCCAGAATGCTATGACGCTAAGCAAGAATATTGCAAACATCATAGTTCCTACTATGTAGATCATCACATCATAGAACAGCGGATCGAACTGTGGTCCTATCTGCCCAGCCAAGCTATCCAGCAATCCTCCAAACAGTGCCCAAATACCAGCCATGGCACTCATCATTAATATTGGTACTATACAAGAATATATACATTTCTATTCAACTATAAGATAAGGAATAATAAAATATAAGATATAAAAATTAGGCGTATTTAACAAGCAATGACTTTTCTGGATCATATCCTAACTTTCTTCCCCAATCCTCTATAACCTTTAGGATGAGATTTGCGCCCCATTTGAAGAACCTCATCATAAACGGCTTCAAGAAGGGGTTAAGATTTATTACTCTTGGTGGTGCATTATATAATTCGTATATAGTATGTCTCCAAGTTCTGTATATTATCGCATAATGACTCTCACTTATATTTGCAGCATTAAAGAACTCATCCCCTTTCAATACTCCTATTGGCACGAAGGTTAATGGAGTAGCTGTAAAGTGTGCTTTATTGCCAATCCTCTCTGGCAACTCTTTCTCTAATCTGTCTATCAGCCTTACTGTATCCCAGTTATCTTCCTCGGTCTCTCCTGGCAAACCTAAGATCAGTGTATATGCTGGGAACCAGTAATTCTCATTGAGTATTCTAGTCCCATGAAATATAACATCTGGCCATTCTTCTGGAGCAAATGGCTTTGCCTTATAAGGCATATATTTCTTGATCAAATTTCCAGAGCCAGTCTCCATTCCTGGTTGGATACCAATTATATTGCTATCACTAGCTCTAATTATCGTAGACAATTCTCTGATCATATCAGGATCCGCTACCGCTGCTGATACAGTACCATGAGTTGGTTGTGATCTAACTACCCCTTTTACATTCATTATTGCATCGAACAAGCCTAATATTGCATCTTTGTTTGGCATAAATGATCTCTTATCCTCTAAACCATATAGGAATATATCATCACTATGAACCCATACCTTATGTGTTCCAGCTTTTACATTTATTGCTACTTCTCTAGTAACTTTATCATATGGGAAATACTTTGCTATCCTAAGATTAGGTTCACAAAACTCGCAATTCCTTCCGCAGCCTCTCATAACCTCAACTACTCCATGAATACTAGCATTTACTATCTCTGGTATCTCATCTACTCTAGGTTGCCTAGCAACTCTAATTCTAGGAGGCATATCTTTACTTTCTATCTCTCTAAATAATTCATCTGCTATATGATCCGCTTCACCTATAACAGCATGATCTACCATCAACTCTTCTTGTTGCCTATGTCTAAACTCAAACTGCCATGCTCCAGGACCTCCTACAACCACTTTGAACTTGTAACCATGTTTCAATCTCATCTCCTTTAATTTCAATGCAAGTTCTACGAAGTACTTCTGGTTGATCGGTGTAAATACAACTTGCCCTCCAGTAAACATCATACTAACTGGTGCTAATCCTAAAGGATCCATTGCATAGATCCCAACTATTCTTGTATCCATATCTATATATCTCTCAAGATAGTCTGGATGAATAACTGCTACTTCATCCCTCTTATAACTCCTTAGCAAACCAGCCTCTATCTTTCTCAAACCATACGGTGCTTTTGATAATATTCCATTATTCATAGGCACATCTGGTGCTAAGAATCTGAATACGAAATCTGGTACTCTTTCTGAGGGTGCACAGCTCATAAAGTCGAATAAAGGTACGCTTCTATACTCACTAGTTAGGGTTCTATCATTTGTCAGTATTACTCTTTTTCCCATCATATATCATATATATCTATATGTTTTAAATTTTACTTGAGAATAATTGTAAATATTTAGCACGATAATAATAAAACTATAATATTATGTTATTAGTTTTATATTATAATCTAGATTATCTATGAATTTTTATATAATATAACTGTATCAACGCTTCGGCTTGTAATATAATACCTCATCTCCTTTTTTAATATAGATAATTCTAGTTATAGGGATCAAGTTAAAATTGTCAGACTCTTTGATAAACTCTAGCAATGGCAGCTCTTTTATTTGATCTAGATCTCTAAAGCCTACTTTGTATAGTGAGGGATTATCAGCATAGATTGCTTTACTTATTATCTCTCTTAATACCCCTTTCTTCATGTTATTAAATTAAATAACTAGATAAAAAGAGTTTTGGATAATTTTACTCTATGGCTTTCTTGACTTTTTCTGCTAACTCTGGAGGGATCTCAGTTAGATTATGAGCATGTTTTGCATGGGCTTTTGCTATCTCCATAACTTCTTCCACAGAGCTTACTCCTCTAACCTCAAAATCACATTCCATTCCTACGCTTCTGCATTTGAAGTTCATAATTTATGATAGGATTAATACTATATGAATATTATGTATTAATATTCAAAACTATAATATGTTTTAAGCATAATTAAAAGATGCCATTATCAAACAAATGCAAGTATTACACAAGTTGATTAGATACATTAAGCTTAAAAACGAGTCTTGTATTATCTATATTGGCTTGGGCGTAGATGAGTATGATATATTCTGGGAACTAGCTGGTGAGATGAGGCGAAATATACTTTTCAAGTTAAAAGAGAAGAATATGAAATTATCACAATTAGCAAAGACTTTAGATGTTAGTATACAAGAGGTTCATAGAAATATTAATAGATTGATAGACGCTGGATTGGTTGAGAAGGATCCAGATGGATTGTTAATATTAACTACTTATGGAGAGATTGTATTAACACAGATACCATCGTTTCAATTCTTATCAAAAAACAAGCCATATTTCGAAGAACATACACTGGGAGATCTACCAATGAAATTCATACAAAGGATTGGAGCATTAAATAATTCAGAGTTGATAAATGGTGTTGTTGCTATTTTAGCTAGATGGAAGGATATGTATAGAAATGCTAATGAACATATAATGGAGATAATGGCACAAGTACCATTAGATCTCATAGAGCCAATAGTAGATAGGCTTAATCATGGTGTCAAATTTTCATACATATTTGGAGAAAATACGATAGTTCCAAAAGGCAGAAGAGAGTTACTACAAAAATTTGGTTGGAATAACTTTATGAATAAAGGATTAGTAGAAAGGAGAATGATAAAGAAAGTTCAAGTTATGGTTATAGTAACTGATAAAGAAGCTGGTGTTTTATTCCCTAATAAGAAAGGGGAGACGGATATGAATAAGATGTTTTATAGCAGAGATCCTTTATTCCATGAATGGTGTCTAGATTTCTTTAGATATACATGGTATGCTTCAGATATATTTGATGAGACTAAGATAAAAGAGATATGATGCTCTTGTACAATATCTTGAATAATATTCTAGGTTTTAATAATGATGTAGGTGTATCTAGCATCTGGATAACTCTTGCGAATCTATACGCTATCTCTTTATCTTCTGTTGATAAAAGCATTAGATAATGAACAAGCCATTGAATAAACTTTGTTATTATTGGTTTTTCTCCTTCAGTAGCACTCCATCTAAAATCTTCGCTTGTGCCTAATAGCCATGGAAAATTACTGACCTTTACTATCTCCTTCATATCATATTTGCGTAATGCTATAGATGCAAGAGCTGCTATAGTCATGCCTTGTCCATATAGAGGATTTAATGATGTAACAGCATCTCCTATAATAAGAAGATTTTTAGGCATGTTTATCTCTTCATAATGATACCTCCTACTTCCTATCTCTCTATAAGAGTATGGCTTAGATATTGGTTTTGAATCTTTAACAAACTTGTATATAGAATCATCTTCTAACATTTTAAGATAATTCAAGAACCCATCATTATCAGTTGGAGGATAATTTTTGTTAATCCCTAATGCTCCTACCATCCATTTTTGATCCTCTATCTTTAGTAAAACACCCATTCTTGGGTTATCTGGTGGTTTAGGAAATATTATTATACTCTTCCATTCTGGCTCTTCATCTAATTGTATTATTCTAGTAACATAGCCTACATACGAATTGATCTTGCTAACCCTAACTTTTCCAAAACCTAACTCTTCTAACCATCTGGGTGTATTTGTATTTCTCCCACTAGCATCAACTATAAGATCACCATAAATAGATTTATCATCCAATTTAACACCTATTATTCTATTATTATCTGCTAAAAGTCCTTCAACTTTTCTACCATCAATTATCTTGATATTTTTATGCTTCTTTACCTCTTCTAGTATAACATCTTCCAATAAACGTCTGCTACATGTGAATGTATATACATCTGATCTAAAGTTTAATGACCAACCATCTGGAAAACGGACTCTAACATCATTAATGAAGTCTATTTTATTTGCTCCTCTTGCTAGTAACAAATTTTCAATGTCTGGGAATAATTCTATTAATACTTGCCTGCCTCTTGCTAATAATATATGAATCTGATTTGCTTGTGGAGTGCCATTCCTCTCTTTATTATAATGATCTTTCTCTATTATAAACACATCATCAAAATTATCAGATAATACTTTAGATGCTAATAAACCAGCTATGCTTCCGCCTATTACTATTGCTCTTCTCACATTGCTGCATACATTTATTTACTTTATAAAATGTTCAATTTTATTAGGAAGGTATATATGCAATACATAAATATAGTATGTAATGATAAGAACAGATACAATAATCTTGAGCATGATAGTAGTAGTTATGATATTCTCAATTGTATCTGCTACTGCTATTAAACCAGAGAAATCAGCACATAAGATGCTTATTGAGTTAAAATTAGAGACTGTAGATTATAAAGATGTTAGTGTAGCAGAGAATAATAACTATCAATCTACAATAGAATGTGTAGAAAATATGGGCATACATTATATTAACGATGAACTTGCATCAGATCTAGAAGTTGATGAGATGAATCCAGAGATCATACTTTATGAACCAAAGAAGAACGGAGATTTTAGATTAACAGGAGTTGAATATTTTGTACCAGCTATGGTAGAAACTGAGGAAGGTTTAGTTCCATGGTTTGGTGAAAGTGTTCCAGAGCAAGGGTTCGCTAATGAAGCTCCAATACTATTCAATAAGCATAAGATGGAAGGACCTATGCCTGGACATGATCCTAACATGCCATGGCATTACGATCTACATGTATGGATATGGAAATTTAATACCGATGGAACATTCTCATCATTCAATCCAAGGGTTAACTGTAACCCATAAACCTAATTTTTAATGAGATTTTTATAAGAGTAGATCTGTTTTAATGGTATGAATAATGCTAGGTTATTCCAGAAGGCTAAGAGGTTAATGCCTAAAGGAGTTAATAGTCCAGTTAGATACTTCGATCCATATCCATTCTTTATAAAGAGTGCTAAAGGTTGTAAGATAAAAGATGTAGAGAATAATGAGTATATTGATTATTGTATGGGTTATGGAGCATTGTTATTAGGACATGCTTTTAAAGATGTTACTAATGCTGCTAAAGAACAGTTAAAAGATGGAACGTTATTCTGTACTCCTACAGAGAAAGAAGTAGAGTTGGCAGAGTTGCTTCATAAATGTATACCATCAGCAGAGATGGTTAGGCTTATGAATACTGGCTCTGAAGCAACTATGCATGCTATAAGGTTAGCGAGAGCATATACAAAGAAGAGTAAGATTGTAAAGTTTGAAGGATGTTATCATGGAGCATATGACTATGTATTAGTAAAAGCTGGTTCTGGTGCATTAGAGCAGAAATTGTTATTATCAGAAGGTATGTTAGATTGTGTAGCAGATAATACGCTAGTATTACCATATAATGATATAGAATCTGTAGAGGAATTGTTTAAAAAAGAAGATGATATAGCATGTATAATTCTAGAACCAATTATAGCTAATATGGGCTTGATTCTTCCTAAAGATGATTATCTTCATAAACTTGCGAAGATTGCTAAAGAGAATGATACATTATTGATATTTGATGAGGTAGTAACTGGATTTAGGTTAGCGTTAGGAGGTGCACAAGAGTATTATGGTATAAAACCAGATCTAGCAACATTTGCTAAAGCTATCTCAAATGGTTTTGTTATATCAGCATTAGTTGGTAAGAAAGAGATAATGAGTAATCTAGCTCCAGAAGGTAACGTTTATCAAGCAAGTACTTTTGCTGGAAATCCATTATCTGTATCCGCTAGTATAGCAAATATCGAGTTCTTAAGGAAGAAGAAGATATATAAACAATTAGAAAAACATTGTAAAGCAATTGCAGATGCTATGAGAGATTATATAAAAGATTATAAGATAAATGCTAGAGTGAATAACATAGCATCTATGTTTCAGATCTTTTTTACAGATAGAGAGGTTATAGACTATGATACAGTAAGGAGTTCCAATACAGAATTATTCAAAAGATACTTTAAAGAATTATTGAAGAATAAACTATTCATACCTCCTTCGCAATTCGAGACATGCTTCATCTCATATTCTCATGATGAGAAGATAATAAAGAAGAGTATTGATATTATAGAGAGAGCATTAAGGGAGTTGAGATGATAAGAGTAGGAACTAGAGGAAGTAAATTATCATTAACACAAACTAGATTAATATTAGATGCATTTAACGATCTAGAATTTGAGATCAAGATTATAAAGACTAAAGGTGATAATGATGCTAGACCTTTATATGCTATAAACAGTAAAGGGATATTCGAGAAAGAGATAGATCTTGCATTATTGAACAATGAGATCGATATAGCTGTTCATAGCATGAAAGATATCCCTTCAGAACTGCCTAAAGGATTAACTATAGCATCGGTTCCTAAGAGAGAAGTACCCAATGATGTTCTAGTTAGTAGGAATAAAAGATTGGATGAGTTAGAACCAAACTCTATAATAGGCACTAGTAGTTTAAGAAGGGCTGTCCAATTGAAGCATATTAGAGATGATCTTATTATAAAAGATATAAGAGGTAATGTAGAAACTAGGATAAACAAGATGCTTAATAATCAATACGATGCTGTAATATTAGCAGAAGCTGGACTAAGGAGGTTAGGTTTAGAAGATTATATAACTCAACGGTTTGACCCAGATCTATTCTTACCAGCACCATGTCAGGGAACATTAGCTATTGTTGCTAGAGAGAAGGATGAAGAGTTGATCAAAACATTGAAGAAGATAGAAGATATAAATTCTAGGTTAGAATCAGTAGCAGAGAGGAGTCTATTAGCAAAGATGAATGCTGGATGCAAATTTCCTCTAGGTGCTTTTGCTAAGGTTTATGATAATAAGATAAGGTTACATGCTAGTATATGCTCATATGATGCTAGTAAAAGGATTGATGTTACTATAACAGACGAGAAGAGTAATGCTGAGAAAGTTGGAGTAAAAGTATCTGAAGAGCTTATTAGTAAGGGAGCGTTAGAACTTGCTAAGGAATGGAGATATGGATGAAGGTATTGTTTATATAGTTGGAGCTGGACCTGGAGATCCAGAGCTTATTAGCATCAAGGCTATCAATATCATGAAAGATGCTGATGTTATATTGTATGATAGATTGGTTAGTAAAGAATTGTTAGATAAATTTGATGTTGAAAAAGTATATGTGGGTAGAGCAGTAGGTGATGATTATAAGCATCAAGAACAGACTAATCAATTAATGCTAAAATATGCTAAAGAAGGTAAGAAGGTAGTAAGATTGCATGGAGGAGATCCATTCATATTTGGAAGAGGAGGAGAAGAAGCAGAATTTCTGAAAGAGAATGATATAAGGTTTGAGATAATACCAGGTATATCATCTATTATAGCAGCTTCTGCATCCTCATTAGTTCCATTAACAGATAGGAGATATGCTTCCTCTCTAGCAATAGTTACTGGACATGAAGATCCTATGAAAGAGAATGAAAGAGTTAGATGGGAGATGCTTCCTAAAGCAGTTGATACAATAGTTGTGCTTATGGGCATAAGCAATCTAGAGAAAATAATTGATAGATTGGTAGATGGAGGAATGGATAAAGATACAAGAATAGCAGTAATAGAGAATGCTAGCAAGAAGGAAGAGAGGATAATATATGGTAAATTAGATGATATAGTTATGAAAGTTAAAGAGCAGAAGATAAAACCGCCAGCAGTAATAATAATAGGAGATGTAGTTAAAGTATCAGAGAGGTTAAGAGCATGAAGATAGGTATAACTAGAGATGAAAGTAAAGCGATGGAATTCATAAAACTAGTTAGAAGCATTGGTTTAGATGCGATAGCATTAGATGTAATAAGATTAACCCCTAACGATGAGATTAATAGATTAAGAGGTATGCTTGAAGATCATGATTATATCCTATTTATGAGTGCAAATGCTATAGATATGCTTGAAGAAGATATAATTGAAAAGTTGAGAGGTAAAAGAATAGTTGTTGTAGGCCCAAAGACTAGAGAGGCTTTAGAGAAACATGGCATAGATGTATATCTTATGCCAGAAAGATACTCATCTTATGGTATAATAGATCTATTTAAGAAGATGGATGTAAAAGGTAAAAGCATATTAATACCTAGAAGCTCTGCTGCTAATTATTATCTTAAGAATGAATTAGAAAGATTAGGCATGAATGTAACTGAGATTAGATTTTACGATACAAAACCAAATTATGACCAATCATTAAAGGAGAAGATTACTGATCTAGATTGTATAGTGTTTACAAGTGCTTCTAATGTCCATGCATTCTTCAAGATGGTAGATGCTATAGATTGTCAAGCGATAGCTATCGGACCATTTACTAGAGATGCATTAAAAGAGTATGGAATAGAACCTATTGTTGCAGATGAGCATACTATAGAAGGCATATTCAAAGAGATAAAGAAGATGATATGAAGATAATTGAGAGTAATGCTAAAAGTATATTAACAAAGACTAGAGGGTTCTTATATTCATTTACTCATACAATAAATCCATACATTGGCTGTCAATTAGGATTATCTTTATGTGGTAACTATTGTTATGCAAAAGCATTAAATCCTAATCTAGATGCTAAAGAATGGGGTAAGTATATTATAGCAAAGATTAATGCTCCAATGTTATATAAGAAAGAGTATACAAAATATGATAAACTTGAGATATTTATGACTAGTGTTACAGATCCATATCCACCTATAGAGTTTAGATATAACATAACAAGGAAGATATTAGAGGCTATGCTAGAGTATCCTCCAGATAGATTGGTTATCCAAACACATACACCAAATATACTAAGAGATATATCATTACTAAAAGAGTTAAATGAATTATGCAAATTATCTATACATATAACAGTAGAGACAGATATGGAGAATGAATCTTTAGCAAAAAGGTATAAAGATAGATTAAAGCATATGTATACAATTGCTTCAAGATTAGATGCTTTGAGAAAGTTCAAAGATGCTGGTATAAGATCTGTAGCAACGATATCTCCATTAATGCCATTAGAAGATCCAATTAAATTTGCTAAGAAGATAGATCATGCTGCAAATTATGTAATATTAGATCATTTTATATTAGGCGATGGTTCAAATGGAATTAGAACATCGTCATATAAATATTTCAACAAACCCTTACCTATCCTACTTTATAATAATGGATATTCTGAATGGATCAAATTAAATAAATTTTATGCTATAGTAGATATCTTTAGAGAAGTTTTAGGTTATGATAGAGTAGGCATATCTAAAGAAGGGTTCAATAGCAATGCTTTTATTGATTTAGAATTATGATCAGAGTATGAAGTTAAAAGTTGGAGATCCAGCACCAGATTTTGAGGCTATTTCAACTAAAGGAAAGATCAGACTATCAGACTTTAGAGGTAAGAAGGTGATACTATACTTTTATGTCAAGGATCAGACTCCTGGATGCACAATGCAATCTATCGATCTTCAAGAAGGTTTAGATAAACTGAATAATCTTAATGCAGTTGTTATAGGAATAAGTACAGATAGTCTAGAATCGCATAAAAAGTTTGCAGAAAGGTATAATCTTAACTTTCCTCTAGTTGCTGATGAAGATAAGAAGATAAGCGAGTTATATGGAGTATTGAATGAACGAGGTAGGGCAAAGAGAGTAACATTTATCATAGATGAGAATGGTATTATACAGCATATATTCACTAAAGTAAATGTAAAAGCACATACAGATGAGATATTGCAAGTAATAAAGTGAGAGTATGGATGTATTGATAATAGGTTCTGGAGGAAGGGAGCATGCAATAGGCTGGAAGATAAAGAAAGATAACGATATTAAAACATATTTTGCGCCAGGAAATGGAGGAACTAATATTAATATTGGTATAAATGCAAACGATCTAGACAATCTAGCAAAATTTGCTAAAGAGCATGATCTATTTACTATAGTTGGACCAGAAGAACCATTAGCAAAGGGTATTGTAGATGTATTTGATGCAAATGAGCTGTCAATATTAGGTCCTACTAAGGAAGCATCAATCCTAGAGGCTAGTAAGGTTTGGGCTAAAGAGTTTATGAAAAGATATGGTATAAACACAGCAGATTTTAGAGTATTTGATGATCCAGATGAAGCTAAAGATTATGTTAAAGATAAAGATGAGGTAGTAGTAAAGGCAGATGGTTTAGCAGCTGGTAAAGGTGTGATTGTTTGTAATAGTAAAGATGAGGCTATAGATGCTATCGATAGAATTATGGTCAAAAAAGAGTTTGGTGATGCTGGTAATAAGATAGTAGTTGAAGAAAAGTTAGATGGTGAAGAAGTATCATTCATAGCTATAAGCGATGGCAAGCATTTTTTGCCTTTAGTATCTAGCCAAGATCATAAGAGGGTATATGATAATGATCAAGGGCCTAATACTGGAGGCATGGGTGCCTACTCTCCAATGCCATTAATAGATGAAGATTTAGAAGAGAAGATAATTGATGGTATAATTAAAAAAGCTATAGATGGAATGAATAGAGAGAATAAGCCATTCAAAGGCTTCTTATATGCTGGTTTGATGATCAAAGATGATAAGCCATATGTTCTAGAGTTTAACGTTAGATTGGGAGATCCAGAAACACAAGTTATCCTTCCTAGGATGGAGTCTAATCTATTAGAATATTCCATTTATGCATCTGAAGGAAGGTTGGATGAGTTAGAGCCAATTAGATGGAGTAGTAACTCTGCAGTATGTGTAGTTCTAGCATCTAAAGGTTATCCTAACAAGTATGAGAAAGGTAAGATAATTCATGGATTAGAAGAGGCTAGTAAAAACGCATTAATATTTCATGCTGGAACTGCTAAAGTTGATAATAATATAGTAACAAATGGTGGTAGAGTGTTAGGAGTAACAGCTTTAGGAAGAAACCTAAAGGATGCAATAGATAATGCTTATGCTGCTGTTAAACTTATAAGGTTTGAAGGAATGCATTATAGAACTGATATAGGCAAGAAGGGTCTAAGTTACTAATATTATCCTTTTATCTGTTACAATCATATCTACTCTAATATCATGATCTTCATGAGGTATCTCTTTTAATACTTGGAAATCGTATGCCAAACCTATGCTATAGCAATCATTCTTGCTTAAATATTTGTCATAATATCCTTTACCATATCCTATCCTATATCCTTTCTCATCAAATGCTATTGCTGGTACTAATATAAGATCTGGTTTTGTTATCTCACCTCTAGGTTCCATTATATTATACCTTCCTTTAACCAATTCCTTAAGATTATCTACTCTAACAAACTTTATCTCTTTATCCACTTTTGGTAATGCTAATACCTTGTTCTTTAAGACAAAATCTAGTATCTTGAATGTTTGAACCTCTGACCCTATTGGATAATATCCTCCTACTATCTCTGCTTCTTTAAATTTATCTAATGTTAATACTCTATACTCTATTATATTGCTAAGGTATTCTAGCATATCTCTTGCTAAGATATCTCTAGCATATCTCATAGCCTTCCTTAACGCATCTTTATAATCTGATATCGATTCCATTGTTCAAACCTGCTGCTAATACTGTATTCCTTAATAGCATAGCTACAGTCATAGGTCCAACTCCTCCTGGAACTGGAGTGATATATGATGCTTTATCCTTGACTTCATCAAACTCTACATCTCCTCTTAATTTGTTATCTATCCTAACAGTAGCAACATCAATTACTACTGCTTGATCTTTAACCATATCTCTAGTTACCCTAAACTTCCCATTCCCTACTGCAGTTACTAATATATCAGCATTCTTGCATTTATCTATAAGATCTTTGGTCTTTGAATGGCATATTGTTACAGTAGCATTATTATTTAGCATAAGGAATGCTAATGGCTTGCCAACTAACATACTTCGATTTATTATAACCACATCCTTACCTTCTACGCTTATGTTATAATATCTTAATAACTCCATTATTCCTGCTGGAGTACAAGGTTTTAACATTCCTTGATCATATGCTAACATACCAACGTTAAAAGGAGTTAAACCATCTACATCTTTGTTTGGTTTAATGCTCCCAGTTATCAAGAATTCATTCATATTGTTTGGCAAAGGTAATTGTATCAATATTCCATGAACCTTTGGATCTTCGTTAAGGATAGTTACTAGTTCGATCATCTGCTCATTTGTATAATTCTTTGGCTCATGATCTATAGTCTTTATTCCAACTTCCTTACAAGCATTCTTCTTCATCTTAACATAAGTTGCACTTGCTGGATCATCGCTAGCCAATACAGTTGCTAAGCATGGTTCAATACCATTATCTTTTAATACTTTAACTGCTTCTTTCACTCTTTCTTTAACTTTGTTTGCTACCTCTTTGCCATCAATTATCAATATCTCTCCTATAGTTTCATCTATTAATATATAAGTTTCTTGAACAAACTATAATTGAGAAGATTATAGTTTATTTCTAAAGCCTTTAGCTTCATAGTATAGCATTTGTTAACTAATAGTATGTCAATAAATATAAGCTAATGCTAAATAAAAAAAGAAAATTATATTTAATTTCTTTTCTTCATTGTATACATTCCTAATGCTGCTACCATTGCTCCAACTGCTCCTATAGCTCCTATAGCTGTCTCTGGCAATACGAAGAATGATACTTGAAAGTCAGAATATATAGGGATTCCTTGTTCAGTATTAACGAAAAATGACCATGGCCCAGGTTGGTTCAATGTTACTGCATCAAAAGCATCTGGAACTGTCCATGTATAACAATCACCGCCTACTATAGGTATGCTAACTGATTTTTGTTCTAATATAGTTCCATCAGGATCTATTATTCCTATCGAATTTACATCGGTATCATTATCAACACATAGAGTGATATCTGTAGTGCCATTCAATGGAACATCGCTTGGATCTGCATTGATGGTATTTGCTGCATTTGCAAATGGTATGCTTATTCCTATAAACATCATTATGCCTAGTATTGTTATAGTCTTCATGCTTTTCATGTATACTAGGTTAATAGTAATTCTATATAAATAGTACAATATCTAAACAGAGTAGGCTAGATTATATATTCCAGATTACATATGCATAAATTCTGATTTTTGTTTAGTTGAAAGTGATATGAAACTATGCTATAAACATATGATAACGGATTCAAATAGAATCTTAGCTCATAAAATAATTGAAAAATATTATATAATAAATATTTAAATACTATTAGAAGACTAAAAATTGTATGAGTTTAAAAGCAATAATAAAGGAAGCAGTTAAGAATTTTAATGAAGAGAGAAGAGTATCTTAAGATATTTGATGATAACTGTATAATTCATGGATTCCCTCATGGTTTTGAAGGCAAACAAGGTTTAGAACAATTCTATAATCATATCAAGTATTCCCAGATCTAAAGATTAGTATTGAAGATATGATAAAGATGATAAGATAGCTGTTAGGTTTATAGCATCTGGCACTCATAAATGAGAGTTAGTATAAAACCAACTGATAAGCATATAACATTTGATCAATTACAATCCTTAAATTTGCCAATGGTTATAGAGAGATGATGATCTACAAATGAGATTGCCATGCTATAACAGTTAAATGCTATTTAATGAATACTCTCCTTCCTTCAACCTTTAACCTATTCTCAGCAAAGAGTTTAACTGCTAAAGGATATGCTATATGCTCTTGCTCTAATATCCTAGCAGATAAGGTTTCTACTGTATCATCATCTCTAACCTCAACCGCTCTTTGGATTATAATTGGACCAGTATCGACTCCTTCATCAGCAAAATGAACTGTACAGCCAGTTATCTTTACACCATACTCTAATGCTTGTTTCTGAGCATTTAGACCTGGGAATGATGGTAATAACGCTGGATGAATATTCATAATTCTATGCTTATACAATCTTATAAATTCTGGACTGAGGATCTTCATGTATCCTGCTAAGCAAATCAATCCATTTGTGTTAGTAACATCATATCTATTGAGAACATCTACTATCTTTTTATCATATTCCCAATTAACTCCTTTTTTACCTTGATCATCAATAAACTCTGTAGGAACTCCATACTCTCTAGCAATTGATAATGCTCTAGCATCCTTCTTATTGCTTATAACAACTTTGGGATCAGCATTGATCTCTCCTTTCTTTATACTTTTTAATATAGCTTCCATATTACTACCTCTGCCAGATACTAGTATCGCTAAATTTATCATACTTGCTACTAAATCTAACTCTTATTTATTACTTCTAATATATCATACATAAGTTTATAGGATTCCTCTAGATTGGTTAATGAAGATAGTTTATTTCGAGTTCTATTATATGAATTGAAGATGCTATGATCATTATTTATTATATCTTCAGATAACTCATCTACTATATTCTTATACTTTTTAGTATATCTCTTCATATATGGGTTATTTAACATCAAAGATATTGATAGAGATGGGGGATCGTTCATTATACTCTCTAATAATATAGTTTGCAATCTAAACGTGGTTCCTCCTATCTCCTTTAATCTATCATAATCCTCATCTGCTAGAATCTTAGCCATTATGAAATTTGTTAGATGTGTTAATCCTAATACTATAGCCATTATCTTATCATGTTCTCTATAATCCATCTTTATTATTCTAGCATTAGGAAATAAATTATTGAGGAATTTATGCTCATTATATTCATCAATAACTGGTATAAAGATTATCTTTGCTCCTTTCAGAGTTCTTATTCCTTTACCAAATAATGGATGTATTGATGATACTTTAATATCGTATCTCTTGGCAACCTTTCTTAGTATATTATATGTATTGGATTTAATAGATGCAATCTCTAATAACCATGCACCTTTCTTCATATACTTTACTATATCTTCAATAACTTGATTTGTAAGATCTAAGGGAACTGCAACTATAACAAGATCCATATCATTCAATTTATCTAATGTTATTATATTAGCATCGAATGCTTTGAGCCTCTCTTCATCTTTATCATATACATATATATCATGATCAGAAAGTTGTTTTGCGAATAGCGAACCCATATTACCTATTCCTATTATAGCAATCTTCATCTTACAAACCTTTCAAGTATATTTAGTCCTTCTTCAAGCACATTTATATCATTACATGCTGAGATTCTAAGATAATTTTTATAATCGCCAAAAGCTGTTCCAGGAGTGATGGCTAAACCTTCTTCAAGCATCTTATATGCAAACTCTTGGGCATCAAAACCATCTTTATTAACTCTAGCAAATATATACATTCCTCCATCTGGCTTATAGAATGATAGATTCATATCTTCCAATCTTTTTGCAAGGAATGCTAATCGTTCTCTCATGATCTTTGCATATATATGATGATCTTCGTTTAATGCTTTCAAGGCTGCATACTGCATAGGTTCTGCTACACTTGTTAATGCTACTGCTTGATGTTTTACCATCCTTTTTATTATATTAGGATTATTACTAGCAGCAAATCCTACTCTAAAACCAGTCATTGAGTAAGCCTTTGAGAATGATGATATTAATATATAATCAACATCATAATCTTTTATGCTAGTAAACTCTTTGAATGAATAATAAGAGTAAACTTCGTCGCTTAATATTAACAAATTATTATCTTTAGCAATCTCTACAATACTTCTAATGGTATTATCATCTAAAATCTTACCTGTAGGATTGTTAGGATAATTTAAGATTAGCATCTTAGTATTATCATTTATAGCGTTATGCAACTCTTCTATATCTACATTCCAATTATTATCTAGATCTGTCCTTATTACCCTAGTATTAACATTTGCTAATTTAGCACAATCCTTATATGCAGGCCATGAAGGATCTATTACTATAACCTCTTCTCCTTCATTAAGTAATGATATTGCTAGATATATTCCAAATCTACCTCCTGGAGTAATCATGATATTATTATGCTCCAAGTTCAGATGTTTCTTGATAGCATCTCTCAACTCTCTTATACCAGCTGGTTCGGTATATCTATAACGTTTTTTATCAATAGCCTCTATCACAGCTTCTTTAACTATGTTTGGAGGATCTAGATCTGGTTCTCCTACCTCTAGATGTATGATCTTTCTTCCTTGCTCTTCTAATTCTTTAGCCTTTGTAAATATTTGTGTTGGCGTTACTCCATTCTTGATACTCTTGCTCTGTATCTTTCTAGACTCGTCTACTAAAATACTCAATAACCTTAATGCAAAGTTTGTATCTAATCCTTTACTCTTACTAAATTCTATAACATTTTCTCGTAGTTCATCTTCTGCATGTTTATCTATGACATCTAAACCTAATCTTTGTTTGATCTCTCCTATCTGCTTAACTAGATCCATCCTCTGCTTAACTAGATCCATGATTGATAACGTTATACTTCTAACCATCTTCCTATTCTCTTCTAACTTATCTCTGCTCATTCTCTAACACCATAGGAATCATATTTGCTCTTATTGCATGATCTGCTAGTATGAAAGCAACTATACCTTCAACTACTGGAGGTGCTCTAGGAACGACACAAGGATCATGTCTTCCTGGAACTATGATATCTGCTTCTTCCTTCTTACTAATATCAATAGTCTTCTGCTTCTTTGCTATTGATGATGCTGGTTTAAAAGCAATCCTTAATTTTATAGGCATGCCATTAGATAATCCTCCTAATATACCTCCAGAATTGTTTGTCTTTGTAATTATTTTGCCATCTCTAATCTCATATTGATCATTATTCTCAGATCCTTTAAGCCTAGAACCATAGAAACCAGAGCCAAACTCTACACCTTTTACTGAAGGAATACCAAAGATCGCTCTAGCCAGATCTGATTCTAACGCACCAAATATAGGTTCTCCTAAACCAACTGGAACATTCAATGCTATACATTCTATGACTCCTCCCAATGAATCACCTTCATGCTTAGCATTGATTATAGCCTCTTTCATCTCTTTAGCAGCATCTGGATCTGGACATCTCACATCATTACTATACCTCAATTCTCTTATCTGTTCTATATCTACTTCTTTAGCCTTGATTCCTCCAATCTCTTGTGTATATGCTAAAACTTCTATACCTAAGGTGTATCTTAATAATTTCTCAGCTAATGCTCCAGCCATAACAAATGTTGCAGTTAACCTTCCAGAAAACCTTCCTCCGCCTCTATAATCATTGAATCCTTTATACTTTACATAAGCGGGATAATCTGCATGACCAGGTCTAGGAGTATATCTTATAACTTCATATGGCCTAGAATCTTGATCTTTGTTCCATATTATCATACAGATAGGAGCGCCAGTAGTATAATTATTGAATATGCCAGATAATATATTGACTTTATCTTCTTCTTTTCTCGCTGTTGTTACTATAGATTGACCAGGTCTTCTAAGATCTAGTTTAGGTTGAATATCTTCTTCACTTAAAGGCAAACCTGCTGGAACGCCATCTACTACTACACCTATACATTTTCCATGGCTTTCTCCAAAGTTTAATGCAATTAACCTTTCACCAATTATATTTGCTAACATTACTCTAAGGATAATATTAGGAACTTATATATCATAGTTTGCACACAGTTATAAACAGGATAACATTAGCAAGTCATCAAGCCTATAATGCCAACATAAAAATAAATTATTATAGATTATGTTTTCTAGCCAACATTCTCTTCCTTCCTTCTTCAAATCTTCTTCTATCTTCTTCATCTTCTAATAATAACTCAGGAACTTTAGATGGTTTTCCTTCTTCATCTAATGCTACCATAGTTACAAATGCTGTAGCTGCTAATCTCTTACTTCCTTCTTTAAGATCCTCTGCTTCAACTCTAACCTCTATCTCCATCGAACTTTTCCCAACATAGTTTATCCTAGCATGTAAAAGCAAGGCATTACCAATAAATACTGGCTTTAAGAAATTAACTCTATCTATACTAGCAGTTACTACATTCATCCTAGAATGTCGCATTGCAACTACACCAGCAATAAGATCTATATGCTTAAGTATTACACCTCCAAAGACGTTACCATTAGGGTTAGCATCTGAAGGAAGCATTAATACAGTCATCTCTGCTTCCGACTCTCTAGCACTCTTCATGTAGCAATAATGTTAGTAGTTATAATTTAATGTAATTATATGTGGTATATAGTTGGAGATGATAATTATTAATAATGAATCATTGCTAATCAAACTGTGCAAGAGTATGACATAGTTATAGTTGGAGGAGGACCAGCAGGTTTATCTGCTGCTTATTCAGCGGCCTCTAATGGTTCAAGTGTATTGCTTATAGAGAAAGATGATGGAATAGGAGTAAATGTAAGAACAAGTGGAGTGAGTTGGATAAATGAGATGAAAAGATTTGGCATTGATGAAGAATATTTCAATCCTATTAAAAGATACAGATTTTATTCTCCATCTAATGAAATAGTAATTGAAGATAATACTTATAGAGCATGTGTATTAGATGTTAGAAAGACTTGGCAATATTTAGCAAAGTTAGCTATAGAGAAAGGGGCTAATATCATGGTTAAGACTAGAGCTATTAAAGTACTAAGAAATGATAATAAAATTGTAGGAATTATAGCAAAACATCTAAACAAAGAGATAAAGATTAAAAGTAAACTGATTATAGATGCTAGTGGGTTTAGTTCTGTTGTTGCTAAAGAGTTAGGGTTCAATGCATGGAAGCGATATGGAGTTGGTGTAGAGTATGAATGTTATGCTGATAATATAGAAGAGGATGAGTGGGTTTTGATGGTTGGAAGTAAATACACACCAGCAGGCTATGCATGGATATTTCCTATTAATAAGTATAGAGTTAGGATAGGAGTTGGTGTAAGTAGACCAGAGAGTAATGCAGATCCTCTAGCATTGCTTAATAATATGATCAATAAAAGATTAAAACCATTAGATAAGATGAGTGTTATCCAACCTATTGAGATGCATTATGGATTTATACCAAACGAAGGAGTTAGAAGTAATACAGTGATGGATGGATTATTATTAGTTGGGGATTCTGCTGGTCAAGCAAATCCATTAGTATTAGAAGGGATAAGATATGCTATAGAGTTTGGTAGGTTAGCTGGTAATGTAGCATCTGAATCCTTAGAATATAATGCTAGTAGAGACTATTTGATAAAATATGAAGAGGAGTGGAAGAAGAGAGTAAAGAAACAGATAGATGCTGCTCTAAGAGTCCAGAGAAGATGGTTAGAATTAGATGATCATGGATGGGATGAAGAGTTAGATATAATAAGAGATATGAGTATAGATGAATTATTAGATTTTATAAGAGCAGATTTTAATGCTAAGAAGATGCTAAAATTAGCAGTAAATCATCCAAAGCTTATAGCTAGACAACTATTTAGAATGGTAATAAAATAATCTTAGAACTTCAACTCTTCAACTACAACTGTTCCAGTCATCCATGGATGAGGTTCACAATGGTAATGATACTCTCCTGGTTCAGTAAACAAGAACTCAAATGTTTCTCCTGGCATGATCAATGGAGTCTCTGTATGTTCTCTAGAATCGAATAATCCACTCCATGGATCTGTATAACCATCATCAGTAGTTACTGTATGAGGAGCAGAATCTTCATTTGTCCATATAACTTTATTATTCAATCCTAACTGTACTTCTAACCTCTTTGGTATAAAGTTGTCTGGTTGATCTTGGTTAAATGATCCTTGTATTATTGATACTTCAGCAACTTTTAATGGATTTAGGATCTCTTCAGGAACTTGAGGTTTTGCACTCAACTCTGGCAAATAGAAGAATTGGTAATAACCAACTCCAGCAGCTATAGCTACAATGAATGTTAAAGCCATTACAGTAAACGGACTCCCGCTGCTCTTCTGTTCAGCCATTTGATATAACCTCTTACAAATCCATTAATAAATTATTCTTATTTATAGGATAGAATGTGCATAAGAATTGCTATCTATATATTCACAAACATTTCTGTAAATTCCTTATAAGCATCTCTAATTCTTTTTATTTTAGGAGCATTTTTGAATCCATACGATGATATTATGTCTTTGCCATTAATGTTATTAATTTTAGAATATTTCGTGGCTCTAATTACATCTAGCAATACATTAGCTGCATTTGCACCATCATTGGTTCTAAGTACTATATCTACAGTAATTGGTGTATTAATGAATCCTTTACTTCTCAGCCAATAATAACTTATTCTACCATCATCAAGAAATTCAGTATATTCAGTAGTCCCAGCTATGGATTCAAACTCATATGGTGCTTCAATATTTATTGCATCAGTTTTAACTTTGCTCTTTAATCTCTTAATACGTTCTTCCATTGTATTTAAGGTATCCATATTACCTCCTACATCTAATTGATAACTCTTCTCTATAACAATACCTCTTTCTACCATAAAGTTTACTATACCTTTATGAAATGCAGTTCCACCAAATTGACTCATTAGATCATCTCCTATCAATAAGATGCCTTCTTTATCATATCTATATGCTAACTCACTTTTAGTTAGATTCGTAGGAGTAGCATTAATAAAATCTGCATTTGCTTCCAATGAACATTCAGCATACAATTTACTTGTATTATCTAAGCCTGATGATATTAAATTAATAACTATATCAGGTTTCAATTCTTTGAAGGAATTTAATACATAATCATAATTACTACTGCTAACATTTATAATAGATTTCAAATGTGATGGTAATTCATCGTTTAATATACCAGCTTCCACATCAATGCCAGTTTTCTCTATATCTAAATATTTAGTAGTTTTGTTCTTATATATCGCATCGGCTAAATCTAAACCAATCTTTTTAGAGTCTATATCAAATGCTCCTATAACTTCAATATCGGATATCTTATAGTTCCCTACTACTGGATGCCATATACCGCTATAATCATCATCGTCACTATTCTTATAATAATACAAGCCTTGTAGAAATACACTTGTTGCGTTCCCTACACCTAATAATACTACTTTTATACTACCCACAATTTTAATGACAACTTATTGTTACTTATAAATATATCTGATATAAATATATTATAAAGATTATTAATTTATTACTATTTATATTATATAATAAATATTAATAAGAATTATTCTTTGTCTGCTTATATATATTAATTATTTTGTTAATACGAATGTTTATATAATTATCTTTGTATATGCAATTGGCATGTCTGAAGAAGAAGAGTTTGGAGAGGAGGAAGAGGAGGAGTTAGAGGAAGAATTTGAAGATGTTGGAGAGGAGGAAGATTGACCCTAAACTATGAATAATATATCACATTATATTTATATTATTTATGTAAATATTAATCTATATTATAAGATATAACTAGAAATATTTACTATCATTTATAAAATCATAGAGAATAACTATAAATATACGGGTGTAATAAATAATACTGGTTTATATGGCCGAGAAAAAGAAGAAAGGTAAGAAGGGTGGAGGAGAAGGTAAGTAAACAGATAATAAGGCTGAAGTGTATATTTCATCAATTTTTTGTTACTCAATAATTCAAGATATTTAACTAGCCTATATCTTTAGGTATTGCTACAAATCTAAATAAAAATTAACTCAGAAATATGATTCAAATATTCTAACTCTTTGGTTTTGTTATATCATCTGCGCCTTTATGATCTAATGGCATATCTAGTGATCCGCTTGGAGCAGGATTTACATTAGATGGGTTTATAGAACTAGGCTTAGCTGCTTGAACCTTACCAGGCTTTACTACTCTAACCTCAGCTACTGCTGGTTCTTCCTTCTTCTTTGGAACTGGCTTTACTACTATTGGCTTTGGCTTTGGTTCTACCTTTGGTGCTGGAGGCTTTGATGGTGCTTTAGCTCTCTGCATAGCATATCTATATACATGGAACAATGCTCCAAATACTAGTAATACTACTCCTATAAGGAATAACTGGAAGTTCCTAAATCCAGCAGCACCAGCATAGTATACCATTATGTTTAGATATACTTGGAATGCTACCAAGGCAAATAATAGTATCCAAGTCCAGTTTATTGGAATCTCAAATGATTGTTTCTCTTTCTTCTTCTCTAACTTTGCCCTCATCTCTGCATGTCTTGCTAGTTTGATCATCATATATGTAAAGCCAAATGATAATGGGACTAGTAATAGCATAACTGTATATAAGAGTATTGGATCTATTACTAACCTCTCTGTTAACGATTTGGTTATATCTGGATCTATATAGAAGCCCCAATAAGTAGTAACTATAACCTGTGCTATGCCAGTTATACCAAATGCTGTTATCAATGGTCGATCCTTCCACGATAACTTCTTATATCTATCTATGAATGGTACTATAGCTAATGCTCCTATAAACAAACCTGGCCATAATACTCCAGTTACAAATTTGTCGTACTGACTTCTCAAGAAGGCATAGATACCAGATAGATACCACTCTGGTACAGTAATACCAGGAGGACTGGCTGGGTCAAACTTTATACCCAGTTCAGCAGGGAATACTCCTCCAGTTATCAATATAGCACCAGATATAGCCATTACCATTGGTACATCAAATACCAAGAATCTTGGGAAGTGAACTGCCATCAATCCAAGCATGACAATTGGTATGATAAATACATGTAAAGCATAAAATCTTAATACAAAGTCAGCAAAACCAGCTCCAAAGACCATCTCTCTAAGATCTGGACCTACTATAGGTATAGAGTTTGTTAGAGATGCTGCTATACTTATTGCTAATTCTGCTCTCTCATTATATACAATATCATAACCAGTAAATGCTTCTAGGATAGTTATAGTTCCTAGCAATACACCAGTAACCCATAATATCTCATTCCTGATCTTATACCTCCCGCTAAAGTACTGATAATACATATGTGCTATTGCTAAGAATACCATAGCGTTAGATGCGTGATAATGTATATTCCTTATATGGAAGCCGAATGGGATAACTTCTTGTATCCTCTCTACACTATCCCATGCTCTATCTAGTATTGGTTGATAATAAAGCATTAACAATGCTCCGCTTATTCCTAATATTATAAAGACTACAAATGTTAGCATTCCTAGAAAGCCCATTGGACTGACGAATCTTGAAGGGAATGTGAACTTTATACCTAGGAATATTGTCCTCTCTAATCTATCCCAAATCCATTTGAAGAATCTTACAAGCCCGTTCTCGCCATGAATCTGTTTAGCCATATCATACCCTCCATATCTAGATATTTATGCCCTTCTCATACCTACCAAAGCCTATTATTCCATTACCATTAACGCTCCATACTGGAGGTTTGATCCATAGAAAGCCATCACTATCAACCTCTAAATCTAGTTTAGGAAGCAAATTTGATGGTGGAGATTGTAATGCTGCTGGACCACCAATTGCTAAACCAGTCTTTGCATCGTATAGCGAACCATGACATGGACACTCTCCTCTCTTCTTCGCTTCGTCTGGCCAATACTTCCATAAGCACCATAGATGTAAACATACCATGCTCAACGCACTAAATGCAGATACATCGTTCCTTGCTCCTCCTTTCTCTTCTGGTAATCTTATAAACTGCCATCTCCTAAATGGCTCTTCGTCTAATACTTTATCTCCAGTGCTTGGATATATTATAGCCTCGGAGTGATTAACTGGGAATGTCTTAACGTTAGCATGAGTTCCATCAGGAAGGATAACTTTGGCTCTTTCAGATTTAGCACCTAAAGGATTTGGTAAGAACTTGCCCCAATCTATGAATGGAGTAAATGTTAATACCGTCCCAGCTGCAGCAACCAGTTTAAGAAAATCTCTCCTAGAGAGTCTGCCTTCTTTCTCTGGAGGTTGAGCCATACTCAAGTATCACTTCCATTTCAATAATTTATAAATCTTATCGCTTTCTAATATATAAAGGCAGTAGTATAGCGGCTAAAATAGCGGCTCCTATTCCTATACCTATCATCATACCAAAGTTCCTAGAGTTATCTGCTAATACCCTCTCATTTATTGTTATTATCTTTATGCTATCACTAGCAGAATTCTTCGCTAGATCCTCTGCTACTAACTTTATCTCATGCTCTCCATCTTTTAATGATGAGGTATCAAGCTTGTATATACCATCATTATCTATATCTATACCAAGATCATCTACAAATAGTTTTAATCTATTTAGATTAGGATCGGTAACATTATAAAGTATATCTATCGTTCCTATAACATTATCTCTAGCAGATACTTTAAGCTCTATAGATGGAGGAGTATTATCTATCTCTATCCTCTTCTTCAAAGTTGAATTGCTCCCAGCAAGATCTATAGCATTAATGATTATATCATATTCTCCATCTTTTAATGATGAGGTATCTATACTGAACTGTTGCTTATTAATTATATCATTATTGGGCAATGTTATACTAACATCTGCTAGATTAGGTTCTATTATGCTCATGTTTATATCAATAACACCAGAGATTATATCTGGAATATCTAGAATTATCTTCGGTGCTTCATTATCTACTATAAATGTTGATCCTTTGATTACTCTATTACCAGTACTATCCTCCGCTAATATCTGTATTGTATGTAAACCATCTTCTAATAAAGTTGTATCTAATGTTAATTGATCATTGTCAAGTTCTTGCTCATTGCCATCTATAGTGTATATTATTCTATCTTTATTAAGCTCTATAACTTTTATTGGTATTGATATTATACCTTTAACATATTTAGGCATATTAAATGATATTATTGGTGCATCTGTATCTGGTAATATAGTACTAGCCTTTAATTCGATCCTAAATGGTTCAGTTAGATTCTTTGCATGGAATAATGTATTATGAAGTATTAGCGTATATATCCCAGTCTCATTTATTGGTATTGAGAATACTGATGTATTGTTACCAAAGTTTGATGCTGGATAGAATGCTCCAGAACCTAATCCTCCAGAACCTAACCAATCATTACTTCCCCAACTAGCAAACTCTTTGAATACTCCTGCTGGGACTGAGGTTGCTATTATCCTGCCTTTAGGATCTGCTACAAATGCACTTATACTAGTTAGATCATTCTCCCATACTATCTTTGCATTTATCGAGTTTATACTAGGATCGGTTATATTAAGATGGTAAAACTTCCATTCGCCAGAGTTGAATCTAGAACTCATATCGAATGAACCTATCAATGATGAGGGTTCATAAAATACAGTATTACTAACATTATTTATTATCACATATGGTATATCTTTCTCTTTAATGCTCAATGGAACTGCAAATGATACTGGAATGTTGCTAGTCTGTTCTGAACTCTTTACTGTTATATAACCTTGATATATACCAACTTTAGCATCATCTATATTTATCTTAGCTGTAAATGATCCAGTTCCATTAGGTTTTATCAACAATTCAGGAGTATCAATAGATACCATATCCCATCTGCTTTTCTTGTAAAAGTCTATAGTTAGTGTATAATTCATCGATGTTGCATTTATATTCCTAATCCCAGTCCAGAATGATATTATATTAGGAACTGGGTATACACCTATTACAATATCATCTTTTATTCTATTTAATGGATCATATACACTAAGATCTTGTATCGTTCCATAAGCTCCTCCTCTATTAACCATTCTAGTCTCATTATACCATATCTTATCATCATTATTAGCATCGTTCCATTCATATAGATATAAGGAAGATATCCTAAGGTTATGAGCATAGATATCACTCATATTCATAAATGTCTCAAATGGAAATCTTAGTTTTGCAACTAGCAATTCTGTACCTTTTGGTATATCAGTCTTATTTAGTCTAATATAATTAGGAGCGAATGCATCTGTTCCATTAAGTATTGGATCTATCTTCCTAACTTCAGTAGTTCCATTTATCTCAAGCCTATCTATCAACTCTAATTTATTAGGTTTTATCATAACATGCAATATAGAATTAGATGGGTTATGAATATAGAATTTGGCTTCTTTATCATTCTCCACAAAACCAGCATACCAACTACTAACCGCTAGACTAGATGATAGATTATAGGATAATCCTTTAGGATTGTATTTATCATAACCTATTATATCTAGTATCTCCTTAGTATTATTTGTATATACTATAAAACTTCCTTCTTCATTATTGATATATCTTAATGCATTTGTTAAATCTAATACTCCATGACCTTGTGCAAATGGCTCATTATTGATATCCTTTGCGCTTGCTAATAATATATTCTTGACTAACTGAGGGTCTGGTTCTACTCCTTTCTCTCTCAACGCTTGAATTATTATTGCGCTTGCTCCAGATACTATTGGACCAGCCATGCTTGTTCCTCCAAAGAGCCATACTGGTTCTGAATCAGCATACTTAACATTAACAAGCATTGGTACAAAGGCATAAGCTCCAGTTGCTAGTATCTCTGGTTTAGGATATCCATTTGCTAACGGTCCTCTAGATGAGAACTCTGCTATATCATTATAATATGCATTAGAGTTACCGAATCTAGGTTGATCTTTGGTAAATCCATAGCCTATAAATACGTTATTTGTGCTAGCTCCTACAGTTAATGATAATGGAGAAGCTGCTGGCGCTGATATAGTTCCATGTCCATATCCAGAATTGCCAGCACTTGTTACTATCAATGTTCCTGGGTAATCTTCAGATAATGATTTAGGAGTGCTTAGTATATCTGCTAGAATTGATATTGGATCATAACCAGGAGCATAATCTATTAGAGTAAATACTGGTATGCTCCAACTATTATTTATTATATCAGCCTTATGTTTGCCAGTATACTGCCATGTTCCGTTTATTAACTCAAAACCAGAAGCCCATAACCATGCATAAGGTGTATCACCAAACCATAATGCTTTTACTGGTATGATCTTTGCATTTGGTGCTATGCCATTTATCTTATAATTAGTACCATTACCATATATGTCATAAGTGTTAATACCTTTAGATGCTATAGTGCTAGCGGTTGCAGTTCCATGCCCAAAATAGTCATACATAATTCCAAAGTATGTGCCATTGGTATCCATTGGTGCTAATACTGTAGCATTTATCAAACCAGTATATGGATCAAACTTGCCTTCTTCATTTATCGCACCCCAGAGATCAACTACATTGGCTCCTAGAGTACCAGCAGATAGATCTGGTTCGTTATCATTATCTGCGTCATATATTAGCAATTCATTACCGTCTCCTATTACTCTAGGTATCTCATCTGTAAAATCATAATCAAATTCTAGATCACTTTTACGCAACTCAAATATAGCAAAATCTATCCATGCATCTGACATATCTGGAATTATTGTATCGTATACATTAGGTTCTTTACTATCTACTACTAGCACAGGAACTATAATCAATCCAAACCTTCCTAGATGAAAGTTAGGCTCTATTATGAAACCCATTCTATAAATTCCACTAGCAGACCTTATATAGTCATCAGCACTATTACCAATCTTCCAATCTCCATTAGCAGTTGCATTAAATATCAGAGGAGATAATAATGGATATAAGGGATTGTATATCTGGAATTTAGTCTTGTTCTCTCTTATTGCTCTCAAGAATACACCATCATTATTAACATAAACATCAGAGGTATAATCATCATGAATTATATCAGTATTATTTATTATCTTACCATTATCAAACTTGGCTATGAACTTTGTTCTAGTTAATACTATACCTTGTGCATCTGCATCTAACATTATAGGCTTATTATCTTCATCCCTAGCAATTGCATCTTGCATATCTATATTAGAGAAATCCGTACCAGTATCTACTATTGCTATCTTTGTATCATTGCCATCGAATCCATTATTAATTGCTAGATTAGCATTAGTTATCTCTCGAATCTTTGATACATCATCTAGAAGAAAATCTAATGGTTGATCTATTATTACAGAGTCTTGATCCAATAATTTTATCTTATCTCTCTCCATATAACCTACAGTTATCTTTTTATCATTTATAGAGAATTGATATAATACATTTACATGATTAACTGGTTCATTACCAATTATTATTACTCTAGCAATATTACTATCATACTCTATATTCTCAATATCAATAAGCATAGAGTCTCTAAATCTGATATTTGTATTATGATTGACATTATATTCATCATCTATAAACCCATAAGATAGATTGGGAATAAGCAATATTAGAATCATCAATAAAGGGATATATCTATTTACCATTCTTATCTTACTATCTCTAATTATAATTTAATCTTTACTTACGTTTAGCAAGTATGGTAGCTTGTAAAGCAACTATTATTGCTATCATTCCAACTATAGGTAATAATAATGAGGTTAATTGTCCTATGGCTGATGTCATATCATCGATTGATTCTTTTATAGCATTTACATTGTTATTAATATTATTTGTATTATTGGTTATCTTTATATTTAAAGAATCTATCTTTGTTGCTAATTCTTGCAATTGATCATTTTGCCCTTTAACAACATCTACAATTGATGCTTTACTAATGGATAACTCTTGATGCTTAACATTCAATATTATTGTGTGATACCCAGTAATATTACTAGTGAATCTAGTTTCATATAATCCATCTCCAATTGCTGTAAAATTGTTGATAGTTAATACTTTATTATCTGGGTATATTATATTAGCCTCTATAGCCTCTAATCCTATCAAAGGTGCGTCGTTTAAAGAGACATGTGCTAGAATAGGTATCTCTTTATCTATATTAGCAGTAGAAGGTATAGATAGATCAAGACCTAATTGCTGCTCTATCTGTATACTAGTATCTTTTACTGGTTTCTCTGCTTGTAATTGGTATACTAATGCTTCACTTACACTAGAATCTGGATTTATGCTAGATGTTACTATCAATGTATAAGTACCTACTCTAAACTTATCCTCATCTGGTTCAGGCCATCTCAATAATATACTAGCAAACTCTCCGTTTGCTCCAACGTCTAATTGAGTTCTATATATAAGATTCCCAGTTGGATTGAATAAGCTTATTATTAACGAATCTTTAGGAATTGATGTGCCAAATATAACCAATCTATCATTAGGAGTAAATACCTTCTGATTCAATTCTAGTTCTAAAGCATGTGCATAATTTATTGTAAGAAGCAAGACAAGAAAAATAAATGGGTATTTAGGCATCCTACATTACTTCCACAGTCTCAGTTATCTTTGGTGAGAGAGGTATTGGATTCTCAAAACTCTCCCAAACAAGGATCTCTACTGTGTAGGTGCCAGGTTTCTCTGGAATCCAGGAGAATGCGTTTGTTCTTTCTTCATTTGGATTTAATGTTCCTTGTGTAAATGATAACATTACTACATTACCGTCCTCATCTGTAACCTTTACTATGTGTATAAAGTCTTGGCTTATAGTCTGGTTATTTGTTACCTTGCTGCTGACCAATACTTGCTGTCCTACTGTTATCTCTGCAAATGCAGTTCCTAACTCATCTACAAACTCTGGTTCAGATGCTGGTGCTCTCTCAATTGAGAACTTGCTTATTCCAATAGTAGCAGTTGCATCTAATCTTTGAGTATCTAATGATATTGTAGCATCGGTCTCTTCATCATAATCTGCTGGATCTGGTAATGTTCTATCTGTGTATCTAGCAGTTATAGTATCTCCTTCACTTACATGTAATCTAGTTCCACTGCTTACATCACTGCTTAATAATACCTCACCAGTAAATACTCCAGTCTTCTCATCAGTCTCTCTTAAGGTTACATCTACTCCTGCTCTATCACTAGTACTCCATACATCAATACTTATTGTATCCTCGATATCTGGGTTTGTATTAAGATCTGGATCTACTACTGTTATTACTGCTCTCTCTCCTATATTATAACTATTCTTGTCGAATGATATACTTGCATCATTGAATACTATTAATGCTGACTTGCTTAACTCAACATCTCCAGTTGATGTCTCGTATGTTACTCTTACTGCCTTATCTCTTGCTGCTGGTAATACTCCATCATTCTCACTAGTATTACCATTATCCCATAGGCTTGCATCTAATTGTATACATTCATCCTCTTCTAACATGAATATTCCACTATCTGATGCTGTCTCTACAAAGCTATTAGTATCACTCTTGAATACATCCTTGAACTCACCTACTTCTACCTCTACCTTAAATAGCTCATCTCTATCATCTGGATCTATATTTGCTGATTGATCTACTATTGTTACACATACCTCATCAAATGGTGTGTATGTCTCTTTATCAAATATTATCTCTGGTACTCCAGAGACTATATTGACAGTATGCTCTATAGTCTCTGCACCACCAGCTCCATCAGTTGTATCATCTTCATACTCAAATGTTATCTTATCACTCCTCTCTACAAAGTTCTCATTGATATTCTCTATTGTTATCATGAATACACCAGTATTCTCACCAGTCTCTTCTAATTGATCTGGATCTAGACCCATATTACCATCTGCATCACTTACAGTATCCTGTATTGTTCCTTGTTTCCTAGCATCTACAAATATTGCACTGATATCTGCATTTATTACATCAACACTTTCACTATCTGCATTCCAATCTGGTTCATTTATTGTCAATACTATATCATTTCCTAGAACATAAGCAATCATATCTGTGCTTAGTGTTGCTGTAGTACTCCTTATACTTGCAGAGTCATCAGCGTCATCACCATTGCTTGCTGTATATGTTACCTTTATCTGATAATCATCATCTATTATCCTACCTCCTACCTTAGCTGGTAGTATTATATCTACTTCGAATACTCCAGTATCTCTTCCAGTCTCTTCTGCGCTTGTATCACTAATTGGTTTGAATTGTACATGCTCTACTTCGTTATCTCCTCCTGCTCTATATATAGCATCTCCATTTTCAGCTTTGTCCTTATCTGGTAATATTACAAAGTTTTGTGGACCTAGTAATTCTAACTTGAAGTTATTCTCATCTAGTATTATTGTATCTTCGCTATTTGCGTTTGTATTCTCACTACTATCAGTTATATCTACGTGTATTACTACATTAACTCCAACTTCAACATCATTGGCCTTACTATTCTCTGTATGTACTATTGTTTTATGACTTGGTGGGTATGAATTCCTATCTAGCGTTACTTCTGGTGCTGCTTTTGATATGGTTATATCTACAGATCTAGTAATGCTTGGATCTTCAGTAAAGTCTTCATAATCTATGTTTATCTTATCACCATCATCTAACTCGTTTGGACTTACATCTATATCATCTACACTAATTGTTCCTCTGAATATACCAGTGTTTGTTGCAGCATTACCGTCCTCATCTACCTCTGAGAATACTATTGATGGTATGCTATCTATAGGCTTATCAGTAATAGATATTGTTAATTCTCCTAAACCGTTTGCTATTTTGCCTATAGCATCTCCATCTGCATTAATATTAAAACTTACTGTATGACTATCTCTCTTTGTGCTATCTGTATTAAGATCTCCATCTCTTATTGTAATTTCAATTTTGCCTGCTACTGTTACTGTATCTTTGTCAGCCTCTATCGTTGCTTCAAAGTGCTGGATCTCTCTTGTTATACTAAACTCTTCTTGTCCTTCTGGATCTCCTGCTGGATCTATGTATGTTATAGTTATATCTGGTTCTGCTGCTATATCACTTGCATCTACTTGTATCTCATTACCAACAATTTTGATGTTTTCATTTACTCCATTGTCATTAACTACTTTTATTGGTATTCTGTTATTTGTTAAATCTGGTACGAATTCTCCAGTGTTATCTCCAATCTCATCAAAGTCTATGTTAAGAACTTGACCGTTAATCTCTATACTTCCTGCTGGGAGTGTATCTCCATCACCAGTTCTTATATTTCTATCAGCATCAATAATCTTTATCATCAAACCATTTCCTATTGTTAGATCTTCTGTTAATTCAATCTGTCCATCTGTATTCTCTAAATCTACTGACCTTGTTATCTCTCTGTTAGTATCGTCTGGTACACTAAATGGTGGGTTACCAACTCCATTTCCTACAGCAGTTCCATCAGGATATGTATCAGTTGTTTGATGATACACATCATGATCTATTAAAGTAAGATCTACGCTATTTGGAAAATCATCTACTGTTAACTCATTATTAACTGTTATATCTAACTCAAACTCATTAGTATTCTGCCCAGTCTCTTCAAACACTAAACCAGTAAGATCTAATGGTAACGTTGCAGTTATTATACCATCAGCAGTAAACTTGTCTATACCAGTTGGATCAAGGTTAGCATCCTGATCTTCTATTGTTAGAGTTATTACATTTCCATCTCCTGCTGTAGTTCTATCAAGACTAAAATCTGCGTTAGTGTTATCATATACTATTGTCTTCTCTACACCTGTGTTTGTATGTCTAATTGTTATCTCATAGCCCTCATCTAGTGCTAAGTCTATATCGCCACCTTCATAAATTCTAACAATTGTAGCACCAGTTGATGGATTCTTTGGATTAGCATCTGTATGAGCTGCTATGAATAACTCAAACCTACCAGTATTCTTACCAGTCTCATTTAATATAAATTGTTGAGAATCTATTAGTGTATTACCATTATCATCTTCAATATCTATCTCAATATCTGCAGTATCAAAATCATTATCATCATCATTATCATCAGGTGCATTTACAGTAATCTTTACTAATGATGGTCCAAAGAATCGGTCAGCGCTGCTAGTTATAGTAGCATTCTGAGCCTTAACTTGAATTGGTGTAACCATGGCTACAGTGCTAGTTAATAATATCGCCATTATTCCTAGACTCCATGCTATATTTCCTCTATTCATATCTGCTCTAACAAGCCTAAGAGAAGCGCTATATATAAGAATTATGAACAAATTATTCATATGATTAGAATTAATAATAATTGACTAATACTTGATATTGTATATCTCTCTCAACTTCTTACTATAGCATTTACCACATAGATAACCTTTGATATCATACTTCTCAAGTTTGTAAGGAAAGGTTACCTCTTTATTGCATAAAGAGCATCTCATAGATTAGCAGAATAATAACTTAAATATAAATTGAAAGTTAGTTGCCATTAACAAGTTCTTTATATATCTTCATTGCATCGTCTTCACTCTTTGCTCCTACTATAACTGCTGCTCCGCTCTTTAACAAACTTACTGACACTTTATACTTCTTATTTAACATAGTAACTCCCATATCTCCTTTACTCTGTATATTATATCCATTTGCATTTGCTTTACTGCTTATACTAGCAATATCTATCTCTTGTAACTTTACTGGTGTTATTGAATAAGTTCTCTTGCCCATATCCCTACCACATAACTCTTCTATAAGCAGATTATCGTTAATAGTTTGTATTTCTATATTCTTTGAACATGACTTACACTCTGGATTTCTCTTCACATCTAATATATCAAATGTAAGATCTGTCAAGTCAAAGTATAACAGTTTATTAACCAATGATGGTTTATTATTGACAATTATCTTTACAGCCTCAGATACTTCGATTGCAGATATTATTGATAATACTGATGGATGTACACCTTCAGTGCTACAAGTAGGCATCTCTTCTTCTACCAATGAAGGAAAGATGCATCTTAAGCAAGCGGATTGATAAGGAAGGATTGTACAAGCAGAGCCTAACATTCCTATTGCTCCTCCATATACATATGGTATCTTATAATACAAGCATGCATCATTTAATGCATATCTTGCTAGTATACTATCTAACCCATCTATAACAATATCACAATCCTTTACCACTTCTAAAGCAGTATTCTCGTTTATTGATACTGGTATGGCTTCGATCTCAACCTTTGGATTTATCTTCCTCAACTTTTCAGCAGCGGCTTCTACCTTAACCTTTCCTATATCCTCTTCAGTATACAATGTCTGCCTATGCAAGTTTGATATCTCAACTACATCTCTATCAATTATCCTTAGATGCCCAATACCCATAGCTGTTAGTTGCGTTGCTATTGGTGAACCTAAACCTCCAACTCCAACTACACATATCCTAGCATCTCTTAACTTTAATTGCCCATCATAGCCTATCCCTTCAAGCATTATCTGTCTAGAGTATCGCTCTAACTCTTCTCTACTAAACTCAGATCCACCAGCAACTGCTGGTAAGATAACGATCTCATCTCCATCTTTCAATTCTGTATCTAAACCACCAGTAAAGCGCATATTCTTTCCATTTATGTATATATTAATTAGTGATCTAGGTTTACCATCGCTATCAAATACTTTTCTCTTAAAATCATTCCCTAATTCATTGATCAGATTATTCAAAGCATCGTTTAATGTATTAGCATTTACCTTAACCTTCTTCTCCCCTTCTCCTCTATTCAATGCTGATGGTATTACTATCTGAACGTCTGCCATGTTCTCACCTTATCATACTCGATATTACCTCTATATCAGGCTTTACTATATTTATCCTTGGTATCGCATTTATTATTGCTTCTGTTGTCTTTAATCCATTGCCAGTAACATAACAAACTATAGTCTGATCTTTATCTATCTTATTATCATCGATCAATCGTTTAAGTGTAGCGATAGCAACTCCTCCAGCAGGTTCTGTGAATATGCCTTCAGTCTTTGCTAATAATAATATAGCATCTATTATCTCTTTATCGTCTGGATCTTCTGCAAACCCATTATACTGCTTTAACCTTCTTAAAGCGTATAACCCATCTCCTGGCTCTCCTATTGCCAGGCTTTTTGCAATTGTATTTGGATGCTCAACTGGTATTATCTCATCTCTATTGCTCTTGAAAGCATCTACTACTGGTGCGCACCCTTTGCCTTGTGCAGCAGTAACATGCATATTACTAAGATCATTTATTAATCCTAACTCTTCCAACTCTTCAAACCCTTTACATATAGCATTAAGCATAGCGCCACTAGCAACTGGTATTATCAGATGATCTGGAACTTGCCATGATAACTGCTCAGCAACCTCAAATGCTAACGTTTTTGAACCTTCAACGTAATATGGTCTCATGTTTATATTTACTATGCCAATACCTCTAGCATCTCCTATCTGTGCGGCAACTCTATTTGCATCATCATAAGTTCCAGCTATTGCTATAAACTCTGCTCCATATGCTAAAGCTTGAGCAATCTTCGCTTCTTCAATATCACTAGGTGCAAATATGTAGCAAGGAAGGTTTGCTTTAGCAGCATGTGCTGCAGTAGCACTTGCTAGATTCCCAGTAGATGCACAACCAACATACTTTAGATTAAACTCTTTTGCTTTTGATACAGCTACTCCAGCAGGTCTATCTTTGAATGAGAACGATGGATTCACACTATCATTCTTTATGTATAAATTCTTCAAGCCTAATACTGATCCTAGCCTATCTGCTCTTTGCAATGGAGTAAAGCCAGCATGAAGGTTTACTATATTATTCTTATCTTCAATAGGCAAGAGTTCAAAGTATCTCCAATATGTCTTCTCTCTATCTGCAAATGTATCTCTAGTTATCTTTTGACTAGCATACATAACATCTAACGGACCAAAGCATTCTTCACAGATATAGCGCATGCTAGGTTCATACTCTTTCTTACATTCTCTACATCTTAAACTTCTTATCTTCACATCTATCACCACACATTATTATTAAATAAACATCGCTATCATAAAGTTTAGTATTATTAAACTTTTGGTCCTTTATAATATAGTGAGAATTAATTTTATGCCATATCATTTATCAATAACGCACCTCTTATGATGGTTATAAATTATTACTAGTTATAAATTTTATTAAAAAGTTGGTTTTAGACTTGAAACTTTAACTCGTTATGGAAGCATGTTCTATTGCCAGTATGACATGCGGGGCCAGATGGTTTTACTAGATATAATATGGCATCTGAATCACAATCATACATTATCTTTTGAACGTATTGAACATTACCAGACTCTTCACCTTTCATCCATAGTTTATTCCTAGATCTGCTCCAGAACCATGCCTTCTTTGTCTTTATAGTTAGATCTAATGCTTCTTTATTAGCATATGCTAGCATCAATACATCCTTATTCTCGGCATCTTGGACTATTACTGGTATCAAGCCTCCAGCCTTTTCAAAGTTTATCATGCTCATAGTATTCATCATAACATTATAAGATATAATCTTAATGGTTTGATAAGAAGAATAATGCTGTTAATGAACCAATAGTGAATACTATACCAGACCATTCTGGTATTATATCTATTGCCGATATATTCTCATAAATTAATAACATTGCTAAGCCTAATGTAGATATACTAAGCAGATACGATGATCTTAGATATAACCTATTATTTAATCTATTAAAGAATTGTCTAAGGAGCATGCTATCTAGAGTGTCTAGAGTTATCATTCCTATTGCAAATATGCTTGTAAGGATCAGTGCTACTTCTAAGCCTAAAGTTAATGATGTTATAGATAATGCTATTGCAGATATCTGTGTTGCTGTATCAAATGCTAGACCAAATATAATGCCAGTAATTGTTGCAGATAGTAATGGTGATACCTTTAATCTATATATTATCTTGTTTGATAATATACTAGGCCAATTCTTACCATGTCTTCTTAATGAGTATATGTTTATAATGCTTAACAATACAAGCATAGCAATACCAAATAATGAACCTATAGATGCTATACTCTCTACCCTTATATCTTGTATTATTAATATTATCATAAATATCTCAGCAATAACTGCTAACGTATGACCAGAACTGAACGCTAAACCAATCCATCTAGATCTAGGCTTATTATATAATCTAACTAGATTATCAATTGCTGTTATATGATCTATATCTAAAGCATGTCTAAAGCCTAGAAATAGCATAATAGGTATTAATGTTATTATTTCTAACATTATTATTGATCGATAGCAAGTAATATTAATACTTTATATCCTTCTTTACATATGCTATACTTTACAAGTCCAATAGGATTAGGGCATGCTAGTAGAGATATAGCTATAGCATCTGCATTTAATGCTAGATTTGTAACTGGAGAGCCAGCATATACCCATCTCAAATCAAATGGTTTTGAAGCAGTTAATGCTTATAGAAGGATAGATATAAAGACTGAACATGGATCATTTGTTAATAAACTCTCATGGATACTAGATTATATCTCTTATTATAGAGAGTGTAAAGAGATAGCATCTATGATAATAAAAGAGTATAACCCTGATCTAATAATATCTGATGAGGATTTTGCTGCTATATCTGTAAGTAATTGTAAGAAGGTATTGATAACTGATATATTTGAGAGTAGGTTCTTGAACGGTTTAGGTTCATTATTAGAAAGAAGCATGAATAAAAGGTTAAAGAAGATAATTGCTAGTGCTGATATTGTTATCGCTCCTATGCATGGAGATGATCATGATAATATAGTTTACACTGGACCTATTGTTAGGAAGATAGATAAAAGTAGAGATGAATTGAGGAGAGAGTTTGGGTTTGATGGAAAGGTAATAATTGCTTGCATAGGAGGAACCTCAGCTGGCAAGTTCTTACTAGATGCTATTATCAAGGCATATGATGTTATTAAAGATAGAGCAAGATTGATAATAGTTGCTGGTCCATCTTTGGATTATAATGCTGATGTTGAGCATTATTCATATGTTAAGAATCTGCATGAGATGATCTATGCTGCTGATCTCTTGATCTCCTTAGCAGGAAGATCTACAATAGATGAGGCTAAGGTTTATGGCACACCATCTATCTTCATACCAATCAAAGGACATTTTGAGCAAGAGGCTAATGCTATGGAAGAAGGGTTTAGATTTGATGATATAAATAGATTGGATGAATTGATCCTAGAATATCTTGAGAAAGATAGATGCATCAGAGCAGAGAATGGAGTTGATAAGGCTATAAATGTTATAAAGAGCATAATATAACTTAATATATTATGCATAGTAAGACTATAATGAAAGAAGATATTAATAATGAGTTTATTGAATTT
Organism: Candidatus Nitrosocaldaceae archaeon; assembly: GCA_026002835.1. The sequence continues at coordinate 222,883 of BPGC01000001.1, forward strand.
ATAAATAAATGTAAAACTGCTACACTCGAAGATTTATGTAAATTGCTTGAATATAAACTTAATAGTTTGCAAATACAACATTATTTGCTACTGGGATTGCTATTGCGATAGCGGTCGCTATTATTATAACAGATGTAGATATACCAATAAGTAATCTAATTGGTCTTGACATTAATAAAGTACTACTCGGATTATCTTTGTAGTATTTTTAATAATAAAAGAAAGACTCTATAAACCACAGAAATTGAATAGAAAAATACTGAAACAAGTATTTGATGATTATCACAATGCTAAGAAAAAGCTTTTGAATATGTATGAATATAAACGAGTTAGTTTTAATGAACTTTAATTATTTGAAAGAAGGATGGAATATAATAACACAGTCAGATAAGCAATTCTTAATGAGAAGAAAGTTATGAATTTGATAATCTAATTATATTTTCATATAAATCAAAAAATGTTATACAAAGATATAGCAAAAGATAATATATAAATAGTTTGCAGACTAAGAATTGATGAAGAATTGAATGTTATAATTGTAACTGAACCAACTTTTAGCATTGAATTTAGTCTTTGTTAATCTATGTCTATACCAGCTCTCCTTAATGCTTATCTAACTCTTCAAAATATCTTTGGTTTGTTAATGAATCTTTAATTGGGGTTATCATCTTTTATACAAAGTTTATCGAGCATTAGATCTTATGTCTGTCTAATAGCATATATATCTTGATTTAATAATATCTATAGTTTGATCTTGTTTATCTAACATCTTATCCTGTTTATCAAGCATGCTTGAATCATAATAAGCTATCTTGAATAATTGATGCTTGTTAGATATCTATAATATGCATCACTCTTCATTATTGATTGCTCATAATCATAGATATCTATAACTATAGCATTATTAGGTTTCTTAGCATTAATAATATTGATAAATTCATTAACTTTATCATTAATAAATATCTTCTATTAATATCTCTACAGCTTATCATCTATAATTATATTATCAGCATAAAATCTATTAACTCTATACTCTCTGCTATATAGGAATAATCTATATCCTATCCATGAACCTTACCTTGAATTAAATACTCTTCTTCAATGTTTAATATACATATATGATATATCAATGTTACAGAAATACTCTCAATTCTTTTTAATGGATCTTATGGGATGATAAGAAAATAAGAGCGTTAAAAGCAATAATTATTAATATTGAGGAGTATTATATTCTAACTCTTATCCCATGCCTCTTAAGATATCTCTTAACATTAGGAATGCTATACTCTTTATAATGGAATATTGATGCTGCTAATGCTGCATCCGCTTTACCATATTTAAATACATCAAGCATATGCTTAGGCTTACCACAACCTCCAGATGCAATTATTGGTATGTTAACTGCTTTACTGATTGCTTTTGTTAGATCTAGATCATAGCCATCTTTAGTTCCATCTTTATCTATGCTAGTTAATAATATCTCTCCAGCTCCTAACTTCTCTGCTTTCTTAGCCCATTCTATAGCATCTATACCAGTTGCTTTCTTTCCTCCATAGATATAAACCTCAAACCAGCATCTGCCTTCTTTAGTATTTATCATATTCTTACCATTATTATAATTCCTCTTTGCATCTATAGCAACTACTACACACTGCTTACCATATATCTGCATAAGATCTTTAATCAGACTAGGCTTCTTTACTGCTGCTGTATTTATAGATACCTTATCTGCACCATTAAGCAATATGCTCCTAGCATCATCCAAACTCTTTATCCCTCCTCCAACTGTGAATGGTATATTGATAACTTTGGCAACTTCTCTAACTATATGCTTCATAGTCTCTCTTCCTTGTTCAGATGCTGTTATATCTAAGAATACAAGTTCATCTGCTCCTTCTTTGCTATACTCCTCTGCTAACAATACTGGATCTCCAGCATCCTTTATGCTCTTAAATGATATGCCTTTAACTACTCTGCCATTATCAACATCTAAACATGGAATGATCCTCTTTGCTATCATATACTCCTAACCTCTTCCAATCTTATCTTATTATCATATAATGCTTTACCTAAGATAACTCCATAGATCTTCATCTTCTTCAATTTGATAATATCATCTATACTAGCAACTCCTCCAGATGCAATTATCTTAGCAAGATTACTTATCTTACTTAATGTATCTATATCAACTCCTTCTAATGTTCCATCTTTATCAATATTAGTTACAAGGAACTTTTCAATTCCAATAGATTTAAAATTGTTTATAGCATTTATGATATCAATATCAGTAGAACTCTTCCAGCCATTAATCATAACCCTTCCATCTCTATGATCTATAGCAACTATTATCCTGTCTTTACCATACTTTAATAGATACTTTATCGCATCTGGATCTTTATATGCTAAAGTTCCAAGCATTATGGCATCTGCATAATCTAACATCTCCTCAGCATACTCTATACTCCTTATCCCTCCTCCAACTTGAATCTCTATACCAACATTCTTAGCAATGCTTCTTATAACATCTTTATTATTGCCTAGAGATAGAGTAGCATCTAGATCTATTATATGCAATGCATCAGCATACTTTGCTAACCTATTTGCTGTGCTTATTGGATCATTACTATATACAACCTTATTCTTAGGATCTCCTTTTATTAGCCTAACAACTTTGCCATCCATAAGATCTATAGCTGGTATGATCTTCATTCTATCAACTCTACAAAATTCTTTAATATTACTTCTCCATTATCTCCAGACTTTTCTGGATGGAATTGAGTACCAAACAGATATCTATCCTCAATAACAGCTGGTACCTTTATACCATACTCTGCTTCTCCCACTATTATGCTCTTATCCTTAGGCTTTACTCTGTATGAATGGACAAAGTAGAACCATGAATTATCTTTCAACCCTTTCAATAACTTGCTACTCTTATCTATCTTAAGATTATTCCAACCCATATGAGGAATCTTTACCTTACTCTTAGGTAGCATTACAACCTCTCCATCCAATATGCTCAAACCTTTAAGCTTTCCTTCTTGGCTTTTATTGAATAACATCTCCATACCTAAACATATACCTAGTATTGGTATATCAGATCTTATTGCTTCATCTATAACCTTCTTATACTTTCTAATGCTTCTCATAGCTGGATCAAAGTTCCCAACTCCTGGCAAGATCAAACCATCAAACTTTTCCTCTAACTTGTTTACAACCTTGACATTAGGATAAAACTTTTCTACAGAACATTTTAAACTGAATAGATTCCCAGCACCATAATCAAATATTAGTATCATCACATAACACCCTTTGTACTTGGTATATTATCATGTTCTACCTTTATAGCTTGCTTTAATGCTATAGCAAAAGCTTTTGCTGCTGCTTCTACTTTATGATGATCATTACTTCCATACTCTACTATTATATGAATACATGCATTTACATTCTTTAATAAGGATTCGAAGAAATGGATCATATCTTCTCTAACAATACCTTCTATTTCACCCCTCTCTATATCTAATGATAGTTTATAATAACTCCTCTTTACTAGATCTATTGATGCCTTTGCTAATGATTCATCCATTGGTATTATAGCATAACCAAATCTTGCTATGCCTTTTCTATCTCCTAATGCTTGATCTATTGCTAATCCTAAAGCTATAGCTGTATCTTCAATCAGATGATGGATTATATTATCTTTTGATCTAGCATTAATCTTGAGATCAAACATAGCATGTTTTGCTATACTATTTATTAGATGATCTAGAAATTTTATGCTAGTATCTATAGAAGAATCTCCTTTACCATCTAGAGTTAATTCTATCTTTATATCAGTCTCATTTGTTTCTCTTTCAATCTTGCTACTTCTCAAACATTATGATAATATCACTTCCTATTAAAAAGGGTTTAGGAACATATTAATAATTTTGAATATAAAACCAAAATAAATATTTAGATAGCATTCTATATGATATTATGTTAGGTGTTAAAGATATCGAAAAAATTGTCAATGAACATGTAAAGATACTCAAAATAGGTCTTATTGCCAGTCTTTTTGGTTTAATTGCAGTCTTATTATTTATCATCTTACCGACAAACCCTTGGGTAAACTTACCAGAAGACAATTTTCATTTTGATGATTATATCTATTGCGATAATAAGAAGATGGGATTATTAATTATAAATATGAAGACCAATGGCATATTATCTGCTAGAAATAATATAGATACTTCAATATCATTTAAACCTGAAGCAGATGCCAATGGCATTAAAGATATACGCTTGATTTTAATATCTGCATATCCATCTAACTGGATAAAAGAACCAGATCATAAACAGAAAGATGTTAGGATTATGCTAAAATATGATAATGTTTCTAATACATGGAAAGGCAATGAGAAGGTACAATACATGCATGCTGGAAATTCTGATATAGAAGTTATTATAAATCAGAATTGTAAATATGTGCTTAAAAATATAATAGATAAAGAGCCAGTGCTTACAATCAATTACTAACTAATAAGATTAGTATAGTGTATTAGCTATATCTATTGCATTATTGTCTATGGTTATAGCATTTACACGTATATGATATTGATAATTCAATAGAATTAATTCTGAATAAAATACATAAACTTTCAAACAGATAGATATCTTAATAATCTCTCAGCAGATACTTTAGCATCTTCTCTGCTAGTAAATACCTCTAATGTTATAGTATTATCATAATTTATCTTTCTTAACGCTTCAGCAACTCTTCTATGATCAATATTACCAGAGCCTAATGGTAGATGCTCATCATAAATGCCATGATTATCATGCCAATGAATATGCTTAATCTTATCCTTAAACTCATTAATATATGATAGTATAGCATTCATTCCATTAGATGTAAATGCATGACCAATATCAAGATGTAGATATATGCTAGTATTATTCATTATATATCTAAACTCATCTAGCAAATGAACACTTTTGCTTTTAGGCATGTTCTCAAGCATTATATCTATGCCTAAACTATCAGCGTAATTGCTTACTGAATTTATACTATTTATGATATTATCCAATACTATCTTTCTAGCATTATTGAATAAACCATGAGCAGTTGCATGTATATTAATCAGATCCAATTCTAACCTATTAGTTATATCAATAAAACCTTTGAACTCATCTATCCATGCTTCTCTAACTTTATCATACACGGATGCAAAATCTATCCATGGGGGAGTATGAACTATAGCCTTATTATCAAATATGCTTAAAGCATCTCTAACTGATCTTATATCAATCTGATCATATTTTGCTTTAGGTTCTTCCATACCAATCTCAACAAAATCGAAGCCTAATCTATTTATCAGATTGATCTCTTCTATGAGATCATTAGATGGATTGGTTAATAATCCTATTAGCATATTGCTTCAAGTAATCTTGGAACCAAGTTTATATCTCTAACTATAGCATCTGCATGCTTATCTTTGAATATAGATAATTGTTTGATGGCATCTAAACCGTTATCATATATGCCTATAAACTGAACTTTATAGCCATGTTTCATAGCATTCCTAGACATAATAAGATCTTCTACAGAATCACCGATACATATGGCATTATCTACTTTCATTGCTTTCATAGATCTTATTATAGAATAAGGTTCTGGTTTACCAACTTTTATAGATAGATTATTCTTCGTAGCATTCCTCTCCTCATCCTCTATAAATACCGAAGCTTCTAGATTAAATGCATCAAGCATATCTTTTAGAGCATATTCAGTAGCAATCCTACTTCTGCCAGATACTATTGCCAACCTATCATCAAAGATATTCTTAAATGCATCTATTGTCAAATTATTTATGATGAGTTCATCATACTCTATGAAACCTTTACCATTATTGAACCTAGGTTCTTGCTTATATATCTCTTTGAATAACTCTCTACCATAAAAGAACTCATCAAATACTCTTGCTAATAATGAATTACTACTAGGATAATTGAGTTTATCTTTTATAGCAATATCTGATAACTGATCTTCAACTGATATTATACCTCTTGCATCAGCTCTCTCTGCTATCTTAAAAGCAAACTCTCTAGCCTTATCAATATCATCAGTATTAGCTGCTATAGATGCTAATATACATGCATAGCATGTATCTATATCATTATTAAAGCCTCCAGTAGCTCTGAACGCTTGTATGAGATCATCAGTAACATAATCGTACCATCTCTTATTAGATAATAACTCTAGCATAAATCCTACTGTATGCTTTATACAAGCATTATATGACCTATTTATATTAACTAAAGTGCCATCACAATCTAAGATTAGAGCATCTGCTAACTCTAGATGATTTACAAATATATCTTTATCAATCTCTTCATAACTCATGAGCATACCTTTCTTAACGCACTTATGAATCTATCATTGATCTCTTTATTTCCTATGCTAACTCTATAGCATCTCTTATCATTAATCATGCCTAGATCTTTGATAACTATACCTTCTTCAAGTAAAGCATTAAAGATATCATCATTAGCCTCAAACATTATGAAATTTGCATCAGATCTATATGCATGCAAACCTAGATCAGTTATAGCATTAAATACTCTCTCCCTCTCTTCTTTAACTTCTTCAATTATAGCAAATACATCATCCTTTCTATCTAGCATATTAATAGCAGCGGTAACTGCTATGCTACTTATTGGATATGGATATTGTATTATGTTATTAAATATATCAATCAGTGTAGGGTTTGATATTGCATATCCTATTCTCAAACCTGCTAAGCCGAATGCTTTTGACATCGTTCTTAGTATTATAAGATTATCATATCTATTAACTAGATCTTTTAATGAGTATCTAGCAAACTCCGCATATGCCTCATCTATTAACACTAAACCATTGAATGATTCTATTATGCTTATAATATCATCTTTATCAAACTGATTTCCAGTAGGATTGTTTGGTGAACTTATATAACATATATCAGCATCAGAATTTATTATAGCATTAGGATCAAATTGCATATTGCCATCCAAACTTATCTCTTTGAGATTAATACTATGCAACTTACATCTAGCAATATAGAATGAGAATGTAGGCTTTATCGTTATACTACTTATATCATTCTTAGAGATGCTAGCCAATATTAGATCTATTATTTGATCTGAACCATTTCCTATAGCTATACAACCTTTATCTATTGATAAATAGTCTGCTAGTTTATCTTTTAACTCTTCATAATTTGTAGGGTATTCTCTTACATCAATATTTATATTATTTAGGATATCTGCTACTAATGATCTCGGCATTGCTATATTCTCATTCGTATCTAGCTTTAATTTATTAGCATATATCTTAGGTTTCTTGTAACCTTCCAACTTTGCTATATCTCCAATTATCCTCTGCCATCTCATAATCTAACGCCTACAGCTTTTGCATGATTTGGCAAACCTTCAGCATTACTTATTACATTTATATGCTCAATTATCTTTGCTAAACCTTCTTTACTAGCTTCAGCAGAAGTAGAAAGTTTTAGGAAATCTAAGACTGATAATGAACCTCTTGATCTAGCAAATCCTAAAGTTGGAAGTACATGATTAGTTCCAAACATATAATCGCTTGCTAATGATGAAGAATATTCATTTATCAATATCAAGCCAGCAGAGTTTACCTTTTTGCTCAATTCATTAGCATTCTCTGCTATGATCTCTAGATGTTCAACTGCTAATTCATCTGCTATATTTATAGCCTCATCCATATCATTACACCTTATTATAAATCCATTACTCTCTAAACTATTCCTAATTATAGCACTCCTCTCAGTAGATGTTAATAACTCATCTAGTTCTTTAATTGTATGCTTAATAAGCAATTCATCATTCGTTATCAAACCACATAATGTATCATTACTATGCTCTGCTTGTGCTGCTAGATCGTATGCTATAAACTTTGGATTTGCTGTACGATCAGCAATTATAAGAAGTTCGGTAGGACCAGCAAGCATATCTATACTAACTCTATTAGATACTAAGTATTTAGCGATTGTTACAAAGATTCCTCCTGGTCCTACTATCTTATCTACTCTTTCTATGCTTTCTGTACCATAAGCCATAGCAGCAATAGCTTGCGCTCCTCCTATATTGTATATCTCATCTATCTTGCAAAGATCTGTAGCAACCAGCGTTAATGGATCTGGATTTGGTGTAGTTACTATTATCCTTTTAACATTAGCAACCCTTGCTGGTATACTGCACATAACTACACTGCTAGGATACTTTGCTTTACCTCCTGGTATATAACAGCCTATATTCTCTATTGGTGTAAAATATCTTTTTATATTAATACCATCTATGCACAGATTTATACTATTTAATGCATCAAGTGTTTCTTCTTCTACCCTCTTTACCCTCCTTATCATCTCTTCTAATGCTTTGATCTCTTTCTTGCTAACATGATTGTAAGCATCATCTATCTCTTCCTTGCTTATTCTTAATTCGTCTAATTCAATATTATCAAATCTCTTAGCATAGTCTTTTAATGCTTGATCACCATATCGTCTAACATTATCTATTATCTCTTTTACTATCATTATATGATCTTCTTTTATTATATTCTTCCTTATACTTGATATATCATCAATAATTCTAATATTCATAAGCATCATTATTTTGCATTATCTCTTCTAGTGGTAAGATTAACCTAGGTTCATGAACCACTAAACCTTGTGCCAAACTCCTTAATCTTGGAACAATCTTTACAAACTCATCTTTGCTAATAACTGTATTAACACCATACCAACCTTCTTCACTCAACTTGCTTATAGTTGGTCTCTTTAGTGCTGGTAACTCTTCCAACAATGATTTTAGATTCTCTTCTTTAACATTCACAAATATATGCAACTTCTTCCTCCCGTCTACTACTCCCCTTAATAATGTTAAGATATCATAGATCTTCTCTCTTTTTTGTTCATCCTTTAATGCTTCTTTATTTGCAATCAATACAGCAGTTGATTCTAAAATAGTCTCTATTGGCTTTAGGTTATTCTTCTCTAATGTAGTTCCAGTCTCAGTTATATCTGCAATTGCATCACAATCTTCTGGAGGTTTTGCTTCTGTAGCACCAAATGATAATAATATGTTAACATTAGGATTTTCTCCACCTCTCCACCATGGTGTTATTAACATAGGTTTCTTATCATTATAATATCTCTTATATGTTGGATTATTAGCAATATAAGATGATACAATATTAAGATATTCTGTAGAGATCCTTAGAGTTTTATCCTTCTTTGCATAATCCTCGATAAGTGCATCTAATGAGTTATAACCAAAAGGTTTCGGTATAGCAATAACCAATTTAACATAACCATACTCTAGATCAAGTAATACTTTGACATCAGCATTAGCCTCTTTTATCCAATCCTTCCCAGTTATACCAACATCATACATGCCTTCTTGAACGTAGGTAGGAATCTCTTGCGGTCTTAGGATCTTCATATTTATATTTGGATCTGGAATCTTTACTCTATATGTTCTACCCCTCCCTTTAACACTCCACCATGCTTGTTCTATTAGATTGAATGTTTGTTCCTCGATACTACCTTTTGGAACTGCAAACTTTACTTGCATGATAGTAAATTAGATAATGCTAGGATATATCTCTTCCTTATATACTAGAGATAAATATGGTATGTTATAAAGATGAGATATGAAGGCTATATGCATATTTAGCGGAGGCTTGGATTCAATAAGCACAGCAGCTTATCTAAAAGAGCAAGGTTATCAATTATATCTATTAACATTTAACTATGGACAAAGAGCAACCAAAGAGGTTAGAGTAGCAGAAGAGTTTGGAAATAAATTAGGAGCAGAGCATAAGATAATTGATATATCATTTATGAAGGAGTTATATGGGAAGAGTAATGTATTAACATATCATGCTAACATACCCAGTAAGTTTGATTATAGTATAGTTGTTCCAGTAAGGAATGCTGTATTTCTAACGATTGCAAGTGCGTGGGCTTTTAGTATAAATGCTAATCTCCTAGCATATGGAGCTCATAAAGATGATAAGAATTATCCAGATTGTAGGAGAGAGTTTGCTAAAGCATTAGAAGAAGCGTTAAATTTAGCAGAAGAAGATGGTATAAAGCAGAAAATAAGAGAGAAGATAGAGATCTGGTCTCCAGCAATAGAAGGGTTTGATAAGAAAGATCTTATAAGCATTGGGTATAAGATATTAGGTAGCGATATATTCAAGAGTTGGAGTTGTTATAGTGATAATGATAAGCATTGTGGCATATGCGAGTCATGCATAAATAGAAAACGAGCATTCAAGAATGCTAAGATCAAAGATGAAACTGACTATTTAAATATGGATAATGAACATTAGCAATTGTGAAAGTTTACATTAATGAGATATTTACTAGCATAGAAGGAGAAGGTATCTATCTAGGAACAAAGACGTTATTCATAAGGTTTGCTGGATGTCCATTGAGATGTTATTGGTGTGATACACCTTATGCATTGTTGATAAAAGATGGTAAAGAGTATAAACTAGAAGAGGCTTTAAAGGTTATCGATGCTAATATAAAGAGAAATACATACAAAGTAAATCTTACCGGAGGAGATCCATTATTGCAACATAAAGCAGTATATGAGATAGCAAAACATCTTAAAGATAAAGGATTATTAACATATTTAGAGTCCTCATGTTATAATTCTGAAAGGTTTAGTTATTTATTACCATATATAGATATATGTAAGATCGAGTTCAAGTTGAAAGATGCAAATGCTACAAGCAACTATGAAAGTTTGTTAGAGGAAGAACTAAGATGCCTAACAGAGGCAATTGATAATAAAAAAGTAACTTATATTAAAATAGTTGTAAGTAATAAGAGTAATATAGAAGAAGTTAAAAAACTTGCAGATGAAATATTTAAAAGAGTAAAGGGAGAGGATATAGATGGATTTGTTATACAACCAGCATATGGATATGAACCAAGAATGGGACAATTGCTTAAAATATATGATAAGGTATATGAATATTACAGGGGAGTTAGGATTATACCTCAGATACAAAAGGTGATGAATATACCATGAACAAGAGTAGAGTAAAGAGGTTAATAAGAGAATTATTGATGGAGATAGGAGAGGATCCAGATAGAGAAGGTTTGAGAGAAACTCCAGATAGGATTGCAGATCTATATGAAGAGATATTCAATGGTTATAACATGGATTCAGAGTTAGATGTTATGTTTAGTGAGGAGAGTGATACAGTAGTTGCTAGAGAGATACAATTCTATAGTATGTGTGAACATCATATGCTTCCGTTCTATGGAAACGTGCATATAGCATACATACCAGATGGAAAGGTATTTGGAATATCTAAACTAGTCAGATTGGTAGAAAAGTTTTCTAGAAGATTACAGATACAAGAAAGGATGACAAAACAGATTGCTGATGAGTTAGAGAATATGGGTGTTAAAGGAGTGTTAGTTATAGCTGAAGGTGATCATATGTGTATGAAGATGAGAGGAGTTAGGAATAATAGCAAAGTTATGACAATAGCGTATAGAGGAGAGTTTAAGAATAAAGAGTTAAGAGAGAATATAATGCCTCTACTATATGATAGAAGAAGAATATAAAAAATTATAGTTTGAACCTAGTTGCTGCTATTGCTATGCCCATTACTGATGATAATGCTATAATCAATCCTATTGGAAACTCTGGAACTACTTGTGTTTCAATAATATCTAACTTTGCTTTTATCATATCTACCGTTGCTTGAACCTCTTCTATACTTTCTCTATTCTTAATCTTAGTTGCTAACTCTACAGTTAGCAGATGCTCAAACTCTTCGTTAAGCTCTTCATCATAACTCTTTACATCATTCTCAATGAATTCATAATTATCTAGGTATGCTTGTATTATTAGTTGCTCCGCTTCCTCATACTCTCCTTTGCTATACTCTTCAACTATCTTATCTAACAATGCTTCTATATTATTCACATACTGTAATCTTGGATCTTCTCCAACCCCTATACCTAATGCTTCAATCTTATCAAGGTTAGCCTTTATAGCATCTACTTTTGCTTTTATCTCATCTAAACCTGCTCTTTCCCTAATCAATTGTCTTAACTCTTCTCTAAGCATTATCTCGGTCTCTTCCATTAACTCTTCATCAACTGCAGCTATATCAGCTTCCAGAAATTCGTACTTTTCAAGATATGCTTTGGTTGCTATCTCTAATGCTTCCTCATACTCACCTTCTTCATACTCATGAACTATAGCATCTAGCATCAATCTTATCTCCGCTACTGTAGGCTTCTCTATCTCTGTTCTTTCAATACCTAGTATCTCTTCAAATTCATGAATTATACCTTTGATAGGCTTCTCAAGTTCTTCTATCTTTGCTACATTCTCAATAGCATCATCTAACTGTCTAAAGAATAACTCTAGTTCTTCTCTCGCATTATCTTTAATACTATCTTTTATCTTATTAAAGATATCATTTGCTCTAACAATGAAACCTTGTGCATCTTGATACTCCTCAATATTTATTATCTCTCCAGCAGCATTAACAGCTTCTTCATACTCATGCTCTGCATCTTCTAATAGATTTATTATAACCTTCATCAAGAATTCAGCATCTTTTGCTTCCTCTCCAACAACTTTATCTACTGCTTGATCTAACAATTCAATTATTGAATTAACCTCATCCCTATACTCGTCTAATGATAGTCCAACTTTATCAGGAAGTTCAGATAGTCTATCTTCTAATTCATCTGCAAGTGCTTGATCTTTAGATGCTATATTGCTCTTGATTAATGTGAATACTTCTCCTATAGGATGCCCAGCATGAACTGCTGCTAACTCTTCGTTATCTGCTGCTTTGTTCTGTAATGAAGCATGCAGATGTCCTTTAATCATCTCTATCTTTGTTACAAAATCTACGCTATCTTCAGCACTAGCATATGGTATTACTGCTAGTAATATGCTCATTACTCCTATCGCTCCTAACCTCTTAGGATTAGCCATGCCTAATTAGGCTAGGCTAATAATATTTAAACATTATCTACACCTGCTACAAGTAATGTTTAAATAACTTGTTAACCTAGCCTAATTAGGTGAACCTAATGAAGCTTATGATAATATTTGGTCTATGCTTATTAGTATTATCATCTTCGTTAATAAATATTAAAAGTTATGCAGAGAATGATGAAAATTCTGCTAATTTTCTATTGGCAATAGAGAGGATAAACGTGCTTTTAAAACTTATAGAAGAGAATAATGATTATAATCATGCTCTTTCAGTAGCAAAATTAGCTAATGATATTGATCTTACATTAAGGAGTAAGGATGATAAACTTGCAGATGATCTATATCTTAAATTGGTAGACCTGCCTGCCCTTGTTAGATCTGGCAAAGATCTATCATCACATATTGTAGATACTAGAGTGTTATTGGATAAAGCATTAGTAACTGTTATACCAGAAAGGAATAAAACACTTTATGCTCAAGTTATATTCTCATTAATAACATTGGCAGAGAAAGAGTATGAGAATGGGAATTATGATTTATCTATAGAATATATGAATAGGGCATATAATATCTATAAGGAGAATATAAATAATGATGAATTGAATGATGAATTTGAAAAAGCTATAAATCTTATGATTGCTAGAACTGATGTTAGTGAGGTTAGTTCAGTAAATAGCAAGTTACAAAGAGATTTTATTAGTATATTCTCTGGTTCTAATATAAATCATAAGCAATATTTTGATGAGATAAGGAGATTATATGATGAGTTATTAAAAGAGTATAAGAATGGGAATTACCTTCAAGCAGATGAGTATGCTATAGAAGCATACCTAGATAATTATGAGTTTCTAGAACCTCCTCTAGCAAATGTGGATAAAGAGTTGATGGAAGAGTTGGAAGTTGATATGAGGATAGAACTTAGAGAGATGATAAAGGATAAAGTCAATTATGATGAGATTAAAGCATTTATAGATGAGATATTAGCAAAATTGGAAGAGGCTGAGAAGTTATTAGATGAGCATATAATAACATTTGAAGCAGATATTATTAATGTTAATGGAAATGGTAACTCTAATAGAGAGATTAAATTAGGTTCTGCTTCTGATGAAGCGAAAAAAGATGTTATGAGCCAAGTTGATGCTATAAGGCTAAAACTTATGGAGGTATTAGAAGCTTATAGGAATAATGATTATGATCTAGCATATGAGAAGGCTAGGAGTGCTTACCTAGATAATTATGAATTTATTGAGATTCCATTAGCGCCAATAGATCCTAACTTTACATTGGAAGCAGAGATAAAATTCTCAGAGTTAAGGCAATTGATAAATGGTAGAGCTAGTTATGAAGAGGTTCAATCAAAGATTGTAGAGATCAGGAAGATATTAGATGAAAGTGAGAGATTGGTTACTGGTACTGGAATAATTGCTCCAACAATTGCCTTTTCATCATCCTATGCTATAATATTCAGAGAAGGTCTAGAGTCAGCATTAATAGTTGGAGCAATAATAACATATCTAGAGGCAACAAGGAATGATAAGTATAAGAAGCATATCTATTATGGAGTATTGATAGCGTTAGGCGCTACTGCTATAACATGGTTCTTAGCAGCATATGTTATAGAGATCTCTGGAGTTGGTAGAGAAACTATTGAGGCTATAGCAGCATTATCTGCTACTGCAATATTATTCTATGTAAGTTTCTGGATATTGAATAAGGTTGAAGCAAAGAAATGGATCGAATTTGTAAAGGCTAAGGTATGGCAAGCAACTACTACTGGAAGTGCTATGGTATTGGTATCATTAGCATTCTTCACAGTTTATAGAGAAGGATTTGAGACAGTATTATTCTATCAAGCTATGTTCTCATTTGCAAAGTATATGGAGAATTATGTATTACTAGGTTTCATATTAGGCATATCATCTCTATTAGCAGTATACTACTTTATGAGAAAGTTGGGTAAGAGGCTACCATTAAAGATGCTCTTTGGTTTAACTATGGGTATAGGAGCATATCTATCATTAGCATTCATAGGCAACGGAATAAGAGAGTTACAGGAGGCTGGATATATGCAAGTAACTCCATTGTTTGGTATAATTCCTAGATTAGATATAAACCTAGCAACTATGACTGGTATACATCCTACACTAGAGACTATAATAGCACAGATGGCATTATTATCAGTATACATAGTTGGGATGAGTTATACATTAATAATCAAACCTAGAAGAGAAAGAGCGATATTACTTGCAAGGAGATCTAGGAAAGAAATTGAGGGTTAGAGTAGGCATAGATGTTGGAGGTACATTCACAAAAGCCGTTGCTATCGATATAGCAACTGGAAAGGTTGTTGGCAAGAAGACAGTTCCAACAACTCATAATGCTAAAAAAGGTGTATCTGAAGGAGTAGTAGATGCATTACAATTATTGTTAGATGAGCATAGTATAAGTAAAGAAGAGGTAGAGTTAGTTGCTCATAGCACTACTCAAGCCGTTAATGCTTTACTAGAAGGAGATGTTGCAAGAGTAGGAATAATAGGAATGGGAGTAGGATTGGATAAGAATAATGTGATAAATAGAACTAAGTTAGGAGATATAAAGTTAGGAGATAAATATATCAAGACGAGTTATAGATTTATAGATACTTCTCATATAATAACAGAAGAAGAGGTAGATCAAGCGATTAGAGAGTTAAAAGATGAGGGAGCTGAGGTTATAGTAGCAAGTGAAGCATTTGGGGTTGATGATGCTAGTAATGAAGCATTCGTTGTAAAGAGAGCTAGATTACTAGGCTTGCCAGCAACGGCTGGTTATGAATTAACTGGTATATATGGCTTAGAGGTAAGAACCTTAACAGCAGCTATAAATGCTAGTATACTTCCTAAGACTATAACAACTGCAAATTTTGTTGAAGATGCATTAAAGAGTGAAGAGATCAAAGCTCCATTGATGCTTATGAAAGGTGATGGTGGTATAACCGATATTCATACATTTAGAACAAAACCTATTCTAACTATATTATCTGGACCAGCAGCAAGTGTTGCTGGAGCATTGTTATACCTTAAAGTTGTAAATGGAATATTTATAGAGGTTGGAGGAACTAGCACAAATATATGTGTTATAAAGAACGGCAGACCAGAGTTGAAGTATGTAACTATAATGGATCATCCTACTTGTATAAGATCGTTAGATGTTAGAGTGTTGGGTGTTGCTGGAGGTAGTATGGTTAGGATCAATAATAAAAAGATAAGCGATGTTGGGCCTAGAAGTGCTCATATAGCATCCCTAAAGTATTCTTGCTTTGCTGATCCAGAAGATCTAGAGAAAGGGGAGATCATATTAATAAATCCTAGGGAAGATGATCCTAGAGATTATGTAGCAATAAATACTCCAAATGGAACTTATGCTATAACAAATACTTGTGTTGCTAATGCTCTAGGTTTGATAAAAGAAGGAGATTATGCTTATGCTAATCAGAGATCTGCAAGGATAGCATTAAGCAAATTAGGAGAGTTTTTGAATAGTAATGCTGATATAATAGCAAATAAGATTCTAGAGATTGCTAGCAAGAAAGTAGAGAAAGTAGTAAAGATGATGATCAGAGATTATGAGATAAGCGATCCAGTATTGATAGGAGGAGGTGGAGGAGCATCTGTATTGGTTCCATATATTGCAAAGTCGATGAATCTTAGATATGAGATAGCACCCAATGCTGAAGTGATATCATCTATAGGAGTTGCTACTTCAATGATAAGGGAAGAGATAGAGAGAAGCATCAATAAACCAGATCCTAATGTTATATCCATGCTTATTGAAGATGTAAAATCTAGAGCTATAGCTAAAGGTGCATTACCAGAATCTATTGTAGTAAATACAGAATACGTTGCTGAGAAAGGTATCCTTAGAGTAATTGCAAGTGGGATGGCTGCACTAGACTCTACTGCATTAAATGCTAGAGAGATAGATAGAGAAGAGGCAAAGAAGATAGCATCTGAGGTTATTAAGAGTAATAGTATAGAGTTATTATTAGAGAACAAGAGTTATTTCATATTTAGAAGCAGAGTTATAGAGAAGAGGTTCTTCTCAAAGAAGGTTAAAGATACTATAATTGCTCTAGATAGATATGGTAGAGTTAGATTATCTATAGAGAATGGAAGGATGATAGATAACAATATAGTAGAAGAGGTTAAGAGGTATTTAGATATAAAGAGCGATCTAGCTCCTCAAATATATCTTATAGATGATACTAAACTAGTAGACTTTTCTAGCATAACATCTCCAGAACATGTATTTCAAGCAATCAAAGAAGAGGTTAATAAGAGTAATGGAAATATAGCTGCTATAATCAAACTTTAGGAAGGTTTATAATTTATTAATTGTTTCAAAGAGTTATGACTACACAATGGAGTTGTGCGATATGCTCCAGGCAGATAAGATGGGATGAGCTATTTACATTCTACTCTAAAGGTGCGGTTCATTTTATCTGCTTTAGAGACGAGGTTCTTAAGAAGGATAAAAGTATGGAAGGTTTGTTAGATATGCTTGAGAAGGAACTGGAGATGATCGTTGAATATAAAAAACATATAAATAATACAAGTAATGAAGAAGCAAAGAGATTACTTGAAGAGAATGAGAAGGATGCTGAAAAACATGCAGCATTATTGACTAAACTAATAGCAAAAACATTAAGTTAATTATACATTTATTTTATGATGATGATAAGTACTGGCTGTAAAGCATTAGATGCCATTCTGGATGGAGGTGTTAGGATCAATACTCTAACTAATATATTTGGAGAGAGTGCTACTGGGAAGACGCAATTCTGTTTCCAACTAGCACTAAACTTTGCTAGATTAAATAATAATATATTATTTATAGATACATTAAACAACTTCAGACCAGAGCGTATACTAGAGATGCAGTATTATAATGATATAAAGAGTAATGTATTAGATAATATTTATGTATACAAGCCACTAGGGATAAGAAATATACTTGATATTATAGATGAGATAGATGCTAGGTTGATAGTAATAGATGATATAAGTGAGTTATTGCTGAACATAGATACTAAAAGTATAAGCAAACTTGTTACTTTTATGCATAAACTAGCATTAAAAGCAATAAAATACGATTTAGCTGTAGTAATAACCAATCGTGTTACGTTTACTGATAATCAAAAATTTGATAATCTAATAAGTAGGTTTATGCATTACAAGATCAGGTTCAAGAGATTGAATAGTTTGTTCTCTGCTGAGATGTTATATCCTAACGAAGCAACTGTTTATTTTAGAATAAGTAGAAAAGGATTAGAGGATTATTATCTGTAATATGGTACAGTTACCTTTTCTCCAGGCCTACCTTCCTTCTGTTGTTTAATCTTCTTAACTGCTTCCTCGAAATGCCTCATCTGTACTTTAGCCTCAGAGACATGCTTATTAGCTTCTTCTGGAGTTGGATACTTTGCTAGGTATTCATGTAATACTAATGATACTGCAGTATTAGCTATCGCTGCTACATCTGCACCACTGAAACCTTCACACATCTCAGATATCTTATCTAGATCTACATCTTCTGCTAATGGCTTATCTTTGCAATGTATCTCTAGTATCTGTTTCCTAGCAGCTTTATCTGGTAATGGTACGAATATCAGTTTATCAAACCTACCTGGTCTTAGTAATGCTGTATCTATCATATCTACCCTATTTGTGGCAGCCAAAACAACTACGCCTTGTAATGACTGTATACCATCTAATTCTGTCAGTAATTGACTTACTACTCTCTCTGTAACCATACTATCTCCACCCATTCCTCTCATTGGTGCTAATGAGTCTATCTCATCGAAGAAGATAACACATGGTGATGCTTGTCTTGCTCTTCTAAACACTTCCCTAATCCCTCTTTCGCTCTCTCCTACCCATTTTGATAATAGTTCTGGACCTCTTATGCTTATAAAATTGGCTTCACTCTCCGTTGCTACAGCCTTTGCTAGCATAGTTTTACCAGTACCACTTGGACCATGTAATAATATACCTCTTGGCATTGTATGACCTAACTTTTCATACAGCTCTGGATAACGCATAGGCCATTCAACAGCTTCTTGTAACTGTCTCTTTACATCTTCTAAACCTCCAATATCATCCCACTTTACATCTGGGCTCTCTAGATAGACTTCACGCATTGCTGATGGAGTAATCTCTTTCAACGCTTCTTCAAAATCGTTCATAGTTACTACCAATTTATTTAATAGTTCAGGAGGTAACTTTTCATCCTCCATATTAAGCTCTGGTAATAATCTTCTTAAACACTTCATAGCTGCTTCTTTACATAAATACTCAAGATCTGCACCAACAAATCCATGCGTCATACCAGCTATCCTATCAAGATCTACAGTATTCTCTGGATCGGTTGCTAATGGCATGTTTCTAGTATGTATCATGAGTATCTCTAACCTTCCTCTCTTATCTGGTACGCTTATCTCGATCTCTCTATCAAACCTTCCAGGTCTCCTTAATGCTGGATCTATAGCATTTGGTCTATTTGTTGCTGCTATAACTACTACCTTTCCTCTAGTCTCTAAACCATCCATGAGTGATAATAATTGGCTTACTACTCTTCTTTCTACTTCTCCAGTAACCTCTTCTCTCTTTGGAGCAATAGAATCTATCTCATCTATAAAGACTATACTAGGAGCCTTCTCTTTTGCCTCTTTAAATATCTCCCTTAATCTTGCTTCGCTCTCTCCATAGAATTTACTCATAATCTCTGGACCGCTTATGCTAATGAAATGAGCGTTACTTTCATTTGCTACTGCTTTTGCTAATAACGTCTTACCAGTTCCTGGAGGACCATATAGCAATACACCTTTAGGAGCCTCGATTCCTAACTTCTCAAATATCTCTGGATGTCTTAATGGTAACTCGATCATCTCTCTAACCTTCTGTATCTCCTCTTTCAATCCTCCTATATCCTCGTAGGTTACTTGAGGAACTCCTCTTATCTGCTCACCTTTCTCTGCTATATGAAATACAGTCTTTTGTGTAACAAGAACTGCGTCTGCTGCTGGACTAATGCCTATAACTTGAAATGTTAACCTTCCTCCAAAGTATGGAACCATAACATTATCTCCTTTGATCAATGGAACGCTATCCAATGCGTCTGCTAAGTATCTCTCATCTATTGGAGGTATAGCTTCTAATGGTGCAACTATAACCTTATCTGCTGGAACTGCTTTTATCTTCCTAACTATTACTGTATCTCCAATTGCAACTCCTGCATTATTTCTAACCAAACCATCTATCCTAATGATACCTTTACCCTCATCAGAGGGATATAAAGGAAGACACTTTGCAACTGTTCTTCTCTTACCTCTAATCTCAATGATATCACCAGTGGATGCTCCTAAAGCATCCATAGAATCATAATCTATTCTAGCAACACCCCTACCAACATCTCTAGTGTATGCTTCCAATACTCTTAATGTTAGTGTTCTTTGAGTTTCCATATTCTCACCTTAGATTTAGCATTCTCCCTTTATTACTCTTCCTATATTTACGACTATTTGATATATAAGTATGAGCTAGTTACTAATAGATAAGTTAAAATCAGGTTAATTATATCTGGTTATTAATCATGGGTAAGAGGATATTAGTACAAAGGAGAGGTAGAGGAGGAAAACAGTTCCAAGCTAGGAAGACTGGTAAGATAGATGCTGTTAGATACCCATTATATCCATTAAATGAAGAGCATGATGGTAAGGTATTAGAATTATTACATGAGAGAGGTAGAGAAGCTCCTTTAGCAAAGATAGAGTTTGATGATGGTAAGATATCTTATCTTCCAGCAGTTGAAGGCTTGGAGGTTGGTAAAAATATTAAAGTTGCTGCTAATGTAGAACCATCATTAATGAATATAATGCCTCTAGCAACTATACCAGATGGAACTGCTATATGTTGTATAGAAAAGAATTTTGGTGATGGAGGAAAGTTGGTTAGAACTGCTGGTTCTTATGCTACTATATTTGGGCATGCTAGTAACTTTGTAACCGTTAGACTTCCTTCTGGTAAGTTTGTGCAACTCGATCCTAAATGTAGAGCTATAATAGGTGTTGTTGCTGGAGGAGGAAGGTTAGAGAAACCATTGCTAAAGGCTGGTAAGAATTATCATATTGCTAGAGCAAAAGGTAGAAAATA
This sequence comes from Candidatus Nitrosocaldaceae archaeon, assembly GCA_026002835.1. Next base: position 244,113 of record BPGC01000001.1, read on the forward strand.
TCCTAAAGTTAGAGGAGTTGCTATGGCTGTAGTATTCCACCCTCATGGAGGAGGTAGGCATCAGCATCCTGGAAGACCTACTACTGTAAGTAGGAATACGCCACCTGGTAGGAAGGTAGGATACATAGCTGCAAGAAAGACAGGTAGGACTAGAGTAAGAAAAGTTAGATAATCCTAATTGGAGGAGTTATGTTAATACTTATTCCTTGTGCTGTCATGTATATGAATCCAAATGCTATAGTTATCAGTATCCATAATAATAGTAGCAAAGCATAGATGTTGTTATTATCCTGCATAGATGTAATTATAAGCATACCTATCAGTAATAGCATGCCTATTACAAGTCCTCCTATTATTAGACCGCCTTGCTTAATCATACTACATCATGTATAATTTAGCATAAATCCTTATTAAATTTAACTAAAATATAATAAACTTAATTTTAGATAAGATTTATTGATTATATACAATAAAAACATGAAATATTCATAGTTATAAATAATATATAATTTGTATTTTAGAAACAGATAATCTAAAGTCATATTGACAAAACGTGAAATTCCTAGATGTTAAAAGGTATAATTATATGCAATTAATATACTTAAGACCAAGATAATTTTAAATATGTCCATCCCTAATTCACATTTACTTAAAGATGGCAAAGATATTAGAACCTCAACTAGAATACTCATCTCTAAATAGATTTATGAGCAGAGAAGAGATAGATTATGTTATCAGAATGTATGGTACTCCTTTATACATAGTGGATGAAGATACAATGCATAGAAAGGTAAGAGAGTTATTAGATGCTTATAAAGGATTTAAAGGCAGTGTAGATGTAGCATACTCTATAAAGGCTAACTTTACGCCAGCAGTTATCAAAGCATTTATGAAAGATCATATAATGTTCGATACAACCTCTTTAGGAGAGTTATATTTTTACAAGAAGCTTAATGGAAATATGAATAAGGTTATCTATACAAGCGTTACTGAAGAGTATGAAGAGTATCTGCAGGTTCTTAAAGAGGGCATAGATAAGGTAGTAGTAAGTTCTTATAATGGATTATTAAATCTCAGAGATGCTGCTAAAGCATTAGATCTTGATGTAAATACAATAATAAGGATAAATCCAGAAGTAGGTGTAAAGGCAAGTATAAGAGCATCCTATAGGGATGGGAAGTTTGGTGTGCCATTACATACAAACACAGTTGATAATGCATCTAATATATTAAAATATATTATGAATTCTGAGCATCTAAAGTTTGATGGCTTCCATTTCCATCTAGGATCCCAGATAACAGATTATACATGTTACTCAAATGCTCTAGCGAAACTTGATCAATTTATAATAAAAATGAAGAAGGTTTATCCTAATCTAACTATAAATACACTTGATATAGGAGGAGGAATTCCCATATTCTATGGTAATAAAGTACCAGCTCCATCTGAAATAGCATCATCAATAATAGATAAATTAAATCACATATTTGATAATCACGGTAATTTTCATCTAATAATTGAGAGTGGTAGATACCTCATTGCAGAATCTATGATATTATTATCAAAAGTAGTCAATATTAAAGAGTATAATAATGATAAATTTGCTATACTAGACTCTGGTTATCATCTATTATTGGATGCTGCATTACTTAAACAGCCATATCCTCAAGAGATCATTAATAACAATAAACGTAAAGATACTAAAAGGATACACCTTGCTGGAAGGTTATGTGATACATACGATATATTTCCTAGATCTAAAATATCTAGACTTGATAATATAGATACAAATTCATATGTAATATTTTATAATGTTGGTGCTTATTCCATAGTATTTAATATGCCATTCCATTGTCAGACGAAACCAGCTATATTGATGAAAGATTCTAATGATAATATCAAGTTAATTAGGAAGCAGCAAAGTATTGAAGAGTTATTTAAGGAAGAGGGAGGAGATCTAGTCTAAGACTTAAATACCGCTATTACCTTTAGAATAACGCAATTTGTCAAAGATAAGGGCACATGTGTTAATTAGTGGGAAGGTACAAGGAGTATACTTTAGACAGAATATGAAGCAAGTTGCTAGAAGGCATAATGTTACCGGATGGGTTAGGAATCTTAGGAATGGTAAGGTTGAAGCTGTATTGGAAGGAGATGAGATGAGCGTTAATGAAGTAATAGAATGGTGCCATGCTGGACCACCAGATGCTGTAGTAGATGATGTTGAGATTAATTTTGAGGAATATAAAGGAGAGTTTGACTCATTTGATATAAGATATTAGTGCGGTAGTAGCCCCGCTGGTTCCACCAGAGGTTATATGCCCCATCTCCTGCTCCACAAGATCCTCCACGTGATCGTCATAGCGTGGATGCCCCGCCTTAGGGTTGCTCCCTCCCGGACCTCACCCATTTCGGCGGTTCGGCTATAAAGTCATCCCTTCGGATGACTCCTTGCCTGCACCCACCCATGACGGCGTAGATTCATCTCCGTGAAGCAAGCAGGTACATACAACCTCTGGATTTACCCAGCGGTTACTGGCCCCCGCATAAAGCCGGTTTCGGGTATGGGGTACGACTAGCACCCCGGCCCTCCCTACTACCGCATTATAACTATGGTATAATGATTATATCTAGATTTACATAAGCAGTTGCTTCATCTTGCATGCTGAACATATATCCATAGAAGAGTCCATATTACATATCTTGCATTTATTATGCTTGTTATTATTCTTTATATGATTACTAACTTTTAATATACTTCTAAATGTATTATACTTGATACCAGCATGTTCTTTCTCTAAATTATTCAAGAATGATCTAACACTGTTCCTAATGCTCTCACTCATATGAGGGCACTGCTCTTCTTGGAATGGAATATCATTTATTATAGCATAGAATGCTATCTCATTCTCATATATAGCCATCAACGGCTTAATCTTTCTAAGATCTTTGGCATATGTTAAAGGTTCTGGGTTCATGAATCCTATCCTATCTATATCACCAGCAAATATATTCATGAAGAATGTTTGTATGAAATCATCTAAATTATGAGCTGTTGCTAATACATTCGCTTTAACCGATAATGCTGCTAAATCTAATGCCCTTCTCCTAAACGTTCCACAGATTGAACATGATGATAATTTAAGGTTTTTATCATCTCTAATAATCAAAAGATCGTCTAATGTATTGCCAAATAACTCTTTATAAGAGAATATATGATGTTCTATTCCTAACTCTTCAGTAAACTCTTTTACTATTGATAATGACTCATCCCTATAATCCTTAATGCCTTCATCTATAGTTATTGCAATTAGCCTATTACCATGCTCTTTACATAAAGGTTTGAGTATATGCAATAATGCTAAACTATCCTTGCCTCCAGATACACCTATAGCAACTGTATCATTATGCTTGATCATGGAATACTTTGATATCGTTTTTGCTACTTTTGCTCTTATAGATCTAGAGAAGCAGTTCTTGCATAACTTCTCTCCAGAGTATACTCTTTTATATACTGCAGTATCTAAGCATCGATCACATTGCATGACAATTATTAATTTATAAACAACTAATAAATCTATAAAAGAGTTCAGTATTAATAATAAAACTTTAACCTACCATTAATATTGCTCTGTGGACCAGTTATAACATACCATTAGTATATTATAAATGATCAATATAGTCCACAGAGCAAGTAATTTTATAATATATGGTATATAAGCAAAAAGTATTATAATAATATGCCTATGATTTAAGATTGATGATTAAAAGATCTATTAAAAATATTTCAAAAAAGATTGGACTATCACCTGGTAGTGTAGTATTTGTTGGCGAAAAAGAAGTAGATGAGACCAAGATTACAATAATTGATTATGATTATAATACATTTAAAGAGGTAGAAGTTAATAAAATTGAAGAATGCTTCAAATATAAAGATACTGAAACTATCACATGGATAAATGTAGCAGGTCTTCATAACGTAGAGATAATAAGCAAGTTATGCAAATATTATGATATACATCCTCTAGTTCAAGAAGATATAGTTAATACAACTCAAAGGCCTAAGATTGAATTTTATGATGGTTATATATTTATAGTTGTCAAATTCTTGCAATTAGAAAACGATGAACTAAAGATAATACCTAATCAATTTAGCATCATCTTAAGCGAAAATTTTGTTCTTACATTTCAAGAAAAACCTATAGATATACTTAAAATAATTAAAGAGCGTATTAGTAGAAGCAACTCTAATTTTAGAAAGATGCATTCTGACTATCTTGCATATGCCTTATTGGATATTATAATCGATCATTATTTTGTAATACTTGAGAGTATTAGTAATAAACTGGAAACATTAGATGAAATGTTATTAACTAACCCTACACAACGCTTATTAAATGATATTTATATAATAAAACGGGAGATACTTTTTCTACGCAGAGTAGTATGGCCATTAAGAGAGATTATTAATAGTTTAAAGAATCAAGGACATAAATTGATACATGAAGAGATTTTTAAGTATCTAAATGACTTGTATGATCATATAGTAAGAGTTATAGATATAATAGAGACTTCTAGAGAGATGATAGCTAGCATGAATGAATTATACCATTCAATATCTACTAATAAGACTAATGAAGTTATAAAAACATTAACTGTTATTGCTACAATCTTTATACCATTAACCTTTATAGCAAGCATATATGGAATGAATTTTGATTTTATGCCAGAATTAAGGTGGAGATATGGTTATTTTGTAGTCTTAAGTTCTATGATAATTATAGGAATTATAATGTTATCATACTTTAAGCGGAAGAAATGGTTATAAAAGTTTATAAAAAATAAAGGTTATTGGTAATTATTCCATTATTACTCATCAATACTTTAATCATCTTCTCAAATACATATCTCTATTATTATATCTTAACTCTTTAAGAAATAATTTTAGCTAACATTATGATCTGAACTTATCTGTATATATTATACTTTCCTTTTTCATCATAAAATATACTTCATAAGCTTCTCCTTGTAATACATATCTTTATTGATAGATTTTACTCATTAATTGAAATATCTTATGTATTGTATGATAATGCTAATTCTTTACAGCTTTTAATACTGATATCTCATTCAAAATGGTATCTTTATGCTATCTTATACTCCATTTATATTTACATTTATGGCATCTATAGCAATTATCCTTTATCATGATCATAATTACAGTATATACATTTATCATATCTCTTCAATCCTTTATCTATTAACCATTCTATTGCTTTATCTTCATCATGTATTACCTTTATTTACTAATATATAATGATAGTCAATCACCTTAAATTGTAACAAATCCTGATTTAATTATAGTTGCTATTATATTTGCTCCTAATAGTCCAAATCCTAATGCATTAATGAATATCTTTATGCCTATGAATGCTCTTCTATCTACTTTACCTTCAACCATGCTAGTTATATATTTCTCACCATCCAATATCAACAATGGAAGCATGTTAAATATGCCTATGAAGAATGATAACATCCATAGCCAAAGCAAGAATGAGAATACTGGAGCAGGCCATGGTATCCAGAAGCTAGATTTTGGAGGGAAGTAAGGGAATGCTCCTCTTATTATACCTAACAGGCCTTTCTCTGGATCATCTTCTGATGCCATAACCTCAACCATCAATGTTAATTCTTTACCATCTCGAAGGATAGTAACTGTTGCCACTTCTCCAGGCTTAAGATCTATATCTGCTAACTCTGATGGTGTTCTAGTCTCTATACCATTTATCGCAATTATTATATCATCAGCCTTCATGCCAGCTTTCTCTGCTCCATAACCTTCCATGACATCAATTACTGGCACTCCAATAGGATCGTTATAGAATATGCTTCTTAGATCTGGATTTATCAATTCTAAAATATTACCAAATGATGGATTAAAGATTAATAAACCAGCAATTATGAATGAGAATAATACATTTGAAGTGCTTCCAGCAGCTATGACTCTAACTTTAGATATTCTTCTAGCTTTAGCAAAACTTTCTTCTTCTGGTTCAACAAAACCAGCGATCAATGCTATTATAACTGCAAACCCTCCAGACTTTACTCTTATATTCTCTAGCCTAGCAACTATACCATGTGCTACCTCATGTATAACTAATACTACTGGTGCTGCTAATAAAAAGTATGTTAGGCTAGGTATGCTCCTAATAGTAACTCCTGGAACTAGTAGTGTTACCTCGTTAAACTGATCTTGAGATGTGAAAAAGTTGCTAAGATTACTTATCAAGAACCATAAAGCAAATGCCATCATGAACGCTCCTCCAACTACTCCTATATTTGCAAATACCTTTACTGCAGTTGGACTTATTGATACTATCCTATCTAATGTCTGTTCAACGTTATGATTCTTATACATAATCATGAATGGTTTGAGTTCAAATCCTCTTCTCTCTAACCTTAGAGCCTTTGCTGATACTAATATTACCATCCATGCTATCAATAGCATGACTATGCTTGCATTATCTCCTAAGCCTTCAAATGCCATACTAGTTAACCTTTTATTTAATATTGAGTTTATTAACTGTTATGAATGGAAGTATAGTAATATCAACCTATCCTAAAGAAGATGATGCTTTAAATGCTGCTAAAAAAGCTTTAGAACAGAGGTTAGCTGCTTGTGTCAGTATAACTAACGTTAGATCATTATATTGGTGGGAAGGAAAGATCGTTGATGATAATGAGTATTTAGCAATATTTAAGACATTAAAGAGCGAAGTTGATGCCTTGAAACGTTTGATAAAAGAGAATCATCCATATACAGTTCCAGAGATAGTTGAGCTTAGCATGGATGATGTTAGTAAATCTTATCTGAATTGGATGATGGATAGTATTAATGTTAGTAAGAAGATTATTGAGTAGAAGGTTTTAAGCATTCTTTTATGTCTTTTAATTTTTCATCAAGCATATTTTTTAAATCGGCTTCTGATGCATTATCCATAATATCCACAAATCTCTTCTTGAAATCCTGTTTTTGACTTGGTATTTTACTTAAATCATTCATATCAATTAGAATTATGATTATAAGGGATATTCTAAGACATTCTAGTAAATCTTCAAGTTTATAATTTTGCTTGAATTCTTCCAATTTTTCAATATATTTGATATCTCCATGCACATATTTGTTCCTAACACCATAAGCACTATATACCATATAACCGTAGTTTGAATATTTATAACTATAAAGCGAATTTAGTATATTAAATAATTTACTTATTCTATTTTTAATATTTTCTCTAATTCCTTGTTCATCTAAACCAAAAAGAGAATCAATGCCCATTATTGAATATACCAAGCTTTTAATATAATTCTTTTGTAACATAGCATCTGTATAATCTTCGTATGCTAATTCTAAATAATATTTTTCAAAACTAGTTTCATAAGGCTTAAACGGTTCAGAATTACTCAACTGTTTCCAAAACTCTTGCAATAATCTAACATCATCCTCGTTTCTTAGTGTATATTTATGCATAGGTTCTTTATCATAATCATTAGTAGATATTAATGGAACTAAGATATCTTTATCTGAACCTTTTACAATTTTGAATAGATGAGATCTAATAACCTTAACATCTCCGATTTTGAATAATCTAAGTATTGCTAATAATTTGGCCTCATTAGTATATAACTTTGTAACATCAAACAATTTTGCATAAGGTCTAATAGATGCTCCAGTTATATCTTTTTTACATATAATGCTATACTCGGTGTTAAATGAACTTAGATCGATCTCTTCTTTTGTGATTAATACTAGTTTGTAATTCCATTCTAGACGCTCCCATAGTCGTAACTGCGTGGCGTGGTAACTATTGTGAATAGAGCCGTCATATATACCTTTTATATCTTTTAATGATAATTTTGTAATATCATTAAACCATAAGGGCAATGCTCGTAATAAGATCTCCGTTTTCTCACCAGTTAATTTTATATCAAAGTTTATGTCTTCTGCAAGTGGTTTATAGATGTCAATACCATCTAGTATACTAATTTTACAAAATGTTGCCTTGCCATCTAGAATCTCGTTCATATAATCGTCTATAAAAGAATCTATTATTTCTTCCTCAGAATCATTTAATGATTTAAATTTCTTTTCTAACGATTTAAAGTATGATTGACTGCCTTCATATTCTCTATCATTGATACAAGAACTAACTTTTTTAAATAACTTCTCAATGGAAATACTAAACGCCTTCTTATCACAGTCGGATTCTTCTATAATACTAGACAAATCTTTATTGTCTTCTATAAGTTCTTCTATCTGATTAACTAGTTCTTTATGTCCCTCTAAGGCTTTAGATGGAATATTTAATAATACAGATCTTATTCCATCTCTCAGCTTATTACTATTAACATTATTCAACAATAAGATTATTTTAGATTAACTATTTAAACATATAGATTATAGAAGAGAATTATATGAACATAAAATTTACCAAACATGCAGAGAATAAATTTCGCATATTAAATGCTCATGGCTTCACCATTGATAAAAAGTTCATTAAAGATGCTATAAAGAAACCAGATAATGTTAGGAAAGGAAGAACGTAATGATAGCAGAGAAGATAATAGATGAAGAACTTCTATTAAGAGTTATATACGAAATTAAAGAAGATAAGATAATGATAATTACATTCTACCCAGCAAGGAGGGAGAGATATGAAAGCAAAATATGATAGAGATGAAGATGTATTATTACTAGAATTATCCAATGGTAAGATAGATCATGCGGAAGAATATGATAATATGATAATCCATTTTACTAAAGATAAAAAACCAGTATTGATGAGATACTAGATGCTAGTGAGTTTATATCAGAGATAACAAAGATATCTATGAAGAGCGATAAATCAGTAGAGATAATGAGATGAGAATCATCCCTTTAGCATCAGAATCTCTAGGAGTTAGATCATTATCAGTATTCGTAGAGACAAAAGATATCAAAATATTGCTAGATGCTGGGGCATCATTAGCAATAAGATATAGATTGCTCCCTCATCCATTAGAGTATCAAGCATTAAAAGAAGCAAGGAGAAGGATAAAAGAATATGCTAAAAAGGCTGATATTATAACCATAAGTCATTACCATTTTGATCATTATACTCAAACTTATGATAGTATAGAACCTAAATTCACATGGTCAAGTATAGAAGAGGCTGAAGAGATCTATGCTGATAAGCAGATATTGGCAAAGGATATCAGCAAAAATATAAACTATTCACAGAAGAAGAGAGGTTATATATTCAATAAGAGGATAAAAAGGTTCACAGATAAATTGGCATTCATAGATGACAAGATATTAGAGTTCGGTTCAACTAGGATAACAGTTAGCAAGCCTTTACCTCATGGAGAAGATAATACACCTTTAGGCTATGTATTAGTATATACAATAGATGATGGTAATACAAGATTATTATATGCTTCTGATACTCAACTATTATCTAAGAAGAGCATAGATTATATAATAAACAAAAATCCAGATATAGTAATAACAAGTGCAGTTCCAACTTATCTAAGGATAGATGAGAAGGTTAAAGAAGAAGGGCTAAGAAACCTTGAAATGTTAGCAAGGAATACTGAATTGATCGTAGATCATCATATAATGAGGGAGAAGAATTCTCTAGATTATATTGAACCATTAAGAAGGTATAACGTTAAAACATTTGCAGAGTATCTAGGATTGAAAAATAATTTGCTAGAAGCAAATAGGATTGAGTTGTATAAAAAGTTTCCACCATCTAATCATTTCCAGCAATGGATAAAGAATCCTTCTTCTCTTCCTCCTCTTTAGCACTCAACCATTCTCTAGTTATTATCCCAGCCTCAACAAGATTAACTAGAGCATTACCAGATGCTATGCCAGTAACCTTCCCCAACTTTCTTCTAACTTGTCTCCACTTTAACTTTGTATTACCGCTCTTTGATGAGTATATTATTCCTAAAACATCCCTAGCATTTACAAATGTTATATCTCTAATCTTTTTAAGTGTGACTTTATCTACTGCTTCTATATAAATCGAGCCTGGATCTTCTTCTCTCTCTGGAAATACCTCTGGATCATTTTCATAGCTCTCTGGTATGAAAGATTTACAAGTGCTAATTATCAAGAACCTCCTAAAACTCTCCAATGTTGCAGTTGTCTCTATCTTAACCAAGTCATTAATATTAGCAATATGTCATTTATCAACTTTGTTAGACAAACTCAGCACTCAAGATCCTCATCATAGATCAGTAGGGCTAGAGTCGTCATCGTTTGTCTATATAACAAATTATATTAATGTATTAAAATATCTTTAATAAAGATGGGTTTAAGAATAACAACCTTCCTTACAGTATCGCTAGTAACATTCATAGTATTAACTATTGGAACTGTTGTTAACGAGGTATTATTGCCATATAAAGCAAACTTTTTCTATACCCATTGGATATTAGGAAGATTAACTGGTTTATGGGAGTATGATTTCTTGGTTGATATAAGCATAGTATCATTTGCTATAGGTGCATTAGCTATGCTCTGGGTGCATAGACGTTTGAGTTAATAATTTATAATAAGCATATTAACAAACTGTATTATGAAGATATGCATTTCTCACATGGAAGATGCTGATGGAATAGTATCTGCATGCATGATCTCTAAGATGTTCAACACAAAGAATATACTAGTAGACTATGATACACTGCTACCTAATCTAAAAAAGTTAGTAGATGGGGATATCAAGGAATTATTTATATGCGATCTAGGGTTAGGTAAAGCTATACAAGATGAATTTTTAAGCATAATCAAAGAGTTAAGAAGTAGAGGAGTTAATATAACATATATTGATCATCATGATCAGAGTGATGCTCTAAAAGATGTATTAAATAATAATTTGAAGCTAATACATACTCTTGATGAATGCACATCTGTAATAATATACTCTAACTTCAAAGATAGGTTAGATGACAGATACAAACTATTGGCAGCAGCTGCAGCTATAGTAGATGAGATGGATAGGAAACCTATAGCATCTAAATTAGTAAAGAGTTATGATAGACAATTCATATTCTATGAAACTACGATACTATCATACGCAATATATGCTAGCCAGAATGATATGCCTTTTCTATTAGAACTTACAGAAGAGTTAAAGTATAAACTACCACATGAAATTGATGGCTTGATAGAAAGAGCTAATAGATATGCTGAACAAGTAGCATCTACTATGAAGCTTATTGAAGATCAAGCAAATATAAGAGATGGGTTTGGTTTTGTATATATCAAAGATCCATTAGATACAGGTGCTACCGCAAATATGTTGTTGCTGATGAAGCAGTTAAAGGTTGGGATGGCTTATAAGGATAGGGATGATAGATATGTTATATCACTAAGAGGTGCTGAAGATTATGATAAACATCTAGGAAGGATATTAAGTTCATTAGCAAGCGAACTTGGAGGAAGTGGAGGTGGACATAAACTTGCTTGTGGTGCATCAATACCAAAGGATAAGATGGATGAATTCATAAGTAGACTAGAGCAAATGATAAAGTAATGGGTATACTAAAGGTAACTAGGGTTAGCAAACCATTAATTATAGCAGCAGTAATATTTTTATTCATAGGATCTAGCATAGGAGCACTACTTATGATGTTATTATTTGGCTTCAAGATCTCAATACCATTCGATATACTAAGATTACATAGGATAATACAGATCGATGGTTTTCTAACATTGCTTATTATGGGCATAGGTTATATGTTAATGCCTAGGTTTAGGAATATAGATAATCCAAAACCGTATCAAGTATATATACCATTTACACTAGTATTATCATCGCTAATATTATACATCATAAACTATGAAATGTTAGCAGATGTATTGATACTTGCTGGTGTAGTAATATTCTCTCTATATATAATAAATACTACGAGGGTAAAACCTAGATTATTACCTATCTCTGATTATTATATAATGCTAGCTATATCAGCCTTGATATCAATAAATATAATAAAATTGTTTGATATGCAATTAACATTACAGTATATACAACTATGGCTGTTATTCCCTCTCTTCATGATCTTAGGAGTAGAGTATAAAACCTTACCATCGTTTATAGGATACATAAATCCTAGGATGAATTATACTAAACTCTCATTGATCTTAGGTGTATTAGCATTATCTATAGGTATAGCATCTCTAGTTATAGATCTAGCAGTAATATTTAGTATGATATTATTAGCAACTATAGCAGTATTTGATAAAGCAGTATATGCTACACATGGGTTTGATTATAGAGAGATACTTGAGAGATTAAATGGCGAAGAGTTGGCAAGATACAAGTTTACGTTATTGCATATAAGATTATCATATCTATTCCTTTACTCAGCACTAATCTCATCAATATTATATCATCTAACTTATACATTTGCTCTATATGATCTATCAATACATTTGATGACTATAGGTTTTATGGGTTTAACTATAAAATTATACCTTCCTATGATGTTACCGCCAATAATAGGAAGGGTTATAAAATTTCAAAGGTTTAATTTGATACCATTATATTTGCTCCTTATAGCGTTAGGATTGAGAATAATAGGTATGTTCTTATTAGCATCAAATAACGAATTGTTACTTATAATAGGAGCATCTGGTTGGTTGATAATAATTGCATTATTCCTTTATGCTAGAATGATACATAAAAGCATGGGTGTAAGGTTTTAACCAAACCTTCCGCTTATGTAATCTTCGGTAAGTTTCTCTTTTGGAGTTGAGAATATCTCTCTAGTTGGACCAAACTCTATCAATTTTCCTAGATACATAAATGCTGTATAATCTGATATTCTAGCAGCTTGCTGCATATTATGTGTTACAATAACTATTGTATATTTATCCTTGTTTGCTAAGATCAATTCTTCGATCTTTGCAGATGCAATTGGATCTAATGATGCAGTTGGTTCATCCATAAGAAGTACTTCTGGCTTTACTGCTAATGCTCTAGCAATACATAGCCTCTGCTGCTGACCCCCAGATAAGTTATATGCATTATCATCTAATCTATCTTTTACCTCATCCCATAATGCTGCTTCCTTTAATGCCCATTCTATCTGTTTATCCATATCACCTTTGAAACCATTAACCTTCAATCCAAATGCTAGATTGTTATAAATGCTAGTAGGAAATGGATTTGGTTTCTGGAATACCATACCTATAAGCCTTCGAACTTCGGCAACGTTAACCCCTTTGGCATAGATATTCTGACCATTAAAGAATACCTCCCCTTTAACAACAGCATCAACTAACTCATTCATTCTATTGAAACATTTTATCAATGTACTCTTACCACAACCAGATGGTCCTATAATAGCAGTTACTGTATTTCTAGGAATCTTTATATTTATATCCTTAATACCAAAAGTATCACCATATAAAACGCTAAGATTCCTAGTCTCTAAAACAATCTTACTATCCATCTGATAATCATTCTCATCATTCATGTATTTATTATGCTGCTTATCAGCTTTAAATATACCTTTTAGCACAGGATCTCTTCATAAGAGAGAGATAAAATGTTTTACTATATGAACTATATAGATCTATATAGAGAATATATATTATTTTAGAATTGGTTATATCATAATTCCTTTTTACTTTCTTTAGATGAACAACGCTGTAATAGTCGGTGTAATGATTGCTGCAGTAATAATTGGTGTTATAATTGCCATATTTGGCACAACAGAGTTTAGCACGCAAAGTACTGAAACGGTAAGAGAAGAGAATGTAAGAGAAGTTAGTGCTACACAATTATCTGGATCTATCCTCATAGATGGTTCTAGTACAGTATATCCTATAACTGAATATATTGCAGAAAAGTTTAGTGAAGTTCAGCCAGATGTTGATGTTACAGTGGCAATATCTGGTACTGGAGGAGGTTATAAAAGGTTTGTAATAGGGGAGACTGATATAAATGATGCGTCTAGACCTATAAAGCAGAAAGAGATAGATTTGGCTGCTAAGAATAATGTTAGATATGTTCAGATACCAGTAGCATTAGAAGGATTAAGTATTGTTGTAAACTTAGATAATAATTGGATACAAAATGATTGTATATCAATTGAAGAGTTAAGGGAGATATGGAAGCCTGATAGCAATGTTATGAAATGGAGTGATTTAGATCCATCATATCCAGATGGAGATATTAGATTGTATGGTGCTGGACCGGATTCTGGAACCTTCGACTATTTTACTGAAAGAGTAGTAGGAGAATCAAGAGCATCTAGAACAGATTATATACCTAGCGAAGATGATAATGTGCTAGTGCAAGGAATAGCATCCGATAGATATGCTTTAGGTTATATTCCATTGGCATATGTAGAGCAATCTTTAGATAGATTGAAACTTTTATCAGTATCTGAAGAGAAAGGAGGCAAATGTGTATTACCAAAGACAAAGACTATAATCTCTGGCGAATATCCATTAGCTAGACCATTATTCATAACTGTAAACTATGACAAATTACAGATGAAGGAAGAGTTGAAAGAGTTTATAATATTCTATCTAACTAATGCAAGAGAGGCTGCGTTAAAAGTAGGATATGTCCCATTACCAGATCAGTATTATGAAGATGCTGTTATTGCAATAAAAGAAGGCAGATACCAGCCAAATGACTTGACTACATTTGAGGAGTTATACAAAAAGTATGGAGGGATCTAATGACATCTGAAAAAGATAGACAACTATTTTTTTCTTATGCTAATAAAGATCTAATTGATCTTATAGTTAGGTTTGGTTTATTAGGAGCAGCATTATTCACAGTTGCTGCTATTATCATAATTGCTTATTCCTTGATATCTGAATCGGTATCATTCTTTATGGAAGTTCCATTATCTGAATTCTTGTTTGGAACTGAATGGACTGCGTTCTTTGATGATAAGCAGTTCGGAACGTTACCATTACTATCTGGTACATTATTAACTACAGCAATTGCATTAGGATTAGCAATACCAATAGGAATAGGCTCTGCTATATTCCTAAGTGAGTATGCTTCTACATCACTAAGAAAGACAGTAAAACCCATACTAGAGGTATTAGCTGGTATTCCTACTGTAGTATATGGTTATTTTGCTCTCTATTTTATAACTCCAAACTTCAAGTATTTTATACCAGATCTTTATACATATAATGCATTCTCTGCTGGTATAGCTATGGGTATTATGATCGTTCCTACAATAGCATCTTTAACTGAAGATGCATTCTATCTAGTTCCAAGAAGCTTAAAGGCTGGAGGATATGCTTTAGGAGCTAGGAAGAGTACAGTAATATTAAGAATAGTTATACCATACTCATTATCAGCAATATTTGCTACAATAATTCTAGCAATAGGCAGAGCTATAGGAGAGACTATGATAGTTGCCATAGCAGCTGGTTTGAAACCAACTCTAACATTAAATCCATTTGAAAGCATAATGACTATGACATCAGCTATAGCACAAGCTGCTACTGGAGATGCTGTACAAGGTACTATAGAATATACATCACTCTTTGCAATTGCTGTATACCTATTTGTAATAGTAATAATACTTAACATAATATCTCATTACATAAAGAAGAGGTGGGAGATAAAACATGAGTAGATTAAGGAAGAAGAATAATATTATAAATCTACAAGAGTTCAGTTTCCAGACTTATTTATTAATAACAATAGCATTATTGGTTATGATACTAACTATATTAATAGTCAATATACTTCTTAATGGAATAGATAGATTAAGTTTTAATCTAATAACAAATTACCCATCTTCAGATGTAGATAAGGCTGGTATGAGGCCAGCTGTAATAGGTTCGTTATATACAGTAGGTGTAGCAATATTAATAGCATTACCATTAGGAGTGGCAACTGGCTTATATCTGCATGAGTATGGTGCTAAAAACAAGATAAATAAGCTTATTGAGATGTCATTAGTCAATCTTGCTGGAGTGCCTTCAGTAATATTTGGTTTAGTAGCATTGAGTTTCTTATCCTATACTCTAGGTTTTGGTAGATCTATAATAGTAGGCTCAATAGCATTAGCATTCTTAGTATTACCATTGATTGTAGTAGCAACTATAGAGAGTGCTAGGTTAGTTCCTTCTTCTCATAGACTAGCAGCATATGCTTTAGGAGCAAACAAGTATCAAGTTGTATTTAGAATAGTCTTGCCTAGAATAATACCAGGAGCGTTAACAAGTTCGATCTTAGCAGTATCAAGAGCATTAGGAGAAGCAGCACCAATATTAGTTATTAGTGGCTTGGTATTTATACGAAGAGATCCAATCTCAATATTTGATGAGTTTACAGTTATGCCTCTGCAGATATTCAACTGGATCAGCAGACCTAATCAAGCATTCATAGAGTTATCTGCATCAGCAATAATAGTATTGTTGATGATATTGATATCATTGAATGTTGTAGCAATATATTTGAGAAATAAGCTGCAGAAAAGGATTGCTGATTAATATAGTTTATTTATTTACTATATATTTTAGTAACATCTATATAGATAAGAAGATAGAGTATATACATGCAGATTATCGATAAAGAAGTTAGGAAGATACAACTAACTGGTAAGACTACATACATAGTATCTCTACCAAAGAAGTGGGTTGAAGATCTAGGTTTAGAGAGCGGCAGTTTAGTTACAATACTTAAACAGCCTAATAACTCATTATTGATATTACCAGATCTTATAACAAAACCGATCAGAAATGAAGAGGTTACTCTAATAATACCACCTAATAAGAGTGGAGAGTCTATAAAGAGAAGAGTTGTATCAGCATACCTTGCTGGATATAATATAATACATATTAGGAACAAACATGGTGTTATAACACCTAAGCAAAGAGAAGCAATTAGAGAAGTTGTTAGAAGGAATCTTGTTAGTACTGAGATAATAGCAGACTCTTCAAACTTTATAACCATTCAAACTTTAACTAGCCTTCCAGAGTTATCAATAAAGAGTGTATTAAGAAGAATGTTCTTGATAGCATCTGCAATGCATAAAGATGCTATGACAGCATTAAGAGATCTTAATAGAGAACTTGCTGATAGTATAGTAAACTCTGATGATGAGGTAGATAAATTTAGTCTATACATAATGAGGAATCTTGTATTAGCATCATATAGCGAGCGTGTATTAAAAGATATGGGCTTATTAAGATTGTCAGATACATTAGGCTATAGAGTGGCTGTCAAAAGCATAGAAAGGGTAGCAGATCATGCTGTAGCAATTGCAAATAAGAGTAAAGAGTTTGCTTCTAAACCATCTAGAGATATAATGAACAAGATAGAAGATATGAGTAACTTTGCATTGTCTATGTTTGAAGATGCGGTAGAGGCTTTATTGAGAAGAGATTATGATCTAGCAGATAACGTTGCTGAAAAGGCTTATACAATAAAAGAGATGGAGAAAGACATCATTAATCATATAGCAAATGATCGGAATCTAAGTAATTATAAGTTGATACTGGAAGATCTTAGAAGAGTTGCAGAGTATTCAAGTGATATAAGTGAAGTGGCTATTAATCATACTATAGATGAGATAATAATATCATAGATATGTTTTTATTTAATGATGAAGTAGTTATATTATGTCTTGGGAAGAATGGTTTAAGAAGAGGATGAGGCCTTTTACTGGTCCTTGGTTCTATGAGATAGAGAAAGCATTTGAAGAGATGGAGAAGATGTTTGAAGAGAGTATGAAAGAGATGGAGAAGATGCCAAAAGAGCTTGTTAGAGAAACAAAGTTACCGGATGGTACTATAAGGAGAGAGTGGGGACCGTTTGTATATGGTTACTCTGTAACAATAGGACCGGATGGGAAGCCTAGGATTAGAGAGTTTGGAAATGTTAAACCTGGGTTAGGAAGGTTTGCTCTAAGCGAAGAGAGAGAGCCATTAGTAGATATAATTGAAGATAATGAGACTGTAAAGATATTAGCGGAGATTCCTGGAGTAGATAAGAAGGATATAAAGGTAAATGCTACTGAGAGGAGTGTTAGTATAAGATGCGAGACACCAGAAAGGAAGTATAGGAAAGAGATCGAATTACCAGTAGAGGTTGATGTATCTAGTGCTAAATCATCTTACAAGAATGGTATACTAGAGATAACATTCAAGAAGAAAAAGAGAGAGTCTGGTGTGGATATAAAGATAGAGTAAAAGTTTATTTACAATCTTTATTTATTAAAGCGTATGTCAGAGGAGATGATAATAAATGCTACTGTCAAATCTAAAGAACCTTATGCAATAATAGGTTTACCAGATGTTGGTTTAGTAGGTTCAATTGCTACTGCATATATGATTGAAGAACTTAAGATGAGAGAGATAGGATATATGGATGCTGATATTTATCATCCATTGATAATAGTCAAGAATGGAGAGATCAAAAGACCTATAAGACTTTATGAAAGGGATAATATAATAGCAGTAACATCTGATATGCCAGTAACTCCAGCAATTGCTGTAGATTTTGCTAAAGTATTGATAAATTGGCTTAAAGATCTGAAGCCTAGATTGATAATAAATGTAACTGGGATTCCAGTACAAAATAGAATATCTATTGAGAAACCAGAGGTTCTAGCATTACAAACAAATTATACTAATAAGATAAATAATGTTAGAGCATTCAATGATGGTTTTATAATGGGTACATATGCATCTATAATAAAAGAGTGTTATAATAACAATCTACCATCATTAACATTATTAGCACAAACATACCTCAACTTCCCAGATCCAGCAGCTGCAATGTCTGTATTGAATGTAATAAATGGATTACTAAATATAAATATTAATCTTAAAAGGTTGGAAGAAGAGGCTGAGATAATAAAACTCAAGACTAGGGAACTTATGAAACAGACTGAAAATGCTATAACAAAGTCAAAGGTTGGAGTGCCAAGTATATATAGATGAAATACAAATATTTAGTGATTGATATGGAGCGTATAAATACTATTGATGAATTAATGGATTACTTGCTTAATGAGTTAGAGCTATACGATCTAGAGAAGAGAGAGATCAAACCTTTAACTCATATTATAGAGACTGAAGATGAGGTTATAGTAACATTGGATCTTCCGTGTATATCAAAGAAGGATATTAGTATAAAAGGTACTGAAGATACACTTATTATAAAAGCTAGTTGTAATAGTAAGATAAGATTACCAGAACTGAATACAGAGTTTAATGGTTATAGCAAAAGCATAAGATTGCCTACTAAAGTAGAACCTAGACATGCAAAGGCTTACTTTAATAATGGAGTATTACAGATAAGGTTGCCTAAAAAGATAGAAGGAAAAGAGATCGAGGTTGATTAGTATGAAGATAGCATTGGATTTAGATGGAACGTTAGCTGATATAATAGGATCATGGCTTATAGAATATAATAAGAAGAGTAGAGAAAAGTTAGACTATAATAATATAACAAAATGGGATTTCTGGATAAAATTGGGTTATACACCAACTAGATTCTTCAAAGAATTATCTAATTGCTGGAAGAGGTGGCAGCATATAAAGCCTATAGAAGATAGAGTAAGTTATGCTGTTGAACAATTACATAGATTTGGTAAGGTTGATATAGTTACTGCCAGAGATCCAGAGAGTAGTAATTATGCTAAAGAATGGCTAAACTATTATAATATACCATACAATGAATTTGTGCTTGTTGCTAGAGGTAGCGATAAAGCATATTTGGATTATGATATATTTATAGATGATTCTCCGATCAATGCTAAAAAGATCTCACGTTTCAATAAGATGATTTTATTATACGACCAACCATGGAATAGAGATGTTAGAGAGAATAATAATATCATAAGGATCAGAAAGTTGCTAGATGCATTAGATCTAATACCTAGAGTAATAGCATAATAAATAAAGAGGTTTTTCTGAATATAAACTAGAGCGGGGGTCGCCAAGCCTGGCCAACGGCGCAGGGCTTAGGTTATTTCTAATATGAGATACCCTGTCCCTTAGGGGTTCGTGGGTTCAAATCCCACCCCCCGCATTTAGATTATTTATTATAAATCCTAATAAGTAATCTCTGTATACATAGAGATATATATTAAATTGTTTTGTATATAATCTGTTTATGATAAATGTAGGTATTATAGGAATGGGTAAGATGGGAATTCTTCATACTGGAATTCTCAATTCATTAGAAGATGTAAATATATCAGCCATAGCAGAAAAGGATGATACATTAAGGAATTATATTAAAGGATTCTTAAAAGATATAAAAGTTTATGATGACTATAAAAAAATGATTAATAATGAAAATATTGATCTCGCATATATAACAACACCAGTTACTTTACATGCTGCTATGGCTTATGAATGTATAAATAATAACGTGAACTTTTTTGTAGAGAAACCGTTAGCTGTTAGTCTAGAAGAATGTGAAAAATTATATAATAACAATCTTATAAGCGTTGTAGGATATTCGAAACGTTTTGTAGATACATTTGTAAAAACGAAGGAGATTCTAGATAATGGTGTATTAGGAGATTTTGTGTATGTAAAAGGAAGTATGTATCTTACTCAGGTATTCAAGTCTAGTAAAGGATGGAGATTTAAGAAGAGTGAGAGTGGAGGAGGTATATTATTAGAATTGGCTAGTCATCTTATAGATCTATTACTCTGGTACTTTGGGAGTATAAATAGAGTATCATCTATATTGAAAAACTATTATTCTAAAGAGGTCGAGGATTTTGTTCATGCTATTATACAATTTGACAATTTAGATGGTTATATAGATGCTAGTTGGAGTGTGAGGAATTATAGACTTCCAGAGATAAATATAGAAGTACATGGAAGTAATGGGACTATGTTAGTTAATGAAGATTATATAAGACTAATATTAGATGCTCCTTTTAATAGGAATAATCTTAATTTTAATGATGGTATAACTACTATCTACAAACAAGAACTCTTTAAAGGTGTGCCAATAGATATAGGAGGTGTTGAATATACAAGAGAAGATATGCATGTAATAGACTGTGTGAAGAATAAGAGGCAGAGTATGCTAAATATATCTGAGGCAAGCAAAGTACAAGCTGTAATAGATGCAATCTATAGATCTGCTAATAATAATAGATGGGAGGATGTGAGATATCTTGCATAACATAGATCCCATACTCTTAGGTGATAATCCATTGATGGGTGTAGATCATTTATCACAAGAAAGAGCTAGGTTAAGAGGCATTGCTAGTGCTAACCAAATAATCGAATTACTTGAATTATCATATAGTATGAATGTTAGAGGATTTGTAGTAAGCACGCATCCACAAGTCAAGACTGTAATAGAATACATGCTAAATAATACCGACCTTCATAAAAAGATCTCGTTTTATCCTATATTGCCTTATGCATATGGTTATGTCAGACAGATGACTGAAGAAGGGATAGTATCTACAATAAATAATGCATTAGCACCAGCAAATATACAAAAAAAGGTAAAGATAATGTTTTCTGGAGGGCTAAGCATGCTCAAGAAAGATGTTAATGGTTTGCTAAAAACATTCATAGATGTAGAGTTGTTGCCATTCAACAATGTTAATGTTAGATGTGTATTATTACACGATGTTTTAACAGATCTTGCATTATCACTAAAACTTAAGAATATATTTGAATTGTTTATAGAACAGATAAACGACAAGTATAATGCCATACCAGGATTTGTAACGAAGAATTTTGCTAGATTTATTAGACAATTACAAGAATGGGATATGGATAAGCATGTTATAATGGCTCCATTCAATAAAGTTGGATTCCAGATGAATCCTTCTAGGGAAGAGTGTGAATATGCTTTAAGAGATTGTAAGAGTGATGTAATAGCTATGAGTACATTAGCTGCTGGCTATCTTAAACCAAAAGAAGCTTATGAGTATATATTCTCTTTACCAAAGATGGATTCTATTGTAGTAGGAGTATCTAAAAAAGAACATGCTAAAGAAACATTCGCATTGTTAAATTCACTGATGAAACAAAGATATGAATAAGAATTGTTTATATACTATCATAGTTTTATCGTTTATGCTCTATGAATAAGATCGTGTTCTTTGAAGTTAATGAATGGGAGATTGCTAAACTACAAGAAACATTAAAAGATGTAAATGTTAAATTTTATACTGATAGATTGGATGATAAGCATATAGATGCAATAAAAGATATAGATATATTATCAGTTTGGATATATTCAAGAGTTACTCGTAGTATTATTGATAAATTACCTAATCTGAAACTTATAGTTACTAGGTCAACTGGAATGGATCATATTGATGTTGACTATTGTTATAAGAAAGGTATACAAATAGCAAACATACCAAAATATGGGATTAATACAGTAGCAGAGCATACATTTGCATTAATACTCAACTTGATTAGGAAAGTTCATAAAACAATAAATAGAAAAGATTTTAGTTTATCTCAAGATATTCTTGGCTTTGAACTTAAAGATAAGACTATTGGAGTTGTAGGAACTGGTTCTATAGGCAGAAAAGTTATTCATATTGCTAAAGCATTTGATATGCATGTATTAGCATATGATATTAAAAAAGATGAAGAGTTTGCTAGAGAATACAATTTTAAATATGTTGAATTAGATGAATTGTTAATGAATTCAGATATTATAACATTACATGTGCCGTTAAATAAAGATACTTATCATATGATAAATATGAATAACATTAAAAAGATAAAGAAAGGTTGTTACCTTATTAACACTGCCAGAGGTAGCGTATGTGATACTACCGCTCTTTTATATGGTTTAGAAGAGGGTATATTTGCTGGTTTAGCTTTAGATGTTTTAGAAGAAGAGTTATTATTTAAAGAAGATGGTTTATCAATATTATATGAGAATACTGATAAAATTAAAAAAAAGTATTAATGAATAATATGTTAATGAATAACCCAAACGTTATAATAACTCCTCATTCTGCATTTTATAGCAAAGAGGCATTGAACAGAATTACTGATAATACAGTTTCGATAATAAGAGATTTTCTAAAGTTGAATTCAACTAATTGAAATATTTACTATAATAATATTATTTGATGCGGTCGCCGGGATTTGAACCCGGGTTACCAGCGTGGCAGGCTGATGTCCTAGACCAAACTAGACGACGACCGCTTAACTATACTCATTACAAACCCATTTAATAAATTATCTTATCAAACGTTTCTCAAACTCGTAAATAATCCTAGAGCATACTACATGTGTATCTAAGGCATATCTACTTATAGATACCAATTCATCTATGTTACTTGTTATAATATTAGAGAAATGTCCTCTAGGGAAACCTCCTACTATAATAGCTCCTTCCTTTTTAGACACTTCTTCAGCACTAGAAGGTTTTCCTAACCTAGATAAACCTACAACATAATTAGGTTTTATATAATTTAATAAGGATACAAGATCCATATCTTTAACTTCCATAAACATATCATCGTTCTTTATACTCTTCTTCTTGAATAGATCTATTATTAACCCTTCAAATCTATTGTATGCTCTAGGTAATCTCACATTCTTAAAGTATAATACCTTATCAGTAATTGTATGAAGATAAAGATCTATCAAACCTTCTCTATACAATGGAGTTGATGTTACTGCTAATAAAGATATATGAACTAGATCTGGTCTTCCTCTCTTCCATCGATCTTTCAATCTTAGCATAGCATGATGATGATAACTTCTATCTAGTAATATCTCACTTGGTTTTCTATTAAGCCTTTTAGAATGATTAATAACAGATCTATGATTCTGTAACTCTTTAGGAACCAACTCTAATGCTGCTTCTGCTATGATCAATGAAAGCATATAATAATTATAATATGCTAATATTTTAGCATTCATGAAGAAAAAGTTTAAAGAGTTAGCAGTACAAAGGGTGTATAGGATTATAGATGTTGCTAGAGAGACTGCTAGATGCGATCTAAAGTTAGCTCAGAAACAAGCTATAATAGCAAGAAGGATTAGCATGAAGTATAGAGTTAGGATGCCTTATGAGATAAGACAATTATTTTGCAAGAGATGTAAAAAATTTATAATTCCTGGCATAAATGCTAGAGTTAGAGTTGGAAGAGCAAATGTTAAAGCTATAAGGATAACATGCTTAGAATGTAATCATGTATATAGGAAGATAATAAAATAGCATTTATAAGGGCATTAACAAAATCTTATGCTATGGTAAAGGCATATGATGTTCCAGCAGATCTCTTGATAAAGAGGCTTGCTGAAGAGTTTAAGAAGGATGAAAGGTTCAAACCTCCAGAATGGAGTGCTTATGTCAAGACTGGTTCGCATACTGAGAGATTACCTCAAGATAGAGATTGGTGGTATACTAGAGTAGCATCTATAATGAGAAAAGTCTACTTGTATGGTCCGATAAGTATCAAGGCTTTGAAGATAATTTATGGAGGAAGGAAGAGAGTAGGCTATGCAAAAGCACATCATAGAGATGCTGGTGGAGCAATAATAAGAAATGCATTACATCAGTTAGAGAATGCAAATTATATTATGAAGACTAGAGAAGGAAGAGTAGTAACTCCAGATGGTATGAGATTAGTAGATGCAATAGCAAAAGAGATACATAAAGAGTTGGTTAAAGTAAAACCAGAACTAGCAAAGTATGCATAGGTGATAACATGGCTAGGGAACCTAATGAGGAAGAGAAGGCTAAAGAGTTAGAGTTGCAGATGTTAAAAGAGAGGATGCTTAGAACATTCCTAACACCAGAGGCTAGACAAAGATTAGCTAATATAAGGATAGTAAAACCAGAACTAGCAGCAGCTGTTGAGAATTATATAGTTGCCATGGGTTCTCAAGGAAGGCTTAATAAAGAGTTGAGTGATGAAGAGCTTAAGAGATTATTATTAGCATTACAGAAACCAAAGAGAGACTTTAGGATAAATTATAGATGATTATTTGATATTCAACCTTTTAAATCTATAGCCTAGTGCTGCAACTATCATACCAGTTATTACTAACATCATACCTCTTACAAATGCGAAATCATCACTTCCTACTATTATAGCAGCTACTCCAATTGCAATCATCACTATCCCTGCTACAAGTGCTATTATGAAGAGTTTCATGGCATATCTATAATTCATAAAGTATATTAATGATACAACATTCATCTAACTCTAATGAAGGCTGCAGTATTTAGAGAATATAATAAAGAACCTGAGAAAGTAGTAAAGATCGAAGATATAGATATTCCAAAGATAAAGCCAAATGAAGTTCTTATAAGAGTAGAAGCAGCAGCGTATAACTATAATGATCTATGGGCCATATGGGGCGAACCAGTTAAAGTACCACTGCCTCATATATCTGGTTCAGATGCTGCTGGAGTAGTAGAAGAGGTAGGAGAGTTAGTAACTACGCTCAAAAAGGGAGATAGAGTTGTAAGTCATTCAAATATGTCATGCAGAGTATGCGATTATTGCACATCTGGGAGAGAGTATGATTGTCCAAAAAGAACTATCTGGGGATTCCAAACTGGACCATTAGATGGAGGTTATGCACAATATGCTAGACTTCCAGAGGTTAATGTATTAAAGATTCCAGATAATGTATCGTTTGAAGATGCAGCTGCTGTGTCAATGGTAGGGATGACATCATGGCATATGCTAGTAGGTAGAGCAAAGATCGAACCAGGACAAACAGTATTGATAATGGGAGGAACTAGTGGAGTAGGTTCAATAGGCATACAGATAGCAAAATTATACAATTGTACAGTAATAGCAACTGCTGGAAGTGAAGCAAAGATGGAGAAATGTAAAGAATTAGGAGCTGATTATGTAGTAAATCATAGAAAGGAAGATTGGTGGAAGGAAGTCAGAAATTTGACAAATAAGCAAGGCGTTGATGTTGTATTTGAGCATATAGGTAAAAGTGTATTCCCACAAGAGGTAGCATTGTTAAAGATGGGAGGAACTCTAGTAACTACTGGTGCTACTACTGGTTATGACTCTAGCATAGATCTAAGATACTTGTTCTTCAAAGGATTGAATCTATTGGGTTCAACGCAAGGAACGAGAGCTGAGTTAAGTAAAGTAATCTATTGGGTAAGTCAAGGAAAGATCAAGCCATTGATAGACGAAGTGCTTCCATTCAGCAGAATGGTTGAGGGTCATAGAAGGATGATGGAAGGAAAGATAATAGGCAAATTGGTAACAACTCCGCAGAAATTATAAACATTAATTTTTATATTACATTATTAAAAGTTCTTGTATGGCTAGATTGCTTAGAAGCCTAATCTTTGTTCCAGGTAACAATTCCAGATTTATCAACAAGGCTAGAAGTCTAGATGCTGATATCATCTGCTTAGATCTAGAAGATTCTGTTCCAGAAGATGAGAAGGGTAAGGCTAGAGAATTGATCTATCAAGCGTTAGATGAGCCATTCAATAGCGAAGTATATGTTAGAGTAAACTCTCCAAGCTCTCAATTTATTGATGCGGATCTAAGAGTAATTAGGGAAGGATTGAGTGGTATAGTTATACCTAAGGTAAATGATGAGGAAGAAGTTGTTAAAATATCAGATGCTATAACAAAGATTGAGAAAGAGCTGAAAATGAAGCCATATAGCATTGAGATTATGCCATCCATAGAAAGTGCAAAAGGAGTTGTTAATGCTTATAATATAGCAAAAGCTAGTAGCAGGGTAGTTGCATTGGTATTTGGAGTATTTGATCTATTACATGATCTAGGAGTAGAGTATGATGAGAATGATTATATGCCATATCTATATTCTAGGGCAAAGGTACCAGTAGATGCTAGAGCTGCTGGAGTATATGCTATAGATTCAATATGGCAGAAGATAGAGGATAAAGAAGGATTGATAAAGGATGCTAGACTTGGTATGAGGTTAGGATATAAAGGAAAGAGCATAATACATCCTAGCCAAATAGAGCCAGTTCATGAGATCTTCAAACCTAGCAAAGAAGAGATAGAATGGGCTAGGAAGGTTATAGATGCTCTAGATAAAGCAAAGGAGGAAGGTAAAGGTGCTATAAGATTAGAAGGTAAGATGATAGATAAGGTACATTATAAAAGAGCTAAAGCGTTGTTAGATGTTATAGATGATAGAGATCAATAGCGAAGAGTTAATTAGAGCAGTAATAGCATTATTTGTTATAGTAGATCCAGTAGGCTTGATACCTATAGTTATATCTCTAACATCTCATATGCAGAAAGAAGAGAGGAAGAAGACTATAAAGATGGCAGTGTATGTATCTACCATATTACTTGTAGCATTTGCTTTGGCTGGGCAGCAATTATTGCAGATATTTGGTATATCATTATCTAGTTTTAGTATAGCAGGAGGTTTATTGTTATTAGCGTTATCTTTTGAATTGCTTATAAAAGGATGGAGTGCTAACAATAGTAAAGATACTGGAGTTATACCTTTAGCATTTCCATTGATGGCTGGACCAGGTGCCATAACTACAGTAATACTAACATTAGAAAGTTCAGGTTTTATCATAGCTCTAATATCAGTAGGCATAGTATCTTTACTAGTCATGCTTACATTTTATCTGATAAATCCGATCTATAGAATATTAGGAAGGCTAGGAACATTAATTGTATCAAAGGTTATGGCTATATTCATAGCAGCAATTGCTATTGAATTCATATTGAAAGGTATAAGCAGCCTCTAGACTCTCCTAAACCTTAACCTTAATATACCATTAAGATATGCTATAGACTCTGGTTCTTCTTCTACATCTACTCTTAACAGTATATTACCTTCATATTTTCTCCTTCCATCTTCGCTCAAGGCTTCTAGATGCAATATATGATCTCTAACTCTAGCCTTTACAGTATTAGGAGCAATACCAGGAAGGTCTGCTAAAACTTCAACATAATCTTTGGTTATTATACCTTCTAATCTTAATGGCCGTTCTAATGGTATGTATGATGAGTATTCCCTTCTTTCAAGTTTATAATGCTTGCTCTTTACTATAGCTTTATAGATAAAACCAGCTACTACTCCTCCTAAGAATCCTCCTATATGTGCTAGATATGCTACTCCTCCTCCAAATGGTGCTAAGATCACTTGGTATATGAACCACATAAATAGATATGCAAATGCTGGAATTCTAGCAGTACTAATGAAGAAGAAGAATATCATTGTTACAATCTTTGCTCTAGGGAACATTACCATGTATGCTCCTAAAACTCCAGATACAGCACCAGATGCTCCTACAGCTGGTATCATAAGATTACTACCAGTAGCAAGAATCCATGCTAAATGTGCTAAAGCTGCTATAACTCCCCAAAATAGATATATTGCTAAATATTTAGCATGACCGAACCTATCCTCAACATTATCCCCAAAGATCCAGAGAAAGAGCATATTTCCTCCAATATGGAATATACCAGCATGCATAAACATACCAGAGAATATTGTTAATATTCCATCCAAACTACCATTCTCTATACTCGCTAAAAACCTAGCTGGAACAAAACCATAGTTAAGCATCAATTCTAGTGCTGCTTGGTTATTTAGGAAGATAGATCTAGTAGCAACTAGCTCCCAGATGAATACTATAGCATTTGCTATTATCAATCCATAATTTACATATGGTTTAGTAGTCCTAGGATTCTCATCATATAATGGAAACATTAGTTATATTATAATATTGGCATATAAATTAATTTTGCATATACGATTTTACAGCATTTATAAATGGTTCCCAATCTGGTTTCTCATACTCGATTGGATCTGGCAATGGATACCTTATCCAGTTCTTGACTAGAGCAAAGTTAAGTGATTTCGCATGCTTCTTCTTCTCTTTAAATACAATCTTTAGTTCTGGTCCCCAACGCTTCTTCTCACTCTTTATCTCGATTATATTATCGAAAGGTATGTTAAGATTCTCCTCATAATCTAGATCTGTATTAAGATCCTCGATTGTATAACTAGCCTTTCTTATAGTGCTAATCTCTCCTTTCTTAAATGCATCTTTCTGCTTATCAAGATCATCCTGCCATCTACTAGCCTTCATATCTGTCTTATATATAACTGCGATTCTTCTATTAGTTAAGCATAACATACACTCTCTATTCCTAGAGAAGAAACCACCACTATGAGATGCTACTGAGTATAGAGTTGATATTATCTTTTCATCCTCTGCGATATTCTCCATACCATACTTTATCAACAAGTCATATAATAATTTAGCAAAGGTATTAATATCGCTAGCGAAATAGATATAGCATGCGGTTAATACTATACACAGGAAAAGGAGGAACTGGAAAGACTGTAACCTCTTGTGCTACAGCTCTAAAATGCTCTGAACTAGGCTACAAAACATTGCTATTATCAGTAGATCCAGCTCATACATTATCAGATGCTTTAGAACATCAAGTAGGTAATGAGTTAACTAGGATTACAAACAAACTTGATGTATTACAGATAGATCCAGTCTTAGAGATGAGCAAGCATTATAAGCAATTGCTAGAGTATATGGCATCTGTATTCTCTTCAAAAGGTTTGGATGAGACATTAGCATATGAAGTTGCTATGCTTCCTGGTATGACTCAATTGTTTGCTATGCTTAAAGTAGAAGAGATCGAGCGTGATAAATCATATGATGTTATAATACTTGATATGATGCCTTCTGGAGAAGCATTAAGATACTTGTACTTTCCTAAACTAGTAGGAAGTCTAAGTAAAAGAATTATGGGCTTAACTAGCCTAATAAGTGGAGTTGCTAGATTATTTGAACCGATAGCAAAGATACCAGCTCCATCATCTGGAGTATTAAAACTAGAGATGGAGTTGATAGACAAGTTAGAAAGATTGGCTAAGATATTCCAAGATCAAGAGGTTACAAGCATAAGGTTATTAGCAAATCCAGATACATTTAGCATAGAGAATGCCAAACGAACTCTAATGTCTGCTAATCTATATGGAATAAATGTTGATCTAGCAATAATAAACAAGATAATGCCTAAAGCTGATGATGAGTATTTCATGAAATGGGCAGAGTATCAAGAGCTAAAGTTTAAGGAAGCAGAAGCTAACTTTTACCCATTGCCAATTAAACGATTAAGATTATTTGAGAGCGAACTGAAAGGTATGGATATGCTGAAGAGATATGCTGAAGAATTGTTCAAAGATGAAGATCCAGCAAAAGTATTCTATAAAGGAGGCATGTATAGATTTGAGACATATAATGGAACGTTGAACATGAAGGTTAGAGTACCATTTACATCTAAGGATGATTTAGAGATAGAGAGGATAGGAGATCAGTTAACAATAAAAGTAAAGAGTGAGATAGGTAAGATGGTAAATATAATACCATTACCAGCAGCGACTATGGGCATGAAATTATCTAAAGCAAAACTTGAGGATAATGAACTAAATATAATATTTGAGAAGCAATAGTTACTCTACACTAATCTTTTCTTTAACTGGCTTCATCTCTTCCTCTAACAATTTTATATATGTATCAATGGCTGCACCTATAGACTTGTTTGTTATACTAGCCATCTTAGCAGCTGTTAATGTTAGAGATAGTCCAGTGTTTATTGCAACTTTAGATAATATTCCTACTGTATCCAATATACTCTCTTTGCTCATATGCTATATTAGCAATAGATGCTGATAAATATTACTCTTATCATTATTAATAATATGTTCAATGCTAAAGAGGTTGAGTTCATAAAGAGGCATGAGTTATGTAGATTGGCTACTGCATATAATGATAAGCCTCATGTAGTTCCAGTATGCTATATATTTCATAATAATAGTTTTTACATAGCTACTGATTATAACACTAAAAAGTTTAGAAATATAAAGAGAAATAAGAATGTATGTTTGATAATAGATGAGTATAAGCCAAATAAGGCTATAATGGTTGAAGGTATAGCAGAGATAATAGAGCATGGTGAAGAATTTAAAACAATATACAGAATATTTTACAATAGATTTGATTGGGTTAGAAGAGATCCTTGGGATGAATATGAGGCTCCATTTATAAAGATAAACCCCATAAAGAAGGTAAGTTGGTTATGAGGCTAAAAGATATAGCTGGAGAGGTTTGTAAGATATTACTGCCTATGAAATATGATCTGTTCTATGGCAAAGGAAGAGAGATAGCTGTATGCACATTAGCAAGTATAGATCTTTTATTAGCAATCTCAAGATCCGATCTTATGGATAGGATAGCATTAGTTGCTAGGCTATTCTCAGAGAATAAGGGTATTGATAAGATAATAGAATATTCTCATAATAATCCAGAATTAAAGTATATTATATTATCTGGTAAAGATGTAAAAGGACATCTTGCTGGAGATGCATTATTAGCATTAAAGAAGTATGGAGTTGATGATAATAATAGGATAATAAATGCTAAAGGTAAAGAACCAATCCTTAGTATAGATAAATGTATTATAGATGAATTTAGGTATAAAGTAGAGATAATAAACCTTATCGGTGTTACAGATATAACAAAGATAAGAAATGTTATCAATACTTTATGAGATTATGTCTATTCAATTCCTCTAATACAAAGAGTTCAGCAGCAACCTCATCCATTGGTCTTACTATATCTCCGCTAAGATCAACAACCTCATTAGTCTTACCAGACCATATAGCAGCAAATGTTAGCATTGCATTAGAGTAAGCACTTATAACATCTCTAGGCATTGGGTATGGTTTTATACTCTTATCCCTATCAAACCTTTCCTTCCAGCCGTTATCTATATACCAATTTCTTAGAAATTGCTTGCTGAAGTCTTGATAATAACGTTCTTGCTTACTAACCTTCTTGATTATATCATTAATCTTTGCTTGATCAAGATTCCATCTAGCAGTATAGAAATAGAAGAACCTTTCTATTAATGCAAAGTCTTTGATCTCGAATATGTATCTATCCTCTTCAGGATTGCCAAATGTATCTGCTATTGCTATATTGCCTTGTTCATCTACCAATATCTCATGCTTACCATCTATCCTTAGCAACTTTTTTCTCTCAGCATATTCATTAATAACATTTATACATCTATTTATCAATTGTATAGATTCATTCCATTGTTCTTCTGTAAGTCTAGATCTATCCTTAGCATCTTCTTCTGTTAATGGTATGTCTCCTCTTTTATCATACTTTGTAGTATATGATAACTTTAGTTTAGGTATCTTCTCAAATGGTTTAGGCAATTCATCAAAACCATAATCTCTATAATCTTTAGTATTATTCATAAACGCTTTAAGTAATGATGATCTTGGATGTAGGTATAAATTAAATATTATCTCTAGATCAACCATTCTATTCTTACTTCCTATTGCTATCTTATGTTGTTCTAATGGTAATTCTCTACCAGGAACTCTAGCGATCTTTACTTTACACCTATCTTTTAAACCTTCAATAAAACATGTATCTATTCCATTTGCTTTTGCTATCTCAAATGATTTATTTATAATAAATGACATTGCCAAGCCTTTAAATGGTATCTTGAATGGCCATTCTCCATAATTCTTATAATCAAATATAGAGAATGTATCTTTTGGTATAAAATAGCCTATACCCATCTTATCTTCAGTTGGTAATACTTCAATCTCGATATCTTTTGATGAGCCTTTTATTAACATAGATATGAATGAGAATCAACTCATATTTATATCCTAATAATAACAATGATATATAATGCTAAATTATGCTTCCTAGATGAGCATTATAGTTGCTGGTCCAGCCTCTAAAGAGTTGGCATATAATACTGCTAAATCAGCTAATATAGAATGTATAGATGCTATATCAAAAAGATTCCCAGATGGAGAGATAAAGATAACTATACCAGAAGCTGAAAAGTTAGAGAATGAAGAGGTTATAATAATACAATCAACTCATCCTCCAGTTAACGAGCATATAATGGAGTTATTATTTATGCTAGGAAAGGTTAGAGAGCATACCTCAAAGATTACTCTAATAATTCCATATATGGCATATGCTAGACAAGATAGAGAATTCTTGAAAGGAGAGTCGGTTAGTATTAACCATTTAGCAGCATTGTTCGATACATTTAATGTAAGTAGAGTAATAACAGTTGATATTCATAGCAGATTGGCATTATCATACATAAAGAATAGCATTAATGTATCTGCAATACCATTGTTAGCAGAAAAGTTCAAAGATATGGATAATGTTATAATAGTTTCACCAGATATAGGAGGAAGAGAAAGGGCTGAAGAATTTGCCAAATTAATTGGAAAAGATGTTATTGCATTGCCAAAACATAGAGATAGAAGTACTGGTGAGGTTAAGATAGATGAAGATGCTAGTATTTTAGAAAAGATAGATGGGAAAGATGTTATAATAATAGATGATATGATAAGTACTGGAGGGAGTATAATAAAGGCTAGCAATGCTATAAGAGATAGGTGTAATGATATCTATGTTACATGTACTCATGCTTTATTATTAGATAACGCTTATGAAAAGATAATTGATGCTGGAGTAAAAGAGATTATAAGTACTAACACAATACCTAATAAGAGTGCTAAAATAGATGTATCGTCAATATTAAGAGATCTGATTTGTTAACATATTATTTCATAACTAATAAAGAGAATATACAACTTGCTAGAGATGAAGCTATAGCATTAATAACAGCTTACAATCCTAATGCAGAGGTAATAAGCAAGGATAGGTTGTTAATAGTCAATAGTAATAAAGATTTAAAGCAAGTCTGGGATAGAGCTGCTATGCTTAGATATGCTGGAAGAAGTTATGATAAGGTTGATCTGAAAACATTCGCTTGTAAAGTAATAAATCTAACAGATAATAAACTAGATCAAAGGTATTACATTGATAAGTTTGTAAAAGAGATGAATTTAAAGAATGCAAAGGTATCATTAAATAATCCAGATGTTGTATTTGGAATAATAATTGCTGATAAAGAGTATAGATGCATACTTTTAAGGAAGAATAATAAAAAATTGTTAAAATTGCATAAGCACCCCGCAGAACTTGTAGATAAATTAGCTATATTAATGATAAATCTATCTGGCGTTATAGAAGATGAGATATTATTAGATCCATGCTGTGGTACTGGAACTATAATAATGTATGCTAGCTATATGGGTATTAATAGTATAGGATGTGATATATCTATGAAGATGTGTAATTATGCTAGAGATAATCTAGAGATAAATAATCTATCTGCTTCTATAATAAATTGTGACTCAACAAGATTGCCTATAAAGAGGGCAGATGTTATGGTTAGTAATTTACCGTATGGAAGAGCCTCATCAACATATAAGAGAGATAGTAAAGAGTTGATAAGAAGAATAATAGATGAATGTAATATGGCTAAAAGAGTTGTTATAATGTGTAAAGAAGGAGATGAACCAGAATATATCAAATCATATACAATTTATGTTCATAGTAATCTTAGGAGGAAGATAGTGATATGCAGATGAGGATATTCTTTTTAGGAACTTCCTCAGCTGTTCCAACAGCAAAGAGAGGTCTAAGTTCTATAGCAATAACTAGAGGAGATGAGGTATTGATATTTGATACTGGTGAAGGGATGCAGAGAAATTTCCTTCAGAGTGGGATAGGAACAAACAAGAAGATGAGTATATTCATATCTCATATGCATAGTGATCATGTTACTGGATTGTTAGGATTATTACAAACGTTATCATTATTTAGAAGAAGTAAAGAGGTCAGAATTTATGGACCTAATGAATTACTAGAGTTTGTAGCAGTTAATCAAAGATTACTAAACTTTAACATAACATATCCATTAAGGTTTAAAGAGGTTGAAGAAGGCATTGTGCATAAAAGCAAAGGATACAAGATTAAAGCAATATTAGCAGAGCATAATATAAAGGCATTCTCATATACATTAGAAGAGGATCCTAGACCAGGTATATTTTACCCAGATAAAGCTATAGCATTAGGAGTACCAAAAGGCACTTTATGGCATAAATTGCAACATGGAGAGGCAGTTACTATTGATGATAAGATAATAAAACCTGAAGATGTTACTGGTCCAAAGAGAAAAGGAAGGAAGATAGGTATATCTGGAGATACTAGACCTAATGAAAGGTTAATAGAATTCTTCAAGGATGCAGATGTATTGATATTCGATTCAACATATGGTGATGATCATGCTAAGAATGCTTTAGAGAATATGCATTCTACTGCTAGAGAGGCAGCATTTGTAGCTAATAAAGCTAATGTTAAACTGTTAGTATTAACACATTTTAGTGCTAGATATGAGGATACAAGCGTATTAGTTGAAGAAGCTAAGAAGGTGCATGATAATGTAATAGCAGCAGAAGATATGCTTGTATTAGATGTGCCTTATAGTTAGAATCTAGTTAGCCATTCTATCAAACCATCTATATCTTTGGCTTTAATCTCAACCTTGATTGGTCCTAATGGTGATTCTCTCTCATCTTCGCAGATAGCAATAATACCAGCATATGCTGCTTGTTTATTTACATAAAACCAAGTATGATCATCTATCAAATGTTCTAATAAAATTCTCTTTAGTACTCCTAATACTTCTCTTCTAATACATTGTTCACGAACAAGCATCAAACCTTGTTTGCCTTCTGAAGTTGCTATAACATTATTATCATCTATCTTTATATCTGGATTGTTTATAACGTTCTTTATAGCATGAACTATCTTTTTAACATCCTCAGAAGGATTAACTTTAGCAGTTGCTATAATGCTTATATCATGCATTCAATTCACTCTTCCATCTCTCAATGATATCATATGCTTTCTTCTTAAGATCATCGATTGTACTATCATTCATTATTATTGCATCAGCGTATGATATAGCCTCTCCTAATCCTACTGCTAGTTCTCTCTTATCTCTGGCATCAAACTCTTCAATACTCTTTGGAGCATCGCTTCTATTCCTCTTTCTAAGATACTCTAGTCTTTTATCTCTAGGAGCATGTATTGCTAATACTTTAACCCTTCCATGCTGCTTTAATATCTCAACCTCTTTCATATTCCTTAAACCATCGATTATTACATGTCTTTTATCATCTTTGATCTCATCAACTACAAGATTTGCAACTGCTCCTAAGCCTTGCTTATCTCTAAGTTCTAGCATTATTCTACCAAGATTCTCATCTGTTGGTTCTAAACCTCGTCTCTCTGCTTCTCTCCTTATAACATCTCCCATACTTAGAACCTGAAAGCATGAATTTGTAAAAGATTTTGCAACTGTACTCTTACCAGCTCCTGGCATCCCAGTTAGGCATATTATTAACTTCATCATTCTTTAGAGACGTTATTCCTTTTATATACTCTTAGTAAACTATTAAATTACTACTAAAATAATCTAATCTCATGCGTGTGTTTATAGCTATGGATATAAAGAGTAATGCTATTAAAGATAATATAATCAAGAAACAGAAAGATATCTTAGCAAATATAAATGCAAAGCCTACAAAAGCTGAGCAATTACATTTTACCTTGATGTTCTTAGGCGAGATAAGTGATGCAATGCTAGAATCAATTAAGGAGAAGTTAAATGAAATAAAGTTCAAGCCTATAAATGTAAAATATAAAGGAGTCGGAGCATTTCCAAGTTCTAGATCTGCTAGAATAATATGGATAGGAGTTGATGAAGAGTCATCTAAAGAGTTAAAGAAGATAGCAAAGATAATAGAAGATAAATTATCATCGTTAGGCTTTACAACTGATAAAGAGTTTACACCTCATATAACTATACTTAGAGTAAAGAATAAGGTAAATTGTAATGATATAATTAGTGATGAGGAGTTTGGAGAAGAGATCCTAGATGAGATCAAAGTTAAGAAGAGTGAATTGAGACCATCTGGTCCAGTATACTCAGATCTATTCACAATACATGCAAGTTGATGCTTATGAGAGTATTAGAGGAAGCATTAAAGTTAGTAGAACCTACTAAGGAAGAGAGAGAAAAGGTAGATAAGATAGCAGAGCTGGCATTTAATCTTGTAAAAGATGCATCTAAAGAATTCAAGGAGATAAAAGAGATCGTATTTGGAGGTTCATATGCTAAAGATACATGGATAAGCAATGATGTTGATATAGACATCTTTGCTAAAGTTGATGTTAATACTAATAATGAAAGATTTGAGTATATAGGAAGGAATTTAGGATTGGTAGCATTAAAAGATTATAAACCATATCTCAAATATGCTCAGCATCCATATGTTGAAGCTATAATAGATGGTATAAAGATTAATGTAGTTCCATGCTATGATGTTAAGCAAGGGGAATGGAAGAGTGCTGCTGATAGATCTATATATCATACACAATTCATAAACGATAATTTTGATGAAGAGAAGAGGAGAGAAGTTAGATTACTTAAGCGATTTATGAAGACTATTAACGTTTATGGTGCTGAGATATCAGTTAATGGATTTAGTGGATATGTATGTGAAGTATTGATTCTTAAATATAATACGTTTATAAATACTTTGAACAATGCTAAAGATTTTAAAGAAAAAACCGTTATAAGCATATATAATTATGACAAAAGTCTGCTAGATCTATTTGATACACCAATAATAATCATAGATCCTATAGATAGTAAAAGAAACTTAGGAGCTGCTATCTCTAGCAACGCTATTGCTAGATTTATACTAGCATCTAGAAAGTTTATAGATAATCCATCTATAAAGTTCTTCAAGCAATTAAGTATTAATCCTAATAGAGATCTTAGAAAGCAAGTACTAGTAATAAAATTTAGTTATAGAGATAGAAGTGATGATATAGTATGGGGAGAAGCTAAACGTAGTTTAAGAGCGATAACAAAACAGTTACAATTGCATGATTTCAAGATAATTAGATCCTATTGTCATGTAGATATAGATAATACAGTTATACTTTTTGCTATATTATTAGAAGAATTAATAATTTCAAAGTATTATATCAGAGAAGGACCAAAAATATTTGCTAAAGATAACTCTAACAAGTTTCTTGCTTCTAATAAAGATGCTGAGATGATATGGTTAGATGATGATAGGTTAAAAGCACTCAAGATTAGAGAATATAATAATGCTGAAGAATTTTTGAAAATGCTACTAAAAGAGAAGTTAGAGCAGAGTGGGATAGCAAAAGGTCTGATTGATGATATTAGAAAAGGATTTGTTATATACAGAGATAACTTTGAAGAGAGGTTGATAAATGAGATAGTAGATCATATTACTGGAACAGATGAATTATACCTATGATGAGTTGAGTAGGATAGTATGCTATCCTAGATATGATCACCAAATATTTCAAGAGAGGATGAGTTATTTACAGAACAAAAGGATAAAATTATTGAAATATGGTAAAAGCATAGTAAATAACTGTAATGTATTAGGTAAAGGACATGCTGGGATAGTTATAAAAGGTATGATTGATGATAAAGAGGTAGCAGTAAAGATACGAAGGATGGATTCTAAAAGATCTAGTTTTAGAAAAGAAGAACAAATGCTTGAATTAGCGAACAATGTAGGAGTAGGACCAAAATTATACTATGCTAATGATGATATTATAATTATGGAATATATAGATGGTGTATCAATAAAAGAATTTTTAGAGAGAGGCAATAACGCATATATAATTAAGCAAGTATTAGACCAATGTTTTAGATTGGATTGTATAAACTTGGATCATGGAGAGTTAAGCAATATGGATAAGCATGTAATTATCAGTGATAAAGCAACTATAATAGATTTTGATAGTGCTAGCATAAATAGGAAGGTATCTAATGTAACTTCTGCTACTCAATATCTACTAAACTATTTACAATCCAATAAAGATGATATATTTTATGAATTAAGAAGGTATAAGCATTGTATATGCAAAGACTGTTTTGATAACATACTTACAGCATTAAAGGTTAAATAATGAATCTAGAGTATTGCTACTAGGGGCCGTCGTCTACAGTATATCTATAGGTATACTGGCGGAGAGCATGGATCAGGATGCCAGCCTGGGGATGAGCCAGAACGCTGGTGGTCAGGGGTTCAAATCCCCTCGGCCCCACTTTTACACAAATCAATAATGTTTATAATTCAATAAAAGGAAGGTTTTTATCCCCCTCTTGTCTCTAGGCTTAATGAAGCCTTTGTCAAACCAGCAACCAAAAAGACCATTAACAATATTGCAGAAATCGATAAACAAGAACGTTACAGTTAGGCTAAAGAATGATCTAGAGTATAGAGGTAGGATGAGTAATGTTGACTCTTACATGAACCTCATACTAGAAGATGCTGAAGAGTTCAATGGAGATACACACCTAGCAAACTATGGTATGGTAGTTATTAGGGGTAATAACGTGCTCTTTATAAAACTAGCCAACGAATTATGAGTTGAAAGAAATGAGGAGGCTATTAACCTCTGAATCGGTAACGGAAGGACATCCAGATAAGGTATGTGATCAGATAGCTGATACTATACTTGATGAGTATCTAAAGCAAGATCCAAACTCTAGAGTAGCTATAGAATGCTTAACTACTACTGATCTCATGGTTGTAGTAGGAGAGGTTACCAGTAATGGAGAAGTTGATGTAGAGAAGATAGTTAGGAACGTTCTAAGAGATATAGGTTATACTAGCAAGGAGATAGGGATAGATTGCAACAGTTGTAAGATAATAACATCGATACATGAACAGAGTCCAGATATAGCAAGAGGAGTAGTTAAAGAAGAAGATGTCCAAGGAGCAGGAGATCAAGGTTTGATGTTCGGTTATGCTACCAATGAAACTAAAGAGTTGATGCCTTTACCTATCACATTAGCGCATAAACTCACAATGCGTTTAAGCGAGGTTAGAAAGAAGAAGATCCTTGATTGGGTAAGACCAGATGGCAAATCACAAGTTACAGTAGAGTATGATAATGGAAAGCCAAAGAGTGTAACTAGTATAGTTATATCAACACAGCATGATCCAGATGTAGATTATGATACAATAAAAGAACATGTAATAAAAGATGTTATAGAACCTATATGCAATGATTATATAACTGCTAATACAAAATATTACATAAACCCAACTGGAAGATTTGTAATAGGAGGTCCAGCTGGAGATTCTGGATTAACTGGAAGGAAGATAATAGTAGATACATATGGAGGAGTAGGAAGCCATGGAGGAGGAGCATTCTCTGGCAAAGATCCAAGTAAGGTTGATAGATCAGCATCATATATGGCTAGATATGTAGCAAAGAACATAGTTGCAGCAGGATTAGCAGATAAATGTGAATTACAAGTAGCATATGCTATTGGAGTAGCAGAGCCAATATCATTAACTGTTAATACATTCAATACTGGCAAGATATCAGATGAAGCGGTAGAAGATCTAATAATGAAGAACTTTGATCTAAGACCAGCTGCTATAATAAGAACATTAAAGTTAAAGAGACCTATATATAGAAAGACATCAGTATATGGACATTTTGGAAGGAATGAGCCAGAGTTTACATGGGAGTATACGGATAAAGCAGATATACTAAAGAGCAGT
This sequence comes from Candidatus Nitrosocaldaceae archaeon, assembly GCA_026002835.1. The sequence continues at coordinate 284,659 of BPGC01000001.1, forward strand.
ATCTGAACTGTTAGGATGTAATATATTCTAGAGCCTTATCTAGGCTATACTCTATCTTATATTTTCTATTAAAATATCTTATAATATTCCTTAAATCTCTCTCTAACAATAATCTTGCATCTTTATGCTCAATGCTTATAGCCTGAGGAAAATCTATAAGCCATATACCTTTACCATCATATAATATATTATACTCGCTTAGATCTGCACTTATAACTCCTAATCTATATGCTTTCTTTATCTCATCTAATATCAATCTTAATACAAATTCAGGCTTATCTAACTTTATATATGATAATCTGTATCCTTCGATAAATTGCATGACTATAACATGCTTTACATTTGCAATAGGTTTTGGAACCTTACAATGCATGTATAATCTATTCAATACATTAAACTCATTCTTAGCAGCTTCGATATTTACTATTAACCAATTATGAGCTTCTTTAAACCCTCGCTTCCTAAGGTCTCTGAAACTGATCCTTCCTATCCTAAAGAATTTTACCGCTACTCTTTCATTATTGCTAATACCTTCAAAGACATCAGATTCCTTGCCTATGCCTATAGCTCTTCCTAAACCTTGGATTATATCTTTATCTGCAAGTATCTTTAATGCTATTGCATCCAATCCTGCAGTTAACAATACGTAACCTTTTTCCTCTTTGAATACCAGCTTTTTCTCATTTAGTTTAGATAAAGCAAACCTAACTCTATCTATGTGCATCTTACCCTTCTCGCTCAATATATACTCATCAACAACTTTGTAATCATAGATCAGTTGTGAAAATATATTTAATGCTTTAACCTCTTCTCTGCTCAAACCTTTTATTACTTTAGCAGCTATCTCAGCAGATGACATGCTTATTATTATCCAAAAACCAAATTTAGTTCATGCTATATATACTAACCACAAATCCTGGAATAGAGGATATAGTTGAGTTAGAAGTTAGAGAGAAGTTAGACGGAAAAGCAATACAGAAATTCTTAGGACTTGCTGGGAGGGTTCTAGTTGATACTAATGAAAGTAAGAGATTATTCAGCTTAAGATCGATCTATCATATAATTAGATATATTGATCAATTTGAAATTGATAAGCTAGACGATATTTATGATTATTTAAAAACTATTGAGAACGAAGAGATGAATAATGCAAATAGTTTTAGAGTTACAAGCAATAGAATAGGAGAGCATAACTTCACATCAATAGATATACAAAGAGTTGCTGGTCAAGCTATAGTAGATAGATATGCTAAGAGAGTAGATCTTGAGAATTATGATATTGACATAATATGTGATGTTATAGGCAATAGATGTATAGTTGGTGTAAAATTAACTCGAGAATCTTTACATAAAAGGTATAAGCATAGGTTTGTTCATCCAGCAGCTATAAAGGCACCATTAGCATATGCTATGCTTAGGCTAGCATCAATAAAGGAAGGTTCATTATTAGATCCATTTTGTGGAGGAGGAACTATAGTTATAGAGGGTGCTAGTATTTATGATAAATTAAAGATATATGCTTCAGATATAAATGAGGAATATATAGAGGGTGCTAAGAGGAATGCAGAGGCTGCGGGAGTTAAGGATCGTATAGAGTTTAGAGTATGTAATGCAGAGGAATTAGATAGATATTATACATCAATAGATGCTATAGTAACAAATCCTCCATATGGTATAAGGATGGGCAAAAAGGTTAATTTGAAGGAATTATATAAGAATTTCCTAATTGCTGCATCTAAAGTTATTAATAAAGATGGAAGGTTAGTAATAATAACAAGAAAAGCAGTAAGTTTTAGAAAACTTGCATTGAATACAAATAAATTTTACCTAGAGCATGAGAGAGTTGTTGAGAGTGGAGATCTATATCCTCATATATTTGTATTAAGAAGGTTATAATAAATATGCATTATTCATAATAATAACAAATGAAGGAATTGACACCAGAAGAGATTGCAGAGAAGAGAAGGTTAGGATTACTTAGAACTGGTTATACTACTGGGACATGTGCAACTGCTGCTACAAAGGCAGCTTTGCTAGCATTATTGGATAAGAGATATGATGAGGTTATGGTAACACTTCCTAAAGGCAATAAGGTTAAGATCAAGGTTCATAGATGCGAGATAATTGATGAGAATACTGCTGAGGCTAGTGTTATCAAAGATGGAGGAGATGATCCAGATGTAACTCATGGCGCTGAGATAGTATCAAGAGTAACTTTGCTAGATGAACCAATAATAGATATCGATGGAGGTAAAGGTGTAGGAAGAGTAACAAAACCTGGATTAGGTTTAGAGATAGGAAAGGCTGCAATAAATCCAGTGCCTATGAAGATGATAAGGAATGCTATAAATGAGGTTGTTAATAATAGAGGAGTTAAAGTTATAATCTCAGTTCCAAATGGTGAAGAGCTTGCTAAAAAGACAGATAACCCTAGATTAGGAATAATTGGTGGTATATCTATTCTAGGAACTACTGGGATAGTTATTCCATACTCAACTGGTTCGTTTACTGCTAGTATTAGACAATGTTTAGATGTAGCAAAGGCTATGAATGATCGTATGATAGTATTAACTACTGGAGGAAGGAGCGAAGATTTCAGTAAAGCATTGCTAAACCTTCCAGATCATTGCTATATACAGATGGGAGACTTTGCAGCATATGCCATTAGACAAGCAGCTATAAGAGGTATGAAGAAGGTTATAATTGCTGGATTTATAGGCAAGTTATCAAAGATAGCTATGGGTATAAAACAGACGCATGTAAAAGGTTCTAAGGTAGATATGAACTTCTTAGCAGATATTGCTAAGGAATTGGATGTTGATGATAAAATAATAGAAGAGATAAAAGGAGCAAATACTGCAAGACATGTATCTGAGATAGTAATGAAGTATAATATAGATGGATATTTTGATATCATATGCAAATATGTATGTAGAAATATGAGCAAGTATGCTAATAATAGTATTGATGTATACTCAATCATGTTCGATTTTGATGGTAAGGTTATAGGTTCATATCCATCATTAGAAAGTATAATAAAATATAAGAGTGTATGATTGCTAAAGTAGCATTGAAGATAGCGGTTATAGCGATAACAAAGAATGGTAAAGATATAGCGAGGAAGATCAAGAATAGGATAGAATGTGATATCTTTATGCCAGTAAAATTCAAAGATGATAATGATATAATATATTATGAAGAACCTACTCCATTGATGATAAGCAGATTATTCAAATCTTACAATGCATTAGTTTGCATATTCTCATTAGGTGCAGTAATAAGGATGGTATCTAACCATTTGAAAGATAAGAAGAGCGATCCAGCAGTAGTTGTTATCGATGATAAAGCCAACTTTGTGATAAGTGCGTTATCTGGTCATTTAGGAGGAGCAAACGCATTGACAAGGCTACTAGCAAATATATTAAATTCAATTCCAGTGATAACTACTGCAGCTGATGTTAATGAGACTATTGCTGTTGATCTACTTGGTAAAGAGTTCAATTGGGAGATCGATGATGATAAAAATATCACAATGGTTAGTGCTAATATGGTTAATAACGAACCTATTGGCATTTATCAAGATGCTGGAGAAAAGAATTGGTGGAATAAAGAGTTACCAAAGAATGTTCATATCTTTAACTCATTAGATGAATTAAGAGATTCAGCATGTAAATCATATCTTATAATAACAGATAAGATAATAGATAATGATTTAATGGATAAAGCTGTAGTGTATAGACCGAAGAGCCTAGTTGTTGGAATAGGTTTGCATTACAATACAAGTAAAGAAGATATTAGTAAAGGTATTAAAGATACGTTTGCTAAATATAATTTAGCACTAAAATCTATAAGATTGTTAGCAACTATAGATAAAGGTATTAAAGTAAAAGGTTTGGAAGAGTATGCTAAAGAGCATAATCTAGAGATAAAATATTTTAGTAAAGAAGAGTTAGCAAAGGTTCAAGTTCCTAATCCTTCTGAGATAGTAAAAAAGTATGAAAAGACTGCTAGTGTTTCAGAGGCTGCTGCTATTTTAGCAAGTAATGGTAAATTAGTTGTAGAAAAACAAAAGTATCCGCCAAATCTAACTATTGCAGTAGCGAGGGTTAATTATGAATAGTTTATTATTAATAGATAGAGGTAGTAGAGAGAAAGAGGTTAGAGATGAGCTAGAAGATTTATGCTCATTAATAAAGAGTATTAGCAGTTATGATATAGTTAGATACTGTTTCTTGGAAGTTGTCCCTCCTTATATAAAAGAAGGTATAGAGAGTTGCTCATCTAACATAACAATAGTCCCATATTTCTTATATCCAGGTATGAAATTAAAGTTAGCTATACTCAATAGCAAAGAGATTGCTGAAGCGAAGAATCTTAATTATAAGATTGCTGATTGTTTACATTATCATCCTAATCTAGCGAAGATAGTTATGAAGAGGATAGAGGAAAGTAAAGCAAAAAATGGTATAATGTTAGATAATAAAGAGTGTGATCTATTATTAATAGGTCATGGTAGTAGTGATGTAGATGCTAGATTAGCATTTGAAGAGATATATGATGGGGTTAGAGACAATTTCAGGAATGCAGAATATGCATTTTTAGAATTGGATAAACCAGATATAAAAGATGGTATAAATAGATTATTGAAAGACAATCCTAAAACATTGATTATAATGCCATACTTTCTTCATAGAGGTGCTCATGTCAAACATGATATACATGAAGATATCAATGCTGCTATAAAAGATGCTAATGCTAAGATAATAATAACTGAACATCTAGGAGTTAGTAGAGAGATGGCTGAGATAGTATTAGATAAGGCGAGAGAAGCATGAAGGGAAGTAAGATCGAAGAAGATAGTATGAGGATTATTGAGGAAGAGATCGGAGAGTTAAAGAATAACTACAAACCTAAAGAATGGATTATCGTCAGAAGAGTAATTCATACAACTGCTGATTATGATTTTGCTGATAAGAATAGACTAGTATTCAATAATGCTATCGATGCGGCTTTCAAAGCTATAGATACTAGATGTAATATAGTCTGTGATACAGATATAGTCTATGCTGGATTGAATAAGAAGAATCTTAATAATCTAGGGTTGAGATGCATATCTAGGATATCTGATGAAGATGTAATAAGAGAGGCTAAGAAGAGTAATAAGACAAGAGCAGAGACAGCAATGAGACTATCTGCAAATGAGATTAGAGATAGTATAGTTGCTATAGGAAATGCTCCAACTGCATTATTGGAGGTATTAAGATTAATAGATGAAGGTATCAAACCTGCATTAATAGTTGCTGTTCCAGTAGGGTTTGTGAATGCTAAAGAATCTAAAGATATGCTAATGCAATACAATATACCATACATTACAAATATTGGTAGAAAAGGAGGTAGCACAGTAGCATCTGCTATATTGAATGCGTTGATGTTATTATACATCAAGGATAGACTCTAGTTATTGTTCTAGGGAATAATGATGCTGCTCTTATATGCTTCAGATTACAGATCCATCTAACGCTTCTCTCGACTCCAATACCAAAACCAGAATGAGGAGGCATTCCATACTTTCTAAGATCTAGATACCATCTAAATGACTCTAGAGGAAGATTGTATGCTTTTATCCTTTCTAATAATGTATTATAATCATGTATTCTCTGTCCACCAGTTGCTATCTCTCCAAAGCCATCAGGAGCAAGAAGATCTGCTGATAAAGTTATACCATTATTACTCATATGATAAAAACTTCTAGCACTCAAAGGATAATCAGTTATGAAGAATGGGTTATCAAACTCTTTACTAATTATTCTTTCTGCCTCGGTTGGTATATCTTCTCCATACTCGAAATTTATATTATGCTTCAAGGCTATCTCTCTAGCCTCATCATACTTTATCCTTGGAAATGGTTTCTCTGGAACTCTAAACTTTCTCTCTAACAATGATAACTCATATGATCTATTCTCTGCTATCTTATTACATACAAATGTTAGCATATCTTCTTGTAATCTAATATTATCCTCTTGTGTATTAAATGCTACCTCTGCTTCTATCATTACAAACTCTGTAAGATGCTTTGCTGTCTTGGACTTTTCTGCTCTAAATGCTGGTTGAACTACAAATACTTTCCCAAATGCACATATAGCTGCTTCTTCGTACAATTGAGCACTCTGACTCAGATATGCTTTTTTACCAAAATAATTCAATTCAAATAATGTTGCTCCACCTTCTACTGCAGTTCCTACTATTGATGGAGCACTAATAAATGTGAAATTATTCCTATTAAAGAATTCTATAGATGCTGTTATAAACTCTGACCTTATCTTAAGGATCGAACTTGCCTTCTTACCTCTAATTGATAAATGTCTATTATCATATAAGAACTTGCTAGATTTAGCAGCGCTCTTTGTTATAGGCCATTCTTCAGCAGCTGCTATAACCTTAAACTCTTTAACCAAAACCTCTCTACCATTAGGTGCTCTAGGATCTATCCTTAATACTCCTTTAACTTCTATAGCTGATTCAAGATTAGTTTTCTCCATCAATTTTAAAGAGTCTGATTCTGTAAAATTCTTCTTACCTACTAACTGTATATAGCCAGTTCCATCTCTTAACAATATGAATGTTAAAGAACCCATACTACTCTTATTTGCTATCCATCCTCTTAATTCAACCTCTCCCTCTTCTTTAGTAAAGAGTTCTTTTACATTCATGCTATAAACAATGTTAGCAGATTAATATTTAGTTTTACATAACAATAAATTAGAGTTTTAGAGTATAATGTTCATGGATAAGATTAGAACGATAAATCCAGCAACTGAAGAGTTGATAGAAGAGTATGAACAAGCTAGCATAGAAGAAGTTAAAGATAAAGTTAGGAGAGCGAAAGAAGCATTCAAGGAATGGAGGAGAGATATTCACAAAAGAGCTGATTATCTATACGAGTTTGCTAGAGTATTAAGAGAAAGAAAAGAAGAATTAGCAAGGTTAGCAACAATAGAGATGGGTAAGGTTATAAAAGAGGCAAGATCTGAAGTTGAGAAATGTGCTTGGGTGTCTGAGTTCTTTGCTGATAATACAGAAGCATTTCTGCATGAAGAAGTTATAAATACTGATGCTAGAAAGAGCATAGTTAGGTTTGAACCATTAGGAGTTATTGGTAGTATAATGCCATGGAACTTTCCTTATTGGCAAGCTATAAGGTTTGCCGCTCCATCTCTTATGGCTGGTAATACTATAATCCTAAAACCAGCCAGTTTAACACCAGCATGTGGGTTAAAGATTAAGGAGATATTTGAAGAGATCGGTGCAAAAGATATCTTTAATACAGTTATAGGCAGATCTAACGTTGCTAATGCTTTGATTGATGCTGATACAGATGGTATAACATTTACTGGTAGTGTTAATGCTGGAGGTAAAGTAGCAAGTAGAGCGACTAGTCATGTTAAGAAGTGTGTATTAGAGTTAGGAGGTTCAGATCCATTTATAGTATGCGAAGATGCTGATATAGATAAAGCTGCTAATGGAGCAGTTAAAGGAAGGTTCATAAATAATGGTCAGAGTTGTATTGCATCTAAGAGATTCTTAGTTGTTAAAAGTGTAGCAGATGAATTTATAGAAAAGTTTGTTAGTAATGCAGAAAAGTTAAGAGTTGGAGATCCGTTATCAGATCAAACAGATCTAGGACCGTTATCAAGTCAAGATGCTTTAGAGAATATAGAAGATATAGTTGCAGATACTGTAAAGAACGGAGGAGAGATACTTACTGGAGGAGAGAGGGTAGGAAGTAAAGGATACTTCTATAAACCAACTCTTATAACGAATATCAATCCTAAGATGAGAATATTTAGAGAAGAGGTATTCGGTCCAGTAGCACCTATAATGGTAGTTGAGGATGAGAAAGAAGCTATAAAATTTGCAAATGATTCAGATTTTGGTTTAGGCGCTAGCATATGGACTAGAGATCTAGATAAAGCTGAGAGATTATCAAGAGAGATAGAGAGTGGAATGGTTACTATTAATAATGTAGTTGTATCAGATCCTAGAGTGCCATTTGGAGGAGTTAAGAAGAGTGGTTTTGGAAGAGAGTTATCTAGATATGGATTGTTAGAGTTTGTTAATATAAAGAATGTTAGATTCTACGATGAATTGATACATCATCATCACGTAGAATAAACTTTTTATTTTTAAGATTTATATAAATAATCGATGCAAGTTACTCAATGGATAATGAGAATATAGAGAGCATGCTTAAAAAATATGCAGAAGCGCAATCTGAGTTCTTGAAACAGATGAGTAATATACAAATGAGCACGATGCAAAACTTCATCTCTACTCTACAAACCTTAACACAATATAGTGCTGTATTCAAAGCTACTGTACAAAGTAATGGTAGGATAACAATACCAGAAGCTGAGAGAGAAGCTTTAGGAATAAGTGAAGGCGATCTAGTTCAAGTTATAATAGTACCCTTAGGAAAGAAGAAATAAGAGATAATAAAATATAAAATTGTACAACAAATTTATTAACCATTATTAATATAATATTATTATGCTAGATATGCTAGTTAGAGAAGAGAAGGACAAGGAAAAGTATGAAGAAGCGTGTAAAAAGATATTTGATATGCATGAGAAGATAAGATTTGTTGGTATATTAGATAGTAATGGTAAACTCATTGCTGGGGGTATGAGAGAAGGTATCGAACCATTAGAGGATGAGATCCATGAAAAGCGATGGTTCCATCAAACAGCGATTAGGAGAGAGATGACTACAATGTTTGAGAATATATATGGCAAAGTTAGATATGTATTTGCCAATAGAGAAAAAGTTAAACAATTAACATTCTATATTGATGATAAGATATTATTTATAAGCATTCAACCAGAGGTTAGTGCTCATGAAACTATAGATTTGGCTGAATCGATTCTAAAGTCTTAGATATTTAGGTTGAACGTTCTCTTAACCATGCTGTAAGATCTCTTAATACTACTTTTTGTGAATAACTACTAGCAATCAATCCTATATGTCCAGTAGGATAAACTTTGAAATGCTCATCTATGCTAGATACATGATAATTCAATGGAATACTACACTCTGGAGATACTAGGTGATCATCTGCAGCTGCTATATTATATAATGGTACATTTATCTTTCTAAGATCTACTAACTCATCTTCTAACATCAATCTATTCTTTGGTAATAGATTTGCTTGATAAATATCTTTTATCCACTGCTTAAATGTATCTCCTGGTATGGGAGGTGTATCATAAAGCCATTTCTCGACTCTCAAGAAATTCTCAAGAAATGCCTTATCTTTAGCCTTTTTTGCAAAGTTCATATATTTTAACATGCCTTGCTTAAATGGTTTAAGCAAGGAATAGCATAGATATAAGAATTCTGGAGGACAGTTGCCATATGTATCTATAAGCGCATCTACATCAAGATGCTTAGATACATTTCCTAATACAGTAGTATCCTTCTCTGTATCAACTACTGGTGCTATAGTTAATAGATTCTTTATCTTCTCTTGATGTAACGCTGTATACATTATGCTCATAGTTCCTCCCATGCAATATCCTTGTAAAGATATCTTCTCTTGAGAACTTGCATCTCTAACCATATCTACAATTCTATCTATGTATCTATTTACATAATCATAATATGAGATATGTTTATCTGCTAGAGTAGGAGTTCCCCAATCTATCATATATACATCAAACCCTTCATCTACTAACTTTTTAACCCAGCTTCGATCTGGTTGCAGATCTAGTATATAATATCTATTTATCAAAGCATAAACTATCAAGAGTGGTATAGGATATAATTTATCTCTTGTAGGCTTGTAATGTAATACTCTGATCTTCCTACCAGAATATATAACATCAGCAGGAGTAGTGCCAACATCTATCTTCTCTAACTCTTCCGCATGATCGAGAACTTTGCTAAACCCTTCTCTATAATCATTTAAAGCCTCAAATATTGCTGGTAGTGTAAACATATGATCTCCTCTCCTTTCCTAGATATTAATTTTTAGTTGTAAATTTTGCTTTCTCTAATGCTTTTAGTTTATCAGATAGCTTCTTTACCTCTCTCTTTAGTTTGGTAACCTCTCCATATATATCATCGATCTCACTTCTAGTTGGCATATTTAATGCTCTAGAGTATATCTCTGCTATTCTAGCTATATGCCTATTCATATCGTTCTCACTATTAAGAAGTTTGCTACTTACTATACCAAATTCATCAGAGTTAAATAGTTCAGTAAACTCTTCTTCCAATGTATCTATCCATATCTTCTTGATAGCATCCTTATCAGTTATATTCTCTTTATTACACTTTTCTATAGCTTTCCTAGTAGCTTCAAACCAAGTAGCAAAGATCTGCTGATCATATTTTGGTAATATCTCATTAAATTTTGTTATGGCTTTATATATTAGAGTTAGTTCTTTCCCAACTTCGATCATACGCTTCCGATAAGTCTGAATCATTCCTAAAGATGGTATTACTGGAGTTAGCGTAGAGAATAGATTAAGGTATTCTAGCCATGAAGTCATAAACTCATCATATACATCTTTCTCATTATCTGGCAATTTATGATATTATCCATAAACTCATTAATAATAGTTTGCTCTATTTAGCCTTTCTATAGCCATGTGTAAAGTTTGGATCGTATACTTTAGAATATTCATACATCTTAGGTTCGATAACATATCCAACTATTATTATTGCTGTTTTATTTATCCTAGCATCTTTAACCTTTCTTGCTATATCATTTAACTTGCCTTTTATTATAATCTCATCATCCCATGTTGCTTTATATACAACAGCTACTGGTGTATCCTCTTCATATCCTCCTTTTATAAGTTCTTTGACTACCTTATCTATTAGATGAACACTAAGATAGAATGCCATTGTACTTTTATGCTTTGCTAACTCTTCTATCTTCTCTCTATCTGGTACTGGAGTTCTAGACTCTGCTCTAGTTATTATTACTGTTTGTGTTACTCCTGGTAAAGTTAGTTCTAGATTTAGTCTAGATGCTGCTGCAAATAATGCGCTTATTCCTGGTATAACTTGGCATTCTATGCCTTTACTCTCTAGTTTATCTATCTGTTCTCTGATTGCACCATATATACTAGGATCTCCATCATGAAGTCTTATAGCTAATCTTCCGTTTAATGCTGCTTCTGCTAATATGCTATTGATCTCTTCTCTATCCATCTTTGCAGCGTCATATAACTCACCCCTAGCATCTTCTAATATCTTTGGATTCAATAATGAACCAGAATATATTATTACATCAGCCTCCTCTATAAGCTTCTTAGCCTTTAATGTTATAAGCTCTGGATCTCCTGGACCCGCTCCAACAAAGTATACCTTACTCATCCTTTACCACCATTATTGAGAAGTATTTTTTTACTGGTATATCTTTTATGTTACTTATATCAGTTATTAACGCTTTACTAGTATTAGATGATACATCTTCTGCTATTGCTAATTTACCTTTCTTAAACTTGCTATTCTTTAATACCTTCATTACATTAGCAAAGTATCTTCCATCCTTCAAGAATATTAGTGTATTACTGACATCTGCAGCTTTCATTGCTCGATCTAGATCATAACATGCTGGAATTATTGTCAATATATCATCTCCTTCTGCAAGACTGATCTTTGTTTCTGCCGCAAATGATAACATGGATGCTATCCCTGGTATTATCTCTATATCTATATCATAACTCTTTAATTCTTTATATATGTAAGAGAATGTGCTATACAAAGATGGATCTCCAACACATAGATAAACACTATTATCTGTACACTCTTCTGCTATTATCTTTGCATTATTCTTCCATACATCTTCTAGTATACTTTTATCCTTTACCATCGGAAATACTAACTCGATTATCTTTGGCTTAACGCTTCTCTCTTCAATTATAGATCTTGCTATAGATAATGCTATACTTTCTTTGCCTTTCCTTGCGGTTGGACAGAAGATAGTATCGCATTCTTTAAGCAGCCTATACCCTTTTAATGTTATAAGCTCTGGATCTCCTGGACCTACTCCAATACAATATAACTTGCTCATGCATTTACTAAGATAATAAACTTATTTAAACCAATTATTTCTCTACTGATATTATAGTTACTGGATTTCTTGACAAAAGCATCGTTCCTATGCTTGTGCTTCTACTTTTGCTTATTATAACTTGCACTATATCTAACTCTTTAGTAGTCAATTCTCTTAATGCCATGATTGAATGATATATAGTTTCTAGCAGTATAGCATCTATAACTAATCTTTTACCATTCTTTAATCTCTCATAAGCATGTTTTATTATCTTATATGTATCACCTCCAGTTCCTCCTATGAATATGGCATCTGCTGCTGGTAGATCATCTAATACATTCTGTGCTTCATCATGTATTATATTAACATTAGATAAACCGAACTTCTTTACATTCTCTTTTGTTAACTCCACTGCATGCTCATCTTTATCTATAGCATAGACAATCCCTTCTCTGCCTACCAATAACGCTGCTTCTACTGTTATGCTTCCGCTCCCACTTCCTATATCTATTACAGTGTATCCTTCTTTTAATCTAGCCTTACTTAATGCTACTGTTCTTACTTCTTCTTTAGTTATTGGCACATCATCTCTCCTAATGAACAATTCATCAGGTATGCCATATGTTTTATATTCCCACATCTTCTCCTCCTGTTTGTACAAATATAGTATTATACAATATCCATATGAATAAGAACATGAATACATAAGCTCCTATACCAGTAGTTATTAGTTTATTCTTATCTGTAGATGGTATGATCTTCCCATAAATGCCTCTTGCTACTATATAAGATATAAGATAGAATAAGAAACCTATTCCTATCCCATTTGCTGCGTTCTCATTGAAACTTAGGAAGCCTAAGCCTCCAGCTACCAAACCAGCTATTACTGCAAACCCTATCCTTAACCAGAATACCCTATCTAATATATCCACTTGCTCCACTTACAGATGGTAAAAAGCATCTTGGTTTAATTTCTTTTGGTTGGATTAGATTTAATTTAGCATTAAGAATAGTTATACCATGCTAACTGCATTAGAGTTAAGTAACCTGATAGATAAGATCAATTCATTAATTGATGGTAAAGAGTATTATGTTTCTAAAATATATCCAATATTAGATGATACATTCTTATTTAAATTACATCATGCGTTTGAGAATGATATATTTCTTGTAGTATCTAGCATTGGTATATGGATAACAAGATATATGTTTAAAGACAGCAAACCGTCTTATTTCTTCTCTTCACTAAATAGATTAACTAGGTGTAAGTTATTAAATATAAAACAGTTCAATAATGATAGGATAGCAAGGTTCAAATTCCTTGATAAGGTAGATAATGAAGATGTTATATTCTATCTATTTGTAGAGTTATTTGGTAATGGCAATATAATCTTATGCGATTCTAATATGAGAATAATTGCTACGTTAAAGAAGAATAGAAGGTTAAAGATAGGTGCAAAATATACAGTTGATATAGATCATAGAATTGATCCTTTGAAGATAGAATATGAAGATCTATATCCATTACTAGATGCGGATGATATAGAAGAATGGTTTGTTAGTAATATAGCATTGCCTAATAGTATAATAAAGATGGTTATAGGAGATGCAAATTTAGATAAAGTTAGAGATAAGAGAGAATTGGATAGATTATATTCATCGTTAATAAAGGTAAGAGATGAGTTTTTGAGAGGGAAGAGATCTCTTTTAGTTGATGATACTAATAATTATCTAGAGGCGATAGATAGAAAGTTTAGTAGTATAATAGTTGATAGATTAGAGAAAGAGGTTGATGATAGTAAAAGAGATGAGCTTATTAGGATAATAAATAGAAAAGAGGCTAAGAGATTAGAGCTTATTAGAAGAGCAAAAGAGATAAGAGGTTTAGCTGATAGGTTTGCTAGCAATAATATTAATGATGATGATATAAAACAAGTAATAGCTCTAGGGATAGATAACAAAGGTTCTGTTTACTCTATTGCATCCAAGTTATATGATAGAGCAAAAGGTTTAGAACGAGGCATAAAGAAGATAGAAGAGTCTATCAAGAAGAGTAAAGATGAATTGGCTAAGATTAAAGAGACAACAATCAAGATTGATGAGAAGAGAGATAGAGAATGGTTTGAACGCTATAGATGGTTTATAACATCAGATAATCTATTAGCGGTAGGAGGTAGAGATGCATCTTCAAATGATGTATTGCTAAATAAATATGCTAAAAATGATGATCTAGTATTCCATGCAGATATCTATGGCTCACCATTCTTCATATTGAAAGAAGCAAAGGTTAAAAGCATAAATGAAGTAGCAATAGCTACTGCATCTTTCAGCAGAGCATGGAGAGAAGGGTTCAATTCACTTGATGTATTTTATGTGAAAAAAGAGCAACTAAAGAAGACTAATAAGAAAGGCGCTTATGTTGTTAGTGGCAAGAGAAATTACTTGAAGAATATAGAACTTAAATTGGGTATTGGAATTATAAAATATGAAGGTAAGAAGTATCTAATATCTGCACCAGTTGATATATTTGATAAATGTATAGTTATAAAACCTGGTTATGATGATAGGTATAAAGCAGCCAAAGAGATAAGAGATAGGTTATCAGAACTAGATAAAGAGTTTATTGATAGCATAAGTATTGATGATATAATAAAGATATTGCCTAGTGGTAATCTAAGCATAATATAGGAAGATTATTAAGAATGTATGATGAATATATAGTTGATGATGGAGAGAGAACCAATGACAACTAGGCTATTGGTAAAAGATGTAATGAATAGCCCTGCTGTTACTGCTAGAAAGGATGCTACAGTTCAAGAGATAGCAAATCTTATGAAAGAACATAAAGTAGGTTCTGTAGTTATAACAGATGAAGAAGGTAAGGCTATAGGCATGGTTAGTGATTGGGATATTGTAACAAAAGCTGCTGCTAGAGATGAGCAACCTAGTAAGATAAAGGTTGAAGAGATTATGGATAAACTTGTTAGTATAGATAGCGATGAAAGTATAACAAACGCTGCTAAACTGTTTAGAAGACATGGAATCAAAAGGCTAGCAGTATTCTACAAAGGTGAATTGGTAGGAGTTATCTCTGCATCTGATGTTATAGCTGTAATGCCAGAGTTAGTTGATGTTATCTCAGAAAAATCTAGGATTATAAGAGGAGATATAGAGAGGAGTACAAGGTTAGTATCTGGATATTGCGATGAGTGTGAAGAATGGTCTGATTACTTGCAATATGTTGATGGTAAGTTTGTATGTGAAGATTGTAGAGAGGGTTTGCAGGTAAAAGGATGAGGTTTGTAGTAGATTCTATGCTCGGAACGTTAGCTAGAAAGTTACGAATATTTGGTTTTGATTCTTTATACTATAATGATATTGATGATGATAAACTATTATCCATTGTATTAAGCTCTGATAGAGTATTACTAACTTCTGATAAAGAGTTGTTTAAGAGAGTTATAAGCAAGAATGGAAGATGCATACTTGTTAATAGTAATGATGAGGATAATCTTGTAAAGATATTATCTTACCTAGGCTTAAAGTTAAAGTTTGTCTTAGATCATTCTAGGTGTCCATTATGTAATGAACCATTAAAGAGATATGATAAGATACATCTTAAAGAACTTATACCGAAGAAGGTTTACGATACAAATGATGAGTTTTATCTATGTTCTAGATGTAAGAAAGTATACTGGAAGGGAAGTCATATAAAGAGATTATTGGAATTAGAGAAGAGGGTGAATGAGAAGATTGTTAACTCTTAAAGATGGTTATAAGTTAGTTAAAGCCGCTAGAACAGCTATAGAACAACATTTAGCAAATAAAGAGGTAAAGATAGATGAAGAGATAAAAAGATATTCTCAAAAGAGTGGAGTCTTTGTTACACTAAATAAAAAGGCTAGTAAGGAAGAGTTGAGAGGATGCATAGGCTATCCATTACCAACAAAACCTCTCTATCAAGCATTGATCGATGCTGCAATAAGCGCTACTAGAGATCCTAGATTTGAGCCAGTAAGGTTGGAAGAGATGGAAGAGATAACTATAGAGTTGAGCATCTTAACTGAACCAGAACTGATCAAGGTTGATGATCCTAGAGAATATCCAAAGAAGATCAAGGTTGGAAGAGATGGATTGTTAATACATTGGAGATATGGCTCTGGTTTATTATTACCGCAAGTTGCAATAGAGTATAACTGGGATGAAGAAAGATTTCTATGTGAGACATGCATGAAGGCTGGAGCTATGCCAGATTGTTGGCTCTATGAAGATACCAAAGTATATAGATTCCAAGCAATAATATTCAAAGAAGTAGAACCTAGAGGAGAGGTTATAATATTAGATCATAGAGATTAAGCATATGAAGAGGATCTATGTTGGAGTTTATGGAGTAGGTTTAGGACATGCTAGTAGGATGGTATACATCGCTGATAAGTTAGATAAGAATGATAAATTATTAAAGTTCTCATCGTTTGGAGATGCAGTAGATTATATAAGATACCAAGGTTACTCATGTATCAATGTATCTCCAGTGGAACTTGGATGGAATCCAGAGCTGGGTTTCGCTGTCAAAGATAGTATAATGAGAATTCCTACAAACTTTATAAATTTTATAAATCAATGTGGGAAAGAGGCTAGTAGTATTGGAAAGTTTAGACCAGATCTGGTTATCTCTGATACTAGATTGTCATCACTAATAACAGCAAAAATGTATAACATTCCTACTTTAACGATATTAAATCAGATAAAATTACTACTCTCAAATGGTTTAAGAACGTTAAGTGTAACAAGATTATTTGAAGATATACTAGCAGAATTTTTAGGATTGTTCTGGAATAGATCTGATGATATATTTGTTCCAGATCTTCCTCCGCCTTATACTATATCTGAGGATAATCTATGGAATATATCTACTATATCAAGAAGGTTAAAGTATATAGGATTTCTTGCTCCAAAACCCGTTATAGATCATGATAAGATTAGCAATGTGAAAAACATACTTGATCTTGAGAAACCTATTATATTTGCTCATATAAGCGGTCCTAATAAAACAAAAATGCTAGTATTAAAGGATATTCTTAATACTCTTAAGGATAGAGATGATATAAACTTGATAATATCTGAAGGTAAACCTAATGGTAGCATAAATCCAAAAAGGATAAAGAATGGATGGTATTATGAATGGTGCCCAGTTAGGGATGAGATATTTGCATTAAGTGATCTATTGATAGTTAGAGGAGGTCATTCTACGTTATCACAAGCAATACTTTATGGAAAGCCAGTAATAACTATACCAATAGAGAATCATGGAGAGCAGATAGGTAATGCTAGAAAGATCGATAAATTAGGATTAGGGATAATGATTAGACAAAATGAGATTCATAAAAAGTTAAACGATTCTATTGATCTTATCTTACTTAATGAGAAGTATAAAGATAATATCTTAAAGGTTAAAGAACTAGCAGAGAGATTGGATGGAATAAAGACTATAATAGATAAGATTAATGAATACTGACTATCTAGATGCCATTGCTACCCTTTCTTGCTCATTCTTCTTCTTTATTGCAAAGCTGTTTATATCATTATTGGCTGCTAGAATTATCTCATCTGCTAACGCCTCTTCAATAGTTTTAGGATTGGCAAATGCTGCTTCTTTTGCACCATCGGTTATGAACCTTAATGCTAGATCTATCCTTCTTAATGGTGATACATCAACTGATACATGATACACAGCACCACCATATACAATCCTAGTTGTATCTTCATTAGGTGCTGCATTCTCTATTGCTCTAACTAATACAGATATTGGATTCTCTCCAGTCTTTAGATGTATTATCTCAAATGTTGTCTTTACTATATTTATTGCTCTTGCTTTCTTACCACCCATCCTTCCAGTATTCTTTGCCCATTTCTTACCAAAATGCATAGTCTTATTAACAAGCCTCTCAACTACGTTAACATTAACCTTACCAAACATCTTATGCTCATGCCTTCCGAAACTTGTAGGAACTAGCATAGGATTTAGTGCAATAACTCTCTTCAAACCTGGATCCTTTACCTCAACCTCTGAGTAATCCCACTTGTCAAAGAGTAACAGTTTCTGACTCATGCTCTTATCATCTCTCTATTCTCATTTATACTTACCTTCTAGGCTTCTCTTTCTTACCCTTCAATAACTCTTTTAGTGATACACCATTTACTTTGAATACTTGGTACCTTACTCCTGGCAAGTCTCCCATTGCACCTCCCATAGTTGCTCCTAATCCTTCTATTACAACCTCATCATGTTCATCTACATAATTCAAAGCACCATCTCTTGGTAAGAATGCTGTAACTACTTTACCATTCTTTATCAATTGCACCCTAACACATTTTCTAACTGCAGAGTTTGGCTGCTTTGATTCCACTCCTACTTTCTCTAATACTATACCTCTAGCTTGTGGTGCTCCTTCTAATGGACTTGCCTTCTTATCTAGTTGTAAGATCCTTCTCTTATAATATTTGTCAGACCATCTAAGCTTATGCCTCTTCTTCTTCAATACACCTCCAGCGAATAATCCTAATGGTGATTTCCTTGCCATTACTCTTCACTCCTTATCTGTTCTGGACTTACTATTAGCACATTTGATATATCAAAGTATCTCCTTGCTAACATCCTAGCTCTTTCAGCATTCCTACCTTCCCTTCCAACTACTATACCTTTTTTACTAGGCTCTACTACAACTACTGCAACCTTATTACCGCTAGCAGTCTCGTTTATCTTGACGTCTTGTATATAGTGTGAGCCTAGAGCATTCTTTATGAACTCTGCTGGATCTTCTGAGTACTCTACTAGCTCTACCTTCTTGCCCATAACACTCTGTAAAGTCTTTATAGTTGAACCACTCTTGCCTATAGCTAAGCCCATCTGGCCTTTCTCTACTACAAAGATCAATCTATCCATCTTCTCATCTATTATACAATCCCTTGCAGTTGCACTACTCACGTTCTGGAATAGTGATATCATCTGCAACTCGTCTGATGTAAGTTTTATCTCAGTCATATTCTCTACCGATATCTAAAACCAGCTGTTAAAGGCTCATTTAAATCTTACATTATCCTTCTCATAAATATAAGCATGAGTATTATTGGTAGTGCTAGGAATAATAGCATTATTGGCACTATAAACAATGGATCTGAAGACTTGATGAATATGAATGGGAATATATAGATGAATCCATCTCCATCATTCATATTATCATCTAAAGCTGGTATTTGGGCATCTTGCATAGATGCAAATACTACTAATGCGAATCCTATAATTATAGATATGATTCCTCCAGCAAATAAGGTTGGATTTGCTATACTACTTAACCTAGGCAAACCTACGTAAGTATAATTTGTTCTACATCTTTTACATATACCATCATCATCGGTGCATACGGAGCATGCATTATTGCCACATATTATGCATCTCTCATCTGTAAACCCATTACATATATGGCATCTCATCTTAACATCAATAATATAATTATGACAATCAGTATTATAGGTATTACGAATAGATATGGTTTATTCCCGCTAACAATTATTGGTATTGGACCTATCATTATTATTCCAGTTGCATTACCTCTTCTCTTAAGAGATATAGTAACTAGGAACATACCTATCATTATCAACAAAATTCCTAAAAATGCTACGCCTAGATCCATGATAAATAATTATCTTAATTATTATTAATCTCTTTTAGTAACATTTGTAAATCGTTATCATCTATATCTGTCAATGCTAATATAGATACTCTGAATGGTTTGTTACATAATCTCCCAAGTTCTAATGAAGTATTGTTTGAATTATATATTGGTATAGACCTATCTTTACATATAGATTCTGCCTTTTCTTTAATCTTTGGCTCCAATGTATCTGCATATATTACTATTTTAGCTTTTTCTATATTTTTTAATACTTCTTTGCTTCCTATTAGATAATTATGTGAATTCTTAAGAATCTTGCTTAGACTCTTCACTATCTCCAACCTCCATATACAATTCTACCATGCCAGTTCCAACTGGTATAGTAGAGCCAACTATAACATTCTCAGTAACGCCTTTCAGCATCTCTACCTCGCCTTTAACTGCTGCTTGAGCTAGAGTAGGTACAGTTATCTCAAATGCTGCTCTGGCCAATACACTAGATTTAGTTCCTGCTATACCATGTCTTCCTATCTGCTGTAAAACACCTCTAGATGTCATAACATCTGCTACTAGCATTATATGCCTAATATCTACTTCTAAACCTTGTTCCTCTAATGTATTGGTTATCTCTCTAACTAATGCAGTTCTAGCTGCTTCTATACCTAACACATTTGCTATCTCATAGATATTATTTGTTATAGTTCTGCTAGTATCAACCTCTTCAATAGCCATAACCTTTGCAAGATTAGAGCCAGAGGTTTGTATCATCCATTCATCCCCTTGTTTGATAACAGTCACACGTTCTATGCTTGGAATGCCTTTTATCCTAGTATTAAGTATCTTATCTCTAATACCAGATAGTAGAATGCTATCATCGCTAGGTGCTTTAACTATTATTGTATTGCTATCTTCAAGTTCAACTTCCAACTTCTTCTTTGAAGATTTAAGAGTATCAAATACATCATCTATGCTACAACCATGCTCGTTTAACCTTTTATCACTTATTATAAACCTTATATTATTCTCAAAGTCTATCTCTACCTTCTCAACTAAATCATTAAACTTTGTATAAAGTATGCTCTTTGCTATCTCTGCTACTTTATCTCTATCCTTAGCATATTCTGGTTTAAGATATATATCCATAGTTGGAGTAGCTGGGATCTTTCTAGCATCTACTAACTCTATCAGCCTAGGCAGTCCTAGTGTTACATTCCTCTCCTTTATACCAGCAAAGTGGAATGTTCTTAATGTCATCTGAGTTCCTGGTTCACCAATGGACTGTGCAGTTACTATTCCCATAGCCTCTCCTGGTTCGGTTTGTGCTTTAGCAAACAATTCTACAGTTCTAATACATACCTTCTCTACACCATCTTTACTCAATGGATTCTTCAGTAACTCTTCTTCTAAGATTGAAGATACTCTAGGATTAAGTTTATCTGAGTATTTTGCTACTAACTCTTTTATCTCATTCTCACTAGCCTTATCTCCCTCATCTACTACTGCTTGAGAAGCAATTAATCTCTCAATATTTACCGCTTCTCCATGATCACTCTTTGAAGGATCTATACTATCCTCTCCAAACTCAAATTGTATTATATTACCATGAGGATCTCTAACAGTTTGATCATACTCTATCCTTATATGCTCTAAAGCATTAATCAGCCTTCTCTGCATATAACCGCTCTGCTGAGTCCTTACAGCTGTATCTACTAATCCTTCTCTACCAGCCATAGCATGGAAGAAGAATTCTAATGGATTTAAGCCATCTCTATAATTAGATTTAACGAAACCTCTAGCATCTGGATTTATATCACCAGGTTTGAAATGAGTTAATGCTCTTCCATGATAACCCTTGTTTATCCTCTTACCTCTAATAGCTTGTTGCCCTAAAGCTCCAGCCATCTGACCTATGTTAAGAGTTGAACCTCTAGCACCAGTAGATGCCATTATAACACCTGGATTGTTATCTGGGAGAGATCTATCTGCAGTCCTTCCAGCTCTATCTCTAGCCTTCGATAACTCTGAGATTATGTATAACTCTAAAGCCTCTTCTGGAGATAAGGCTCTTGTTAGTTGTAATGTACCCTCTTTATACTGTCTGATCAATTCATAAACTTTATTATAAGCATCATTTATTATCTCCATTATCTTCTTCTTTGCTTCTTCTGGTATAACTAGATCATCGTAACCATAACTAAAGCCATAATGGGTTACAAATGTTCGTAATATCTTAAATATAGAGTTTAAGAATCTTCTAGCTTCATCAGTTCCATAATCTTTTACTATTCTATGTAATACACTATCTGGTTCTTCTGCTCCTATTGATGCTTTATCTATAACACCACTTATCAGTTCTCCATTCTTTATAACTACATCCATCTTACCTTTCTTAGTACTTTTAGCCCATTTTGATGTTAGAGTGTAATTGAAATCTTTTTGTAAGAATAAGGAGAATAACTGTTTGCCAGAGTAATACTCTTTTCCATCTTCTATCTTGATGGGTTTAGGCATCTCTCCTTTATATCCTCCTGCAGTCAATAGATTCTGGAACTCATCTTTGGTTAGTAATGTATCATCTTTGGTTAGTAGATAAGCAGCTGTTATAAAGTCTCTAATACCTCCAATTATAGGACCTCCATACCTAGGAGATATTATCTGATCATGAACCCTCATAAGCAATATAGCCTCTGCTCTAGCCTCTTGACTCTGAGGAACGTGCAGATTCATCTCGTCTCCATCAAAATCGGCATTATATGGAGGGCATACCGAAGGATGAAGCCTAAACGTTCTATAAGGTAATACCTTTACAAAATGACCCATGATCGATATTCTATGCAACGATGGCTGTCTATTGAATATAACAATATCACCATCATCTAGATGCCTCTCAACAATATACCCAGGAGCTAAACTATCTGCTATAGCTTGTCTATCTGCGACATAATCTAATCTTATCTTTATACCATCTAACCTTACTACGTAATTTGCGCCAGGATGTTTATTAGGTCCATTGATTATTAATTTTTTCAACCTTTCCATATTCCATGAGGATGCTATCTCTGGAACTGTTAATTTCTTTGCAACATCTATTGGCACTCCTACTTCAGATATATCCAAACTAGGATCTGGTGATATTACAGTTCTAGCAGCAAAGTCTACCCTCTTTCCAGATAAACTTCCTCTAAACCTTCCTTCCTTTCCTTTAAGCCTTTGAGTTAATGTCTTTAATGGTCTACCAGATCTATGATGAGCTTGAGGTATTCCTGAAACCTCGTTATCGAAATAAGTTGTAACGTGATATTGTAAAAGATCTACTAGATCTTGAACGATTAAGGGAGGAGTGCCAGCCTCTTTACTCTCCCTTAATCTCTGATTAACTCTAATTATATCAACGAGTTTATGAGTTAGATCATCTTCTGATCTTATTCCAGTCTCTAAAATGATTGATGGTCTAACTGTAACTGGAGGAACTGGTAATGCTTGAAGAACGAACCATTCTGGTCTAGCACTCTTTGGATCGAATCCTAGCAACTCTAGATCCTCGTCCTTGATCTGGGATAACCTCTCTCTAATCGTTATAGGCAATAATCTATTATCGCCAACCTCGGTCTTTTCAGTAAAGATCGTAGGTTTGGTAAATACTAACTCATACTGTTCTTTATTACAATGAGGGCATAACTTTACTTTCTTTGCTTTTTCTATTATCTCATTCCTAATCTTATCTGCTATAACAACTGAGTACGCTTGTCTATTATCCAATCTTTGTCTATACTCATCTAATACATCTTGTGGTAATTTTATTCTATTACAATATCTACATGTTATTAGTAATAATTTATGAATTTCATCGATAAATGCTATATGTAATACAGGCTCGGCTAACTCTATATGACCAAAATGACCTGGACATCTTGCTGAAGTATTGCCACAAGTTGCGCATTTTTGACCTGGTTCTAATGTTCCCAATCTGTTATCCATCAAACCTCCTTGAACTGGTAAACCATCCTCATCATAAGTCTCTGGAGCAGTAATCTCTGCTACCGAATACTTTCTAATCTCAATTGGTGATAATACTGAGAACTTTATTCCTCCTATGATCTTAATAGTCTCTTCCATGCTCATGTTCTACACCTTATCCTTGACAACTATTCTAGGTGCTATATTAAGGCTCATCATCTCTTGCAACAATAATTTAAATGCATATGCTACAATAACTGGAGACACCTTAGCCTTATCACCACAGATTCTGCATATATACTTTCTCTGCTTTATATCATAATATGCTAATAAACCACATCTCTCACAAACTAGGATCTCTGCTTTATCTGATTCTTCTAGTAATCTATCCTTTAGCATCATCGAAGCACCATATGCTATTAAGCAGTCTCTCTCCATCTCTCCGAATCTTAATCCTCCACCTCTTGCTCTTCCTTCAGTTGGCTGTTTTGTGAGCATCTGAACTTGTCCTCTAGCCCTCGCATGTATCTTATCAGCTACCATATGATGCAACTTCTGATAATATACAACTCCAATAAATACATCGACTGGGAACTTTTTACCAGTTCTTCCATCATACATAACCTCTTTACCACTATACTTAAAACCGTATCTCTCTAGGATCGGTTTTACATCATCAGTCTTCTCTCCTATAAATGCAGTTCCATCTATGAACCTACCAGATAAGGCTGCTGCCTTTCCTGTTAATGATTCAATAAACTGTCCTACAGTCATTCTAGATGGAAATGCATGAGGATTGATAATAACATCTGGAACAATACCATCTTCAGTGTATGGCATATCCTCTTGTCTAACTAGCATTCCTATGACTCCTTTCTGTCCATGTCTTGAAGCAAATTTATCTCCAATCTCTGGAATTCTCATATCTCTAACTCTAACTTTATATAATTTACCACCATCAACAGATTGTGTCATTATAACTGAATCGACTACTCCGCTCTCTGATGGTCTTACACCAACACTTGTATCCCTTCTGTATGGACCTCTAGTCTCGAACTCTTTATACTCTTCCATGAACCTTGGAGGGCTGGTTCTTCCTATCAGTATATCTCCTCCCTCTACAACAGCTTCAGACATTATTGCTCCATCTGGTTCTAATAATCTATAGACTTTCTCTCCTCTATAACCTCTAATATTGGCATCGCTACTAGGAATCTCAAAGTTATCCCTCATTCCTCCAGGATACTGTTTTGCTTCTGCTTCATAAACTCTATAGAAGAAACTTCTTGCCAAACCTCTATCAACCGAGGATTTATTAACAACTATAGCATCTTCAATGTTGTAACCTTCATATGATAATACAGCGACTATACAGTTTTGCCCAGTTGGTCTATCGTCTAAGCCTAATAATGATAACGCTCTTGTATTTACCAATGGGATCTGAGGGTAAAGCATGAAGTGCTGCCTTACATATGAGTTAAAGTTCATAACTGGTGTTGAAAAACCTAGTGATTGTTTAGCCATTGCAGATTCATAAGTATTCCTTGGAGATTGGTTATGCTCAGGATATGGTATTAATGATGCTGCAACTCCTAGAATCGCACTTGGGAATATCTCTAGATGTGTATGCTCTTTAGTTATCTGATCTGGATATAATGCTATATAACAATTCTCTTCCTCATTAGCATCTATAAGTTCTATTATGCCCATAACAAGCAGATCTTGCCATGATAAGAATCTCTTCCTTATCTTCTCTAGTAATTTATCATCTACTGGATTGTTACCTTCATTCAATACTATCAAAGGTCTCATTATCCTACCAGAGTTACAATTTATGTATAACCTTCTAGTAGCATTAGAGTTTGTTGATTGATAATAAGATACACTAACATGAGGATGTAATTTACCAGTTCTTCTTAATATCCTTAGTCTCTTTGCTAATGATTCACCATCAACAGCAAACCCTATTAACCTTCCATCTACAAATACTTTAGTTCCTTTATCCTTTACCTCTTCACTAGCATCTGTTACTTGAATAACTCCTAATTCATATAACTTTTCAGTAACCTCAGCTGTTGGAACACTTACTGATATAACTGCAGATAATGCTAGATTCTTAACTAGACCACAGTTAGCTCCTTCTGGAGTTTCATTAGGACATATCCTACCAAAGTGTGTAGGATGCAACTCTCTAGCCTCAAAGTTTGGTTGGCTTCTACTTAATGGAGATTGTATCCTTCTTAGATGGCTAATTGTTGATAGATAGTTGGTTCTATCAAGTAATTGAGTAACACCAACTCTACCTCTACCCCAGTTACCAGTTGCAATAGCATTATTCAATTTATCAGTAATTATTCCAGGTCTTATAGCTGCCATAACAGTATTTATTCCTCTCTTCTGTCCAGATCTCTCTAACTGATACTTCATATCTCTAACCAAATTCCTAAACGCTGTTCTAAACAAGTCTGCAAGCATCTGTCCAGCAAACTTGATAACTTTATTACCGTAATGATCTTTATCATCTGGTTCGATCCATCCTAACTTTAATTCTATCAATTTACAAGCTGCCTCTCCTAAGAATAATGCTTTCTCTAACCTATTCTCTGGATTCTTGCCTAAATGAGGAAGCAAACCCCAATCTAATAATGTCTCAGTTCTTCTTATCTGGAACTCTTCAAGCATACCAGGAGCGATTCTTTTACTAATATACCTAATAGCCTCTTTAGTATTTGTTATATCTCCTGACTTTTCAAATGAAGATTCTAATTGATCTTGGATCTCTGGCTTTACAGATATAGCATCTGCTACATCTTTATCCGATTCTAAGCCTAAAGCCCTCATCAATATTATCAAAGGTATATCTACTGGAGAGCCTGGTATCTTGGCTACTATATCTCCATCTTTTTTCATAACCAGTTCTAATTTAGCTCTATAGCCTACTATAGATGAGTAAACTTTAGCACTATAAACTAGAGAACCACTAACCTCTTCCTTATCAACTATAATCTTATTGTATGATAGATCCTCTAAACCTATTATTACTTTTTCAGATCCATTTATGATGAAATAACCTCCTGGATCTCTAGGATCTTCGCCATTCTCTAGTAAAGTATCTTCTGGTATATTACTTAAAACACAAATATTCGATCTAACCATTACTGGAAGATCACCAATATGAATAAACCTAGATTCTATTATCTTGTTATCCTCGATAACTGAACATTCTAGCATTATTGGACTAGCATAGGTTATATTCCTTAACCTACACTCTAATGGAGTAGTTCTTGTTATCGATCCATCTAACTCCATTACTCCTGGAGGTTGGAGTTTAACTCTCCCTAATTTGATCTTATAAGGATACTCAGCAGCCTCGATCTCGATCTCTCCAACCTCATCTATTATGCTTTGTAAACCATATTCTATAAATTCATTATATGAAGTAAGATGCTGCCTAGCAACACCTTCTCTCTGAAGAAGATCGTATATTATTGGCCAATAATCATGCTTCATCATTATCCCTCAACAACATACCTATAATAAATGCTTACACCAGCAGTAGGACTCTTCCTAGTTATCTTTATTATATCACCAGGTTTTGCTCCTAGATCTTTAATAGCTGGATCATTGATCAATATGAATGGTAGTTGATATGGTTTAGCATTATACTTCCTAAGCACTTCGTCAGCCTCTCTTTGTGATAGAACCTCATGCTTAGGCACATAGATATGATTTATTCCTTCAGACATAATCATTCACCATAGTAATATCATAGATTGTTTATAACCCAAATTTAACCGTTCGCTTATGCCAATATTTATTCTTAACTGATTAATAATGTTATAATGCTTCCAACCATATCTCCATATATTAACATTATAACGAAGCCTATAGTCATGTATATTATAAATGGTAATGCTGCAGTAACCCATACATCTCTAGCATCTTCAACAAAGTCATCATATGCATTTACATGAAATCTGAACCTTTTCCCTTCATCTTCCATCAAGAATAGATAGTCGTTGATCTTTTTAGCTTTAAAACCTAAGATAAATGCTAATATCTTCCTTGACAATGGTTCATTGAATCCATCAAAGATCTTATTCCCTCTAAGTATATCTATGCTATTCCTTATTATATTATGAAATACATTGACTATTGTTAGGATAACTCCATTTGTTAATACAGTTAATGCTGGTATGTTATGAATGCTGTTATTTATCTCGTAATATGGTAATAGCAAAGATATAACAACTAGTGCTTTTGCATCAGCTCCTCCAAACATACCAGTTCTATAGATTGTATATGCTATTATACTAACAATTCCTAATGAGATAGCATAAAATAGATCTAGATTACTATGATCAATGATCAATAATATTATCCCGATCGATCCAGATATAAGCCAAACTTTATCGCTTATCTCTCTCTTCTTTAGATCCATTATTGATGCTATTATTAGCATTACTAAGCATATAGCGATCCTTATCTCAAGCATTATAAATAATTCATGTTTTTGTATTTATTATTTTAGTATGTAAAAAGTTAGTAATACTTGATCATATATGTATGTATTAAATATTAATAACAAAATGTGATATCTTGGAAAACACTTATTTTCTATGAAAAGGTTATGAATACCAAGAGATCGCCAAAAAAAGAGAAACGAGGAGTTTCTCCTGTTCTAGCAACGATGGTGATGGTAGGAGTAGCAGTAGCTGTAGGATTAGGAGTTGCCAGTTATAGTATGGGATTGTTCAGTAATTTATCAAAGTCTGCTCAGATAAGTGTTACTGGTGTTGATATAGACGCTACTACTGATGAAGTTACCTTTACAATAGAGAACAAAGGAGGATTAGCTACTACGCTATCCGAAGTTGAAGTTACAATAGATGGCACTACATATAGTGCAGAGCCAGGAACGAGTATAGGAGCATCATCTAGCACAGATGTAACTGTTGATGATCTGACAGATGGTAGTAATGAGGTTGATTTTACTAGTGGTATGTCATATACATTCACTCTAAAGTTCTCCGATGGTAAAACATTAGTAGTAACAGGAACCGCAACCTAAACCTTATTTTTTGGTGAGTAAAATGAGAGAGAAAAGAGGTGCAAGCGAACTCACATCGACCGTGATTATAATATCTATATCTATTGCAACTGCGTTAGCAGCTGCTGTATATACAAATTCTCTTGCAGGTGAGAGGATGAAGGAGCATGGAGAAGAGGTTAGTAACATTATAAATAAGAATAATGAAGATATAGTAATAGTTCACGTTGATTACAATCCTAATAATAGTATTTGTAATGATCCTTTAGTAGTATGGGTTTATAATGCTGGGAGTATAGATACTAATGTTGTAAAAGCAACTATAGATAGTATTAATTTGACACTTCCGGCATCCACATTACTTCCTAAACATACTATAACTATTTTATGCTTTAATTACTCATCTTCTGGCACTCTAGTTCTAGAATGTACTTATGGTAATAAAGATGAGTATGAGGTGAATATATGAGCGAAGATAGAGGAGTTGGATCTGTAATTGGTGCTGTAATTGTTCTTACAATATTATTTACTAGTGTATCTAGTTATCTATTATTTGTAGAAAGAGGAGATCAAAAAGTTAACGATTCACAAAAGATTAGGTTAGAAATGCTTAGAGAAAGGAGTATTGAGAAGTTAGAAATAAGTCTTATAAATGATGATGGTTTGAAAGCTAACATAACAAATTATAGCCCTCTTACAACTACCATAGTATATTATATCTTAATATCAATTGAAGATAATAATGTAATAAAGAATGAGAGTATTAGCATAACATTAAAAGATGGAGATAATAGTGTAATAGATCTTGAGTTCGTACCTAATAACTCAGATTATATGATCAAACTTGTTACCAAGAGAGGTT
The DNA here is from genome assembly GCA_026002835.1 of Candidatus Nitrosocaldaceae archaeon. The sequence continues at coordinate 314,265 of BPGC01000001.1, forward strand.
CAGTATTTACTGATATATGTTACAATGGATGTTATGAGATATCAGAGGCAAATAATAATGATTCATCTGATAGTATAACATTAGGCCCAATGGATGTATCATTAAATCTAGAATATGCAGCATTTACATCATCTAGCAGCATAGAGTTTAACGATCCTAAAGGTGTTGCTGTTGATGATGGTAGGATAATTGTTGCTGATACTAATAATCATAGAATACAAGTGTTTGATAGTAATGGTAATTTCTTATTTGAGTTTGGAGATGAAGGAGATGGTGAAGGAGAGTTTGAACAGCCACATGGAATTGCTGTTGATAGTAATGATAGAATAATTGTTGCTGATACTAATAATCATAGAATACAAGTGTTTGATAGTAATGGTAATTTCTTATTTGAGTTTGGAGATGAAGGAGATGGTGAAGGAGAGTTTGAACAGCCACATGGAATTGCTGTTGATGATGATAGAATAATTGTTGCTGATACTAATAATCATAGAATACAAGTGTTTGATAGTAATGGTAATTTCTTATTTGAGTTTGGTTCACTTGGTAGTGGTGAAGGAGAGTTTGATGATCCAGAAGGTGTTGCTGTTGATAGTAATGATAGAATAATTGTTGCTGATACTAATAATCATAGAATACAAGTGTTTGATAGTAATGGTAATTTCTTATTTGAGTTTGGAGATGAAGGAGATGGTGAAGGAGAGTTTAATAAAATAGAAGCATTAACTACAAATGGCACTACAATATTCGTTGCTGATAGTCATAATCATAGAATACAAGTGTTTGATAGTAATGGTAATTTCTTATTTGAGTTTGGTTCACTTGGTAGTGGTGAAGGAGAGTTTGATGATCCAGAAGGTGTTGCTGTTGATAGTAATGATAGAATAATTGTTGCTGATACGAAGAATGATAGAATACAAGTGTTTGATAATAATGGTAATTTCTTATTCAATAATTTTAATGCTGGCTCTGGTAGTCTGATGTGGCTTACAGCAGATACAGTACCAGCAAATGAAGATATAGTATTTAGATTAAAAGTAACAAATATAGCTGATAACCCAATATGGCTTACCTCAAAGACCTCTCTAACATTATTCGAGGCAGAAGATTCTAACAGGGTTGCAAAGTGGTATTTGGTTAAGAATGTTACTAACAATTCTATAGATTATCTATTTGATGAAACATCCCCTTATATACAATTATCTCCTAATCAGCAAGTAACATTATACTTTGCTGCAAATAAGTCAGATGCTATAGATAACAAAGATCCTCCTACAATGCCTACTCCACCTGGAAGGATATGGGGAGTTACTTTGTTATTTGTAGGATATTTTGGAGAATCTATGCCAGATTTGGAGAATCCTTATGCACAGAGTGTACCATATACAGTTATTATAGCAGGGTGATAAGATGATATTCAAGAAAAAGAAGAATAAAACATATGACCATCCTCTTACAGGTACATTATTGAATAATATAACAGTATTAGAGAGTTATGATTTTGGAAGAGATTATCCTAGAGTAGATATAGTAGAAGATCAGAATAAGATGAGAGTATATTGTATAAAAGAACCTATGTTAAATAACGATGAATTAGAGGTATATCATGATGTTATGCATGCATTGGAATATGAGATTAACATTCCTAGAGAGTATATAAATCCAGAACAATACTTTACCGAGCTTTTAGATAAGATAGTAAAGATATATGGGCTTGCTAGAGCAAATGTTGATCTTAACAAGATCAAATATTATGCTGCTAGAGATATGATAGGATTAGGAGCATTAGAACCGTTGATATTAGATCCTAATATAGAGGATATATCAGTAAATGGGCTAAATAAACCAGTCTACATATGGCATAGAAAGTATGAAAATTTGCCAACTAACCTTATCTTTAAAGAATATAAGATATTGGATAATAATGTTATAAGGTTAGTACATTTAGGAGGAAAGCATATCTCTACAGCAAACCCAATAGTAGATGCTGCTTTACCTGGAGGGCATAGATTACATGCTACATATAGAAATGAGGTATCTCCTCATGGAAGTAGCATAACAATAAGAAAGTTCAGAGAAGTGCCAATAACAATAATAGATCTAATAAATAATGGAACTATAAACTATATTATAGCAGCATATGCTTGGCTGTTAATGGAGAATAGAGCTACTGCTACAGTTATAGGTTCTACTGGAAGTGGTAAGACTACAACTTTAAACGCTTTACTATCATTAGTCCCATCAAATACAAAGATAATAACTATAGAAGAGGTTAAGGAGATAAATATACATCATAATAACTGGGTTCCATTACTTGTAAGGTTTAGTTATCTTGGTGATAAAAGTTCTACTGTGTCTGCATTTAAATTAGTAAAAGCAGCTATGAGAATGAGACCTGATATTCTTGTTATAGGCGAGGTTAGAGGAGAAGAGGCATATGCGTTATTCCAAGCTCTAAGCACTGGACATGGAGGTATGTTTACCATGCACGCAGAGGATACAAACTCTGCATTACAAAGATTGTTATCAAAGCCCATGAATGTAGCTCCTTCATATCTACAATTCTTAGATCTATCATTTGTAATAAGAAGAGTTAATGTTAATAATAAACTAGTAAGGAGGATGATAGCTATAGATGAGTTATTAGATGCAAATACTAGAGTTAGAATGTTCGAATGGAATGCCAAAAATGATAAATTCATCATGAGAAAGTTACAAGAAAGCGTCAAACTAAAGAGAGTTGCTCAGATGAATGGATATGATACTAATGAACTTATACATGAAATAGGAAAAAGGATAAAGATACTTTATTGGCTAAATATGAATAATATAAAAGATTTTAGAGAAGTTACAGAAATGCTACAATTGTATAGGAATAATCCAATAACACTTGAGGATAAGATAGATAAAGACTTTAAGGATAAAGGTGTAGATTTTGAGAAGTTAATTCTTAGCATGTTTAGGGAGGCTACTGATACTAGCATAACATTAGATCTTAGGTGATGTTATGAGCATAAAATTATCTACTAATGAGTTATTAATAGCAATAGCTTTAAAATTGTTTAGAGGTATAGCGGATGGTTTTATCAAGAAAACCCCAAAGTTAGATAAGCAGATATTAAGATCTTATATGAATATAACCCCAGAAGCACTTGTATCATTATCATTATTCATAACATTATTAACTATACCAATAAGCATACTAGGTATATATCTATTTATTAACTCTAATAATATAATTGGTTTAACATTATTAGCAATTCCTCCATTAACCTTCTTCATTGGAATTAATGCTCCAAAGTTTAGTATGAGCAATAGAAAAGCTGCATTAGAAGATGAGCTTCCATATCTCATAGGTTATATATCTATACTAGCAGGAGGAGGTATAACATTACCATTTGCATTAGAAAGGATAAGCCAAAATAAACTATTACCAGCATCAGCAAAGGAAGCTATGCATATGTTCATGCAGATAAGATTACTAGGTATGAACCCAATATCTGCGTTAGAAAATATGGCAAGATATAATCCTCATGATTCATTTGCAGATTTTATCGGTGGTTATGTTACAACTCTGAAAAGTGGTGGGGATGTCAGCAATTATCTATTAGCAAAATTGAAAGATGCATATAGTTATAGAAGCATAAGACTAAAATCACTTATCGAATTTACTGGCAATCTTGCAGAAGCATATATGGGTATAGTAGTAGTATTAGGTATTGTTTTACTAGTAATGTTTACTAGCCAAGGCTTGATTGCTGGTTCTGGCTCATTTGGTTTGTCTAATGATAGCATAATGCAATCTGTAATGTTCTCTAGCGTATTGATACCTATAATATCTGTAGCATTTATAGGAATTTTACATATGAGCCAGCCTAGAGAACCTTTTGCTTATAATAAACCATATATATTATTCGTTTTATTTATGCCTTTAATACCAGCTATGATATTTTTCCCAAATATATTAGATATACTCCCTATAAACCAAGATATGTTTAATCTCTTAGCAGATATCTTTTCTACACTTTTAATAATTAGTAATATATTCATTAATTATATAATAGAACCATTACTTAATTCATTATTATTATTAAAAATATTGGCAATTGATATACAACTAGATCAATTATCTGATAATATCACAAAAGAGATAGCAATAATGACTGATAATATAAGAATGGTTGATAAATCCTCATTAATAATACCATTGCATATAAGAACTGCAATAGGTTTGATCGCTAGTGCACTGCCAGCATCTATAATAGAGATTAAACATTCTATGCAAAAAAGAGCTATTGAGTCTAGACTTCCTCACTTTCTAAGAGATTTAGCAGAGATAAGTAAGAATAGTGTATCTATAGAGAAGGCATTACAACAGTTAACAGAGAGAGACTATGGTATGTTATCAAAACATGTAAAGGTAATGTCTGCACAGATATCATGGGGTTTTCCTATAGAGAGAATACTTGCTAGATTCTCAAATGCTACAAAGAGCTGGTTCTCTAAGATGATAGCTTTCATCTTGCTAGAGATTATGAATATTGGCGGAGGAAGAGTAGAAACCCTTAGTAACCTAGCAGATTTTGTTGAACGTGTAAACCAGTTAGAGAAAGAGAAAAACTCTTCATTAAGATTGTATGGTATAATACCATATTTTGGTGCTATAATCTCTATACTAACATTAATAATCATGTTGGATGTATTCATGAATCCAATAGGCGATTTTGAGAATAGATTAACCATTAGCGATGAGGATAAAAGTTTGTTATTAACAGGTTCAATAATACAAGCATTCGCTACTGGAATTGTTGCTGGAAAGATGGGAGAAGGAAGTGTAGCAGCTGGTTTCAAACATGCTTTGATCCTAACAATAATAAGTTTAATCAGCATATTCATAGCACCTTTACTAACTGATATGTTCAGTTTCTAATAAAGAGAGCTTATAATAATTTATATATGACCAATAACATTCTAGCATTGCTATGCATGAGGATAAGATTGAGAAGTTAGCAGAGATTAAGAAGCTAGCAGAGATAGGTGGAGGGGAAGAGCGCATTAAGGCTCAGCATAGCAAGGGTAAGTTAACAGCTAGAGAAAGATTGAATTTATTATTAGACCCAGGAACGTTTATAGAACTAGACAAGTTTGTAGTTACTAGATCTAGAGATTTTGGATTAGATAAGAAGAAGTTTTATGGTGATGGAGTAGTTACAGGTTATGGAAATATAAATAATAGGCAAGTATTCGTTTATGCTCAAGATTTTACAGTGTTAGGTGGTTCTTTAGGTGAGATGTCTGGTAAAAAGATAGCAAAAGTTATGGATCATGCAATAAAGAATGGTTGCCCTATTATAGGTATAATAGATTCTGGAGGTGCTAGAATTCAAGAAGGTGTTATGAGCCTTGCTGGATATGGTGAGATATTTTATAGAAATACACTAGCATCTGGGGTTGTTCCTCAGATCACAATTAATGCTGGTCCATGTGCTGGAGGAGCGGTTTATTCTCCAGCAATTACAGATTTCATAATCATGATAGATAAAATAAGCCATATGTTTGTAACAGGTCCAGAGGTTGTAAAGACAGCACTGGGAGAAGATGTCACTTTTGAAGAGTTAGGAGGAGCACAAACACACGGAAAGAATAGCGGTGTAGCACATTTTGTGGCAAGTGATGAGTATGAAGCAATGGATATAGTTAAGAGATTATTATCTTACATTCCTCAGAATAATATGGAAGATCCTCCTTATGTTACTCCAACGGATGATCCTAATAGGATGGATAGTAAACTAGCAAATATAATACCAGCTAATCCATATGAGCCTTATGATATTAAAGAGATAATAACATCAGTATTAGATAACAATGAGTTCTTCGAGGTTCATGAATTATGGGCTCAGAATGTAGTTGTTGGATTTGGTAGGCTTAATGGTAGATCTGTAGGAATTATTGCCAATCAGCCTCAATACCTTGCTGGTTCTCTTGATATAGATTCTTCATGCAAAGCGGCGAGATTTATAAGATTTTGCGATTGCTTCAATATACCAATAATATCATTTGTAGATACTCCAGGTTATCTTCCAGGTTTAGAGCAAGAAAGACATGGAATAATAAGACATGGTAGCAAATTGTTATTTGCTTATTGTGAAGCTACAGTTCCAAAGTTAGCAGTAATAGTAGGAAAAGCTTATGGTGGTGCATATATAGCTATGAGTAGCAAGCATCTTAGAACTGATATGAACTTTGCATGGCCTACAGCAGAGATTGCAGTTTTAGGACCAGAGGCTGCTATAAATATAATATTTAGGAAGGATATAGCAGAGGCTGATGATAAAGAGGCTGTTAGGAAGAAGCTTATTGAGGAATATAGAGCTAAATTTGCTCATCCATATATAGCTGCTGAACAAGGTTACATAGATGCTGTAATAGATCCTATAGAGACTAGGCCTATGCTTATAAGAGCATTAGAATCTGTTATAAATAAGAAAGAGAGCCGACCGTTTAAGAAACATGGTAATATCAATCTATGATGGTATATGAAGATAAATAAGATCCTTATAGCAAATAGAGGAGAGATAGCTGTTAGGGTTATAAGAGCATGTAGAGAATTAGGCATAAAGAGTGTTGCTGTATATTCTGATGAAGATATACAATCTTTACATGTTAAATTGGCTAATGAAGCTTATCATATAGGTCCAGCAAGTCCTGTTGAGAGTTATCTTAGAATAGATAAGATTATAGATGCAGCAAAGAAGGCTGGAGCCGATGCTATACACCCAGGCTATGGATTCTTATCTGAGAATGAAAGTTTTGGAGAAGCATGCGAGAAAGAAGGTATAATCTTTATTGGTCCAAGAAAAGAGACATTAGCCTTAGCTGGAGATAAGATGGCATGTAAGAAGATTGCTAGAAAAGCTGGAGTTCCAGTAGTTCCAGGAAGTGATGATATGGTTGAGGATGTAGATGAAGCAGCTAGTTTGGCAAAGGATATAGGATATCCAGTATTACTAAAATCTGCGTTTGGAGGTGGCGGTAGAGGTATAAGATTAGCAAATAACGAAGAACAATTAAGGCAAGAGTTCAATATGGCTTCTATGGAATCAAAGGCTGCGTTTGGTAAATCTGCATTATATATTGAGAAATTCCTTACTAATATTAGGCATATAGAATTCCAGTTTGTAAGAGATGCATATGGCAATGCTGCTCATATATTTGAGAGAGAATGTTCTATACAAAGAAGACATCAAAAGTTGGTAGAGATGTCTCCTTCACCAGTTGTAGATGAAGAGACTAGAAATAGAGTTGGAGGATATGCTGTAATGGCTGGGGAAGCTGTAGATTATCTTAATGCTGGAACTGTAGAGTTTGTAAGAGATAATAATACTGGTAATTTCTATTTCATAGAGATAAATGCTAGATTGCAAGTTGAGCATCCAGTAACTGAGCTTGTTAGTGGTTTAGATCTAGTAAAGTTACAGATAGCAATAGCATCTGGTGAAGAGTTGCCATTCAAACAAGAAGATCTTAAACTTACTGGTGCTGCAATAGAGTGCAGAATAAATGCTGAAGACCCATTTAATGATTTTGCTCCTTCCTATGGTATCGTTAAAGATTGTAGAATACCTTATGGACCAGGAGTTAGGGTAGATACTTATCTATATCCAGGATGTAATGTATCAGGCTATTATGATTCTCTAGTGGCAAAGATAATAACCTGGGGTAAAGACTTTGATGAATCTAGGAGGAGGATGCTTAACGCATTAGATGAGTTTTATGCTGATGGCATAACTACTGCGATTCCATTATACAAAGCAATAATGAATGATCCAGCATTCATAAATGGAGATTTATCAACAGATTATCTCCAGAAATATAAACTAATAGAAAGGCTTAAGGATATAAGTAAAGAGAGTATAAAGAAGAATAAAGATGCGATAGCATCAGCAGTATTGGTAGACTCTTTATATGAAGGAGCAAGGAGTAAGAGAGTAGGAACGCAACTATGGAAAGAGAGAGGTAGGTTTGAGAGGAGTTTTGGGTATGGAATTTAAGATCGAAGAATTAAATCAGTTAATAAAGGCTGATATAGTAAAGAAGATATCTAGCAATGAGGCTATAGTAAAGATAGATGATAAAGAGTATAACCTTAAAGTTATAAACTATGATGGAGAAAAGGTAGAGTTCATGCTAGACAATACATATTATAATGCTAAATATCTAGATAATACAGCAACCAATATGAAGATACAAATTATTGGGAGTGAGATGCCAGTTACAATAAATAGATTCCCTCATCTGCAACATATCGTTAGGAGAGTTTCTGGAGGTGCGATTGATACACAGAAGATCTTGCAAAGTCCAATACCAGGAAGAGTAGTATCTGTAGAAGCAAAACCAGATATGAAAGTAAAGAAAGGTGATGTTATAGCTGTCCTAGAATCCATGAAGATGCAAGTAGCAATCAAGGCTCATAAAGATGGTATAATTAAAGAGATTAGGATAAAAGAAGGAAGTAATGTATCAAGAAACGATCCAGTAGCGGTTATAGAATAAAAATTTAGTTTATGCTTTTTATAACCTCTTTGATCTCTTCATAATTCGGCTCTACTAATGGATTGTTTGATACCCATTTATACCTTATCTTGCCTTGACTATCCAATACAAATACTGATCTCTTTGCTGCATTATAGCCTTTAACATGCAATAGATTTGGCATAACTACATTATACTTCCTAATAACTTTCCTTGCATAATCACTTAACACTGGAAAGTTTAGATTGTGCATCTCGACAAATTGCTTGTTAGCAAATGGTCCATCAACACTTATAGCTATAATCTCTGCTCCCGCTTCTTTCAATTCATCGAACGAATCTCTAAATGTGCACATCTCCTTTGTACATACTGGAGATAATGCTGCTGGGAAGAATGCTAGAACTACTTTCTTTCCTTTATAATCCTTGAGACTATGTATCTTCAAGTCTGGATCTGGTAATTTGAAATCTGGTGCTTTACTTCCTATTCTAAGGCTTGTCTTTTTAGGTTTGGTATCTTTTGCCATCATACTTTGTTCATATAACTATTTATAAAATATTTCGGTAAGAATAAAAATGAATTTATAATAATAAAGTTTATGCAGATAGAGATAATCAAAGGTGATATAACTGATCTAGATGTAGATGCAATAGTTAATGCTGCAAACTCTCGATTGAAACATGGAGGAGGGGTTGCATATGCAATAGTTAAGAAAGGAGGAAGAATAATTCAAGAAGAGTCAGATAAGATAGGCTATTGCCCAGTTGGTAATGCTGTTATAACAACTGCTGGAAGGTTGAAAGCAAAATACGTTATTCATGCAGTAGGCCCTAGATATGGAGAAGGTGATGAGGATAGAAAGTTAAGAGCTGCTACATTAAATTCATTACGATTAGCAGATAAATACAACCTTAAAAGCATAGCATTTCCAGCAATATCTACTGGTATCTTTGGCTTTCCAAAGGATAGATGTGCTAAGATAATGCTTGATACTGTTATTAATTACAAAGGCAAGTTAGAGAAGGTTATATTCTGCTTATATGATGATGAGACATTCAATATATTTAAAGATGAATATGCTAGGTTAAATACTTGCTAGCATATGGAGACAAACTTCTGAGTTCTTTAACTGTATCACTAATTATCTCTCCAGCTTTTTCTATCTCTTCTCTAGTATTCTGTATGCCTAGTGTTAATCTTAATGAACCTGTTATCTCTTCATAGCTAAAGTTCATAGCCTTTAATACATGGGATGCCTTTTGCTTATTTACTGAACAAGCTGATCCAGTAGATGCTGCTACACCTTTCTCACTCAACTTTATTATAAGATCTTCTCCATTAACACCTAAGAATGTTATATGTATATTGTTAGCAACTCTATGAGTAGGATGACCATTCAATCTAGCATTTGGTATCTCTAACAATCTATTGATCAATATATCTCTCAACTCTTTAACCTTATTATAATCAAATATTTTTGATATCTCAAATGCTTTGCCAATTCCAACTATTGCTGGTACATTTTGAGTTCCAGATCTAAGATTATATTCATGTCCTCCTCCATCTATTATTGGTATTATCTTCACACCTTCACTTATGCATAAAGCTCCTACACCTTTAGGTCCATACATCTTATGTGCAGATAATGTTACTAAATCTAACTTGCTAACATCTACCTTCATCTTACCAGTTGCTTGAACTATATCGCTATGAACCATAATACCATGTTTATGGGCAAGCTCTATAACATCATCTAATGGCTCAATAGTTCCTACTTCATTATTAACTAGCATAACACTAATCAGAGCTGTATCGTTATCAATCATACCTTCTAATTTATCTAGATCTATTCTAGCATACTTATCTACTGGAATGTATGATACCTTATAACCTTCTCTCTCTAAACTCTTTGCTGGTTCTAATATAGATTCATGCTCTATACTACTAACAATTAGATGCTTCTTCTTACTAGCATGCATGACTCCCTTTAATGCTAAGTTATTAGCCTCTGTAGCACCAGATGTAAATACAATCTTATGCTCTCTCGCATTAATACTATCTTTGATCCTTTTTCTTGCTAAGAGCAGTGCATTATTCGCTTCTCTGCCTAATTTATGGAGCGATGATGGATTTCCATATCTCTCATCAAAATATGGCAGCATCTCTTTTAATACATCTTCATGAATTGGAGTGGTTGCTGCGTTATCAAGATATATCATGATATTATATTCAAACTTCCAGACTTATAACCCATTGCATCTATTGTAACATATTTGAAACCTAATGCCTTTAGTTGAGAGTCTAATTGATCTAATTTATCTACATCAAATAATAAATGCCTTTCATCTCTTCCTACTTCTATCCTTGCTATACCATCATGATCTCTAACCCTAACTTGTCTAACATCGAACAAGTTTTTTACTATCTTTTCAGCATTCTCAATCCTTTCTAATCTATCATATGTAACCCTTATCCCTTTAGGAATCCTTGAGGCTAAACAAGCATTTGAAGGCTTATCATAGACTGATAACTTTGCTTCTTTTGCAAGCATTCTAACTTTATCCTTGTTTATTGATAACTCTACTAATGGGCTTCTAACTCCATGCTTTTGTAATGCTATTAAGCCATATCTGATATCGTTTAGATCATCTATATTAGTACCATCAACAATCAAAGAGTATCTATACTCTTCTGCTATCTTCAATAAATGCTTGGCTAATTCATCTCTACAATAATAGCATCTATACGTATCATTCTTAATAAAATTCTCATTCTGCAATTCATCATACTCTATAACCTTATAATTAATTCCTATCTCCTTTGCTACTCTTATAGCATTACTCAGTTCATCTTTAGCAAGAGTTTTATAATCTGCGATAACTGCTAATGCTTTATCTCCAATTGCTATATTCGCTGCATATGCTACTAAACTGCTATCTACTCCTCCAGAGAATGCTACTATTACTCCATCATTACAATTATTCCTAAACCATGCTACTAGCCTAGATAGATCATCGTGCATATTATCATAATATAATAAATTATAATTTAAATCTGCTTGCTACCTCCTTATCTATCAATGCCTTTATTAATGATATAGATAAACCCGTTCTAGATGCTATATGCTTTACATCATCAAACTCTGGTTTTATACTAGTTATACCATCAAACTTACCTATCTTTACTCTAACAGTGAATACCTCCTCATTTATTGTTAATGGAATAGATATTATAGATCTTGGAAGGATATATCTATCTATATGCTGAACTCTAATACCTAAAGTTCCTAGTCCTTTTGTTAATATCTCTATCATATTAACCAAAGAGTTATTATCGCAGATTACTCTAACTATACTCGCTAATCTACTCTTCTTTGTTATAGAAGGTATTATACTAACATCCTTTGCACCAGCAGATAACAATTCATCTATTACATTACCTAGCATCTCTCCACTAACATCATCTACATTTGTTTCTAGAATAAGTATACCTTCTTTTATTAAACCTTCAATCTCTTTACCTCTTACTACTTTGAGTATATTAGGTAAGCCTTCAAAATCATTTTTACCAGCGCCATATCCTATCTTACTAACTCTTATTGGTGGATAATACTCTATATACTCAGCCAAACTAGATAACATAGCAGCACCAGTAGGAGTAGTTAATTCTTTCTCTATAGGTCCTCCTACTATTACAAACCTATCCTTAAGTATCTCTAAGATAGCATTGCTAGGATTTGATATAATTCCATGAGAAAATCTTAATATTCCTCCTCCAACTGCTACTTTAGTAGAATAAACTTTCTCATTAAATATGGATAAATCTTGCAATGCTACCGCTGTTCCAATTATATCTATCATAGTATCTATGCTTGATGCTTCATGAAGATGAACATTACTGAAATCTTCTCCATGCGCTTTAGCTTCAGCATTTATTATCGCTTTTATGCTATCTAGAGCAAATCGCCTACTTTTATTATCTAATCCTAATTTATTAGAGCATCTATCTATTGCATCGTATAATTCAATGCCTTTCCTATGCTCATGCTTATCTTCGTAATCTAAAGTTAACAATAAACCTCTCATTCCATACCTTTTACATTCTACAAAGTTGATATCTTTTATAGTGGAATCTAAGAATTCTTGAGTTGTATATATAGCATCTATAACCTTATCCTTATCTGCTCCAAGATCTATCAATGAAGATAGTAGCATATCTCCAGATATGCCAGCAGTTTGGCAATCTATTATTAGCATACTGTTTTTATTTATTATTAGGATATTAAACTTTTATAAAAAGTAACGATTAAAACATGCAATGCTATAGAGTATACCATGCAAGTAGAAGAGTTGCCAGAAGAAGGGGAATTAGTATTAGCAACTGTTAAAGAAGTAACATCTCATGGAGCATATGTAACGCTTGATGAGTATAATAATATGACTGGTTTTTTGCATATATCTGAGGTAGCAACTGGATGGGTAAGGAATATAGAAAGATTTGTAAGAGAAGGGCAGAAGACTGTATTAAAAGTAATTAGAGTTAATAAAGCTAGAAGAGAAGTAGATCTCTCATTAAAGCAAGTAACACATGAAGAGAAGAGAAGAAAACTCATGGAAGTCAAGAAAGAAGAGAAGGCTAGATCATATCTAGATATGATTAGAGATAAATGCAATTATACAGAAGAAGAGATGAAAGAATATATAAAAATACTGAGGGAAGAATATGAATTATTGTATGATATGTTCGAAGAAGTTGCTAGAAAAGGTAGGAAGGCTATAGATAGTTTAAAGATTCCAGAAGAGATGAAAGATGCCATTGTTGAGGTTAGTAAGAATATAAGGATACCAAGCGTTGAGGTTAGAGGCATAATGGAGATAACATGCTTAAAACCAGATGGTATAGAGATAATTAAGAAAGCATTAACTTCAGTAGAAGGTAAGAGTGACAATGCTGAGATAAATATAACATATATGGGCTCGCCAAGATATAGGATATCTGTAAAGGCTGAGAATTTTAAGATCGCTGAGAAGGCTATAAGCAAGGCTATAGAGAAGATAAGGAGTATTATAAATAAGAATAATGGAACATTCAACTTCATAAGGGAAGAGTCTAAGAAGGGAGTCGCATGAAGTATCTATTAAGAAGATGTAATAATTGTAAGAGGTATACATTAAAAGATGTATGCCAGATATGTAATGAGAAGACTAGTATAGCTCATCCTCCAAAATTCTCACCAGATGACAAATATATAAGATATAGGATTGCTGATAAATATAAATAAACTATTTGCTTATAACAGCAGCTTTCTCTATAACCACATCTAACAATGGGATATCTCTCTCATCAACTGGCAAATTATTTATTCTATCTACTATATCCATACCTTCAACAACTCTACCAAATATTGTATATTGTCCATCTAGATGCGGTGCATCTTGCACAACGATATAGAATTGTGAACCTGCAAGGTTAGGATCTCCTGGATGAGCCATAGCAACAACCCCTCTAGAATGTGTCATATTACTTATCTCAGCCTCGATAGTATAGCCAGGACCTCCAGTACCCCAAGTCTCCCTTGGCTTATCCTTAGTATTAGGATCTCCTCCTTGAATGACAAAGTCTTTAACTACTCTATGTATCCTTATTCCATCATAGAATCCAGAGTTTATTAGATTCTTAAAGTTTTCAACAGTCTTTGGTGCTACTTCTGGTAATAACTCTATGACTATAGCACCTGCATCTTGTTTATTAATACTTATATTCAATACAGCATAATCTCCTTTATCTAGCCTAGATGAAATCTCTTCTACTCTCATATCATAATCTACCTCTTCCCTCTCTACTTCTCCTTTGATCTTGTATATAAATACTCCAAATACAAGATCTTTTGATTTATCGTTGAAACTAGGAGATGAATAGACAAGTTCTAATGGTCCTTCCTCTCCTTGAGGATACTTTATCTGTTCTGTATATATTGCAATACTTCCAGGAGTGAATTGTGGTTGAACATCAAATGTACCATTCTGATTTATATTAGCATATCCTACTGGAGTTACTGGGAATGTTTTGCCTAGTAAAGTGAACCAGAACTTTGCTGTAGGAGTAAAACCATCTGCTTGTAGATATTCAGTTTCATTAACACCAGCAATCCTCATAAACCAATGCTTTTTACTCTCATCGCCTCCTCCTCCTAATGTTAAGAAGTTCTGATCTAGCCTTTGCCCAACCATATATACTAGCAGATAATCAGCCTTTAGCTCATCTCTTAATATTTTAACACCTTCATTCTCCTCAGATACCAATGCAGTAGCAATCCTTGCTATCCTAGTAGAGTTTATTGTAGCGTTATCTGCCAAAGTCTTCCTTTCGCCTAATACTGTAATCCAATAACCATAGTCCCACCATGCTGCTATAACTGCATCTTTTTCTGTGTTATTCTTTATCCATTCTAACGCATCTATCCAATCATCGGTTGTTGTCTTGAATGATGTTGCTCCATTTGCTATAGTAGGAGGTATATCGGCTAATGCTACCCAATTACCATTAGGAGGGAAGAATAATGGAACTGATAACATTATTATCATTAAAATGCTATACAAAATTCTAGGATCGTTAACATCTATTAATGATCTTACTCTATAACCTTTCTCAAATATTACTCTAGTTATCTCATAAAATGCTATAGATGCTAGTGTTATAATACTTAAAGATGAGAAGACCATTAGCCTAGCAAATGAAGCACTAACATATACTCCAGTTATTGCTAATACTAAAGCAAATATATGCATTGGTGTTCTCTTCTTAAATGATATATATGCTCCATATCCTGCTAATGGTATCAATATCGAATAATTTTGTATATAATCTACTATTGTAGGTGTAAAGTGCTCAGCAACTGACTCTACTAATGGTATATTGCTTTTTGTAAATGGGTTTACTACTGTAATGTATCTTAACGAGGAAGGAGAATATGTTCCTGCTACTATTAATGATATGCCTATTGCTATAAATACTCCTAACCATATCAGTTTATATCTAGTCTCTTTCAAAGGATCTCTAGCGATAAAATTAGCAACGATAGCAAATATAGTTGATCCTATCAAACCTAAACTTGGTAAAGATGTTACAAATGATTCTCCAGGTCTAGGGAATGATGATGCAATAACTATTGTTAATATAGTTAATATTGGAAGAACATATACCATATTCTTGCTTTTTGTAAAGAATGGTAAGGCTATAAAGAATATACTTAACAATAGAGCAAAGTATTGAACTCCTCCCCATGCAGTCATACCAAAACCTAATAATAAACCAGCAACAATTGCTTTTATAATAGCAAGTCTAGGATCTCTATGCTTTAAAGCACTTAATAAGAGATAGATTGATAATACTCCATAGAACAATCCTAATGGTTCTGACTTGAACCAGCCTAAATTTCCTCTCTGTATTATCGTTGGAGATAATGCTGTAAAAATACTAGCAAATAAACCTGCTACACTTCCAGCAATTACTCTAACAATAGCAAACATGATTATTGTTAGGAATGCTCCAAAGACTACTGGAAACCATACTACAAAGTCATATAATGGCATCCCAAAGCCAAATGCTTGATATAACACAGCAGCAGTTATATGCAAACCAGTCTGTGAGGTCGCTGCTATATCTCTACCCTCTGGATACCATGACATATCATCATGCCAATTAAAATAAGCCTCAAATCCATTCTCAACTAAGAATTGTGTAGCTCTATAATCAAACCATGGATCAAACTCATTAAGATAGAAACCATAATCTATAGGCATAGCTCTCACCATAATAGCCATTGCAAATGATATTGCTAAAATTCCAATTATGATAACTTTTCTATTACTGAATTTTATTTTAGGATATGCTAATTCCTCTCTTTTGATCGCTTTCATAGTAACCACTGTTATTCTATCTCTATTTTAACTTATACAATTAGGTTTAATTTTAATATTCCTAAGTAAATACTAGTTTGAACCAAGTATCGAGATTGCTAACACCTAACATATCAGTGAAATACCAATAAATTAATGCATGTGATACAAATATATTAAAATACTTAGATTAATATATGAAAAAGATAGTAAAATTAGTTCATCTTATAAAATAACTAAATATTTGTATTGGTGTAAAAATGTGTGGAATTGCTGTATATTAAGTAAATCAGAAGAAGATATGGCATCATCTATAAAAAGATGTTAATATCTATGCAGACAAGAAGACATATGGTATAGGATTAGCAATTAGTAATAAATTGCTTTATGTGAACTGGGAGAATAAAAAGATGCAAGAGTTAGAGCAATGATGTAATATCTCATGCTAGGTTAGCCATAGTAGGAGGTTTAAAAGGTTCCCACCATTTATAGATTGTAATAATAGGATGATAGTTGAGCATAATGGAGAGATCTATAAAAGAGTTAAGGAGAGAGTTAGAAGAGCATGAATTTAGAACTAATACAGATAGCGAAGTAATAATACATCTCTTAGAAGAGTAAAGGCGAACTATATCAAGGTTGTATTAAAAAAGTTGGATGGTATATTTGCTATAGCAGCAAAAGATGATAAATATACAGCATTGGTAATAGGTATAAGACAGTTATATTATGTTAACAATTAAGAAATGCTAGCATTTGCATCTGAGAAGAAAGCATTATGGACAATAGGAATAAAAATGGAGTATTACCAGGACATATAGATAATAAGAGGAAGGAGATAGTAAAGGATGAGAAGGTATTAGAACCAAACAAATATCAAGTATATATGATATTGATAATGCTATCAATGCTTACTATAATGCATTAATAAAATCCATGAAGAGAACTCGAGATCTTGATAGAATAGGAGTGATCTTTTCTGGAGGAATAGTGTAATAATAGCCAAACTTGCTAGTAATGATGGTTTGAGAGTAGTTCTTAGTGCAGATGAATTATTTGGATGATATCCATGGTATAGCAAGATAGTTGAAAGGCTATGAGCAATTTCATGAATATCTGAAGAATGATCTATTGTTACTATATAAAGAAACATTGGAAAGGGAGGATAAGATAGCTATGGCACATAGCGTAGAGATGCGTGTTCAATAGATCTAGAGGTTGTTAGTGTAGCAATGAATATAGATCCTAGATTGAAAGTATTTAATGATAGATACGGTAAAATGTTCATAGAGAATTGGTAAAAAGATTAGGAATGCAAGATAATATAGCATAAAGAGGCAGCTCAGCATGGATCTGGTATACATATGTAATAAAAGAGATTGTCAGAAAGAAGTATAAGAAACATATCGCTAATATAAATAGAATAGATAGAGAATCTATAAAGTTCTAAGTTTGATGATGAAGATGAATTGATTATAGATGATGATCTGCAAGTGTATATAGATTATATAGTATTAAAGCATGGATTAGTAAATAGATATGAGTTTAAATAAAGAAATAATTAAGTTTCTTGTTCTAATATCTTTACTTCGCATTCACTTACTAATTGCTTAAACTTGTTAGCATCCTCAATTGATCCTACAATTGCTCCATAATGCATAGGAATCGCTAATTTAGGCTTGATCATCTTAACCGCTTCAGCAGCCTCTTCAGCAGTCATTACATATGTACCGCTAACTGGGAGTAATGCTATATCAGTATCTATACTCTTCATCTCTTCAATAGCGTCTGTATCTCCCGCATGGTAAATTCTTACTCCATTAATAGTTACTATATATCCAACCTTTCCATCTTCCTTTGGATGGAATGGCTTGTTTGTACTAGGATTTATTTTGTTGATGTTATAAGCTGGAACTGCCTCTATACTTATCCCTTCTACTTGTACTTTATCATTAGGCTTTACTATTATAACCTCTTTAAAGTTCATGCTTTTAAGATCTTGCTCACATTGCTTAGGAGCAACTACAACCGTATTCTCATCTCTTACCTTTTCTATATCTTCTCTGCTAAGATGATCAAAATGCTCATGAGTTATTAGTAATATATCTGCCCTATGCTCTTTACTCAATTTATAAGGATCTATGACTATCTTCTTACCATTACTTATCTCAAATGTATCATGTCCTAGCCATCTTATCTTTACTTCCTGATACTCTAGCATATACTATCTTAACATCTAATAGAATTAAAGTTTAGCGGTATGTTATTCAAATATTATCTTATCTCTAGATAAGGTTATTATCCCTATTCCTTCTTCTCTTAACCTTCTCTTCATCTCTCCATCAATAGTTGCTACGTAAGCATTATTAGCAATAGCATAATCTATTATAAGATCATCTATAGGCTTTCCTTTAGCGTTTATAACTTTAATGTTCATAGAGTTGATAATATCTAATGCTGCTCTTGCTGCTTTTGCTCTCTTGATCTGTTTACTATTCTTCAGCATCTCAAGTTCATGGATAACTGCTGATAATACTATATATTCAGCATTAAGATCTTCTAATAGTTCTAACTTCTTAATAGGTTTGCTAGCAATAGCCATCAAAAAACTTGTATCAAATATTATCTTCAATTCTTTGCTATACCAGCACCAATCAATCTCCATCTATCTGCTATCCTTCTACTTATTGCTATTCTGCTGTTTTTCAATAAACATACCGGTCTTCTTAATTTAATATCAACTCTGCTATCTCTAACAGAATTTACAATTCCTAGAACTACCGCTGTGCCAATATTAAGTCTTAAAGGTTCACCATCACTAATAGGTTCTACTTTAACTGGTTCGGCAGTGCCAACTGCAGTATCAAATAGACTAACCTCCATACTTATGCTAGTTACATTATCTGGTAACTTGCCAGGTTTACCTATAACATTTCCTATCAATGAGTCGCTCTTTGTAAATGCTGGATCTAATTTTGTTCCTATAGCAGATAAACCTCCAGGCTTTACAAAATCTACTAAACCTGCTCCAGTTGCTAAGCTTACTATATCTGTGCTTATAACCTCATAGCTATTACTCTTCTCATTATATATCCCAGGCTTCATCTCAATCTCATCTCCTACTCTAAACTCTCCTTGTGTTAATGAACCCCCGATAACTCCTCCTTTAAGATCTTTTGGTTTAGTTCCAGGTTTGTTTATATCAAATGATCTTAGCACATGCATTATAGGATCTTTGTTAGGATCTCTCTCTGGAGTTGGTATATGCTCTTCAATAGCCTCTATCAATGCATCTATATTTGCTCTTTGTTGAGCAGAGATTGGTATTATAGGAGCATCATCTAATCCATGTTCTTCTAGAAACTCTTTAATCTGTTTATAATTCTCTATCGCATCTTCTCTGCTAACTAGATCAACTTTGTTCTGAACAACAACAATATTATTTATGCCCAGAGTCTGTAATGCTATAAAATGTTCTCTGGTCTGAGGTCTTGGGAACTTTTCATTTGCTGCAACTACTAGAATTGCTCCATCCATCAATGCTGCACCAGATAACATATTGGCCATAAGACTCTCATGACCAGGAGAGTCAACAAAACTTACAACCCTTAATAGAATAGTCTTATTCCCACAATGAGGGCATGTTGGAGAAGTTGAATACGCATCTGGTTCTTTACATATCGAACATTTATAGAATGCTGCATCAGCATATCCTACTTTGATCGTAATTCCTCTCCTTAACTCTTCACTATGAGCACTAGTCCATACACCAGTTATAGCCTCAACTAGTGTAGTCTTGCCATGATCTACATGACCAGCAGTTCCTATATTTATACAAGGCTGTATGCCATACTTTTCTATATACCATTGAGGTAAGGTATCTCTCCAGTGCAAAGTAATATCTAAAGTGTATATAGGGTTATGTTAACCTTTGTAATTAAGCAGTAGCCTCTGCATCTTCCTTCTTCTCTTCTGGTAATACTCCATCAAGTTTAGCATTTATCTGGTATATCTCTTCGCTTATAACATTTCCTCTTACCAATCTTCTTCTCCTCTCACCTTCCTTTGCCTTTCTTAATCCTATACCCTTTGGAATTAGTATGTATTTCTTAACTGCTCCATGAACATCGTATCGCATTGGGACTCCAGATTTATCGCTACCTCCAGTTATCTTTAACTTTCCTTGCAATCCTATTACAGATGCATCCAGTTCATCTCCTATCCTCAAGCCTAGAAATGGTTGAGCTTGTTTATCCTTTACCTCAACTGTTCTTGCTTTCCCATTCTTATCAGATATTACAACTTTGAATGTAACCACTTGCGTAATGAGATAACATGCCTTTAATTAATCTTATGCCTTTATGGAATTTTTAGTTGCAACTTACCACATAATAATGAAGAGATCGATACTATCATGCCCTCTTAATTCCCTTTATAGGATTCTATTCATTGCAACTTTTGTTTTTACATGAATTATGTCACATTTTACAATTGAATTATTATCTCTCAATTCCCTTTATAGGATTCTATTCATTGCAACTTCGGAATGAATCTAGAAGAAATGTTCAAAATAGTTACCGAGGCCTCTCAATTCCCTTTATAGGATTCTATTCATTGCAACTTGATACTATAATGCCGATAATAGCAAGAGCCACTATAATAATCTCTCAATTCCCTTTATAGGATTCTATTCATTGCAACTCAACGCAAAAATGGATATACGTATGCACATTGCCAATCTCTCAATTCCCTTTATAGGATTCTATTCATTGCAACCTATTTAGGAAGTATGTTAAACGTTTATCTCTTTCTGAGTTATTCTCTCAATTCCCTTTATAGGATTCTATTCATTGCAACGATAAGGGATAGTTACGCAAATGTAGCGTATCAAGAATTAAACTCTCAATTCCCTTTATAGGATTCTATTCATTGCAACTAAAAACTATAAAAATAAATACTTTTAATACTATAAACAAAGTCTCTCAATTCCCTTTATAGGATTCTATTCATTGCAACTTATGAGATAAGGGATAGTTGGAACGGAACTGGAAGTAATAAATCTCTCAATTCCCTTTATAGGATTCTATTCATTGCAACTATAACACTTAAACCAGTTCTATTTATTGATATGTCTCTCAATTCCCTTTATAGGATTCTATTCATTGCAACCTGCTTGTAACCAATTTGAATGATGAAGCGTATGTCATGAATCTCTCAATTCCCTTTATAGGATTCTATTCATTGCAACTTATCTTTAACCTCTATATTCGTTAGTATATCTTGCAGTATGCCTCTCAATTCCCTTTATAGGATTCTATTCATTGCAACTAAACCAAAATACCTTAGATATAACAAAATTGATAATCTCTCAATTCCCTTTATAGGATTCTATTCATTGCAACTGTAAGCAGTTGTTCAACAGCATATACTCTCCACCTATCGTGACTCTCAATTCCCTTTATAGGATTCTATTCATTGCAACTGGTAAAACGTAAAAGGCTAACCAAAAAGCAAAGAAACTCTCAATTCCCTTTATAGGATTCTATTCATTGCAACTAGATAACTTTAAAAATCATGAATATAGGTAAACTCTCAATTCCCTTTATAGGATTCTATTCATTGCAACAGTATGGATGTATACGAAAGCTTAAAGAATAGATACTCTCAATTCCCTTTATAGGATTCTATTCATTGCAACAAATAGAGAACTTGCAAGTATAAACTATTATAGACTCTCAATTCCCTTTATAGGATTCTATTCATTGCAACTACTAATAGTTGATGAATAACAATTATGTCTCTCAATTCCCTTTATAGGATTCTATTCATTGCAACATATTGAATACATACTTTAAAATGATGTCTCTCAATTCCCTTTATAGGATTCTATTCATTGCAACTTATATTATAATTACCATCTAGTTATCTCTGCATAGACTCTCAATTCCCTTTATAGGATTCTATTCATTGCAACGTTATTATAAATTGTATAAAGATGCTTTGAATTTTGGTGTACTCTCAATTCCCTTTATAGGATTCTATTCATTGCAACCAAAACACTCTGACATAAATATGGTTATGCATTATGTCCTCTCAATTCCCTTTATAGGATTCTATTCATTGCAACAGGTATTTGCGTGGTTTATCGAAAGCTTCGAGATGGTACTCTCAATTCCCTTTATAGGATTCTATTCATTGCAACAAATAGAGGAAAGTGCTGAGTATAAGCAGTATTATGAGGCTCTCAATTCCCTTTATAGGATTCTATTCATTGCAACGAGCTGGAAAGTTGATGAAAGTGAAGCAGATTGGCTGTGCTCTCAATTCCCTTTATAGGATTCTATTCATTGCAACTAGTTCATTAAAAAGCGTAATACACACATTTACGAAAGATGACTCTCAATTCCCTTTATAGGATTCTATTCATTGCAACTCTTAATATGATAGTAAACATACTCTCAATTCCCTTTATAGGATTCTATTCATTGCAACTAGTAGTACCTGCCTATGTTTCTCTCAATTCCCTTTATAGGATTCTATTCATTGCAACCTATAAAATCTTACAAAAACATCCCAACTCATAGGAAAATATCTCTCAATTCCCTTTATAGGATTCTATTCATTGCAACTTAGGAAATACCGAAGCATTAAAGATTATCAGCAAGTTTACTCTCAATTCCCTTTATAGGATTCTATTCATTGCAACAGTTAATAGAGAACAATGCCAATACTTGCAACTAACCATCCTCTCAATTCCCTTTATAGGATTCTATTCATTGCAACAATAGGGTTAAAATGCATATTTCTTATTTTTAATCAATAAAACCTCTCAATTCCCTTTATAGGATTCTATTCATTGCAACTGGTATTTCTCCAAATTACCACTAGCATCTTCTGAACTAAACTCTCAATTCCCTTTATAGGATTCTATTCATTGCAACGTTCTTATAAATTGTATAAAGATGCTTTGAATTTTGGTGTACTCTCAATTCCCTTTATAGGATTCTATTCATTGCAACCATAGATATCTTTAGCAATCACTCTAGCGAGAAGATACCCATACTCTCAATTCCCTTTATAGGATTCTATTCATTGCAACGTATATGTATAAAAAAGTCTTAAAAGCCAAAATAAAACTCTCAATTCCCTTTATAGGATTCTATTCATTGCAACTCTACCTATAAGAGTCTTATGCTAATATCTGTATAAACTCTCAATTCCCTTTATAGGATTCTATTCATTGCAACTAACATAATAATATGTACATAAGCAGCCTAGATGTACCTCTCAATTCCCTTTATAGGATTCTATTCATTGCAACTAAATATGAATAACATATTTCAAGTAATGATGAATGTCTCTCAATTCCCTTTATAGGATTCTATTCATTGCAACAGTTTAAAGCATAGATAAGGTTAGATCTGCTATGAACTCTCAATTCCCTTTATAGGATTCTATTCATTGCAACTATCTGATCATTGAATAGATAACAATGAACATTATACTCTCAATTCCCTTTATAGGATTCTATTCATTGCAACCATAGAATTGATAAGAAATAGCATTATTTAACAGCTCTCAATTCCCTTTATAGGATTCTATTCATTGCAACTATGTATATAAGTATGCAAGAGATGACTTTTGATACTCTCAATTCCCTTTATAGGATTCTATTCATTGCAACATATAATATTATAATTAGCATAGATCATTGAATGAGACTCTCAATTCCCTTTATAGGATTCTATTCATTGCAACATGTAAATATTAGTTCTAAGATCTTTAGTTGAAGTCTCTCAATTCCCTTTATAGGATTCTATTCATTGCAACTCTATATACTAGATGAAAGATACATGAGATCAGCTATACTCTCAATTCCCTTTATAGGATTCTATTCATTGCAACTAATATTAAGCATATACAATAACTTAGTATGTAGACTCTCAATTCCCTTTATAGGATTCTATTCATTGCAACATAATGCATATATTATATCCAATTCAGAAATCTAGTACTCTCAATTCCCTTTATAGGATTCTATTCATTGCAACTAGATTAGCATATAGTCTTCAATTGTAACATATTAATCTCTCAATTCCCTTTATAGGATTCTATTCATTGCAACGATGCTAAAGTACTTGATGCTAACTAATATGTAGATCTCTCAATTCCCTTTATAGGATTCTATTCATTGCAACTATGTAGCTAATTTCTAACATTATACTACTTTAAACTTCTCTCAATTCCCTTTATAGGATTCTATTCATTGCAACTGATCACAAAATTAGCTTATAGCTAATAATTATGTATGCTCTCAATTCCCTTTATAGGATTCTATTCATTGCAACATGCTAAATATAGGTATGACTGGAATATAGCAGATAATCTCTCAATTCCCTTTATAGGATTCTATTCATTGCAACTTATATACAGTGTGTAACAGATGAAGATGATCAATATTATCTCTCAATTCCCTTTATAGGATTCTATTCATTGCAACAGGAAGATCAGCTAAAGTCTCTTTCTCTTCTAACTG
>BPGC01000002.1 GCA_026002835.1 Candidatus Nitrosocaldaceae archaeon
TTAAATTCTTGAAAGAAACCCAATCTAACTTTTATATAATGATAAATCTCTTTTGGAATGTTTATCCCTGTAGCTCTTTCAAAACCCTTGAATCCTGGTGAAGAGTTTACCTCATTTACTAGGTAATTATTATTATCATCAAAAAGAATATCAACCCCAGCAATATCCAAACCAAGCACTTTTGCTGATTCTACTGCAAGCCATTCTATCTCTGGGTTTAATTCAAAAGGTAAAACCTCGCCACCAATTGAAAAATTCGCCCTAACCCTTCCTTCTTTAGCTACTCGCATCATAGCACCTACAGCTCTTCCTCCTATAATAAATACACGAATATCTTTCCCTTTGCTAAAACTAACAAACTCTTGTAGAATTATGTTTACATATGGATCTTTAGAAACCTCTACAAAGTCTATGAAATCTTCGAATTGTTCTTTATCATTGCATAAGAAGACACCTTTTCCTTGTGTACCAGAAATTGTTTTTATTATTAATGGAAACATGAACTCTTTTTCAATAAAGTTTACATCTAATGGCATCTTAGCAAACATTGTCTTCGGTATTGGTATCTTATTTACTGCAAGGGTTTGTAAAGTTTGCAGCTTATCTTTTGCAATCTCTACACTATGGCTAGAATTAACAGTGAAAACACCTAGCTTCTCAAGATGCCTTATAACTACTAGATCAAAGTAAGTTGTACTTGCACCTCTTCTCGGTATAAGACAATCTGGGAGGTTAATATAATTGCCATTATAAAGAACACTTTTCCTACCTTCTTTAGTTATAACAATATCAAAATCTTCAGACTTTACAAATTGAACTTCTATATGCTCTTTCTCTGCCTCTTCTTTAAATCTTCTATTCTCTTCATCATCTTCACCATCTTTTATAAGGA
Source organism: Candidatus Nitrosocaldaceae archaeon (assembly GCA_026002835.1). The sequence goes on from BPGC01000002.1 coordinate 893, forward strand.
ACCAAACCTTCATTATCCTACTATAAGATTTGAACTATACAATATAAGAATTATTATAATAATATCTAAATTATATTAGGGTATAATAATCAGAAATGTTACTAGAATGAGCATGTTTATAGCAGTTACCATAGAGCCTATCTTAAAGAACTCTATAAAGGTAAACCCTTCTCTTCTTGCTGCTTCTAGTATGATAAGATTGCTTGCAGCTCCTAATATTGTCATGTTGCCTGCTAAAGTACTTGCACCAGCAAGTGTAATCCAAGCTTTAATATCTTCATTAGAAAAGCCATGTTCATACATGATATTAATATAAAAAGCTACAAATGGTACGTTACTCATAAACTGGCTTAGTAATGTGCTTGCAGATATTATTGAAAGAATAGTTGATATGCTTGTTTTATTATTATCAACAAACTGAAGTGGTGAGAGCATATCTGCAAACATTGCTATTATCCCAGCTTTAGCAAGCGCATCCATGAAGATGAACATGGATATGAAGAGTATTATTATGCCCCAGTTAACTTGCTTTAGAACAGCAAGCCTATCCTTAGAGCATATAAGCATAATTAATCCTCCAATAATAGCTATATGGCTTATATCAAACATCAGTTCAAAACCTATAACTCTTGCTATTGTAACTACAAAGAAGCCAATTATAACTAGAGATACAATAATTATATTAACCTTGATAGTATTAGGCTCGTATGTTACTTTTAGAGCGTCTATATTAAATGTTATATCTTTACTAAAAGTATCTCTATAATACCATCTAAGCAAGTAGTAAGTTGCTATATAGTTAGCAATGGTTGGCAATGTAAGATACTTTAGAAAATCAAGCATAGGAGCCTTCATACCACTCTCAATTGCTATCAATAGATTTTGCGGATTGCCTATTGGTGTCATAGTACTTCCTATTGTAACAGCAAACGCAAGTGCTATAAGTAGTGGTTTCGATTCTATCCCAAATCTTGCTATGTTAAGTATTATTGGTGTTGCAACCAATGCTATTGTATCATTCATTAGAAAGGCTGAGAGTGTACCAAGTATAACTATTATGAAGAGCAAGAGTTTTTTAGTATTATTCACATGCTTCAATATGCCTATAATTATAACATTGAGAGCTCTTGATCTCTCAAGTGCTGCTACAACAATAAACATACCAATTAGAAATGTTATAACGTCTGCCTTTATTGCCTTGTAAGCATCCTCCATACTTATAGTCTGAAACATTAACATAAGAAGCGCTCCTATAAGCATAGGTATCCATGCCGATATTGTTATATCTTTAACCCTTCTAACTGCTATGAGTGTATAAACTATAAGGAATACTAATAGCGCATATGCTTCTGCCATAAATGATTTTAAGAACTATTTATTACATCTAATAAAGATTTGTTTATCTATGCATGTAAAGAAATTAAGATACAACTATCAAACTCAATCCTGGTTCTAAAATATCTTTTGTATATATCATTAGTATATAATCTCCAGATAAAGGCGATAATGGTACTAAAGCAAGTGTATATCTTTTTAACAACATCATAACTAATTCTATAGTAATTATATATGAGATTATATCTTCTACCTTTTCAAACTCTTCATAGTAAATCTCATGCCATTATGATATACTTTTATATAAATAAAAATATATTGTTAATTGTTTATGCTTATTTGTTTCACAGAATTTAACTCTAGATACTTTTCTAATATCTTCTTTCTTATATTAGCCATGTTCTTAGTATCTGTTTTAAATATACCATGGATTATCGCTTTATCATTATTCTGAGTAATATTTACATCTACTACTTGATAGCCAAAATGCTCTATTGCCCTCTGCATATTACTTAATAGTATATGGCTATTCTCTATAGGATTCTTTAGATTTACAATAACCTCATCTATTACATATTTATCATATATCATTACAGGGTTATTAAAGAGCACAAAGTTAGGTATCTTTATCATCCTACCAGTATTTATACTTGGTAACCTATCTCCATCACCTACCTCTTCAAGTGTAGTTCTTAACCAACCTATATCTATTATATCACCTTTAATTACTGGATTTATTAATATCTTAATTCTTGTTCCAGGTTTGATATGCTTGACTCTTCTAAATACAAACCCAGCTATCAAACTAGCTATATAATCCTTAAATGCTAATGAGAACCCTAAGGTACCTAATAAGGCAGTTGTTAAGCTCAACGCTAGCGTTATATCAGTTGTTATCATTCTAAATCATCTAACTTATCATCTTATTTTATTGCCAGTATATAAAATTTTAGTTTAGAGATCCCAATTGTTTACCTTATAGTTATTAACTCTAATACTTCATGGTATCTAATTCTAATAAAGAATAAAAAATTTGATTTGTTAAATTAGTTCTCCGCCTTCCTCAACGAATAATTCTTCAATACTTCGCTTTTCTAATCAATCTAACTTTACCATATCTATCCTTCATCAATATAGCTGGTTTAGTTTGAGAATGGAATGGCATATTGAATACTATGGAATAAGCACCAACATTATAAAATATTAGATGATCATCTTTACTTATACAATCAATCCTAGATATATTTGATCTAGGGAATATATCGTGTCACATAACATCCTGCTATATGTACCCTTTCATGCTCATCCTCTTTTATATCATCTCTTGTGGATATGGCTGCTTTAATAATGCTGAATCTAGTAATAGATGATAACCAGAATCAAGTATAGCATATCTATCTTTCTCATAATCTTTTATATTAACTACTTTTGATAATAGTATCATAGATTCAGCAGTAAGATATCTACCGCTCTCAACTATCGGCATAAATTCACTATGCTTATCATAGATATGATTAAGTTTCTCTATTATAGATTCAGCTATATCCTTTGCTGTAGGTACATCATTGCTATAGAATATAGGAGTTCCCCCGCATATATCTAAAAATACTAAACCTTAATGATGGATAATAACTCTTAACCTTATTTATGAATACATCTATGTCAATGTTTTTGCAAAACATGGTAATCTGTAATCTGAGAGCCTAGATGGAAATGGAACCCTCCAAATTCGAGTTTAATATATACTTTATATTCATTGCATTATCATCAGTTTTAGAGTATAATGGTACACCAAACTTTCCATTTCTATAAGATGCTTTAACGCTAGCATTAACACTAACCTCAGATTGATCCTTATCATAACAATTGGCTTTCTGTTAGTAATCTTGCAGCAGAGATAAGATTGATCAAACCGTTATAAGAACTAACTACAACCTTATCTATACCATACTCAAGTACTTGCTTCATATTCTTCGCTTACACTAGTATAGATTACTCTATCTGCAGAGCCTTTACACCTAGCATAAAAAGTATAATTCTCAAGTTGCTATATCAAATCGCTCATATACCAAATCTTGTTGCTAAGCTAATAGTAATGAATAGATCAAATATATAATACCTTATGATAAACCAATTACTATATTATCAGATGAATCTTTATGTGCTTATTTATTTAGTATAATGGTGTATACTAACATTAAGAAATATGGTAAATATTTATCAGATTATTTTATAGCTATAATATCATGGTTTATCAATATATAATATAGCAAGAAGAAACATTTGATAAAGATAATCCTATGATCATATACTATCATTAAAGGAATGGTAATACTATATTCCTATAAATGATAATATGATATCTCATATATAAAAGGATAAAATATGCTAGTAATATCTATACAGATGAATTTAGAGCATATTATAGATTAGAAGAGTATTGATTTAATCATTAAAGAGTATGCTAGAGATAATATACATATCAATAACTGTGAGAATAAGGCAAATCTATTAAGTATATGGCTTATGTGTATAAACAAGTATAATCTATATGTTAAGATATTCCAATCTATATATAATATAAGAAACATTGATAGCTTTAAGATATTATCTGTATTAGCTTAGCAACAAGATTTGGTATATGAGCGAATAGATTAAAGTTCTAAACCATAACTATCCCAATTATCTCTATTATCTATTCAAATACTCGATCTAAAGACAATAGATAAATATTCTCTATGTATAGTATAATTGATGAAGTTTAGAATATTACTTCATAAAGATGAGGATGGAGTGTATATTGTTGAATGTTTGGATTTACCTGGTTGTATATCTCAAGGCAATACTAGAGAAGAGGCTATTACTAATATAAAAGATGCTATAATAGGCTATATTGAGAGTCTTAAGAAACATAATGAACCATTACCTAATGCTAATGTAGAGGAAGAGGTTATAGAGTTGAATACATGACAAGACTACCAAGAGTATCTGGCATAAAAGTCGTTAAAACATTAATAAAGATTGGCTATAGAGTAGATCATCAGACTGGAAGCCATATAATATTAAGGCATATGGATACACATAAAAGGATAACAGTACCAAGACATAAAGAATTGGCAAAAGGAACGTTAAGAGCAATATTGAGAGAAGCTGATCTTAGTATTGAAGAGTTTGTTAGATTATTAAGATAGTTCTAATCCATAACTATCCCATTTCTCTCTTCTATTTCTAGCAAATAGCTCTAGATAGCATTAGGATACATATGCTCAATAATATCATATACTATTAATGGCTTCTTACTATGTATGCTTCTATTATGATAGATAACAGATTCTGGTCTATTGCTTTCTAATGGAACTATATTGCCTTTAACTGCTATTAATAATAACTCATGCTTGCTTCTAACATAATATCCTAATCCAATCTTATCCTTAATCCATACCATGTTTGTCTTATATTCAAAGTTCCATGCTTCTATAATCTTTAATGCTTCTCTTAATTTAGGATTTGTTGACCATAAGAATAGTATAGCGTTATCATCTATCTTATCTTCTAAATTATTATCCTTTAAGAAATTATAGATCTGATCATCTGTTAATGTCTTGTAATGTATGCTAGGATTTGCTCTTAACTTTATATCATAATCATAAGGAGGATCTGCTAGTATAACATTATATCTCTTAATAATATTAGAAGAATTAGTAACTAGCTTTGGTTTATGATTATTGTTTATATTCATTAATCTTTTAGCTTCTCCATAAGCATGGTTTATTGATACCTCTTTATTAAGAAGTTTATTAAACTGTCTGGGTCATGTCTTTCTACATTAGCTGCTTGTCTTGTTAGATCTCCTAATGCCTCCAAATTGTCGTATTCCGATAACTTGGTGTTGCTAGTGATATATTCTTTAATATCTGCTTTGCCGTCTCTAAACTGTTTAAGCATGCTGTTTATTCTTGCCCTCTCTTCTTTTAGTTCTTTTAACTTCTTTGCTAATAAGCATCTATCTATTGTATCTAACTGCCTTCTCTTGAGATTAAGTTTTATAACTAATTCTTTCTCTTCTAGCTCATCTGTAGTATCTATAACTATTACTTCTGGTTCTATACCTAATCCCTTACATATATTGTATCTATTATAACCATTAATGATTGCTTTATGGATCAATTATCATCTACATAATAATTATTATAATCATCTAAGGTTGATAAGCATATTATATATCCATACCTTAGTAACAATCTACTTCTTTATATACTCAAATGATCTTGCTAAACAATACTCATTAAACATTCTTTTAAATGATGAATATACTATTCTGCTATATCTTTTGTCATATCCTTTTAATTTACAATTGCTTATATCCTAATTGCTTAATACATCTAAATTATCATTTCTATCTTTATAATTGGTATATCTAGCATTCATTCTAGGTTTAATTACTATATCTTTGGTGATTGGTTAATAATACCCATCTATATAATAACAGTATATGAAACTAATAGAACTAGCAAAGATAAATGATGAGAAGAAGGCAGAGGAGTGGTTAAGGGATAAGGGTATACTTAAGAGGTTTGATAGATGCATATACTGCAATAATGAGCATATAGGCAGAGTTAAGGATAACTGCTATAGATGCTATAGATGCAAGAAGGAATGGAGTGTAAGGAGAGATAGCATACTATATGGATTGAGGATACAATTCACAAAGTTCATAGGAGCATTAAAGCTATTTGAGTTAGAGATACCAGTATTAAAGGCTAGTAAAGAACTAGGATTAGCATATCGTACTACATATAAGATATATACTATAATTAGGGAGAAGCTCTATAACTATTCTATAAAGGATGATATATTAAAAGGAGAAGTAGAGGCTGATGAAGCATACTTTGGAGGTAAAAGAAAAGGAAAGAGAGGTAGAAGTTCATATAATAAGATACCAGTATTTGGTATATTAGAGAGGAATGGTAAAGTAAAGGTTGAGATAGTTAATGATGTAAGAGCTGAGACATTATTAAGAGAAACTATTAAAAAAGTTAAGAGAGGATCAATAATATATACTGATAAATACAAAGGTTATGATACTCTAGTATTATATGGTTTTAAACATGAGAGGATAGATAAGAGTATAAGATTTGCTAATGGTATATATTAATGGTATAGAAGGATTCTGGAGCTATGCTAAAGAGAGATTGTTGAGATATCATGGAGTTAGTAGAGAGTCATTTCCATACTATCTTAAAGAGTTAGAGTTCAGATATAATAATAGAGGTAATGTATTCGATAAGATAATAGAGGTAATTAGAAGTGGGTAATAATGACTAATCACCATATCTTTTATATAATTATCCTCTAATATAATGATAATGTATCATAAGCTCCATCAACATATAATTTATCTATATTATCATTGATTATATTTATGCCTATTCATCTCTTCTAACTCATAATTATTAACAAAATCTAATGATAATAATATCTCTTTTAATTAATCTCTTATCTATATCATGCCAATTCATACCATTAGTATTTGTTAATGGGATTGATAAGTTATCAGTTAACTCACAAAGCATCATCTTGTTTTATATAGACCAAAAGATTATCTTTGTATAGTAAGTAATGATTAATACTAACAAATACTATTATTCGTATACTAATAATAATAGATCGTGCAAGTAATCGAAGAAAGGCATAACAAAGAGTTAGAATATGTATTCTTACCATTCTTTGATAAGAAACCTACATCATTGTTGATTAGAGGTCTACCAGGAGCAGGAAAGACTACATTAGCTTTAGAATTATTAAGATTAGTTAAGGATAGATACAAGCCATTATATATATCAACTAGGGTATCTTTATCAAGATTACAAATACAATTTCCATGGATTAAAGGATTGATACAAGAAGATGACATATTCTCCTCATCAGAAATAAATAATAAAAGCGAAGCGTTAGATATGAGATTATCTACTGCTAAAGGAACTATGGAGAATGTTATGAATGCATTAACAGAAAGTAAGAATAGATTTATTATATTAGATAGCTGGGATGCACTAGCAAAAGAAACTCAATTTGAAGAAAGGATCAAGATGGAGAAGACTATGGTTACTATGGCAGATGCTAATGATGGGTTTTTGCTATTCATAAGTGAAGAACCAGAGAAAAATACATTAGCATATGTGACTGATGCTGTTATCTCATTAACTGCAGAGGATAGATATGGATTTAGAATAAGGAAGATGATCATAGATAAGATGAGAACACAGCCTATAAAATATAATACTAGGCTTTATACATTACTGGATACAAGGTTTATATTGCTACCACCTATGCAGTCTATTAATCCAAACAATATAGCATATGCATGCAATACTACAAATATATTTAATTATATAGGATTTAAAGAAGGTATTGTAATATTAGTAGAATCAACATTAGGTGTAGATACAAATATTATCAATATGTTATTAGCGCCTCTTATAGTTAATAATCTAAAGAATAAGAAACCTGCGTTAGTGATAAATTCGCCTGATAAGTTGTATACTGATAGTTTGCAATGGATAAAGCCTTGCTGTACAGATGAAGAACTAGAGAGACTTGCTATATTCACATTTATAAACAAAACAGATCTATTGGATAAACCTAAGGTAGTAGCTTTCGATGAACATAATATCGATAAAAATACTAATGTATTTATATCAACATACAATACTCTATGTAAAGAATTTGGTAATCCTGCAATTATAACATATGATGTAGGACTTCGAGAGATGGCACATCCTAACAATATAGACAGATTCATAGCAGCTATCAATGCTCATGTAAAAGCAGTTAGGCATAATGGTGATATATTAGTAATAATAACTAAACATGGACTTAAAACTGCTCAATACGTTAAGAGCATAGCTGATGTACATATAAATATATGGAAAGAGAATGGACTTCCGTTATGTATTATAGAGAAACCAACACTAGGAATGTATGCATTGTTATTCAACAAAGAAAAATTCTATGATATGATTGATCTTATGTAATTAAATAATAATAAATGAGCGCACGGTTGTATATAATGGATAACTAGAGAGACAATCTTATAATTTTAGATTTATAATACCTGAGTTTTTGCAAATATGTAAGAGTAATATACAAATATGATTATGAATGATCATACTAATATGACTGAAGAAGCATTAATACCTTATAAAGGACAAGCAAAGAATGTTGTAGTTTATAATACATATGCAGCAGGTAGGAGCATACATTTTGATGTATTCATCCCAACTGATAAAACAGATGTAAATGAAGTTCCAAAAGAGTATGATGAGAAAGCAGTAGAATATGCAAAAGAGTTTCTAAAACTTATAGGAAAGCCAGATACCGATCTTCAAGTAAATATATGCTATAGATGCCATATAGATAACACAGATCTGTATGAAGATGAGTTATGGAAATTACCAGGTAAAGATGTATATATATGGCCTATGGAAGGCTGTCCTAAGCCAAATAGGCAATAAACTTTTTTATTTTACTAATGTAGCAGCCATTATACCAATTATTATTAATAATGTACCAATGCCCATAATCCAGTTTATGTCCATATCAAATGTAGTGCCATATAATAATATAGCAACTCCTGCTATAAGTATGGTAACAAATCCTGGCAAACGGAAGAGCATAAGATTAGTAGATATATCTAAGATTTAGGCTTTACTCAAGAGATATAAGTAGTTGTAAATAACTTATGATCGTGAAGAAGAATGATATAATTATCTTATCATCAATAATAGCAATTATATTGATAATAGGTAGTGTGTTGATAGCTACGGAATCACTCCCTGAGCATAGAGCAAAAGATTTCAACCCTTTGGCTAATATGACTATAAAACAAGATATGAGAATCATTAAGCATACATTGTTTGATGATAATGTATTCAGCTATGCTATAAATGATGTAGCAGAGGAGGCAGTATACATAGCAGTAGAGGATCAAAGGATTAGAGATATCATTGATACATATAAAGGATTAGAGATAACGATATCTGGTATACAACCAGTAGTTATGATTGATGCTAGTAATAACGAGTTGCATAACGGAATAGGCGAGGTTATAATAACAGTAAATTGGGAAGAAGAGAATGGAATTTTAACAAAGCCAGAAAGGTTTGATATGCTAATTGGTAAAAGTATAACTGCACACCAGAAGATCTGGACAATAATAGTTGATCTAAATGCTAGGAAAATAATAGATACAAGTCAGAAAGAAAGAGTAATAGAGAATAACATAAAACCTAATCTTGTATATATGGATGTAAATGTATATCTTCCAAAATCAGTTATTATTGAAAAAGGTACTACAATAGAATGGCTTAATGTATCGTATCTGCCTCATAATGTGTTAGGTGTTTATAAAACTGAAGATGGTGAGGAGATATTCATAGATAGTAAATTTATGGATTATAAAAGTAAATGGAGATATACATTTGATAAGAGAGGTATATTTGAATATCGTTGTTCTATACATCTTGAAGATGGTATGAAAGGCGTTATAATAATTGAGTAATCTCTCCTAATTCATATAGAGAATGTATAACATCTATATGCTTCATCAAATTATCTCTATCTATTAATATACTTAATAACCCCGATGCCCTTGCATGTAATAGATCGTATACTATATTATCTCCTATATGCATAACTTCATCTGCTTTTACTCCTAAACTGTTACATATATACTTGTAAAACTTTGTATTCTTGCCTGTTAGGTTTAGATCAGATACTACAGAGTAACTTGCTTTTATATTAATACCTAACCTATTGATTGCTCTAACCTTCTTATCAAGCATAGATCTAGCGTTATTGCTAGCGATAATAATATCGAATTTATTACTTAACTCTTTTAGATATATCACATCATCATAAATATAATCTGAATATTCCATTTTATCTAATAAATACTTGATATCTATATCTAAGCCAAATCTATCAAGCCAGTATTCTGGTATATACCATCTAGGATCGTTTGGTCCAATGATATTGTATTCTCTAGTTGCATATTCTTTAGCCTTGTGTATACTAATATCTTTAGCCTTTGCTAATTCTTCTGGTATTAATTCAAACCATAATCTATCATCAATACTATTAGGAAATAAAGTACCATCTAGATCAAAAGATAATATGTTTAACAAAGTAGGACGGATTTTGCTAGTACTAGAGCTCTATCTGTATCAGGTTCTTCTATCTCTTCCTGTTTGTATTTATTGCTAAAGTATATCAGATCCACCATCTTGCATTTATCAAGGCTAATTACAGTATTACCATTCTGGCTTACCGTATTTGCATTTGTTAATACTATCAATTTATCAACACCTTCCTTCTTAAGTTTATTTATCCTTTCGAATATCTTTGTATGATCCTTGCTTATTGTAACCACTACTCCTATCCTTTTACCTTTATCATCTACGTATATAGCATCTATATCGCTTGTATTCTCTATATCTAATTGCTCTGGTAATATCTTTCCTTTCTCATGAGCAAACATAACTAGGCTCTTTATTGCATTCTTTACACTGAGCTCTAGCCTTTCATCATCTCTATACTCTCTCCTTATCTTTATGAATTCTGATATAGGCACATTCATTATACTGCCTTTTACTCGCAAGCCTGGATATGCATGATTTATAGTTTCGTCTATAACCTCCTCAGTTATCACATTAACTCCTTTTCTCTTAGCTGTTTCCATTGTATGATACATTATATTCAGCATTGATCTTATGTTCCTAAACTCTTTAAACTCATCATATATTACTCTAATCTTGTTAGTTATATCAGCTTCATACGATGAGAATGTTAGATCTTTAACATTTACTCTTATGTATTCTAATACTATATCAGCAATCTCATCGAACATGCTAGAACCTGCTAGATCTACTTTATAATTTGCTTTTTCTATCCTATCGAATAACGATGAATTTACATCCCTTATCTTGCTATAAAGCGATGGTGTGGTAATCAATAACATTACTGTATATGGAAGATGGGCATTAATTACAGCTTTAGTAAAATCTGTGGCATCTCTATCAGCATCTAATTCATCGATCTCAATCATTGTAACCTTTTTAAGCATTAACATATTCAACTTTGCTAATGCTGCTAGATTTGCTAGTATATCCTCCAAGTTATTAGATACATTAATCTCCTTGTATAGTATATTCTTTATCATAGATATCTCATGGGCTTCATAATTATTGAATATCTGGTTTACATAACTTGTATCTGGATCTCTTCTGCCATTTAATACCTCGTTAGCCAGCTTTTCAATATTCCTATTAAAGAACGATTGTCTAAAGAATTTCTTTGCAGGTTTCTCATTGTTCAATGCTCTACTCTTAATATAATTTATTATTGCAGTTCTCATCTCTTCTATGTAATCTTCACCAAAACCTTGTACTATTGCATTATATAGATTTGATAATCCTCTAGGGAATAATGTACTTAGATCTACATAAGAACATATGATATCTTTCTGTGTAGCCTTTAGATGTAATGCTAGATGAGTTTTCCCAGTACCTACATCTTGTATTATTGTAATTAATTTAAAATCTTTAGCTGATTTACCTTTAATATCATTTATGCACTCTAATATTGCATCTCTAGCCTCTTTATGTCTCTTACCACCTAAGATAGTAGCATCATTCAGAGTTGGTGTAGGACTGCTTGGATATGGATTTTTGGATAAATTATATGGGTACATTTTAGATCCTCCTTATAAATCCATGAACCAATCCTCTTACAGTAACTCCTTCACTTCCTCCAGATGATAACTCATAGATATCATCGTATGTGTCTAGTAATTGAGATACTAATGAGTAGAATGTACTCTTCGATATTCCATATTTATCACAGATCTTCTTCCTTATCTCTGCTAGCTCTATCCAGCCTATAGATGTTGAACTCTCCGCTATCATTCTATCAAACTCCATCTTGAATTGTTCTAGTGATAATGTATCATAACCTTGAGTACCATTGCCATTTGAGATAGTTTGTAATTCAGCACGTATTATTGCAGCGCTTTTACCGATCTCTTCTCTAGTCTCATTTATCTTAGCGTCTAATATATTAATCATATTCTCTAAACTTGATAATTTTGCTTCTACTTGTAACAAACTCTCCAGTTTCCTCTCCATCTCAAATACCTTGATATCATCAGCTTTACCGCTTATCTGTCTAAGTAATCTATCTAGCCTATCATTAGCATTATTGGATATCTTTGTTATATTTTTATCAAGCATCTCGATCCTTTTCATACTATCCTTCAAACTATTCTCTAATTCTGTAACCTTATTAGTATCAGCTTTTGTATCTATGCTCTTTGTTAATGTATCTAGTTTATTTGTAATACTTGATAATCTATTCTCTATATCATTAACAATCTTTCTATTATTCTCATTATGTTCCTTTACTAATGTATCTATTCTATTGTTTGTATCTTCCTTTAATGCTTCTAGTTTTGAGTTTAATGCATTTACATTATATTCTAGTTTCTTCATTCCAGTATTCAACTTATTTACTGCATCAGCATCAACTTTTTTATTAATAACATCTTCTATTCCATGAATACTCTTCTCTAATTTCTCTATACTAGTAGATAATATATTGATCTTCTCAGTATATTGATCTATTTTACTAATAGTATTAGTTAAATTCTTTAGATTATCTTCTAACTCTTTAATCTTATTAACATCAACTTTCTCATTAATACTCTTTGTTAATGTATTCAATTTAGTTTGTATGCTTTTAAGATCTGCATTCTCTGTCTTATTTAGATTGCTTACTACTGTCTTGATCTCTTTCTCTAGATCTTTCATACTATCCTTCAAACTATTCTCTAATTCTGTAACCTTATTAGTATCAGCTTTTGTATCTATGCTCTTTGTTAATGTATCTAGTTTATTTGTAATACTTGATAATCTATTCTCTATATCATTAACAATCTTTCTATTATTCTCATTATGTTCCTTTACTAATGTATCTATTCTATTGTTTGTATCTTCCTTTAATGCTTCTAGTTTTGAGTTTAATGCATTAATAATACCTGCATGTTCCTTAGCCTCTTTCTCATTAATATTATTTAGTATAGCATAGATATCTTTGATCTTCTTATCTATCTCTGTATTGTTATCAGTAGTTTTGTTTGATTCTTTAGTTGTATTAACCTTTGCATAATTTTCTTTTGTCCAATATATTATGCTATTACGTTTCTTGGCTGAATAAATCATACCTTTAGATATCAGTTCTTCTAGTTTATTTGGTGCATCTTTGCCAAATTCTTTGACTATTTGTGTCTTTCTTAAACCTGATACGCCAGCTTCCTCAATTTTTTTATATATATTTGTTAGTGTTCCGTTAATCATCGCATTCTTATCCTTCATATAGATATTTAGCACCTAATGTCAGTATTTCTAGACTCGAGGATTATATAATTTAAAGTAATCAGAGATTCTATAAATTTAAATCTATTAAAGATGTAGTAGGCTATATGGGAAAGAAGAGTAAAGAGTATATACATACGGTAACAAAGCTTGGTACTATAACCATTCCGGTCCCAATAAGGAAGAAGTATGGTATTACTAAAGGTTCGAAATTAAAATTTGTTGATACTGAAGATGGTATAAAGTTAATACCAATAGTTACTATAAAGAATATGTTTGGTGTAGATAAAGAGAAAGAAGATGTTATAAAAGAGTTGTTACAAGATATGCTTGATGAAGAATAAAATTGTCCATCATGATTATTTAATACCAAAATAAGTAATATATCATACTTAACAATACAAACAATTATTACCTAGTATCGCTAAAGACTTGCTAATGATACTGATAGACCCAGCGATATTATTGCTTTACTTTGCAGGAGATAGTAGAGTAGCAAAAATAATTGATTTAATAAATGATAATAGAGACGAAGGGGCTATTTTCGAAGTTGGGATGCTAGAACTAGTAGATAAATTATCAAAGATATTCGATTACTCTGAAGCAGTTAGAAGATTAGAGGCTATAAGGAATTCTAGAATAAAACTTATAGGGTTTGATTATGAAGTAGCAAAGAAAGCTATTAAGATAAAAAGTATGTATAAGTTACCGATGTTTGGAGCATATATGGTTGCATTAGCGAATCATCTAGATGCTACATTGGTAACTGCTGATAAAAGATTGGTATTAGAAGGATTAAAGGTTGAATACATAGAACCAATTATAAAATAAATTTATAATTCATTATACTTCTTCTCATACTCCTTCATCCTTTGGCTTCCTCTCTTCAATAAGCTAAAGATCAGCATTATAACAGCTATCCATATAACACTGAAGATTATATTTTGGAAACTGACATATACATATGGTTGAGTATCCTCTATAGCATCTTCTAACAAAGTCATCTGGCCTCTAAGATCTGATAAGCCAGTATTGAACTCAACACTATCTCTTGGTAATGTTGATAACACTCTAGCCTTATCCATCATAGTATCTATATTCTTCTGCATTATACCAAAATCGCTTTTAGCAGTAGGAAACATCCATACTGGATTTCCACTCTCTGGCAAAAGTGTCTTTACACTTGCCAGATAATCTAAGATCTCTTCTGGATTTGATGTTTGCATAGCTACTGTAAGGTATCCTCTAGCCTTATCTAATGGATATACAGCATTACTATAACCTATCCAGGCCATAACAACTCCAAATATTAATATGACTAAAATAGCTCCCATTGCTATCTTTGGTTTCATACTACTCATATGCTCACTCCTCTCTTCTTTCTTTATATCTTCATTATTTTTATATTTATTCTTCTTGTTACCAAACATAGAGTGTACTATACTTAGATATGATATATAGATGAAACCAGCAGTCTGTATTGCTAGTATAGGAGCATATACTTGATTACCGCTAAAAATAGCTATGAATATACCTAATATACCATATGCAGCAAAGAACATCTCTAGTAATGTTGTCTTTGTAAATGGCAATGCATATACCTTATCTCTCCAATCTTCGCCTTTCTTCGTTATACCGAACTTTGGAGTTCTTAAGAATTCTGGTCTACCGCCATTTATAGCATCAAATACAGCTATTGTATTATTAACAGCTATACCAGTACCAAATAATATCATGTATAGATATCCTTTGATCTTCCTAGTCCATGAACCGCCCCATATCTTTCTTATAACTAATAATGGGAATGTAAAACCAAAGGCTATATATATTACTAGAGCACTCATAGGATATACATGAACTGGGTATATGTTATAGTCTATTGCTAATAGCAATGGTAATAATAAGAATTGTGTTAGGATTAATGGATATACAATATGTCTAGTCAATTGTACAAATGCTTGAATCTTTGTATCTATTGGTATCTTTCTATTCATCATTATATCTCCTAACAATTTTACTGCACATTGTATAGATCCTTTTGCCCATCTATACTGCTGCCTCTTTACCGAATTGATTTGAACTGGTAGTTCTGCTGGTATTACAGCATCTGGTATAAATACACTCTTCCAACCTTTCATCTGTGCTCTATAACTTAGATCGAGATCTTCAACCAACGTGCTAGCCTGCCATCCTCCAGAATCTATTATGCACTCTTTCCTCCATATACCAGCAGTTCCATTGAAATTCATAAATAGATGAGTTAGACTCTTTGCTCTCTGCTCTACTAAGAAATGTAGATCTAAACTTAATGCTTGTGCTTCAGTCAAACCAGAATAATCTTCATTTAGATGACCCCATCTACATTGAACAAATCCTATCTTTTCATCAGCAAAGTATGACATAGCTTTCTTCAAGAACCATGGAGGCGGAACAAAATCTGCATCAAATATTGCTATAAAATCTCCTTTTGCTGTCTTTAATCCTTCCTTTAATGCTCCTGCTTTGTATCCTTTTCTATCCTTTCTTGTTATATGCTCTATATCAAATCCTCTCGCTTTATAATATCCAACTAACTCTTCACATATCTGCTTTGTATCATCGGTTGAATCATCCAACACTTGTATATGCATCTTCTCTTTTGGATAATCCTGATTACATACCGCTCTTATCAATCTAGGAGCAACATACCGTTCATTAAATATAGGCAATTGTATTGTAACTAGAGGAAAACCATTATTTACTGGCTTTATCCTCATCTTATTCTTTAATGCTATATAAACCAGATAGTAAAAGTTAAGAGTATACATGAATATTAGCCATGATGCAATAAGGAATACTACATACGCTAGATATCCGATCATACTATTATAACTGCAGCTATACAATGATATAAATACTATATCATTATCAACTCTGATTTACAGAGTATTTAACCAAACTAAACTAGTTAGTTTATTTATATCTTAAAACATACTTTGAATATGAATAAGTATCTAAAGATCATAGATAAGCAGTTAAGTAAAGATATAGAAATGAATATTGATATAAAAGAGTTTGCAGATAATAGGCTTGATTATATACATGGCTTAGATCTATTTACACAAAAAAGAGTTAAGAATAGAGTTAAGAATAAGAATGTTATCAGTGCTATAGTTGATAACTCTCATGTAACTATAAGGATTAATAAGAATAAGATAAGATATGCTTGTTCTAATGATGATAATATATGCAAACATATACTTGCTACACTAATAGCATTTGAGAAAGAACCTAATACATTTATAGATAGAGATGATAAAATTCGAAAGATAATACATGCACATAAGATGCTTGTTGATAGCATAAAAAATAATACATTAGATGAAGATATTGAATTGTTACACGATCTTCATGAATTAATAATTGCTCATAATGATAATGCTAGTCATATAATAGGTTTGATTATATTATCTATATTAATGAATATTGATAATAAATATAATGCTAACACAATAAAGATTATCAATGAGTTATTTGCTGATAATATCAATGCTATAAAGAATGTTATAAAGAAGGATGAGAAGAAAGATATGGCAAGAAGTTGGGATAATATTATAACAGAATTAATAAACAGAGTTGGTTAATATGAGCATAACTTTGGATGAGAAGGTAATAAGCGTATTTGGAGAACATGCCGTTAAAAAAGAGTTGATGCATATTCAAGAGATAAGCAGATTGCCTAGATTTATTGCAGAGTATCTAATAGCAAAATTTTCTAATGATGGAGTAATAAATATCAAACAGTTAACAGATTTCATAAATATACACTTCCCAGAGATGAGAGATAAAGATAAAGTATTACATGAACTAATGAGTAAAGGTTCTTATACACTAATAGATGAATTTAAAGTAGAGACTTTAATAAAGCATGGAAGGTATAATGTTATAATCCCTAGATTAGGGATCAATAATGCTAAGATAATTCCAGCATTGTTAGATGAGAATATAGATCTATTAAGATCCGGGTTATGGGGCATGGCTACTTTACAGTATGTGAAAAAGAGTGATAAATTATCAGATATTCTGGTATCTAGATTTACTCCATTCCAAGTTACTAATATAAACCTAGGAGAGTTTGCTAGTAAGAGAGCAAGATTTGATAGGGATGAATGGATTGAGTTGATTATCAAGAGCATAGGCTTAAATCCAGATGTTTATGATCATGAACAAAAGTTATTACTTCTTACAAGATTAATTCCATTAGTAGAACCAAATTGTAATATGTTAGAGTTAGGACCGAAGGCTACTGGGAAAACTTATCTTTATAGAAATGTATCTCATCATACAAGAGTTATTGCTGGAGGTAGGATAAGTGCGCCTATGCTATTTTATAATATTAGTAATAAGAATGCTGGAGAGATTGCTCTGAGGGATTGCTTAGTATTTGATGAGATAGGAAAGATAAGGTTTGCTAATAATGATGAGGTTATAAGTAAACTTAAAGATTATATGGTTGATGGATTCTTTGAGCGAGGACCAAAAAAAGCACATTCGACATGTTCATTGGTATTCATAGGCAATATTGAATACGATCCTCTAGACTCACTTCCAAACTTTATGAAGGATTCTGCTTTATTAGATAGAGTTCATGGTTTTATACATGGTTGGGATCTTCCTAAAATAATGCAGAGTGATGAGCATCTAGCAAAAGGATATGGGATAGTCGCTGATTATTTATCAGAGATATTCCATCAGTTACATCTACAAAACTTTGTTCATATAATAAATGAGAATGTCAAGTTTGAAGGTTTAACAATTAGAGATGAGAAGGCTATAACTAAACTAGCATCTGGTTTATTAAAGATCATATGCCCTAATAGAGAGTATACAAAAGATGATCTAATATTATGTATAGATGAAGCAATAAGGTTGAGAAGGAATGTTAATAAATTACTTAATAGATTAATGCCAGATGAGTTCAAAGATTATGAGATAACATATGAGATTTATGAATAAAAATTATGAATTTATGCTGTTGCTCCAGGAGTAATCTTAATTGCCTTTGGAGGACAGACACTTTCGCATGCTAAACATGCTATACAATCTGGTTCTCTAACTGGTGCTGCCTTCTTCTCTGATAACGGATGACCTTTAGTCTCAACCCATTCATATACATTAACTGGACATGCTTCAATACATGCTCCATCTCCTACACATAGATCGAAATCTACTGCTACTGAAGTACCATGTATTCCTAACTTTACTGGTGGTTCGTATGGACCCCAGATTTTATAACCATGTTCAGAGGTAGTTGCAACTTGCCTCTTCTTCATAAACTCTGGATCTATACCCTTAGCTGCTTGTGCTGTTTGAGCAGATGCTGTTTGTTGAGGAGCTGCTGTTTGAGCAGATGCTGTTTGCTGAATTGCTGTTTGTACTGGAGTGACTGTGACTGGTGCTTTTGCTAATGGTGTCAAACCTTCGAGCTTTGCCTTTGCATCCTCTTCACTTAACTTGTTCTTCTTCATCCAGTGCTCGATCAATTTTTGTCCAATTATTGTGCTCCTTAGTATAACATCGATAACCATCTTTGCATTCTGATCTGCCTTTAGTCTATAGTTCTTAACCCAGTATGCTTCTGGGAAGTTTTCTAATGGTTTTATCTGGTATATTATATCTATAACCTCTCCTGTAACAATCTCTACTGTAACTTCTAACTCTGCTTCCTTCCATTCCTCTGGTTTTGAAGACGTAACATCTCTCTCCTTCCATCTATATGTCACTAGAATTCTATCGGCAAAGGTATCTACATCAAAGTTTGATTTTAATGCATTAACAACTTGCTCTATCTCTTCCTTCTTTATTAACTCGACTGGTATTCTGTATAATCCATATTTATAGCCATGTAAAGGATAGACTCCTCTCTTAGCTGTCTCCGATAATACTACATATACCTTGTCTTCTAATAGTGCTGACATTGCTTTTAAATTATAAATACTTGCCTAAATATCTTTCCTATGTTAGTTCAAACTAATCTGGGCATGTCTCTTCTCTTAATTTTCTATAATATTCTTCCATACTCATTGCTTTTTCTAATACTTTCTCTAAACTAAACTTATTCTTTGGAAAATGCCAACATATACAAACCTTATGAGCCTTGCTATTTATATCATATATTATACCCTTATCTGCTTCTGTTTCAAACTTTTCGTCATATGATCTCTCTCTAGGAGTTAATCCTCTCTTTGTTCTATCTAATAATAGATATTCATTATCTAGATCGTATAATCTAAAGAACTGACCCTTCTTTATAGGCTCTTTATCTGCTATCAAAGATTCTATAGACATATCATAGCATAAGCATTATAATGATATAAACTTTAATGAAAGTTTTTAATTGAAGATTATGCTATTAATCATATGGAAGAGTTAGATAAGGACTTTTGCTCTAGCATAGTTGAGAAGTATAAAGGTGTTAAATTAGAGCATCCTGTATATGTTACACAAGAGCATCATGCTAAAAGACTTCATTGGGATCTCAGGCTAGAGATCGATAATGTTTTGAAGAGTTGGGCTTTGCCTAAAGAACCTAACGATAAGGATAAAAGATTGGCTATTCAAGTTGAGGATCATCCTATTGAGTATGCTCTGTTTGAAGGAGAGATTCCTAAAGGAAGTTATGGTGCTGGAACTGTTAAGATATGGGATATAGGCACGTTTGAACTTGAGTCTTTAAAGGATAATAAGATCGTTGTTAGGATAAATGGTAAAAAGTTGAAGGGAAGGTATTGTTTGCTAAAGTTTAGAGATGATAAGAATTGGTTATTCTTCAAGATCAAGGAGAAGGATTGAACTCTAATGCTTGTAATAATCTTTCTATTTTGTCATTAGTTATCTTTCTATCAGTGAAATCTAGATAATTCCTCTCTAATAGGAATGGTTTGAGATCTCTTGCTCCTCTTTTAATAGGAAATCCTTCATGCTTCCAATCATTATCTAATGAAATAGGAATTATCTTATCTGGATTCTCGTCTATCTGCTCCTCAATCTCTTTCTTAACACCATCTCTTATCAAAGACTTCATAGAACATATTATTATCATCTTATCAGCCTCTTTCCTTCTAGATGTTATCTCTTTCCATGTTCTCTCTCCTACTGTATAATCCATTTCATACATCCAACATGAAACTCCTCTCTCTTTTAATTTATTATAAAGTTTAGTGGCAAATTCTTTATCTGGTTCTCCATATGATATAAAACAACTATGATATTTTATCTCTCTTATTATCTGTGGCAATGCATCAAGCAACTCTTTTGGAACGCCAGCATTTATGAAGAATTCTCTTAATTCTTGAGTAAAACCGTTTGACTCACGATATGTTGTTATGAGAGTTTTTACATCAATAGTATTAAACATCATCATGTCTTCTATTTTATCTAAATCTTTACATTTTGACAAGTCACATAAAGAAAATATTGTGTACATTAAAATAGCATTAGTAAAAACCGTATTATCTAAGATGTCTCCATAAAAATATGTTGCAGTAAGATCTGTTTTAGAAAGATTTGCTCCTGAAATATTGCTAGAAAGAAGAAACGCTCTAGATAGATTTGTATTAGTAAGATCTGTATTAATTAAAAATGACGCAAAAAGAATTGCATGCGAAAGATCCGCATTAGTAAGAACTACATTAGTAAGATCTGTTTCAAAAAGAAATGAATGGGAGAGATTGACATTAGTAAGGTTCGAGCCAGACAAATTAGACTCTATAAGTCTAGCTCCTATAAGATCTATATTAGATAAATTAGCGTTAACTAATTTTATTTTAGATAAATCAGCTCCAGATAAATCCATTCTTTCATTAGGATGTTCTTTTCTCCATTTATTAATAGCTCTTTTTCCTTGCTTTACAATCTTAACATGTTCTGGATTTGCCACATCTAAATAAATAATACATTACATATAACAATTTAACTCATAAAAACTAGTATATTAATATATATTAAATAATAATTAAATTAGATAGAATAACAATAAATCCAGAAATCGTGAATAGTTATATGTATAAGAGAAAGAATATCAATCTCAATAACCATAAGTTTGAAGCAAAAAGTATCGAGGAGATATTAGTAGATTATCCAGCATTAGTAGACATCAAACAAGCATTAAGATATAAAAAGCTCTAACAATAAGATTGATAATATGAGTATAATACATCTTGGAGATTTTGCTAATACAATATCAGTATACTTGATAGATGATAAAAAGCTAGCATTAGTAGATCCTGGAGTATATGCTATAACAGATGAAGTATTAGATGCTATAAAGGCTAAAGGGTTTAATACTAAAGATATTGATTATATATTATTAACACATCTGCATATTGATCATGCAGGAAATGCTTGGGCTTTATTAAAATATATGCCGAATACTAAAATAGTAATACATCATAAAGCAATAAGATATCTAGTAGATCCAGAACCATTAGTAGCATCTAGCAGACAAGTTTTAGGAAAGATAATAGATAGATGGGGAAAATTAGAACCGATACCAGAGGAAAAGTTCATTGGAGTAGATGATAATCATACTTTAGATGATCTAAGGTTTATAGCAACTCCTGGGCATGCTCCATTTCATATGAGTATAATGCTAGATGATGAGTTATTTACTGGTGATGCTGTAGGTATAAGATATAAAGATAGATGGAGACCAGCTAGCCCTCTTCCATCGTTTAGATACGATCTAGCATTGAAATCGTTAGAGAAGATCAAAGAATTGAATGCTAAAAGGTTATACATGCCTCATTTTGGTATTGCTAATGATGCAAATAATACAATAGAAGAGAATATTATACTATATAAAAAATGGGCAGAGATCATCGAAGAAGCGGTTAATAATAATCTAGATGAAGAAGAGATATTAGATATAATTAACAAAGAGTTCAAGTATGATCCATTGTTGGCAGATGAATATACTAGAACGTTACTCTTATCAGATCTAAGAGGCTTCATAAATTATTATAAAAAGAAAAGATGATTTATTTCTCTATAGGATTCCTTATCATATTACCCCATTCAGTCCAAGAGCCGTCATAATTCTTTACTTTTGGATAACCTAGCAAGTATTTTAAGACAAACCATGTATGAGATGATCTCTCTCCTATCCTACAATATGCTATTACATTCTTATCTGGAGTTACTCCTTGACTTTCATACAATTGCTTTAACTCTTCTGGACTCTTGAATGTGCCATCTTCATTAACAGCTTTAGCCCATGGAATATTCTTTGCTCCTGGGATATGACCTCCTCTTTGAGCATGTTCCATAGGATACTCTGGCGGTGCAGTTATCTCTCCAGTATACTCTTTAGGAGATCTAACATCAACTAATACATAATTTGGATCTCTCTTATCTACTACATTTCTTACCTCATCATAATATGCCCTGAACTCTTCATTGATTGCTTTAACTTTATAATTTGTTGGTGTGAATGATGGAACCTCTTTTGTATAAGGTCTATTCTCTAACTCCCACTTCTTCCTTCCTCCATTCATTATCCTAACATCCTCATGCCCATAGTATTTGAATACCCAGAATGCAAATGCTGCAAACCAATTGTTAAAGTCTCCATATAATACCAATGTTGTATCATTGCTTACTCCAAATCTGCTCATCAATTGCTCAAACTGCTCCTTTGATATTATATCCCTAGCAACTGGATCGTTTATATCTCTCTTCCACCATGCTAATACTGCATTCTGTATATGTCCTTGTTCATAAGCACTCTCTGGATCGTAATCTACCTCAATGATCCTTACCTTTGGATCATTTATATGCTCAGATACCCATTGAGTACTAACCAAAACTTCTGGATGTGCATAGCTCATATCAACTATAACAGTGTTATATTATTTAAAATATACGCTTGATAAAATGATTTTTATCTTGATAATGCCTCTATTACTGAAGTGGAATTCAAGAAGGTATGTATAGTAACGAGGTATAGTAGCATGTTAGCAAGGGATATAGCAAACATAGTTGCAGATCTAATAATAAAGAAAGGATCTGATGTTTATACCATAGCTCCATTATCATTAAACTCTTCACATGTGTTAAGCAATGAAGATATGCTGAAAGAAGAAAAGATGGATCTAGTTATAGCTATAGGAGGAGATGGAACTGCATTAAGAGCAGTAAGATGGATTGATGGTTTAGCGCCAGTATTTAGTATAAGGATAAAAGGCAGTAGAGGAGTTTTAGCAGATATAAACACAGATACTATTCATGAAGCTATAGATATGATCTATGCTAATAAATTCTATATAGATGAACGAATGAGAATACATGCAATCTCTAATGATGAGTCTCAACCAGCATTAAATGAGATAATGATAAGTAAGGCTAGTACTCTAGTTACTCCTACTTATAATATAGAATTGGATGATTATTCTATAAAAGAGAAGATGGATGGTTTGATAATATCTACTCCGATAGGCTCTAGTGGTTACTCTTACTCATTAGGTGGACCAATAATGCATGAGCAATTAAATGCTTTAATAATAACTCCAATAGCATCTATCAATAGATTTCCTATCCTAATAGTTCCTGAATTGGATATAAAGATAAAAGTAAACGAAGAATCTATGATCTTTGCTGATGGTCAATACAATCTTAAAGTTGATAGAAATGAGATTATAAGAATTAAAAGACATCCTAGAAATGCTAAATTCTTGAGGATAAGAAAGAGAGGCTTAACGCATCTTGCAAAACTCGGCTACTAAGTATATAGCAGATGCTACTGCATTCTATGCTGGATTAGTATTCAAAGATGTTATAGTATATACAACCCCTCAAGTAATAGATGAAGTTAAACATATCAAGAAAGGTTATGCTCTAATTGATACATTAATAGATGCTGGTATCATAAATATAATTGAACCAGAAGATGATTATCTTGGTAAAGCGAAGGAGTTAGCAGAGAAGAGTGGAGAACTTGACAAATTATCAGATGCAGATCTATCCATAATAGCATTAGCACTAGCATTGAGATATGAGGTTATAACTGATGATTATGCTATCATCAATATACTAAAGCAGAATGGTATTAAAGTTAAAAATATCATCAATAAAAGGTTTAAAAAAGTAGGTAGATGGATTAAATACTGCAAAGGATGTAATGTTAGTTATAAAGATGGTAATATTTGTAAGATATGTGGGAACAAATTGGTAAGAAAGTTAGTATCTTAACATATTTTTATACCTCCTTAACCTTTATACCAACTATCAATCAATAACATATTACTCTATTGGCAACCTTTTGCTAATCCAATCCATTATAGAACCGTCATAAACTCTAACATTATCCTTGCCTATTAACCTTAAAGATGCAAACATATGTGCGGCTCTTATGCCATGTGTGCAATAACATACTATATTGTTATCAACATCTTTTAGATTATTTGCTATATAATCTCTATCTGCAAAGATTCTATCCTTTTCTATGTTACTCTCCCATGGTATATTTATAGCATTAGGTATCTTTCCTTGTATATACTCCTGCATGCTTCTACTATCTATTATCTTTGGTTCATTATTAAGTATATACTCAGCATCTGCAATTATATCATTATTGGTATCTAACTCTAGATCTGCCGCATCCAACTTTGTAACTTTCCTAGTTATTGGGAGATTTGATCTAGCCCATTTAGTAAATCCTAGATTAAGAATATTAATATCATTATAGCCATAGTATAATAAACTCCAATAAACTCTAGCTATCGAAGGATCTAGATATTCTCCATACAATACAATCTTCCTAGTATTATCTATTCCCAATTTAGATAATAATTTCTCCGCTTTATCCTTCTCTAATATATAACCAGTCGAGTTTTTGAATGTCATTAGATCTTCAACACTTAATGGTATAGAATTTGGTATATGCGCATATGAGTATGGTATCTTACCTCTAGTATCTATTATTATAACATCATCAATATTATCTATCAGCCAATCACTCTCTACAAGCATACTCTAAATCTACTAATAACAACTTATATTTTATTAGCTAAGTTAATCATAGATGATAAGCTTATATGTTATAAATGTAGATATGATATCATGAAAGGCTATCTTCTAGAAGATGTGAAAAGGAAGATAGTGAATGCTTTGAAGGAAGAAGAGACTGGATTGACTGGAGTAGAATTAGCAAAGAAGACTGGTATTAATAGAGTTACATTAAGTAAATACCTAAAGATGCTAGAAGCTAAAGGATTAATAAAAAGTAAGAGTCTAGGTGTGAGTAATGTGTGGTATCTAGATAAGAGTATGGAGGAAGCATCAAATGTAAATGATATCCTTGATATAAGGAAGATCTATATGAATGCCTTGCTTAACTTCAAAGATAGTAAGAGTATATTATTGAATGCTATGCACTCTAATATAGAACCTATAACTCTTATAGTTGAAGTTATAGTTCCTAGCATAAATACAGCATACGAACTATACAATAGAGGTAATATAACTGGCTCAGAGGTTATGGTGATAAATAATCTAGCATTAGAATCTTTGGTATTGTTAAAGTTTAATGCTAATAGAAGCATTAAAAAAGCATCCGCAATATTTCTTAATGCACCTCTAGAGAATGATATAGTTGGTAGTAAGATACTAGAAGTTATATTCTATCTCAAAGGTTGGAATACTTATTTTATAGGCTTACAACCAGAGTCAGATCTATTATTTGATATAGATCTAATGAGGTTCATAAACAAGATCTGGAAGGAAGATGAATTATTATTGGTAAGTATTTATGCAAATGAATCGGAGCATATACAAGGAGTAAAAGAGGTAATTGAAGGTATTAGAGAGAAGAGTAAGGGAAGGTTGCATATACTAGCATTTACACCTAATAATATAGAACTTGGTGATGAAGATTATAATACAGATGATCTCTACAAGGCTATAGAATGGGCTGAGATGGTTTACAATAAATTTAGAATTTAATCTGTGCAATCTATTCTAGAACCACAGTTAGGACACATAAGTAAGCAATTACCTCCTTTAAGTTCGATCATCTCAGTATTGCATCTTATGCATCTCTCCATATAATTCAATTAGCAATACTAGCATATAATAATTGTTTATAGACATAAAAAGAGCGAGCCTTTATGACTAATATTTTGTTAGATATTTGTATAAATAAAAATTGTATATTAAGAATATGCAGCATGATACGCATTTATAAGTATTGTTTCAGGATCAAAGTTGCCATATGTATTAATTAACAAGACGGCATCTATCTCATCAGGAAAACTCATAATCCCTCCTCTAAATCCTTTATAACCATTCTTATAAAAATCACCTCCATGTCCATAATATGTGCCTCTATCCTCTCCAAACCATTTTTGAAAACCAAAAAATCTCTTGTCGTCATTAAGCATTAGATATCGTATATTCTTATCAAGAACTTTATTATATCTGAAATAAGCCAAAAATTTAGCCCAATCTATAGCAGAGGCATACCAACCATATGCTCCTATTGCTGTTGTATTAAAGTCTCCCCATGATACACCATCAAAAAGCTCTCCTTGTTTATAGTATAGGCAAGGCTTAGTATCTACTTTATTATTCATTTCAGATATAGTCATAGGTATAAGGATATTTCTTCTAGCATAATCTATATAACCCTGGCCTGTTACACCTTCTACTACAAACGCTAAAAACCAGTAATTTGCATTATGATAATCTGAGTTTTGTGTTGGCATTACAGCATTCTTCAAAACAGCATCAAATCCTGAGAGCTTTGCTGGTCCATTTAGTCCAGATGTATGGGTTAGTAATTGGTATATTGTTATGTTTTTTACTGTATCATGAACATTAGGATACTTATCCTTGATGAAATTATACGCTTTATCATCAAGTTGTATTTTACCTTCTTCAATTAGCTTCATTATAGATATAGCACAGACTGGTTTTGCTAAACTTGCACTAACCATTCTAGTATATGGACTCATAGGTTCTGAATTTTGTTCAGATCGTGTTCTAGCATATCCTACTCCAGCTGCATCGAGAAGTTTCCCATATCTAACAATAGCATATGAATAACCAGCCACATCGTAATTATCAATAGTATCTATTATGCTATCTACCATTTTATTAACATCGAAAGTTGGTCCAGGATACTTTATATCATCAAATATAGATATTCCATCATGTATTCTATGCAAAATACGACCTTTAACGTAGCGTCTTTTTCTTTGAGTTGATATCTCTAACCAATCTTCATCGCTATTTAGATCTCTTTCAAATTCCTTTATTTCTGTATCTCTTTTTATCTTTCTTCTCATGCATAATTAAGTACAATTGATATATTTAACTATTTTGAATAAAATATACTTGATACAAAATATACATACCTCTAGATTTTATTCTATATACTTCTCAACCAATCTAGTTAATGCATCTTCACTTATCGCTCCTACCAATCTATCTGCTACTTGTCCATTAACTAATACTATAAAGGTAGGTATAGCATAGACTTCATACTTTAACGCTATTGGCTGATTCTCATCAACATTAACTTTAGCGAATAACATCTTTCCAGCATATCTCTTTGCTAATCTCTCAAATATTGGATGCATGTATCTACAAGGACCGCACCATGGAGCCCAGAAATCTATCAATACTGGCTTGTTAGATGATAATATATTATTAAAATTATCCATATTCACTTCAATTATAAGTTCTCTTCTCTGCATAAGTTCTTCCATCTTCTTTCTCATAATCTTCTCGATCTCTGGATCGCTCATTGCTGTTAATGTTACATAATTATCTAATAATACTTTCGGTTATTACCAAATATAGCATATATCGTTGTAGATCATAATTTTTATTAGCATAATATCTATAGAAATATAAAATGGATAAAAATAGTTACATAATAGATATTCTAAAATGGATAAAAATTGATAAAATTATACTTTAAAAGCATTATACATAATCTTTTATACTAGTAATGCGTATAAGGTATGATGAATGGGTCAATAAACGTTAACTTGTTACTCAACGAGGTTGATCTTGATAAGCGTTGCGTTTGTAACGACGATAGGCTAGATAAAGCCTTGAGGTTGATAATTACAGCATCAAAGATGGCTGCAGATGCTGCATATCTATTAGATTCTTATGGTAATGACAATCCTAATCCAGTTATCAAGACATATGCAAAATTGGCATCTGAGATAGCAAATGAAGCATCAACACTAGCAGCTGCTGCATCTTCATTATGTGATGAATGTATAGGTTACGAATCGACCTCGTAATGGTATTTATTACCATTCAAAACCCAAAGATTTATATTATAACCATGTATAACCATAGTTGAAGAGATATGAGTAAGAAGGAACCAACTGATATAAATGTAACAGAGAGGACAGAGAAGGATATATTCGATACATGGTTTGAGTTATATACAAATGCAATAGATGAAGCAAGCAAGATACAAGCGCAATATGCACAAACACTAACAAGCATTCAGCAAGAATGCACCGATGCATGTAAAAAGACTGCAGAGGCATATGCAAACATAGCAAAGACAGTAGCACATACTACATGGGGTCCAGTTAAAGTCCCAGCTGCGATAACAAAATCTATAACTGATGCGGCAGAGATAACTAACAAGATAGCAAATATAAGCAATAAGACAGTTATATCAAGTCTAGAACTAACTAGACAGAATATGAAGGTATTCAATGATAACATAGATGCATTTACAAAACTGAATATAAACTTCATAAAGACATGGAATAGCTTATTAGCTCCGCAGAGGAGTTAAAATCCTATTATCTTTTTAATTCATAAAGTTATTATTAATATCTCATTTTAATATTTAGCATGAAGGCTGCATTTGTGGATGATAACAAAGTAGTTATAAAAGAGGTTCAAGAGCCTAAGATAGGAAGAAATGATCTCCTTGTTAGGATGAAGGCTTGTGGTATATGTGGTTCAGATCTAGAAAAAGTTTATGGAAGATACGGAGTTGTATCAAGAAGGTTAGGGCACGAACCATCTGGAGAGATTATTGCTGTTGGAGATAATATAAAAGATTTTAATATAGGCGATAGAGTTTTTGTGCATCATCATGTACCTTGCTATGAATGTCATTACTGCAAACATGGAGATCATACAATGTGTAAACATTATCAGAAAAGTAATATCGAACCTTGTGGCTTATCTGAACTGTTTCTAGTTCCAGAATGGAATATAGTTAGAGGTGGAGTTATAAAATTACCAGATCATGTATCATTCGAAGAGGCTGCTATGATTGAACCATTAGCTTGCTGCATAAGAGCGATTGATAAGATAGGAATAATGAAAGATGATAATATCGCAGTTATCGGAGTTGGTCCAGCAGGTATGATGCAGATAATGCTTGCAAAGTTATATGGTGCAAGAACGTTTGCTATAGATATTAATGAATTTAGATTAAAGTTTGCAAAGACTAATGGTGCAGATTATGCATTAAATGTAAAAGATGATGTTAGAGAAAATGCAATTAGGTATACAGATAATATTGGGATGGATGCTGTGATTGTATCTACTGGTCATCCTAGCGCATTTGAACTCGCTTTACAGATAATAAGAAGTGGAGGCAAGATAATATTATTTGGTGTACCAGCAAAGAATACTAGTATAGAATTAGATCTTAATCATATATTTACTAATGAGATAAAGATACTGCCTAGCTTAGCAGCATCTGAGATCGAGACTAGAAAAGCATTTGAATTGATAAGTGAAAAGAAGATAGATATTGATAAGATAATAACTCACAAGTTTAGATTGGAAGATAGTAATAAGGCATTTGAATTGGCACATAAAGGTATAGATGCTATGAAGATAGTAATAACAAATTAAGAAAAGTTTAACTATATCCTAGCATAACTCTTGGATGATAGAAATGGAATGGGGTATGAAGAATAGATTATCGAGGATATTCAAGCAAGATGGGAGAACAGTAATGCTAGCTGTAGATCATGGTTATTTTCTAGGTCCTACTGAGAGGTTAGAAGATGCTAGAAAGACTATAGAACCATTACTACCTTATGCAGATTCAATAATGCTAACAAGAGGGATATTAAGGAATTGCGTAGATCCTAGCAATGACATTCCAGTAGTTCTGAGAGTATCTGGAGGGACTAGCATAATTGGAAAAGATTTATCAAATGAGGATATAACTACAAGCATAGAAGATGCTATAAGGATAAATGCATCAGCATTGGCAATGTCGATATTTGTAGGAGCTGAGTATGAACATCAAACATTGGTAAACCTAGGAAAATTAGTTAATGATGGAGAAGAGTATGGCATTCCTGTTTTAGCTGTTACTGCAGTTGGAAGAGAGATGGCTAGAGATGCTAGGTATCTAGGATTAGCTAGTAGGATAGCTGCTGAATTAGGTGCACATATGGTAAAGACATACTATTGTAAGGATTTTTATAAGGTAGTAGAAGCATGTCCAGTTCCAGTTATAATTGCTGGAGGTAAGAAGATACCAGAGAAAGATGCTTTAGAATTGACATATAATGCAATAAGTGAAGGAGCTGCTGGAGTAGATATGGGAAGGAATATCTGGCAATCCGATTATCCAGTAGCCATGATCAAAGCGGTTAATAAGATAGTGCATGAGAATGCTACTGCTGAAGAAGCGTATGAATATTTTAATAGCATAAAGGAAGAGGCTGAAGTACAGTTAAAGAAGAGTAAGAAATGATCAGTGTTCAGGCATTCTAGAGAGATGCTCATGAATGATTAACCACTTATCATTATATTTCTTGAGTATCATACTAACTCTAGCCTTAACATTCAATGTCCTTCCAGTAAAACTATAATCATCAACGATCATGCCTTGTTCTTCTAAGATGAATGCTGTTATCGCTATATCATTAAATATCTCAATCTTCAGATCTTTGATCTTGAAATCATAATCTGATACATTAGCAAAGAACATCTCTTCATGCAAACATGCTTCCTCATAACCTTGAAGATGGTAAGGAGGTATATCACTAAACTTTGAGAATTGCTCATTATCAAGATGAATAGAATGTATTAATGATAACTCTTTATTCTTTCCTATGTTGAATGCTTGATGAATTGTTCGCTCTATAATCTTCTTCTCATCCATAATATTTGAAATGCTTATTAGTTAATAAATACTTTAATAAAATAAATATAGATGGTTTTAACCCTCTAACTCCTTTATCTGTGCTTCAGTCTCTTTAACAAGATTTTCTTGTCCTCTAGCTTTTGCTATCTCTAATAATGTCTTTAGTTCTTGTAACTTCTTCTGTTCTTCTGGAGTTAATTCCTTCTTTGCCTTTGTCTCAGTTACTTGCTTTACCTCAATTTTAGGTTGAGATTCTACTGATTTTGATATCAAAGATACTATCTCTTTTGCTACTGGACTATTTGCAGGAACTCTTATAATTATCTCTATATTCGCTGCTGACACGGAATACTAATCAATTGCTTTAATTTAAGTTTTAATGTACGTTTATAATATAGAAAGGGTATAATTATATTATGAAAATTGAGTATTGGTTAATAATAGGAGTAATATTAGCAATTACTTTAACAATTCCTCCTAGCCAAGCAAAGGAAGTTATAGTTGAGATACCATATGGTGTATCCAATCCATCTTTTGATCCTCAGATTGAAGGAAGAGCAGAAGCATGGTTCATTCCTCCTGAGGTTAAGATCATGGTTTATGATACAGTTACATGGGTTAACAAGGATATAACTAAACATGATATAACTAGTGGTATAGGAGTAAGCAGATTTGAAGGAGTGCAAGGTGTTAGAGGTGAACCAGATGGCAAGTTTACTAGCAATATAATAGAAAAAGGTGGAAGTTGGTCTTATACTTTTACCGAACCTGGAGTTTATCCATACTTTTGTGCCATACATCCATGGATGGTTGGTGCTGTAATAGTTGAGCTCCCAAACTATCCTCACGATGCTGAAGGCAATCCTATAGAATTCCCAATAATAACTAGAACTCCTGATGGATTATATACTCCAGAGATTAGATGGGATCCTCCAATAATAAAGGTAGGTGAGCCTGTAGTATTTACAAATGCATTCTATGATATAAATAATATAAACAGAGTTGAGTATCTAAAGTATGATTTTGTATTGATATTGAATGGCGAAGAGATCTATAGAGTATCAACACATTCTGGAGGAGGAGCAGAAAATTTCAAATTGGTTATAAATGAACCAGGAATATTAAAGATAAAGTTTGAGAATATAGATGGTAAAGAGGGTAATGATGTAGAGTTTAGTACTAGAGTATACGGTGAACCAAACCTAGATGTTCCAGAGAGAGTAGAAACTCTAGTAGGTTCAAGTAAAGAAGACCCAGAGACAATATTTACATTAGTTAATATAGGCTATTTAGCCTTAGGTGGCTCATTAGTAGCTCTAGTAGTTTATTACAAGAAGAGATGGAAGGTTAAACAATAATAACATTTTATTAGGCAAAGAATTGAATGAGGTTGTATTTAATAAGAATGATGGATTATCATATGTTATTATACATTATGGAGAATCTTCTAATATTATTATATAGTATTTACAATTTTTACTAGTGACATTTTTAGAAATATTTATATAATCTCTAGTGATAGTTAAGCATGTGGACTGCCCAGACCACCATAACCAGCCCATGCCCATGGGGAGGAGCCTTTGTCCTCCCCTTTAAACTGGTTTTAACTCTACAACTATCCTCTTCTCATATGCTCTCTGATCATTATATTTTATACAAGAGATAATTCTACTTAATTCTTCGTCTTCAACTATTTTAGCAATACATTCAATTACTTTATCATCTATAACAATTTTAGCATATGGCTTAGCAATTATATTCTTTAACCAATCACTATTAGCATTCCTTCTAGATATATAATATTTGCCATTATAATATACGATTCTTATGGGAATCTTATGTTCTTTCTTACTCTTCCTTCCTATAGTTATTAACTCGCCTATAAATGAACTCATCTTTCATTCATTATTTTATTAGCAATCTCTTCTAACCTTTTCATAGCATCCTCAATCTTTGCAACTCTCTCATTTATAACCTTCTTATGTATGTCTATAATTAACCTTCTTTCATCGATCATTCTAATATCTTCTTTAGGATTTGCTGCTCCAATTGATACCCTAGAATTTATTACACTAACATCAAGTATTTGCAATAACTCATAAACCTCATCATTATTTACCTCTTCTTGTGTCAATTCTTTAATGCTTTTCTTCTTATTGCTTGCTAACATAACTAATGAACCTACTATTTTATGAGCTTCTCTAAAAGGCATGCCTTTCTTAACTAGCATCTCTGCTAGATCTAATGCTAAAGCATAGCTTTTACTAGCCTTATCAAGCATATTCTCCTTCTTTGCTACTAAACCTTCTATGATCAATCTCATTATATTTATAGAATCTTTACTAACCCTAATAGCATCAAGCAATACTCGCTTTGTATCTTGCAAATCTCTATTATAGCCAGACGGTAATGATTTTATTGTGCTTATTATAGAAGTAAGATTTCCTATAACCGATGCTGTTCTGGCTCTTAATAATTCCAATGGACATGGGTTCTTCTTCTGAGGCATTATGCTAGAGGTTGATGTTAGTTCATCAGGCAATTCTATATAATCAAATTCGTTACTAGACCATATTATTAGATCCTCAGCCATTCTACTTAGGTTAAGCATTATGTTAGTTAGGATGAAACAGAATTCTAGCATAAAATCTCTATTGCTAGTAGCATCTATAGAATTCTCTATCAAGGTATCAAATGCTAGTAATTCTGCTGTCAATCTTCTATCTATAGGCAATGATGTTCCTCCTATTGCAGATGCTCCTAACGGCGATCTGTTTATCCTTTTATAACAATCATCAAACCTCTCAACATCTCTTAACAACATATCTGCATATGCTAACATATAATGCGAGAACAAGCCTATCTGTGCTTGTTGTAGATGCGTATACATTGGCATTATACAATCTAAAGTATAATTAGCCTTATTAATCAGAGATGAGATCAATGCTATTAACTCATTACTGATAATGTTTATCTCATCTCTGATTAATAATCGGAGATCTAATGCTACTTGATCATTTCTAGATCTGCCAGTATGCATCTTTCCTCCATGCTCTAGTTTAGCATGTTTGATAACATACGCTTCCAAAGCTTCATGAATATCCTCATAACTATCTCTATCTATAACATCACTTTTTGCTTGCTTTAATGCTATAAGGATAGCTTTTGCATCTTCATTATCGATTATATTACACTCTTTTAGCATTATTACATGAGCCATACTTCCAATTATATCATATTCTAATAATACTTGATCCTCATCTATAGATGATAAATATCTTAACGCATCTTTATCTAACGAACCTTTCAATCTAGATCTATACATACTCTCACAGATCTAACAAGAATCTTACCTTATATTTACCATCTTCTTCTTTAACTTCCATAAGATGATATGTTACTGCTTTTATCTCTACTTTATAATTATGCTTATTTATATCCAACTCTTCTCCATACGCTTCTGCATCTAGCATATAATCCTCTTTCTTATCTATCCTAACTTTGAATTCCTTTAATGCCATTCTATCAACAGTTAATTTTAATAATACCTCTTCTAACCAATTATATAATAATTCTTCGAGATCATAACCACTAGCATTGATCTTAACTTGCTTCTTGGCCTCTATTGAATTTATATCTATCATCGTATCAACTAAACCTTTAGCAGCATTCTCAAAAGCTTCCTCTAGTGTATTGCCTTCAGCCTCTATATAAGCATCTGTCATATGATCTAGGAATCTATATCCCATTGCTATATTATAAAAATAGATTTGGTATTAAGCGTTTATGTTTGTTCTAAACCTATTGCTTGCTATTACTAGAGATATAGTTATTACTAATGTTATCAGTGCTATTATACCAAACTCTGGAACCACTTGAGTTCCAATTATTCTCAATTCATTACTATTACTTGGTATTGGTATTCTAATGCTCCTCTCTAGATCATTGGATAATATCTGCTCAAATTCAACTTGTTTACCATCTATCATAACAACAAAATCTGTATCATTGCCATTGCTCTTCGAATCGATCAATTCTCTAGGTAATGTTAATTCTAACATACCATCTTGTTCAGCATTCAATGTTAATACTAGAGCGTTTGAATTCTCATCTACGGTTATAGATTCTATACTAATGTTATTCTGATGTGTTACTACATTGAACACACTTCCAGCATGTCTTACAGTCTCTATCGTTGGAGTTGTTGGACATGCTTGTATCCTTAATCTAACATCGTTACTAGATAATGGTAAACTGCCTTCAACTACTCTAAAATCGCTTCTATCTAGAGTCCAATTTAGCGCAAATGGACCATATGCTATTATAGTTTCTATACTAGCACATTCAAAATCTTTTTCTGGATCTGTTAAGCATTTACTTATTGTAAATATCTCAACATCGCTCATATCTTCATAAAGCCATACTGGCGCTGTCCATACATCTACATCTGGTATAGCATTAGGATTTGATGTTATTTGACAACTATCAGAAGATGATATTCTAGCAGTAATCATAGCATCTACTACTATATCACCAAAATAATTCTTGACTATAAATGAATTATCATTAACTATAGGTTCTGTAGCAGTAAAGTACATCATTGGCTCAAATTCTAATTTGCCATCATCTAAAACTGCTATTGTTGTTATATCTTTGTTAAGACTCTTCCAATTTAGTTTGAGTATAAGATCTCCAGCATTAAGCAATGTTTTAGCTTCGTCTCTATTCCATTCTCTAGGAGATATTAGTGCAGTTTGATAAGATTGTTTATACTCATTTATCTTGCTAGTAACTCTGGCAACTTCGCTAATAGTTATTGGTGCCCTATCACCAGTTGTAAATGCTGTATTATCTACTATCATCTCAGAAACTTGAGTTATAGAACCTTCTCCTTCTAGATTGTTATTTACCATAATGAATGGTTCTATCTTCTCAAGTGTAAGTAGATTCTCTAACCCTCCTCTAGTATTAACTAGAGATGCAAATGCTTTAGCAGTATCTTCAACGTTTGCTATATAACCTAATATTATATCAGCATCTTTATCTATTATAACTCTAGATGATATTACGCTAGCTTCTGTACTTACAAGATCTTTATTTATATCTGCAGGTGGAGATAATGTGTCATCTATATAATCTATTATAACTATATCTTTAGTATTTACCTTATCAAACTTTATCTTTGTTTCAAATATACCAGATCTAGTATCTGTTTCATTAACCATTATATTGAAATCGCCTTTGCTAGTCCTCATAGTTATATTAATTGAGTCTATTAGATATGGATTCTTGTTAGCATCTGGTTCAATTATCCTTAATATTCCTTCTTCATCAGGTCTGTATGCTTGTTTATCAAACTCTATCTTTGCTGTATAGAAATTAACTCTAGCACTCTCTTCAAATACCTCATTGCCAAATTCTATCCTTAGAGTTAATCTATCTCCTCTACTAACTTGCAGATCTCCAGGATATAATTGAAGATTTGGTGATAGTTTTACTATAGTTAGAAACAATCCGCTATTGCTAGAGGTTTCTACTATCTCTATCTTCATGCTTTTATCTTTAGTTGATAAAGTAGCGCTTATCTTATCCAAGAGGTTTGGATCTCTATTAAATACATCATACTTTACTGTTATTATAGCCTCATCAAACAAAGAGTAATTCTCTTTATCAAACTTTATTACTGGCTCTTCTTCAGCATATACATTAATTAACATTCCTATCATCAAAAGCGGTAAGGCATATACTATCTTCATACCATTCGTAATGGTTAAGCCTAAGAAAAGGATTTCGTTTTTTGTAAAAACCTTAAATAGTTTAGATATGCAATAGAATGCATGGCTAATATACCAGCAGAATTAGCAGCATTGCCTATGGATGTTCTCATTGGGGCTCCCTTAGAAGCAGCTATTAAAGCACAAGCACAAGCAGCTATGACAACAGTAGATTTCATACAAGATGTAGGTTTGGATGGAGATGATGTTAAGAATGTTACCTTTAAGTTCAAGAGAAAAGTTATAGATCCAAATACTGGAGATATTACAGATGAAGATACGAGTTTAGAGGTGCCATTTCTAACTATATTACCAATACCATATATAAGGATCAAAGATATGACTATACACTTTAATTTTACAATAAAAACATCAACAAGCAAAGATGTATCACATAAATTTAATATATCAACTGAGGCTAAAGCAAAATGGTTCTTTGGAAGCGCAAAGATGAATGCTTCATATGGTTTTAAGAAGCAAGTAAGATCTACTGTTGATAGAAGTGCTGAATTAGATATAACAGTAAATGCAGTTCAAGATGAGATGCCAGAAGGATTAAGAACTACATTAAGTCTACTAAAGGAAGCTATAGCTCCTCCTGCTAGCGGTGGAGGTTAAGGTGTATTAATTGGCAGTAGAGACTAGTAATGTGGCATTAATGTTAGAAGAACTGATAGCAGCTCCATTGAAAGCCTTAGTTGATGCTCAGAGAGAATCAGCAGATGCAACACGAACTTTTTTATTATCGCTAATGAAGGAAAAAGATGGTAAAAACATTCCAGATATGCTTAATATAGTATATGAACAAACATTACAAAATCCTGAAACTGGTGAATTAGAACCTCAAGAACAATCTCTTTCAATACCAATATTATCACTAATTCCTATACCATATATAAGTATAGATGAATCTGAGATTGAATTTGATGCAAAGATAATAACTTCAAAGAAAGATAAATTTGAAAGAACAACGCTCTATGCTGCCTACGCAAGCAAAGGTAGATCAAGCATAGACATAACTAGTGAGATGCATGTAAAGATAAAAGCTAAAAGAAGCGAAATACCAGAAGGGTTGGCAAAGATTTTAACTATATTAAGCAATCCTTCAGTTAAAGAAGAGTGAGAATATGCCTGAGAGGATAGATACCAGTAAACCACCAATAAAACCTAACGAACCGTCTAAAAGATTAACATTAAGAGAGTTTATGAATGGAATAGCTATAAGTGCTATCGATGCAAAAACACTTGTTGATGAGTATAGCATAAAATTGAGAAGAGAGGTTTATGATAAAGATGAATTGATGAAAGCATTACCATTGAATACATTCACAATATCAGATCTAGAGGTTGAATTGAAGTTTATTGTAGAAGATGTTGAGAAGAAGAATAAAGAAGATATAATAATCAATATAGACCCAGATAAATTAAAACCAGAGACAGTATCAACTATAAGATTCAAACTTATAAGTAAACCTTTAACTGAATATGTAGTAGAGGATAAGAAGGTATTAAAAGAGTAAGCAATTATATCTTATCATTGAATAAAGAAAGATTGACAGACAAATATGATAATGAGTAGATGGGTGTTATAGAATGGAGGTTGGAGAGGTATTGCATCAAGCAAAGAGTGGTAGGCTTATTATAAAATTAGATAAAGAGGTCAGAGTTGGAGATATATTATTAGATGCAAAAGGTAAGAAAGTTGCTAAAGTTATGGAGATAATTGGACCAGTAGATGCTCCTTACGCTTCAGCAGTAGCATTGACAGATAGAGTCAAGAAGTATATAGGCTCTAAAGTATATCTGAAAGAGAGAAAAAGGAGGAGATAGTATGGATTTCCAATGCAAAGAGTGTAACACTAACTTAATTGAGGATATAGATAAAGGGGAATGGGTATGTCCTAGATGTGGCTGTGTAGCCTTGGAATCTATAACAAGCTATGCTCCAGAGTTTATTGCTACCGATCTAGAGGATAGATTAAAGAATTCTAGATCTGGAGCACCTATGAGTTATTCTATGCACGATCTAGGCTTGAGTACTGAGATAGGTAACATAAATAGAGATTATAATGGCAATAAGATAGATTCCAATGTTATAGAGCAGATGAACAATGCTAAGAGATGGCAGAGTAGGATTAGAGTAGGTTCATCAAAAGAACGAAGGTTATCAAATGTATTATCAAAGATAAATGAGTATTGTTCAAACCTATCGTTGCCTAAGATAGTTAATGAGACTGCTGCTTTATTGTATAGAAATTATGAGAATACTAATGCTGCTAAAGGTAAGATGATAAATAGCATGGCATTAGCAACTATATACCTAGCATGTAAGAAGAGTGGTATAGTTAAAAGTTTGGATGAGATAGCCGATGCTTGTAATATAAATGATAGTAAAACGCTACATCTAGCATCAAAATATTATAGAGAATTGTTATTTGCTAGCGATGATTATAACTATAATAATAGATTGGATAAATACATAGCAAAGATTGTAAATAAAGCAAGATTGGATACTAGGGTTGAGAAGGTAGCTATAGAATTGGCAAAGAATACTAGCAGTCCTTCACTGCTTAATGGCAAAGATCCTAGCGGGTTAGCTGCTGCTTATACTTATATGGCTACTGTATTGCTAGGAATAAACTTGCATCAGAGAGATATATCAACATTTTCTAATGTTACTGAGGTAACGATAAGGAACCGATGTAAAGAGATTATAAGCAATTATAAAGTAAAGCTTGCGTTGAAATGTAAATAATTTTTATTTATTTGAAATATTTATCTAGTTCCTTATCTGGATTAACTCCTACTTTACGTAGTGCTTTTTCAATTACCAGATTAAATTTGCTATTTTTGATCTTTTCCTTCCCTTTATCATCTTTCATTAAAATATCTATAAACTCATAGGCTTCTAATTCCTTAACCTTATTACTATTCTTGTCCCAATGTTCTTCCAATCCAATATTATCTATCCATAGTCTTCTTAATTCATCTTCTATCTCTCCTTCTAGAATTATTACATTATTATCATCTCTTTTGCAACAAAGTTTCTTATCATTCTCTTTATATACATAATAATCATTACCAACCTTTTCTACTGCTAATTTTAACTCTTTATTATCTATTATTAGTTTAGCAGTTGTATTATTATTTAACAATTGGAACTTTATCTCCTTCTTTTTAACTTTATCCTTAATAACTATCGTATTTTCATTACCTAAATCTATCTCAATATTATCTTTATCATCTATACTAAATCCATCGAGTTTAATACTCTCTTTCTTTAACTTCTGCTTCATTTTATCATCATGTAATTCACGCAATAACTTCTCTTTATCTTCATTAATCTTATTCCATCTAAATAGATAATCATCGTCCAATATTACTATATAACTTATATTATATTTTTCACATAACTCAATATATTTATCTAAGTTATTCTTACCACTAAAGTTGATTATAGATATATCATGTTTACCTAATATATCCTCTAAACTATTATTGATAGCAGATAATACTGCTATGTCTGACGAACCTTCTACTAATATAACACAATTTGAGAAAAAGATATTTGGATTGAATAGATGAGGTTCTATATCAGATTTGAAACCCTTTGGTTTATGGTAAACTTTGCTCCCATTATCATCCCTCTTTACATATAACAGATTTGTGGATTCATCATTTAATAACTCATGAGTTACAAAGTATGGTGAATGTGTTATAACTATGACTTGGTTATTTGACTCTTTAACAAGTTCCTTCAATTTCTCTGCTAACTGTTTTATCTTTATTGGGTGTAAATTCAATGCTGGTTCATCCAAGATTATAATACTATCCTTATTTCCTAATATATTTGAGAATATGTAAAGGATCTCAAAGTATCCAGATGCCGAATCTTCTAATCTTATCTCTTTATTATACTCTCTAATTATGATATTATAGAGATTATATTCCTGCGCTTTATTGTCAATAGAAGATGATACTTTAAATTCTAATCCTAGAAAGTCTTTGAATTTTTGTTGTAACGTGAAATATTTATCTTCTAATTTATCTTTGATAGTAAATAGATTAAAGGCTAGCATGTTTATATTAAACCTATTTATATCAACGGTCTGTAAACGTTGTTTTAGTAATGTTATTAAATAATATTGATAGTTAGAGAGACTAGAGACTTCCCAATAATCAATATTTAGAACGTCTCTAATAAATCCCCTAAACATTTCTCGTTCATCACCTTTTCTTATATCACGGACAGTGTTTATCAACTCATTTCGTATTATCAAATATTTATTATCCACTAGGAAGAGATTATTAATAAGATCTGGATAATCTTTTAATATTAGATTAGCATCAAATATATCCTTGCAGTCATCTTTACATAAATTAGTAAGTGATTCAAATTTGTTGTTTAACAGTTCTCTTGTTTCTGTTTCTTTTTCTTTTTCGAAACTTAAGCATATTAAAGATGTATATTTTCCTAATGGAATTTCTGATGATGGTA
The DNA here is from genome assembly GCA_026002835.1 of Candidatus Nitrosocaldaceae archaeon. The sequence continues at coordinate 43,061 of BPGC01000002.1, forward strand.
ATTTATTTTTATGCATATTTTGTAAAGAGTTTGTATAAGTAATGTAATTCTTAAAAATTGTAATCCCATTATATAATCTTACCACAATTTCATAGTCAGAACTACCGTATTTATCATTCCAATAAAATCCAACCTCTACTTCCTTCTCTTCACTAATAGGCTGTTCATTGGTTAAAACCAAAAATTGTAACAATGCATTAATTTCATCTTTGGTTAATTCAAGCTTTAATTCTAATGATGAGCTCTCACCATCTTGATATCTTTGATAAGGTTCTAATAATCTATTAGTAGGCTCCATTATTAACTTCAATATCCTAACAATATTGGTCTTCCCAGAACCATTTGGACCAACAATAACATTATAATCATCTAACTCAAACTCAGCATCATTATACGAATACAGATTATGAACCTTAACCTTCTTTATCTTCATATAATAGAGATAAAAGCAATAAAGATAAAAGTTTTAGGAATAGAGAAGAAAGGATAAAGTTTTAACACCCTAAAAGATTATTAAGAATATGCAACTGGATGATAAAGATAAGGAGATACTAAACCTAATTCAGTGGGACTTTCCTTTAACAAAACAGCCATTCAAAGAGATTGGAAAAAGATTAGGCATAGATGAGGAAGAAGCGTTAAGAAGGATAAGAAGGATAAAAGAGGAGGGTTTGATAAGGCAGATAAACGCTATATTCGATACAAGGAAGTTAGGATACAAGAGTGCTCTAGTTGCTATGAGCATTGAACCTAATAAATTAGAAGAGGTAGCATATGAGATAAACAAACACCCAGGAGTTAGTCATAATTATGAGCGAGATCATGAATATAATCTATGGTTTACTATAGCAGTTCCTCCAGATGGTAACATTAAGCATGATCTAGAACAGTTTGCAAAACTTGATGGAGTGAAAAAGTATAGAATACTGCCTACAATAAAGCTATACAAGATAGGAGTAAAGTTAGATATGCTTGATAATGATGATAAACCAAAAGCTGTAGATAAACCGACTATTAAAGATCTCAAACCTATCAAATTAACAGAGAGAGATAAAGAGTTTATCAGAGAGTTACAGAAGGATATAGAGTTAGTAAAAGAACCATTTAATGAACCAGCAAAGAGGTTAGGCATAACAGTTGAGGAATTATTAGCAAAGGCTAAAGAGTATGAGAAGATTGGTATAATGAGAAGGTTTGCTGCGATCCTAAGACATAGGGATGCTGGTTTTACAGCTAATGGGATGATAGTATGGAAGGTTCCAGAAGATAGGATAGATGAGGTAGGCTATAGAGTTGCAGCGTATAAAGAGGTTAGCCATTGCTATAAAAGACCTACATATGAAGATTGGCCATACAATCTATTCAGCATGGTTCATGCTAGGAGCAAAGAATCTTGCATAAAGATAGCAGAAGAGATTGCTAAAGATATAAAGATCGATGATTATAAGATATTGTTCAGTTTAAGAGAGTTCAAGAAGGAGAGAGTAAAGTATTATGTATTGAACTAATCATTTCTTAAATTTATCAACTCATTTACCACACTTGCAGCATGCATAACTGCTTCACCTTCGTTATTAACTGCTAAATCTTTGTATAGGTTTAATCTATCCTCATACTTTATATGCTCCTCAGCATCTTTAAGATATCTTAATGTGAAATGGCATACATACCTTAGGAATAGTTTTGTTATACTTCTAACATGAGATGGTAATGCTCCTAATATCTTATCACTATTCTTATTTATCATATCTATTGAATGTTTCGTAGCATTTATTATCAATTCTTGCCTTAATGGTGTATACTCTGGCATCCATCTTGCTGCTTGTTTGCGCATAGCTCTTAATGGCATCAAAGGAAACACCCAGATGAAGACATTATGATCTTTGATTCTATCGACAAACTCTATATTGATCAATACATCCTTCTCACTCTCTTTAGGCAAACCAGTCATAAGCGATGCTACAGTAAACCAGTTATTATCATCTAACAATCCTAGAGCATCATCTATAACATCTGGCCATTCCTCAATAGTATATGGTTTAACTTTTCCTGGCATGATCATCTTAACCAATTTAGGACTTACAGTCTCAAGCCCAGTCTCAACAAATCCAGGATGTTTCTTATCCAACTCCATTATCTCAGATAAAGCCTTTATAGTTCTAGGACTAGACTTTACCGTTGAACAAGCAAAAAAGTCTGTTCCTACATTCTTTACTCCAGGAAATCTTTTTACTGAACTAAATAGATCTATTATTGCATCATGGTTAACCTCAAAACTTCCTAACTTTCTTCCATAAAATAACGCATCTTCTGAGTGTAATGTTATACTTCTAATACCATGCTTAACCTGTAATGCTACTTCTTTTAATACTCTCTCTTTTGGTATGCTTCTAAACATTAATAGATCTGGAGAGCAGAATTGGCATCCTCTACCACACCCTCTAGTTATCTCTACTCCAGTAGATGCTGGATTTCTAATTATTGGTATATTGTTTACATCTATGGGAGTGCTTCTAACTTTGAATGGTAATTTTTTACCATTAATTGCATCTTCAAATAGTTTGCCTACTATACCTTCTGCTTCCCCTTCAACTAAACAATCTATATGCCATTCATCAAATTTCTCTGGGTGTTCTTCTAACTGCCATATTCCAGGTCCTCCAATTATTAATCTAGAGTTATGCTTCATCTTAGATATTAAAGATTTAAAGGATATTGCTGTATAAGATGGTGCTGGATTCCATTTTATCAATCTAAATACACATGCTATAAGTTGGGATACTGCAGAATAGCCAAGTGGGTCATGTACAGTCAAACCTATTACTTTTGTTTGTCCATCTATTACCTTATCTAATTTATTTGGATCTGCTACTATGACATCTTTCTCATCAAAACCATACTCTAATAATGCTGCTTCTATCTTTCTTAAACTATATGGTGCTAACTTTAACCTTCCTTCATTATCACTCTCTATAGGAAATAATAATTTATTCATTATCGATATATTCTTTGGTATCTTTGGATAATTGGATGGTATACAGCCAAGAAATCCCATCCAGCTAAATCCTCTAAAACTACTTACCGCTAATTGATCCCCACTCAGAACTATCTTATAGCCCATGTCATATCACCTTATTTCCTAATCATTAACTATTACAAATATTTCACTTAAACATTACTCTACTTTTATAAATATGATTAGGATGATCGTGATGCGAGTTATAAAAAAGTAACGTTAAATAAAAACATATACTAACCCATGCTATGAGTCAGCCGAAATCATTAGGAAGTTTAAAGGAAGGTTCGTATATAGTAATAGATGGTGAGCCTTGCAGAATTGTATCATATGAGAAAAGCAAACCTGGAAAGCAGTAAAAACTGCCCAGAGAGCACGGTTCTGCAAAGGCTAGAGTAGTAGGCATAGGTATATTCGATAATGTTAGAAGGAGTATAGTATCTCCAGTAGATGCAAATGTAGAAGTTCCAATAATAGATAAGAGGAATGGACAAGTTATAGCTATTACTGATAATACTATTCAGATAATGGATCTTGAGACATTTGAGACGTTTGAGACAAGTTCTATAGATGATGAGATTAGAGATAAGATAACACAAGGTGCTGAAGTGGAATATTGGAAGGTTATGGATAGAATAAAGGTTGTGAGAGTAAAAGGCAGTCAATAAACATAATTATTTATTATTTATTATCATAGTTATATTGATCCTGATGAGGTGATGGAAGAGCCGTCTGAAGTGATGATGAGGTTATTCCTATACTGAGGGATTAAAAACAGATATTATCATCCTTATAGCTATTGCTATCAATGCTAATGCTACTAGATCCCTTAATAATCGTTCTTTGATCTTTAATGATATCTTCGCTCCAATCTGCGCTCCTAGAAACGTTCCTATGATCAATACTATTGCTAATATATAATCTGGATGCCCTAAATAAGCATGAGTTATCAAGCCAGATATTGACGATATTAATAGTATGAATTGTGATGTAGCGGTAGATATCTTTGCTGGCATCGCTAGCAAACCAATCATCAATGGCATATAGATGACTCCTCCTCCTATACCAAATAGACTTGATATAAAACCAGCAAAGAAACTAGCTAGATATGCTAATATTACTAGATTTTTATTACTCTTAGTTATACCTCTCCTCTTTAGCATATAGATAGAGGTTCCTATCAATATTATTGCAAAATATAGTTTGAATGATTCTAATGATATTAGCGAAGATGTATATGCTCCTAATATACTTCCAGGAATAGCAAATATAGCAAATCTTAATCCTAGTCTATAATCTATCCTCTTCTGCTTTGCATATGCTATTGTTGATGATGATGAGGTTGATAATACAGAGAAGAGGCTAGTACTAGCTATCTGGTTAGGAGTTATATTCATGAATGATAATGCTGGAACTATGATAAAACCTCCTCCTAAACCTAGTAATGAACCTAGTAATCCAGCTATTAGGCTTACTATTGCTAATATTATAGTTATTAACTCTTCCAATGCTCATAGTAGTATGTCAATGATTAATAAAGTTGAATTGTTTTCCAGCAATGTCTTAAAATACAGTTTTGATTATCTTTTCAACACCTTGTATAAGTTCGTCAACATCATCTTGTGTAGGTTCTTTTCCTTTTTTATGATCGCATAAATTTCTTAAATCTGCTAAATGTTGTATAAAGCGCCAATCCTTAACATCAATAACATCATTATCTTTTAATAATTGATTAAAATCGTTAATAGTAGGATTTTTCTTCTTCATCTTTAGTTTATGATTTTCACATACTTTAGCTAAATGGCTTTCTAAAACTACACCAGCAATTGCACCAGCACCTCGTGCGAAACCTTTCTCGTTCAACTCTCTTGCAGCATCGAGCTCAGAATCGAACAAATCAGCTTGTAATACTTGCTTAATATCAAATAATGAACTTTCAAATCTCCGTCTAGCACCTTTAAGTATGCCTAGTTGGTTTGCAAACAATAATTTTGCACCATTTCCTATCTCATAAAAGGGACCCGTCCTACTGCCACTAATACGATTTCTAATTGAATCGGCATCTTTAGAATCATAATATCTCTTGAAATCATCAACTCTATCAGGTAAAACTATTTTAATTAATGCCAATGCCTCGGTATACCATTCTTCATATTGATTTCTAAAATCTGCGAAGCCTTTATCCGATTCTAAAGCATCAAGCAATTTCTGTCCTTTATCTATTAATCTATCTATATCATTCTTGTATTTTTCTAGGTTTGATGCCATATATTTTTATTATCTGTTAGAATGATATAAATTAGTTTCTTAATTATTTCATAGTTCAATATATATATAACATATGCTTTTTTACGATCAAAAAGTTTATTTATTATATACGTGTATCCCAGCAATTACTCTCAGCAGAGTATATAAATAAAAGATTCCAATCCATAAGCATTGAGGATAATATTATTTGGCTTTGGAGTAGTAGGACAGAATCTAGCTAAACTATTCCTATCTAGAGGGGATGATCTCTATGCAAATTATGGTATGAAGCCTAGGATAGTTGCAGTATTAGATAAGAAAGGATATGCTATATCGCAACTTGGTTTAGATCTAGAAAAGTTGTTAGAGGTTAAAAGAGTAAAAGGTTCGGTTCATGGGTATGAAGGAGCAGATAAGAAGGGTTTGAATGATGATCTGAACATAGATGAATTGTTAGCAAGTGTTGATGCTGAGTGTTTGGTAGAAGTAACTCCAACAAATCTAAAGACTGGTGAACCTTCATTATCATATATAACCTCAGCAATGAGGTATGGAAAGAATGTAGTTACCGCTAACAAAGGTCCATTAGCATTAGCATTCCCTTCTCTAATTGAATTAGCAGATTATAATAATGTAAAGTTAAAGTTTAGCGCTACAGTTGGAGGAGGCACTCCAATCTTAGAGTTTGCTAAGCATTGTTTGAAAGGAGATAGTATAGCATCATTACGAGGTATATTGAATGGAACTACAAATTATATATTAACAAAGATGGAAGAAGGTTTAGAGTTTGAAGAAGCGTTAGAAGATGCTAGAGTTAAAGGATATGCTGAAGCAGATCCTAGTTTAGATATAGATGGCTATGATCCAGCTGCAAAGTTGGTTATAATGGCTAATTGGATCATGAATAGAAAGGTAACATTAAATGATGTAAAGTTCACTGGTATAAGAAATGTAAAGAGGGATGAGATAAAAAAGTTATTAGATAGAGGATCGACAATAAAACTAATTGCAGAGTGTAATGAAGAGTTATCGGTAATGCCTAGAGAAGTTAATAAGGATGATCCGTTATGTGTAAATGGAACGTTAAATGCTGTAACATTCTTATCAGAACATTCTGGAGAATTGACAATAATAGGAAGAGGTGCTGGAGGTATAGAGACTGCTAGTGCTATATTGAGAGATCTTATAGAGATAAGGGAGGAGTTAAGCAAGCATTGAAGAAGCAATACATATCTAAGAGTAATATAGTAGAGATAATAGAGGAAGCGAAGAGGTTATGGAAGATCGACCTTCCTAAAGTAAAGAAGATGTTATCTATTGAACTTGATAAAGGTTATCTATTGATAAGCGATGATATTAAGATGATTAAGGTAAATATCGATAATAAATATACATTGCTCCCATTCCTAGCAGATAAAGAATTGTTAGCAAAATTTCCTAGTATTGAAGTAGATATGGGAGCAGTAAAGGCTGTATGTAACGGAGCATCGATAATGAGACCTGGTATAGTTTCTATGGAACAATTCTCAAAAGATGATGTGGTTTGCATAAAGGATGAGAAGCATAAACAGTATCTAGCAGTAGGTATAGCATTGATGGATAGTAAAGAAGCAGAAGGTTTAGAGAAAGGACTTGTAATAAAGAATTTACATTATATTGGAGATAAATTCTGGGAAGTCTATAAAGAAGTTTAGGTTACTAGGATGTAAACTTTATGGACTCTTCCTTGCTTCCTTCTTTACTTATTATAAGCATATCAACCCCGTCTCCACTTGCTGCATCTCTTGCTATAGCTGCTCTTATAGCATTAATTGCTAAATCTCTAGCCTCTTGCTCGCTCATACCCTCTTTATATCTAGACTCTATAACTCCTATAGCCATCTCTGCTCCTGTTCCAGCTGCTGCATATACATCTGGCAATATTGAGCCAAGTGGATCTAATGTATAGATAACTGGCTTCTCATTTATTCCTCCAATAATTATCTGTGTTAATAATGGGAAATATCTTCGCTCAAATAATACTACAGATACCATCTTTGCTACGGAATTTGGAGGAACTTCCCTCTTTATCTCTAACGCTCTTAACTTTGCGAATGATTCTATCTGTCTCATAAGTATCTGCATATCTGCAATCATACCAGCACATGCTGCCCCTACTTTGTTTGTAAGTTTGAATGTCTTCTTTGCTGTTTTGCTCATGACATAATTGCCTAACGATATCCTCTTCTCCGCTGCTAACACAACTCCGTCATTAAATGTTATTCCTACTGCAGTTGCACCAGCAATGAATTGTTCAAATGCCATGCTTCTACTTTAGAAGATAGTTAAATTTAGTCTTTTCTATTTCTCATCTATAATTCGAAGATAACTATTACATGATTTAATATTTAACAATTAAAATAATTTATGGATTTATTAAGCATGCTTAGATGCTATATCATATGCTCCTCCAGCAATGGTATAATTACATTTATAGCATCTCCATATTCCTATAGCTTCTCTCTTGAACCTTATAGAACCGCACTTTGGACATGTCCTCTTCTTCTTTAACAATTTGTAAATGCTAGCATACCTTCTTCTTAGAGTCGCTCCATACTTTGCTCCTAATCCTTTTAATTGCTCTTTAGTCTTCTTTCGCTTCACCATAAGCAACACCTTTGATTATCTCCCTTATATCTTCACTCTTATTTATCGCTAGATCTACCATATATTTAACCTGTTCTGGAGAGAATGTTCCAGAGCCTCCCTTCTGAACAGCACATACATTATGCTCATTATCCACAGTCATCGTAGTTCTAGCATCCATACATGATTCTTCTTCAGCAGTTGGATCCACAATGATAGCATCTCCTATCCTTGCCATTGTTATAGATATTGGTATAGTATTGACTGGTAAAGGCATATACTCATCTCTCTTGACTATCTCATCACCTTCTAACTCATATTTTGGAATCTTTGATGTTAGCAATGCAGATACAACTGCGTATGATGTGGCATCAAATAGATTACCATCAACATTTAATACACTAACATCAACAAATACAGCATAAACCTTTTCCCCTGGTTTTATAACTAATTCTTTAAGATTTATCATCTCCGACTCTCTAATACCTCTATCAACAACTCTTGCTAACTCTATTGCATTCTCATCTGGTGGACCTGGTTCTGCATATGCTGATGCTAGTGGTAATACCTCGGCATTACATATCAACAAACCTTTATCTGGCATATCTGGAAATGGTCTATCTATCTCAACTTTAACTCCAGCAATAACTTGAGTATTCCCTAAACTTACTAATGCTGAACCTTCTGCTTTCTTTATAAGATCTGTCTCTATCTTCAACTCTCTATAATCACTTAGGCTTCTACCATCTAACCTTCGCTCTATCTTCAACAATTCATCCATCTGTTCCTTCCTTAAATGTTCTAGAATTATGCTACTCTTCCTATTCATCCTCTTCACCTCCAAAGTATTTTCTTCTCAATGCTGCTTTCTGTATCTCATATACTTGCATACATCCTTTTAAAGCCATATCTAAGCATTCATAATATTCATCCTTACTCAATTTACCATCAACTTGCATCAATGATATCTGTTTTAGATTTGGAAGATATGCTATAGGCATGTCAGCTTGTCCTTCTTTATCTTCAATATCGCTAATATCTAATACTATTGTATCATCAACCTTTCCAGCTGCACAAGCACTAACCATATCTCTCATATTTATTCCAGCATCCGCTAATGCTACAGAAGCAGCAGTTATACCAGCACATCTAGAGCCTCCATCAGATTGTAATACCTCAATATATACATCTATAGCAGTCCTAGGATAATCCTCCAATATCAATGCTGGTTCCAATGCTTCTCTAGTAACCTTACTTATCTCTATCTCTCTTCTAGAAGGAGCAGGGTTCTTCCTCTCTTCTACTGAGAATGGAGACATATGGTATCTGCATCTCAATGTTGCTCTATCTGGTAATTCCATATGCTTAGGATGAACTTCTTTGGGACCATAAACTGCGACTACAATCTTGTTATTGCCAAACTCTATATATGCAGAACCATCTGCATTCTTTAATACTCCAACATCTATCTTTACTGGCCTCAATTCATCTATCCTTCTTCCATCAACTCTTATACCTTCATTTATCAATTTACTCATTCTATCTCACCTCTCTCTTTCTCAAGCATCTCTTTTATTCGTTGGGTTAGATTTGCTGTATGAGCCTCTTCTTCTATAGTCTTTATAGCCTTGATGGTTAATAACACAGCATCTTCGCTAGGTCCAGATACTACTATTATACCATTCTGTCCAACTATTATACTACATTTTGTTGCTTGCTCTATAGTCTGTATCATAGAACCTCTCTTGCCTATTAACCTAGGAACTTTAGTTGGAGATATCTTTACTACTTCTCCTTCCTTTATCTTTCCTAAATCCTTATCTGCTACTGTTAGTAATGGATCTCTAGTTCTATCAAATGCTGCTATTCTACATGCTATAAGATCTCCAATATTAAACTTTTTCTTCATATCATCCCTTGAAGGATTGAAATCTTTATCAAATACATCTTGTGCTGGAAGATGTCCAGAGAAGCATGAGTTTATATCAACCTCCCATGCTAATGCTGATTGTCCAATTATCTTACCAATTACTAGATCACCAACTCTTGGTATGTATATACCAGATAATGGTATAACCTTAACACCATCCTTAGATATCTCTGCTATCCCAATCCTAGTTGAGTGTATAGCATCGCCAATCTTTGTTACATTCGATAATAATCTATAATTTCCTTCAGTTATATAATCTCCTGGTAATACATACTTTCTCTTAACTTCGCTCATCTAATCACCTTTGCTTGTACATTACCTTTTGTTACATTTCCTAACTTATCCATCAATATAGATTGCATAGCAGCTGGTATTTCAACTATTGCTTTTAGAGAACCATCTGCCTGCCATTCCTCATTCTTCAATTCTCCCATACTTTTTAATACGCTATATGATTGTGCAGCGAATTGTGGAGGGATTATTATAACAATCTTAACATTCTCTGCTTTTAATGGTAATACTTTTCTTAATTTCTCTATAATATCTTTTGCTTGCTCCTCAGCACTCTTGAATGGATCTATGGACACTCTACACTCTTCTAATGCTTGTTCTATCCTTAATGGTGGATGAGGAAGGTTGGTTCTCGGATCTACAAAACCTCTTGATATTATTGTTACTATCTTCTTCCTCTTCTCCTCGGTTAGTCTCTTCCTCTGTTCTGCAGTTAAGTTAAGATCTCCTCTCTCTAATATTATTCTAGCAGCTTCAAAAGGATCGCTAGTATTAAGATATTTCTGTAATTTGTCCTTAGATACTCTAGTACCTTTATTAGCATCTGAATAGATCTCATCTGATACTAAGATATTGCTTATATCTCTCTTCTTTCCCATCTTATAATCTAATGCTAGATCTGGTTTTACTAGTATCTCTAACTTTTCTCCATCTACTATTAGTCTAACTATTGTGAATTTCGATGCCATATGTCTTATTATAAATTAATGCATATATATTTTGAAGGTTTATATCTGTTAGAAGATATATTTATCTAAATTGTTATATCAATAATGTATGAGATATAAGAGCTTATTAAAGTAGCAAGATCATTAGAATAACTTCGCTACATTTTTAAGTGGTATAAAAGTCATTTCTATAACATATGGTATCTATAGATATACTTGATGTATCAGAGAATACAATATCAGTAAAATTCGTAGGTTTTCCTAGACAATATGTTAATGCATTAAGAAGGATAGCTATAAGCGAAGTTCCCATTATGGCTATTGATGATGTTGTTATGCATTATAACTCATCAGCGATGCATGATGAGGCTTTGGTTCATAGAATAGGTTTAATTCCATTAAGAACAGAATTGAATAGATTCGTAAAGGCTGAAGAATGCTCATGTAAGAGTAGTCTAGGATGTCCTAATTGTAGAGTCATGCTTTATCTAGATGTAGAGGCTATAGATAAGCCAAGGCAAGTTTTATCTTCTGATCTGATATCTGAAGATGATATAGTAAAGCCTATCAATCCTAACATACCAATTGTCGTTTTAGCAACTGGTCAAAAGGTTAAGATTGAAGCATATGCCAGGCTAGGAACTGGTAAGATGCATGCTAAATGGCAACCAGTTTCAGTAGCAGTTCTAAAAGAAGGAGATAAACCAGAGGAATTCATATTAACATTAGAGTCAGTTGGCTCTTTAACTGCTACTGAGATATTATTAGAAAGCATAAGAGTTTTATCTGAGAAGCTGAGAAGGTTTAGTGAGAAGATAACAAAATTGAAAGAGGAGAAAGAGTATGCAGAATCCAGTCTTAATTGATACAATACAAAAGTTAAAGGTTGCTAGCAAGAGCAATAACGTTAAGATATGGTTAGCAGTTGCTAGAATGTTAGAAAGATCCAGATCAAGAAGGGTTGAGGTTAATATAGATAGGATAGCAAGATATACTAAAGATGGTTCTAAGGTAGTAGTACCAGGTAAAGTATTAGCAAAAGGCAATATAGATCATAAGATAGAGTTAGCAGCGTTTGCTATATCAGAGGCAGCAGCAAGAAAGATTAAAGAGGCTGGAGGTATGATTCTAACATTAGAAGAGATGGCAAATAAATACCCAGATGGTAAGGAGGTTATGATAATTGGCTAGACAAGTTAGTATACAAGAATTGAAAGATATATCTCAGAAGAAAGATACTATCATAATAGATGCCACTGAGCATATCGCTGGGAGGTTATGCTCTTATGCAGCAAAACTATTGTTAAATGGTAAGAGAGTTATCATCCTTAATGCTGAAAAGGCTGTAGTTAGTGGTAATAAAGCGAATATACTGAAAGAGCAGCATGAGTATCTACAGATAGCAAGTATAATAAATCCTAAACATACTCCTAGGCATCCTAGAAGACCAGATAACATAATTACTAGAATGATTAGAGGTATGGTTCCTAGAAAGCAACCAAAAGGTATCAAGGCTATGAAGAGGTTGAGAGTGTATATTGGAGTGCCAGAAGAGTATGCTAATGCAAGAGCTATACAGATCGAAGATGCAAAGATAAGAAAGCCAGTAGCATATTATACAACTATATATGAGATTGCTAGACTGATAGGTTGGGAGCCATGACTAGATTAGAATTATACTCAGCATCAAGAAAGACTGCTAGAGCGATTGCTAGCATTGTTAAAGGTAAAGGAAGGGTTAGGATAAACAATATACCAGTTGAGATATATGAGCCAGAGATGGCTAGAAATATAATATTAACGCCATTAAAGTTAGCTGGAGACGCTATAAATAATGTAGATATAAATGTTAGAGTTCAAGGGGGAGGAGTTATAGGTCAAGCCGTTGCATCTGCTATGGCTATATCTAGAGCATTAACAAATTATAAATCAGAGGCTGCACATCCATTACCAAAGGCAACTAGAGAAAGTATAAAGGAAAGGATATTAGAGTATGATAAGCATCTATTGTCTGGAGATCCTAGACAAGTTGAACCCAAAAAGTTTGGTGGACCAGGAGCTAGAAGAAGGAAACAAAAGTCTTATAGATGATTATTCAAGCCTAGATTCAATAGGCTCAAACAACTTACTATATTTCAAGTATCTCAACTACCCTTGGATAATCTACTAACAAGCCTCTACCTTTAACATATCTAGCTATCTTAAAGTACTTCTTGTAAGCATATGGTAATCTAGGTAGATCTATTCTAAAATCATCCTTGCTTATATAATAATTCTGATTGTTTAGTCCAGTTAGTAAAGAATCTATCCATGATTCCCATCTCGATAACTCATTATTATCCATATCAAGTTGCTCCTTGTATATCTTTGATAATAACAGATAATGTCCTCCATACTTTAGCATTATGTATGTTATTATATCATATCCAATATTGCTTTTGTATCCATATCTCTTACCTAACTCTAAAGTATATCTTCCTATCAATGTTAATTTACCATTAGCATCTATTAATGCATTCTGGATCAAGAATAGCTTGTAATTCAATAGGAATGAACTTGCTCTCTTTGCATTCTTGAACCTATTTACCAATTTATCTTTCCATAGTTTATTTAACAATGTATTCAATGTATAACCTTTCCTTAATCTACTAGATATATCCAATGCATAAAATACTTCTTCTGGTCTTGTCTCTCTCCAGTATGAGTATGATCTTTTTATCTCTTTAACCTTCTTAACGTACTCTTTACCGATATTTATAACATCTGCTTCTTTCTCAAGCCTTACATTCCTTGGTTCATCTTGTTTATATGAGAATAACCCTATGCTTATTATTCATGGCTATAACATCCTTTATATAATCAGCAACGTCAAACCCTTCAATATTGGTATCTGGTATTACTATATACGCTAATGGAAATATGCTATTATAGGCTATAGTTTGTCCTAAACCAGTAAGGTATTCATGCTTATATACAAATGGTGTCTTTACCTCAAATGCTACTGGTAATATACTTTTCTAATATTTAATGGTATGAATACAAAATCTGGTTTTGGAAAGTCCATCGATACTCGTGATATAAATACATCCTTGAAGATATCTTTATAATTATTTAATATACTTCTTGAGATCACATCAACAAACTCATCATGCGTTAGATTCATTGCTCAATCTTACATAGATATTCTTGATTATATTATTAAAATATTCTTTTTGCTCTTTCAATTTATCCTCTTCTTTCCTAAATATTAAGCAGTATTGATGGTGTCTATTGCCTATATAACTAGAGTATATTCCTAGAGGTATCAATGGCTTATCATCTTGTAACCATAATTTTTCATCCTTTGGTATCCATCTCTCGCTCAAAGTTATTAATGTATCAAATGCTAAAGGATATAACCTTCCATCAGCATATATATTATCGGTTATTATAGTAAGATATCCTTTATCTTCTGTTATATCATATACCTTATCAAATATTCTCTTCTGTTCAATTATAAATACTGCATAATCATCTATATTTCCTAGGTCTCTCGGATCTTGAGAATATATAGTATGTAAGCCTTGCTCTGCCCTCTTCTTCTGCCTAATGTAATTCCGTTTTAATTGGTTCCAATATGGGGGTGAAGTTATTACATACTTTATCTTAGGTAAGTCATACTTGGTCCATATTTTATCTATCTCTCTAGAATCTCCAACTATTATGATATGCTGCAATTCTTCATAACCTATAAACTTGTCAAGTTTGTTCTGCTCTTTTGCTCGCTTTAATCTTTCCCTTGCCATATCAGCCCAGTATTGTGATAACTCTATGCCTATACCATTCCTATTACTCTCAAATGCTGCTAACAATGTTGAACCACTTCCTAGAAAAGGATCAAGTATCCATTCTCCCTTCTTTGTAAAGAATTGTATGAATTCCTTTACTAATGACTCTGGAAAACTAGCAGGATGCTTAATCTTATCATCATTTCTAGGAGGAGGAGAATGAATAAAATAACTCTTATCTGATAATCTTCTATTCTCTGGTTTGTTATAATTGATTACCTTCTCTCCATCTGAGTTATAAACTACCCATGACTTGGTAAACTTGATCCAATCTTTTCCATCAAGATCATTCAATCTATTCTTATCCATCTATATAATGATCACTAGCCTCATTATTAATCCTTGTTTGTTCAAAATACTGTATAAATACCATAAGACTAAAATTACAATCTATTAATAATCAAACCATGAATCTATGGCATGATCTAAACATTGGTAAACATGCACCAGATATAATCAATGTTATAGTAGAGATACCTAAAGGTTCGATGAATAAGTATGAGTATGATAAGGAGAATAATATTATAAAGTTGGATAGAGTATTATTCTCTCCTTTACATTATCCTGGAGATTATGGGATGATCCCTAGAACTCTAGGAGAGGATGGAGATCCTTTAGATGCATTAGTGCTAGTAACAAATCCAACATATCCAGGAGTGCTTATAGAATCTAGACCTATAGGCTTGTTAAGGATGAATGATTCTGGCGTGATTGATGATAAGATATTATGTGTGCCTAAAGATGATCCTAGATACGATAGTTTGAGAGGGATAGATGATATGGAATTACATACATTAAAAGAGATGGCTCATTTTTTCCAAGTTTATAAAGATTTGGAGGGTAAAAAAGTAGAGATCGTAGGTTGGTATGATGTAGATGAAGCAAAGAATGTTATAATAAGATCTATAGAGTTGTATAATGAGAAGTTCGGTAAAAGATCAGAGATAATCTAATACTTTTAACAAGTTCTTATCATTTATTATCTTATCAGTAGATCTTATTATATCATCTTTAGGATCGAATGCTATACCTATGTTAGCAGTCTCTATCATGCATCTATCAGCATTAGTATCTCCTACTGCAATACTATAATTCAGATTATATTCCTTCATAGCCTTTTCTAGATGATATCTCTTACATACTGATATTTTACAATAACAATTGATCTTTTCCCATCCTAGAGGCATTCTAACCTCTCCAGTTACAATATCATTATTCATAACTAGATCATTAGCGTATGTAAAGTCTAAACCTCCTAACTTTTTAGCAATATACTCAGTTACTAGAGTGTAACTATCGCTTATTATACCAACTCTATAATCTTTCTTCAATTCATTAACCAATTCTTCAGCACCATAGTTTAATTGTATCTTATCTACTGCATCTAAGATATCTTCTTTGCTTAAACCTTCCCAAAATCTTGCTATCTTCTCTGTCTTTATATATCCATACTCATTACTATTCATGATAGATTTGATTTGCTCCATAACATTCTTCAGTTTTGCTAATGCGAATACAGTTCTACCATTTAAGATAGTTCCATCCATATCTAACGCTACTATACCTTTCATTACCTTTGAGAATTTCTAGCGTTATAATATTCCTTACTCTCTCTTTATCATGCTACAAGAACAACGTGCTACTACCGTTCCTTGCTTAGATATAGCCCATTCTAATAATGGTATTATTGCTTTCCTTAAACTCTTACCTTGTTCTGTTAATGTATACTCTACTCTAGGAGGTATCTCATTGTATGCATGCCTTTCAACCAAGCCTTCTTTCTGTAGCTCTTTTAGCATATCTGCCAATGTTTTAGGACTTATGAGTTGCAACTCTTTCATAAGATCGTTATATCTTATACTACCATGATTTCCTATCTCATTAATTATTAATAATGCCCATTTCTTACTTATCAGATCTATTATTCCTTCTAACGGACATAAGCATATTACATCATTCATATTATCTATTATGGATAGATAACTTATAAATAATTCTTAAACCTTTCAAGCAGGTATAATCCATTTGCTAACATGCCATGATCATTATTGAGATAGATAGCAACCTCTTCTAATCCTAGATTATTAATATTATCTATTATCTCATCCAACTCATTCTCTTCATAAAGATATGAATACCAGATATATCTCCCATGTAATCTGAGATATACTTTATTATTACTAGCAATTATATCTCTAGGGAGATCTGGAGCATCTACTGAGCAAAAGATTGCAAACTCATTTATCTTATCAGCATATTGCCACCAACTAGGATCTCTGAACTCAATAACAAATCTATCATCATCAAACATACTTGCAAACTCTTTAACGATCTTGAGGTTATCATCACTATATATAAAGGAAGGAGGCATCTGGAATAACCAGAATCTAATTCTATAATCCATAGGTTTCAGTATATCAGCAAATTTATTGAATAGTTCAACTGCTCTTCCTCTTAATCTTGCATAATGAGTGATCGATCTATGAACCTTGATGGCAAATCTGAAACTGCTAGGAGCTTTACTCCATGCTTTCATCCAATTTTTACTAGGAAACCTATAGAAACTAGCATTGATCTCTACACTATTGAATCCTTGCATTAAATACCATTCAAATGCTGATGGTTTGGCTTTGTTCCAATCATAAGTATAGCCAGAAGTGCCAATCCATGCTTTCATGTCTTTAATTGAATATTTTTATGAATAAATGTTTAGGATCAGAAAATAACTTTATCATATCAATTAGATTGGATATGGCTAATGTGAATAGGGATAATAATACATTATTACAAGCTAATGCTACTATTATAGCTGGATTATTTATATTGATTTCAATTATAGCACAAATAAAACTACAACCTATCCAAATTGATGATTATTTATTTACATGGGAGTATGTTATAAATGGCACGTCTGAGAATATACCTCCTAAACTCAAATAATATCTGATAGATAATTATGGTATTACATGGTTAGATATAACTAATATAACTAGAACAGATAAACAGATTAAGATAAGTGCAAATGATACAAATATTCCTGAAATAGCTATTAAACGTGGTAATACAACATGTGATGGTAAAGTCTTCTTATAGCAATGACATCTACTTTATCTATAATGATAATATTATTTGATACTTTCTTACAAAATGAACTATATGATCTAATAGATAACATTCTTTATTTAGCAATTGCAATATTCTTAGGAATCGGATTATGGCTAATTAGACAGCTTAGACTGTTTAATGTCATTAATCTAATTAGACGTCGTATAATACTGGGTATTATTCTTATTATAAGTGAAATAGGAATAATATATTATGTTATTATAACAATACAATAGCACTAATCTATATTATAATAAAGAATATCAACTAATCATCAATAATAACCAAGGTCAATAACAAATACTAACAAAATATTATTAAAAACTGCAAATAGAACATTTATAGATATTTACCTAGAGTTATGTGATATATTGCTAATATAATATTTATAAGATATTAATTAACAATAACTGATATGAAAGGTAAGAAATACGTTCTTAGTGCTGATAGAACGTTAATGTCTCATTATAGAGATAACATGCTTTTTGGATTCATAGCAACCTTTCCAGCAGAGAAGATACCTCCATTCATATACAAAACTGTATTCTGTCCAACTATAGAGTTTGATAAGGATACTGGAGAAGCATTTGTAGCACCTCTCGGCTTAAGAAGAGTTGAGAGTGGCTTATTAAAAGAGTTCGATAAGCAAGATGTATTCATAGCACATCCAGATTATATTGAGAAGGCTATAGGAGAGGATACAAAGATAGTAGGGTTGAATGTTATGGATCCTAGAGGTATAGGACCAGTTCCATCTGCATTAACACAAGGTAAGATGACTCCAATAAATAGAATATCATTCAGAAATTTATGCAATAGGGTTAAAGAGTTGAAGAAAAAGTATAACTTCAAAGTTGTTGTTGGAGGTCCAGGAGCATGGCAGTTCTCATTTAGCAAAAGCGAGAGGGAAGAGTATGGTATAGATCATGTAGTTATTGGAGAGGCTGATGATAAGATAGTTAACATATATAATGATATAATACATGATAAAGCTGATGAGGTTATATTCTCAAGAACATATACTCTAGAAGAGATACCATACATAAAAGGTCCTACTACTAATGGTTGTATTGAAGCTATGAGAGGCTGCGGTAGAGGTTGTGATTTCTGTGATCCAAATCTTAGGAAGAAGCGAGACTTTCCTATTGATAGATTGAAAGAAGAGGCTATGATTAACCTTAGATATGGTATTACTAGTGTATGGTTACAATCAGAAGAGATATTGTTATATGGATCGGATAATAAAGAGTTAATACCTAACAAAGATGCAGTAACAGAATTGTTCAAAGAATTGAAATCGTTACCAAACGTCAATTATGTAGGAGCAATACATCTAACATTCTCATCTGCTATGGCAGAACCAGAATGTGTGAAAGCTATGAGCACTATAAACAATTTCGGGCCAGATAGATGGAACGGAGTTCAAGTTGGATTAGAAACAGCATCACCAAGCCTCATAGCAAAGCATATGCCTTATAAGGTAAAACCTTTCAGCCCAGAAGAATGGCCATGGGTTGTAAGGAATGGAATAAAATTATTGAACGATAATTACTACTTTGTAGCAAATACATTGATCATAGGTTTACCAGGAGAGACTGATGATGATGTCAGAGATACAATCGAATTATTAAAAAGTTTAGATGGAATGGCTACAGTAGTGGCTCCTATGTTCTATACAGATTATCATGATCCTACTAGATCATTATATGGAGAAAATATGACTAAGATGCAATGGGAATTATACTTTAGATGTTGGTATCTTACAGCAAAAACAGTATCAAATTGGTTCTGGTATGGAACTGCACATTTCAGTCCAATTATGAGGATGATAGCTGCTACATTCGGTAAATTTGGTTCATGGTATGTTCTTAAACTGATCCGTGATGGAGCAAAGAAGCATGCTGGGATTTATTTAGACTGATTTCTGTATTATAATTTTTCATAATTTTATTATATTTCATATCATCATCATATCATAAAATATATATGTAGAGTTACTGTTATCATAAATTATGCTGAAAACTATAATTGCTATAATTACTTTAAGTACAGTATTATTAGCAGCAAATGCACAAGCACAAATACCCATACCAAATATCGAGATTAAAACGGTTGAAGGTAAATATGTTAATGAAGAATTGGGTATAGAGATCACATTACCAGAAGGCTGGTCTGGTATGGAGTTTCCATCTATGGTATTACCAAGTTCACCATTAATTGCAGGTTTTGGAGCTGCGCCTGGGGGTATTGATATGACAGGTATGTCAGTAGGCTCTCCAATGATGATGCTTGTAGTAATGGATGCTGAAAAGGCTAAAGAGATAAAAGCTGAACCTACATCTACAGAAGAGTTTACAGAACCTACAGAACCAGAGACAGTAGAAAGTAAAGTAGAATGTAGAGTATTATCATTTAATCTAGTAGATGTTGATGGAGCTAAAGGAATGGAAGGAGTTGTAGAATGTGATACAGAGGATGAGAATGGAAATCCTATAACTATTAGAGCTAAAGGTTTATGGGTATCACAAGAGTTTGATAATACAATAAGAACAATACAAGTAATGTTCAGTTCTAAAGTCGAGGATTATGACAAGTATATTAATGACTTTGACAATTCTCTGCAGACACTTAGAATATCTAATGCAAAACCATTATCGATGAACCTTGAGAAAGAGGTAGTTGAGAAGGTTATAATAGATGATACTGAGGTTGATATAAAGATATCAAGTAATTCGGATATAAGCAATGTACAGTTTAATGAGGAAGATAAAAGCATCTCATTCAAAGTTGAAGGTAGTGATGGAAGTCTAGGTATGGCTGAGATATATTTAAGTAATGTTCTAAAAGGTCCTTATACAGTAACAATAGATGGTGAACCTATAGATGCTATACCTATTGTAAACCCAGAAACCAATGAAGAGGGTATAAAGATAGTATATATGCATAGCATACATGAGGTAAAGATCGTTGGAACAGAGGTAGTTCCAGAATTCCCATTAGCTGTGTTACCAATACTTGCAATAATAACTGGAACAATAATATTATTGACTAGAAAGAGCAGTTTGAATATTTAATAATTTTCCATATATTTTTGATTGTCTATTAATACAGTTATACTATATTATATGCCATTACTCATCTTAACCATTTCAATTTTGTGCCTTTATAGCCATAAGTATTTAATATAATTCCGATAAGCAGATCATGTGAATATAAGTAAAGCATTGTTAGAAGGCAAGAGAGTAGCTATAGCAAAAGCATTATCAGTTGTTGAAGATGATCTGCCAGAATCTAGAGAATTGATTAAGGAGATAATAGAGAATATAGGAAACGCTAGAACTATAGGAATTACTGGTCCTGCTGGAGCTGGAAAGAGCACTTTAATAGATAAATTGATAGAAGAGTATAGGAAGAGAGATTTTAAGGTTGCAGTATTAGCAATAGATCCAACTAGCGCTATAAGCGGGGGAGCGATATTAGGAGATAGGGTTAGAATGCAGCAGCATACTCTAGATGATAACATATTCATAAGGAGCATGGCGAGTAGAGGAGCATTAGGAGGCATCTCTAGATCAGTAAGGAATGCAATTAGAGTATTAGACGCTGCTGGTTTTAAAAGGATAATAATAGAGAGTGTAGGAGCTGGACAGTTAGATATAGAGATAACAAAGATCGTTGATGTAACATTAGTATTATTCAATCCTCAGACTGGAGATAGTATTCAAGCTATAAAGGCTGGTTTGACTGAGATAGGAGATATATACATTGTTAATAAAGCAGATCTAGACGGTGCAGAGAAACTATATTATGATATAAAAGATCTTATAGTTGATAAAGATGATAAATTATTATTCAAGACTGTAGCATTAGAAGGTAAAGGCATAAAAGAGTTAGTTGATGGTATCGAGGAAGTATTAGAGAAGAAGAGTAGCAAATATAAGGAATTAGAGAAGAAGAGGATAGAGATGGAAGTCATAGATCTAGTTAATGATATAGTAAGTGAGAGGTTAAGAGATATACTTAAAGATAATGAGTTGTATAATAAGTACTTGAAGATGATATTAGCAAAGAAGATAGATCCATATACAGCTGCTGAGGAGATAGCATCTAGTATAATAAAGTGAGAGCATGAGCGAAGAGAAGAAGTTTTTAACAGATTCTAATATAGAGGTAAAGAGGATATATACAAAGGATGATACAAAACCATTAGATGAAGATGCTGGAAGTTATCCATTCACTAGAGGCATATATCCAGATATGTATAGAGCTAGATTATGGACTATGAGACAATATACTGGATTTGGTAGTGCTGAGGAAACAAATGCTAGATTCAAGTTTTTGTTGGAGCATGGCCAGACTGGATTAAGTTTAGCTTTTGATCTACCTACACAGACTGGATATGATTCTGATCATCCTAGAAGTGAAGGAGAAGTAGGAAGGGTAGGAGTTGCTATAAGTTCGCTGAAAGATATGATGATATGCTTTGATGGTATACCATTAGATAAAGTAAGTACTTCAATGACGATAAACTCTACCGCAAATATACTGTTATCATTTTATATTGCAGTTGCTGAAAGTCAAGGAATTGCTCAAAATATGTTAAGAGGAACTTTACAGAATGATATACTTAAAGAGTATATCGCTAGAAATACATATATCTATCCTCCAGAACCATCGATAAGGTTATTTGTAGATTCGGTAGAATATTGCAGCAAGAATGTACCTAAATGGTATCCAATAAGCATATCTGGATATCATATGAGGGAAGCTGGTGCTACTGCAATACAAGAACTAGCATTCACATTTGCAAATGCGATTGCTTATACTGAAGCATGTATAAATCGTGGTTTGAATGTAGATGATTTCGCTCCTAGATTATCGTTCTTCTGGTGTTGTACTATAGATATACTAGAAGAGATAGCCAAGTTTAGAGCTGCTAGAAGGATCTGGGCTAAGATAATGAAGGAAAGGTTCAATGCTCAGAATCCTAAATCTATGCATCTAAGGTTCCATGTCCAAACAAGCGGAGAATCGTTAACAGCTCAACAGCCAGATAATAATATAATTAGAGTAGCCTTACAAGCATTAGCAGCTGTTCTAGGAGGCTGCCAATCTCTTCATACAAACTCTAAAGATGAAGCGTTATCTCTACCAACTGAGCATGCAGTAAAGATAGCGCTAAGAACACAGCAGATAATTGCATATGAGAGTGGTGTTACTAGAACTGTAGATCCATTAGGAGGATCATACTTTATTGAGCATTTAACAGATACAATAGAGGAAGAGGTTAACAAATATCTAGCAAAGATAGATAGTATGGGAGGATCATTAAAGGCTATAGAGAAAGGCTACTTCCAAGATGAGATAAGGAAGAATGCTTATAGGCTTAAGAAAGAGGTTGATGAAGGGAAGAGGATAATTGTTGGAGTTAACAAATTTGTTGATAAAGAGGATATTGAGCCAGAGATCCATGTAATAGATCCAGAGATAGAGAAGAAGCAGATTGCTAGGCTAAAAGAGTTGAAGGCTAGTAGAGATAAGAGTAAAGTTGAGCATGTATTATCTAGGCTAAAAGAGGTTGCTGAGAGTGATGAGAATACTATGCCATATATCATAGATGCCGTAAAGAATTATGCTACATTAGGCGAGATAAGTGATGTATTTAGAGAAGTGTTCGGGGTTTATAAGCCAAAGATATCATTTTAAATTTATTTATTAGGAATATTTTTAAATTAAATCATCTATTGATATTGTCATATGAACACTCCGATATATGAAGCAATTATTCCATTGAGGAATCTAGCATTATTTAAATCAAATTATACACATTTCGATTTGCTTGATAATTTTAAAATTTCATCTTATAGATATATAAATGAAGATGATGAAGAAGAGATTAAAGATATCTGTATAAGCGTAAAATATCTTACAGAAAAAAAGTTAAAAGAATATTATACATATGATGAAGAAGATTATAGAAAATATGTACGCATATTGAGTTATCCTCAACCATCAGATAGTACGATATTAGATGAACTTCGCATACTGGGGCATCCTCAACCATCAGATAATACGATATTAGATAAATCTCATCCATATTTAATAATTAGATTTAGTGCAGAACAAACTAGGACTTTGGAATACACTAAACTTTGTAATGTGATAGGCATTTTCTTTAGAGCATTAGGTCTCTTTAAGACAGAAAAAGTATCATTCAAGTCAGATATAGTGCATATGACAGTAGAAATAAATGATAACCATAAAGAAGTTGTAATGTCTGGTGGACTTATTCCTTATCCTCCCTCGCATGATATTGAACGTGAATATATTGGAGGATATGAGCTATTGCATAGTGAAAAAGATGTATTTGAAGAATTTTATAGACGATTTTTTGAATTCAGTAATCATCATGATGTTAGATTACAAAAACAGCGATGGGATATAAACATGGCATTAAGATTTCTTGATAGAACATTAATGACATATACATCTAATAATAAATTCACAGATAGATTCATTTTTCTTAGTATAGCATTAGAAGCACTATTCTCAAAAGGTAAAGAATCATCAAAGAAGGAAAAATACTCTACTAGAGGTGCGAATCTATTATGTGATGATCCTCAAGAGCGGAATTGGTTATATGAAAAGATTAGTACGTTATACGATCTACGTTCTGAGATAGTACATGGAAATCCTAAATTTATGTTACACAAATATGATCTCTATGCATTATATGAGATAGTTAGATGTTCTATCTTAAGGTTTATTGTATTATATATGAATGGATTTTGTGATATAATCGATAAACTTGATGAAATAGTCTCTGATGAAAAAGTTAGAGAAGAAATGAAGAAATATTTTTATAAAGAAGAAAATGAAGAAAAAATGAAGGTTGATCCTTCTATACTAGAAAATATAATCGATAAACTTGATGAAATGCTCTCTGATGAAAAAGTTAGAGAAGAATGGGAAAAACGCTTGAAAAACTGCTTGAAGGAAGAAAGGTTCAGGATCGATCCTTCTATATTAGGACCAAATTATTCAAAAATATATCCAGAATTATTTGAATGGGATAAGGTAGATGATAATCTAAATTACAAATACTCAGAATTTGTAGAATTTCTAGCTAGTATGTTATATGAAGATAAGAAGAGACCTACATTGAAAGTAAAGAAAAAAGAGAAAAAGACTATAATTCTATCTACAGATGATAATCATGAAATAAAGATCGCTTTAGATGATAAAAGAAACGGAACTCTAATAATAGATGATAATAATAGGAAGGATAAGAAGATCAAAAATATATTCATATTAAGAGATAACAAAATATGCTATTTCAAAGGATTTAAAGTGATTAATATACAATCTTAACAATTGATTGGTTAAAGTTATTATCTGTTGGAAAGTATTCGTTATCACTAATTTTGGTATTTATGCGAGAGATGTTTTCTAATACCCATTATGATTTTGCAAACTAAAATTATATATCGGAACTTGATTTTTATGAGGGTTATGCTAACTAATGATGAAATGATAACAGTAGAAGAGGTAAAGAAGGCTAGGGAAGTATTAGATGGTATAATACATCATACTCCATTGTTCAGATCTGATACATTTAGTAGGATGAGTAATGCTGAGATATATCTTAAGGCAGAATCTTTACAAAAGACTGGTTCATTTAAGGTTAGAGGAGCATATGTAAAGATAAATTCATTAAGCGAGGAGCAGAAGAAGAATGGAGTTATAGCAGCATCTGCAGGAAACCATGGACAAGGAGTAGCTTATGCTTCAAAGATGTTAGGAATAGATTGTACAATAGTTATGCCAGTAAACGCATCTCCAGCAAAAGTAGCAGCTATCAAAGGTTATGGAGCAAATGTAATACTCCATGGAGTATTATACGATCAGGCATGGGAGAAGGCTGTAGAAATATCTAAAGAGAAGAACCTTACAATAATTCATGCATTTGATGATCCTAAAGTTATAGCAGGACAAGGTACAATAGCATTAGAGATATTAGAAGAGTTGGAGAATTTTGATGCTATTGTATTACCAATAGGAGGAGGAGGCTTAGCAGCTGGTATTAGCGTCGTATTAAAAACATTAAAACCAGAAATAAAGATTATTGGAGTGCAATCAGAAGCATTTGATGCTATGAAAAAGTCTATTCAATATGGTAGAATTGTTGAGATTAGTAATGGGAATACTATAGCAGATGGTATATCTGTAAAACGCCCTGGAGAATTGACATTCAAGATATTATCTAATAATATAGATGATATTGTAACTGTTAGCGATGATGATATAGTAAAAGCTATGTTCTTACTTATGGAGAGAAGTAAACTAGTAGTTGAACCAGCTGGTGCAATAGGTTTAGCATATCTGTTATCAAATTCTAAAGAGTTGAAAGGAAAAAGGGTAGTTAGTATTTTAACTGGAGGAAATATAGATATGTATCTGTTAGGACAGATCGTATCTAAAGGTTTGGTCAAGACTGGTAGAATGTTAAAGATCTCAATTCAATTAGTAGATAGACCAGGAGAGCTGAAGAGAGTAGTAGATACTATAGTTGCTAATAGAGTTAATATAGTCGAGGTTTTGCATGATAGATTAAGTCAAGATGTTGCAGTAGGAAAAGCAAAGGTTACATTGAGTTTAGAGACTGAAGATGATGAGCATACCAAAAAGCTTATGGAAGCATTCAAGGCTAGTGATATAGAATTTAAGATATTATCTTAACTTTAGATGGTTTAATATTATATCATTAACAGCATTAGGATCGATTATCTTCTCATGAGGATGCGCTTCTGGTTTTAATGCATGATCATAGCATAGATAGATCAATTCTCTGTTAGGAGGGTCTTTTGCTAATGCTAGTAATGATTCTATTAAGAATTCTTCAGATCCTATCTTGCTAATGAGTTTATTTAATTTGCTAGCAAAACCTTCACTAGATGGTTTTAGCCATAATGAGATATAATTATTTATATCTTCAAGTGAGATAACTTGAATGCTATCAGTTGCTCTTATTGCTGTATTCGCATTTAACGATACTATACCTTTTAGCATTGAAGGGCTATAAAGAGTAATACTTGGTTCATCAAGGATAAATCTTAGATTAAAGCTGCTAGGATAGATTATAGGATCGATCTCTACTATAAGCGATCTCTCATCTTCAATCCTTCTAACAGATAATGTTACCTCTTTTCTATTTCCTTTAACAATATATATACTGCCTTTTTCTATGTTAAGCTCTTTAACCTTTGCTTCTGTTACCTCTAATAGTTGATGTTCAGCATCTACAAACTTTTTGAATATATCTTCTCTAGTCTGCTGCTGGTATGTTCCTATTACAAACTGTTGTCTTTTCTTCATAGCAGTTATCTCTTCCTCGACCATCTTTAGAGTATTATACAAGTTTAATGGCATATGCTAGGCTAGATAATTATTAAATAATAATGTTAGCCCTTGAGATCGGTGCTTACATTACTTCCAATTGTATCTAATAAGCCTAATAATCCTCCTTGTTTTATCTTAACCTTAGCACTCTTCTCGTACTCTTTTTCTTTATTGATCTCGTCTAAAGGTCTAGGATCTAAAGCACCTTCATAGAAGAACTTGTAATTGTCATGCTTCAGTTTTAGTAATGGTTCTATATACTTCCATTGCCAGTTAGCTAGAACTATATATATTCTACTTTGAAATTCGTTATTCCTTATAATATTCCAGATTTTCTTACTCATATCTTGTATATTTTTACAATCATATGCTTCTATATGCTCTTTTGGTAAATACTCATATGCTATGCTAGGATCTTTTATGCCAAATAATAGTATTTTTATATCATCGTCTGCATATGAACTATCTAATCTCTGAAATAATTCTTTAGCTTTTAAGAATATATTTCTAATAGTTTCTTTTGAGTTTTGAGTTTCGTTATGCATCTTACAATATACTGCTATATACTTGTATTCCATTATTGATAGATCTTACATTCTTCTATTTAATCTGTTTGATGAAAAGTTCTAATTAGACGATCTATAAATTTATGATTCAAGATTAGTTTATTGAAATATTTCTCGAATAAATGATTATATAGAATAGTTATGTAATATAATATTACAAACAAAGAAATAAATATAGAATTACTAATAGTAATATTAGACAAGGTCCTAGGAGGGAAAGAGTGGATGCTGGGTTGAAATGATCCGCATCCGCTAGTTGTCTCCTAGGACCTTGTCTAGCTTAACTATTTTTTATTTTTAATAACTTATATCATAAGCATATAATGCTTCAACTTTTCTTCTCTTCTCTATCATCTCTTCTAACAGTTTGAATTCTTCATCACTCAATCTATCCTTTAGTTTTGTTAGTAAAAGATAAGCATGCTCGCTCTTTGGATATGCATATAGTATATCTCCTTCATCAATCTGTCTTCCTATAGTCGGTTCTTGCATTGATACAGCAACTTGCATACCTTTCTTAGCCTCTTCTATACTTTCTCCTCTATCTTGGATTTGATGGATAACTCCTATATCCTTACCTTCTTCATTCATTATCTGGCTCTTCTGCCTTAACCTTCCTTCTAATATCTCCACACCAAATACTGCTGGTTTACTCTTCCTAAATACAAACCCTTTCATTATCTGGAATTTACAAGGAAATGTCATTGTTGAAAAGATATATTGTTCTTCTCTCCTCTCCTCTTCTTCTACCCATTCATTGTATTCTTTAATTAGATTATAGATGATATTCTCTCTAAAGATCTTAACACCTCTAATATTAGCCTCTTCTTCAGCATCTGGCAATACCTTAACATTAAATGCTAATATTATTCCATAATACCTATCCTTCTCTTTAACAGCATTTGCTTCAATAACATCGCGCTTAGTAACCGATCCAATGTCTGCTTTACGGATTGGTATATTTGATCTCTTAAGCATATCTATAATAGCCTCTAACGATCCTAAAGTATCACATTTTACTATAACTCCTATGCTATCTGTATCTATCAATATACTTTTGATCTCTGATTCAAGCATATCTTTGAGTCTTGGTATCTCTTCTTCGCTCTTTATTGAATATATTGGAGTACCAGCTAAAACACCTTCCATATCTGGCGAGACTATCTTAACACCTATAGCAGCTGATACCTCTTGCACATTCCTAAATTTATCTCTAGGATCTCTCATCTCATCTAATGGCTTTGGCAATAGTAACGCTTTTACTCTAGTTATTATAACACCATCTCGTTTAGCTAACATTATCCGATCCCCTTGCTTTAATTTACCATCTAATAGAATTATATTAGCAGTGGTTCCTAATCCTTCTTCTTCTTTAACCTCTAATACTATGCCTTTTGTAAAATCGCTTATCTCTAACCTTTTTTGTAGATATTGTTGAGTCAAACCTATTAACATTGCTAATAACTCAGCGATGCCTTCACCAGTCTTTGCACTAACTGGTACTATTGCTACTTGTTTCTTAAAGTTAGTAATTCGATAAAATGCTTCCGATTCAAATCCTAATCTAGATAACGCTCCTACTACATTATAGATCTTATTATCCAATTCTTCTATAACAGATTTATCTTGCTTTTTCAATGATTCAGTAATAAGATTAGTTTTGTTATCCTTCCATCCTCTGATCATATCTATCTTATTAAGCGCTACTAAGAATGGAACCTTCCTACTCTTTAGGATCTCTATACTCTCATATGTCTGAGCTTCAAAACCCTTGTTTACATCAACTACTAGTATTGCTATATCAGCGGCTGAGCCTCCTCTTGCTCTTAAATTAGCAAATACTTCATGACCAGGAGTATCTATAACCAATAAACCTGGAATCTTAACTTCAGCACCAAACCTCTCAAATAATCTTCCACAAACTTCTTTGATGGTATCTAGAGGAAAGAAACTAGCTCCTATATGCTGAGTTATCCCCCCAGCCTCTCTAGCTTGAACAATGGTACCTCTTATCCTATCTAGTAATGAGGTCTTACCAGAATCTACATGTCCTAATACAACTACTACTGGTTGTCTTAGCAATAATTATCAGAAAAGATAACTTTTGCCTCTCTTATGAAGCTTTCATAAGAATCAGAGGCATGTATTGCATTCATCGTTACATTTGTTCCAAACTCTCTTCTTATCGTACCTTTTTCAGCTTTTGCTGGATTTGTATCTCCTATAAGTTCTCTAACTCTCTTTATACTATCATCACCTTCAATTATAGCAACTACAACTGGTCCAGATGTTATGAATCTTACCAACTCTTCAAAAAATGATTTCTCTTTATGAATAGAATAAAATTCTCTAGCCTTTTGTTCATCTAAATGCATCATTTTTAATGCTTTTATTTTAAATCCATTACTCTCAAACTTATCCAATATCTTACCTACTACCTTCTTCTTTACTGCATCTGGTTTTATTATTATTAGAGTCTCTTCCAAAATATTATCTACCTTTGACTTTAATTCCTCCTTTAACATATCTCTCTGTCCATTTTAATTTTCTAGGATCACGTTTAAGTTTTAGCATATTCTTTCTGCATTTGTCAGAACAAAAATATACTATACTGCCATCATTCTTTATAAGCATGGTTCCAGTTCCTGGTTCTATCTTCCTATTACAAAAACTACAATTCTTTATACTAAGACTCATAAGCATCACTTGATCTTCCTAGCCTCTCTCTCTGTCTCTCTTAGCATTAGGATATCGTTTAACCTTACTGCTCCTTTTACATTCCTTGTTAGAATTCTACCTTTATCTTTACCTTCTAGTATCTTAACTCTAACTTGGGTTATCTCTCCAGCAATTCCAGTCCTTCCAACTATCTGTATAACTTCAGCAGGTGTTAATTCCTCCTCAGTCTTGCTCATAGTCTCACCTTTACTTCTTTATCGAGTTTATTATCTGCTCCAATACTTGCTGTCCTTCTCCAGCATCAATTATACATGCTGCTGCAGTTCCTACATCTATACCAACAGATTTACCTAACTCTTGTTTACTAGGTACATATACATATGGACATTTCCTCTCTTCACAGATTATTGGCAAGTGTGCTACTACCTCTGGTGGCTCAACATCTTCTGCAATTACAACTAACTTACCTTGTCCTCTCTCTACAGCCTTTGTAGTCTCATTGGTTCCTTTTCTAACCTTACCGCTCTGAGTTGCTACCCTAAGTAGTTCGTATATAGCATTTACTAACTCTTTTGGTGTTTCAAACTTTACATAGTATGGTTTACTCATATTTATCACCCATTGGGCTCATCTCTATCCTTAGCAATGAACCGATGGTATTTAAAAATGTTATGAGTTTATAATACCTTTTATCTTATCTGTATACTCTTTAACTATAGTATCTAGTTTACCCTTATCATCGGATTCTGCATATAATCGCATTATTGGTTCTGTTCCACTCTGCCTTACCATTATCCATGTGTTATCATCAATCCATATCTTTGCTCCATCCAAAGTCTCAACTTTACCATCTGTCTCTTTTATAAGATATTCAATTACTCTGCTAGATTGTTCTTTTGTACATGGAAACTTGGTTTTATACGAGTAATACTTTGGAAGTTTAGATAGCAACTCTGAATATCTTCCTTTTAGTAATGCTTCTAGCATTAGAGCACTGCTCATAGCCCCATCTCTAACTGCGATATGTTTACCATACATAAATCCACCATTCTCTTCCAAACCTGCAATAGCACTAACCTCTAGCATCTTCCTAGATACCTCAACACTTCCAACCTTGGTCTTGATTATCTTACATCCAAACTTTTCTGCTATCTTATCTATTATTATTGAAGAGTTTATTGGAGTAACTATAATACCTTTATCTTTTGATAGTACATGCTCCAATAATACAGCACCAGATCTATCTCCAGGATAGATTGTACCATTCTCATCACAGAACATACTCCTATCTCCATCGCCATCATATGCTATGCCAAGATCAGCATTGTTTGCTTTTACAGTATCTGATAACTCTTGTAAATTATCTGGTGTTGGTTCTGAACCACGTCCTGGGAACGAACCATTTATCTCTTCATTTATTGTAATTACTTTACATCCTAATTCCCTTAATAATCTAGGAGCAGTAATAGCTTGTGCACCATTGCCTAGGTCTAATACTACAGTAAATTCTCTCCTTTTTATACTGTTTACATCAACCAATGATTCTATTCCATTTATATAAGTCTCAACCGCTCTATCCTCTTTAGCATCATTACCTATTATTTTAGCATATTGAAAATCATTCTTGAAATAGATATCTTCAACCTTTGCTTCTTCTTCTCTAGATATCTCTACTCCATCATCTGCCATAACTTTTATTCCATTATACTCTGGCGGATTATGGCTTGCAGTTATCATAACACCTCCTTTATATCCTAACTCCCTAGTAGCATATTGTAAGCAAGGCGTTGGTATCAATCCAGCATCGAATGTATCTATGCCCATAGCATTTAATCCAGCTCTAACAACTCTAGATAATACAGTATTTGAATGCCTTCCATCGTATCCAACTAGTATAGGTTTATCATTATAATATATTGCTAAAGCATACGATACCTTCAATGCTAGTTCTAATGTCAATTCTTTACCAAACACTCCTCTAATACCATTGGTTCCAAATAATTTTCCCATAGAGAATAACTTTGAAATTGTTTAATAAATTCTTTTATATGTATTCTTAGATAGTTAAATTTATAGATATCCACTTCTATTAGAACTGTTAGTAGATATAATAGTAGATAATCAATAAATATTTATTACATTTTAGTATCTAGAGCTTAACTATTTTAACTTAAATCTACCTAGGAAACCAGAAGGTATCTCAATTATTCTAGGTTTCCAAGGAATCTCATCAGCCTTTGGTAGTTCTATCCTAAAATACTCTTTTATATCTATTACCCAACCTTTTCTATTATCCCATTCTGTTTTATAGAATATATGCAAGCCATCGTAAACATCTCTATAATAATCATATGCTTGATAGATAACATTAACCATCTGGTTCTTTATTCCTATAGAGGCTTCTATAAATCCATCATCATAAATCTTTACATCCATAAGTAGAGAATCTATACTCTTCGTTAGATGGTAATAACCATTTTTATGTAATAGATTAAATCCTTTATTTATAAATGCTTTATATACTTCATCCTTATTAGGAACATGAAGATAGAAGATTGTGCTATAACGCTCTATATCTTCCTTCCTTAGTGTAATTATATCATTTGTATGGAGTTTGAACTTTTTTGGAAGATTGATCTTCATATATGATTTTTATATATACTAACCTATATCTCTTCTGTCTATCATATCATAGACATCTTCTCCAGTCCCAATCAATGTTACTCTTAACCCTAATCTATCTTCAATCTCTTCTATGAATTCCTTAGCTCTATCTGATAATTTATCATAATCTTTGATCTTTGAGCATTCTGGAAATACAATATCTAATTTTGTTAATGCAATCTGAGTAGCACTATTAAGTCTAATAGCCTTTTCTGCTAATTTAAAGTTAAATGGAGCAGCTCTTCTAACTCTTCCAGTAACAGTTGCTATTTCTAACCATCCTCTCTTCTCTGCTTCTTCTCTTGATAACTCTCCTTCTAACTCTCCTTCTCCAACTCTAGTTACATACGCTTTGAATACTATAGTTACCTCATCTACCCTTTTTGGACCTAATCCAATATCTGAACAGATGGCAGATGCTGTAACATCTTTTGATGTAACATATGGGTATGTGCCATGGTATAATGATAAGAACGTTCCCTGTGTGCCTTCAACGAGTAATTTACCATCATTATCTAAAAGATCATTGATCTTACTACTAACATCATCTAGGTATATAGATAACTCTTTAACATCTTTCGCTAATGGTAGTATTCTTAATGCTCTATCTGCATTTGCTGGTCCAGAGCCAGAACCAGTTGTTCCTATCCTGCCTTTAAGATCATTAGCACTATCTCTCTCAATATGTTTGCTTGTTATTATTCCAGCATGTCTATCTATATATATGCGATCTTTAAGGTTATACCTATTAATCTCATCTAAGAAGACTTGCGGGTTTACAAGTACGCCAGCGCCTATCATTAATCTAGTAGTAGGATTTGCCAATGCGCTAGGAACCATACGAACTTTATGAACATTACCATTTATCACAAATGTATGACCCGCATTTGGACCAACACCACCTCTTACAGCTATATCTGGTTTATCTTTTAATGCAAGATATGCTATAACTTTACCTTTACCTTCATCACCAAAGAATCCTCCTACTATTACATTACTAGGCATAGGCTAACTAGAAGAAAGGCTAATTTAAAGTAATCAATAAATTGAATTTTTCTAGTAGTAAAGGTATGAGCGAGTATGCTGAGAATATAATAAAGATACTTGCTGGATTACCAGAGTTTCTTAGAAAACCTATGCTCAAGAGTAGATTAGAAGAGTTCTTTAATATGAATAGGGATGAACAGATAGAGATAATTAATAATGCTATTAATGCAATAACAGAAATAGAGTTTAACATATTATCAAAATTGATAAAGACATGGTTAGAAGTGCTTAATAGCTTTGAGCCGAAGAGAAGAGAAGAGATCTTTGCTCTTTATGCAACCATGTTATCAAATAAGCCAGATATAATATCTAAACTTGATATAGATGGTTTGATAAATATATACAATAGTTTAGATGATGAGATGAAAAAGAATACTCTAACTGCTATAAGAAATGCCATAGATAAAGTTGAGAATAGAGATATATTACTAGAGCATATACCAGAAAAGGCTAAAATATTATTATCTTTATGATTCATCTGGTGTTCTTTCATCTTCGTTTGTTAGATCTTTAACTCCTTCTGGTTTTTCTAAGCCGAAGAACGCTCTTTCATACTTTTTTAATATGGCTCTATGCTCTTTCATAGACATATCCAATCTAAGATCGTTTATCACCATTATACTATATTTCATCCATTCGTTCCAACAATTCATACAAGCGTTGTATACTTGAGCTCTAGGATCAGTTTCGGCAAACTCATTACCACATTTTGAACACTTCATATAATTAGCAGAGATATAATCATTATTATGCGTTATGTTATATTGTATAAATACTAGTCTGATTATATGTATTATAATGATAGAAAAGTTTGTAGATATTGATGGAGTAAATATAAGGCTATTAGATTCTGCTAACGAAGGAGAAGAGAATATAATATTTATACATGGTTTAGGATCATCCGCTGAAAGATGGCTTGATATACCAGAAGCGTTATCATTATCAGATATACATACAATAGCATTAGATCTTCCAGGATTTGGCTTTAGTAGCAAACCTAAAATAGATTATACAATAGATTACTTTTCTAACATAATCATAAAGATGCTTGATAGAATTGGTATAAAGAGATGCTATATAGTTGGACATTCATTAGGAGGTTACATTGCTATAGATATGGCAATAAAGAATAAAGATATTGTAAATAAATTGGTATTGATAGATTCTTCTGGCTTGTTAAAAGAACCAACTCCTATATTAAAAGAGTATCTAGAAGCCGCAAGAGATCCCACTAAAGGTAAAGTTAGAGCTGTATTTGAGAAGATGGTAGCAGATCCATGGAGGATACCAGATACACTAGTAGATTCTTTCATAGGTAGAATCTTTAATAACAAAGATGCATTACATGCATTCGAATCTGCATTGAATAATAGCGCTAGCATACCAATAGATGTTGAAAGGTTGAATGTTATTGATAAGCCTACGCTGATAATATGGGGCAAACATGATCATGTTATACCTATTGAACATTGTAAGATATTTAATGAAATGATAAAAGGCTCAAAATCTATTATAATAGAGGATGCTGGACATGCTCCATTTGCTGAGAAACCAGTTATAGTGTATGAGCATCTTAGAAGGTTTATACTTTAGTATATTTCTTTACTAAACTCTCAATCTTTGCTAACTCTTCTTCAGTTGGTTTAGGAATGAATGAAACTTCACCATATCTACCTTTATGATATGCTAATGGTATCTTATCATTAGCATAAGCATCTACAGCCTCTCCTACAAACATTGTATGATCTCCTAATCTTACCTCTTTAAATAATTTACATTCTATACATACAGCAGCATCTTTTACCATCAAAAGATCCAATTTTCTAGCGTTATAAAATTCGAAACCTAGTTCTTCTAAAAGCTTGATCTTATCTACATATTTTCCAGAATAATTTCCAGCTATACTAGCCATTATGGCTTGTTCTTTAGATGCAATATTTACTCCAAACTCTTTTGTATCTTCTATATTTTTATGAGTAGCATGATTAGGACTTACAGATATTGCTATCAATCCAGGACTGTATGATACTTGTTGAGTCCATTCACATGCCATTATATCATGAGAATAGGTTCCGTTTGTTGTAATCAATCCTATATTAGTTACAAACTGTTTTGTTATATCACTTCCAAACGGCAGATCCATTATATGCAAGTAATTGAATGATCTATTTAAACATTAGATGACTTAATATAAAAGTAGTTAGATGCTAAATTAATGGACTTTGCTTTAGTCGCTGATATATTTGAGGAGATGGAAAAGACAAGTAAGAGGCTAGAATTGACTGATTATCTTGTAGAATTATTCAGAAAGACTCCAGCAGATATTATAGATAAGGTTGTATACCTTATACAAGGTAAAATAAAACCAGATTATGAAGGAGTAGAATTAGGAGTCGCAGATAAAATGATCATCAAGGCTATAGCATTATCCTCTGGTTTAGAACAATCGAAGATCGAGCAGTTCTATAGAGATGCTGGTGATATAGGATATGCTGGAGAAGAAGCGTTGAAGCAGAGACAACAGATGACATTATTCCAGGAGAAGGTTGATGTAGAAAAAGTATACTCTATCTTAGAAAAGATTGCATCGTTAAGCGGAGAAGGATCACAAGATCTAAAGATAAGATATCTATGTAATTTGTTGAATAATACAACTCCTAAGGAGAGTAGATATATCTTAAGGATAGTGGCTGGAAAACTTAGATTAGGTATAGCAGATTATACCATATTAGATGCATTATCTATAGCATTTACAAATAGTAAGGAAAATAGAAACATTTTAGAACATGCATATAACATATCAAGCGATCTTGGATCAGTAGCTAAACTTCTTGCTACTAAAGGATTAGATGCTGTTAAGAATCTAAAAGTTAGTATATTCAAGCCTATAAGACCGATGCTTGCTGAGAGAGTAAGCACTCCTCAAGAAGCATTAGAAAAGACAGATGGCATATGTGCAGCTGAGTATAAATTGGATGGCGAAAGAGTTCAGATTCATAAGAAGAATGATAAAATAATGCTATTCTCCAGAAGGCTAGAGAATATAACTTCTCACTATCCAGATGCTATAGAAGCAATAAATAAGTATATAGATAAAGATGCTATAATCTTAGAGGCTGAGATAGTAGCAATAGATCAGAATACTGGAGAATATTTACCATTCCAAGAACTTATGCATAGAAGAAGAAAGTATGGTATAGAAGAGGCTATGAAAGAGTATCCAGTAGCATTGAACTTTTTTGATATATTATATTTTGATAAAGAGTGCTTAGATATGAAGTATATAGATAGGAGGAGATTGTTAGAAGATATAATAAGCGAGGTTGATAACATAATGAGAACTGTTCCTATGATAATTACAAGTGATGCTGATAGTATAGAGAAGTTTATGGAACAAGCTATAAGTGAAGGTTGCGAAGGTTTGATGATAAAGAACCTAAATAGCGGTTATAGAGCTGGAGCTAGAGAATACGCATGGATAAAATTGAAGAGAGAGTATAGAGGAGAATTAGCAGATTCATTAGATCTAGTTATAGTAGGAGCATATTATGGAAGGGGAAGGAGAGCTGGAAAATACGGAGCTTTCCTCTTAGCAGCATATGATGATCAAAATGATATGTTCAGAAGCATATCTAAGATAGGAACAGGTTTTAGCGATGAAGATCTAGATATGTTTTATAAAATACTAGAGCAATACAAGTTGAAGAAGAAAGATCCTAGAGTAGATTCCAAGTTAGAAGCAGATGTATGGTTCGAACCTAAAATAGTTATCGAGGTTATAGCTTCTGAGATAACACTAAGTCCATTACATACTTGTGCTATGAATTCTATAAGAAAAGATGCTGGTTTAGCATTACGATTTCCTAAATTTACAGGGAGAGTTAGAGATGATAAAAGACCAGAAGATGCAACTACTGTAAGAGAGGTTATAGATCTTTATAACAAACAGAAGAAAGTAGTAAAAGAGTAATCAGCAAGAGTTATTAGAAGGTATTGTATATAGAGAAGGTATGTATAGCGGAGAACTTGAAACTCAAATAAAGAGGAAGATGATTGCTTTACTTCAAGACGAAACAAGCAGATTATTGAACGCTGGAAGAGATTTATTGTCTGCGCATGAATTAATTTCAAATAATGACAATAATACATTGTTAGACAAATTTAGAGAGTATTGTAACAACATAGATGAGATTAATAGAAAGGCAACTAGAGAGATATCAGAGATTGGAGGTATGATGCTTAGCAGAGAAGATCTATTAAGAACCATATACTTGATGAGTGAGATAGCTGGGTGCTTAGATGGAATAGCATTCAGATTATCAGCATTGAGGCTAGATAACAATGGAACGAATACAAAAGTTTATGAGCTTATAGATCTGGTAGTTGAAGAACTGTTTAAACTCAATGAGATAACAAGAGCTATGAGTATAAATCCACAGTCAATAATAGATCTAGTATCTGAAGTACAAAAGGTAGAGAAGGAGGTCGATCAAAAATATAGAGAGTTATTACTAACAATTATGAATGAGAAGAGCGATTTCAAAGAATTACTGCTACTAAAAGATGTGTTAGATGGTATAGAGAATGTAGCAGATAGATGCTTAGAAGCTGCCGATTCGCTAGAGATAATAACACTAAACATGTAAATATAACTAATCATATATTATTCATATATTATGATAAAAGGAGAGCTTATTGAGAATAGGATAATAATTTGGAGCATAGAAGATTCTAGGCATCTGTTCAAGAATGGATTTTATGGCAAACCTTTAGGAATACCGAAACCAAAGAATGCTGATTTTGATGTGCCATTAATCCTAGACTTGATCGAAGGTTATTATCTAGTAAAGAAAGGAGTTATAGAAGTATATAGCAATAATATGCCTTTATCAATAAAAGAGCTTAACTCTAAATGTAGAAGTGAATATACAGATTTTGATGCCAAATATCTTGTATTTAGTATATTAAGAGATAATGGTTATGTTGTAACTCCAGGTATAAAGTTTGGTTGTGATTTTGCTGTATATGAGCATGGTCCTGGGATAGATCATGCACCATATCTATTACAAGTTCTCAAGCCTAAAGATAGTATCACAGCAACATCATTAGTATTATCTGGAAGATTAGCGACTACGGTAAGGAAACAGTTCATACTAACTATACCTAGACTGAAAGAGAAGAGGGTAGAGTTTATAGCATTCGATTGGTGGAGAGCATAGCTTGAATTTTTATATAGTTTATTAATTACCAATTGTTATGAAAGCGGTAATTCTTGCTGGTGGGTTTGGTAAAAGGCTTAGACCTTTAACAAATGAGATACCAAAACCTATGATCATGGTTAATGATAAACCTATAATAGGCTGGCAGATTGAGTGGTTAAAGGCAAATGGTATAAATGATATAGTTATAGCTGCAGGTTACAAAAGAGAACATATAATAGATTATCTTAAAGATGGTAAAGAGTTATCAGTAAATATAGAGTATGTTATTGAAGAAGAACCTTTAGATACTGGAGGAGGATTGAAGAATGCTAAAGAAGCATTAAAAGAAGAAAGGTCATTCTTTGTAATAAATGGTGATATACTAACTAACTTGAAGATAAATGGTATGCAAAATATTACTGATTGTATCGGAGTATTAGCAGTAGTCCCATTACCAAGCCCGTTTGGGATAGTAAATATCGATGATATGCAAAATATTCTAGGTTTTGTAGAAAAACCGAAGATAATGGATTATTGGATAAATGCTGGAGTATACTATCTTAAGAATGAGATATTTGACTATTTGCCAGATGTTGGAAGCATAGAAAAAGTAACATTTCCTAAACTTGCTGATGAACGTAAACTGAAAGCAGTAAAATATCCAGATGTATATTGGAGATCTATAGATTCACATAAAGATATAGAAGAGGCTACTAAGGATCTGAAAGAATTAGGCAGTTTGGCATAAGATAAATAATACCTTCAAATTTATTATTGCTGTGAGGTTTGGAGTAACACTAGGAACATTATTGAATTACGATGATATTCCTAAATGTGCAAAGATTGCAGATAAATATGCAGATCTTATACTCATACCAGAATCATGGGGCAGAGACGCATTTGTAACTTTGGGAGTATTATCCAATATTACTAACAATTCTATGCTTGGGAGTGGGATAGTAAGCATCTATTCTAGAACGTCTGCAAGTATAGCAATGGCAGCTGCTACTCTAGATGCATATTCTAATAAACGGGCATTCATAGGATTAGGTGCTAGTAGTAAATCTATAGTTGAGAATTGGCATGGTTTAGAATTTAAAGATAATGTAACTAGAATGCGAGAATATGTTGAAAGTATTAGATTGATATTAAATAATAAAAAGGTTAATTATGATGGTAAGATTGTTAAGATTAGGAATTTTAAACTAGGTTTCAAACCTGTAAGAGATAAGATTCCAATATATATAGCGGCAATAAAGGCTAAAATGCTAAATTTAGCATTAGAGATAGGAGATGGGTTGATAATCTTCTTGTATCCAATAGATGAGATACCTAATGTTTTAAGTAAGATAAATAGAGATAACTTTGAAGTATTACATGTTATAATAACATCTATAGCAGATGATGAAGATAAAGCTATTGAGAGGGCTAGTAAGACTATAGCATTCTATACAGCAGTAGGAGATATCTATGCTGAGTTTTTAAGAGAACATGGATATAAAGAAGAAGTAGATAGTATTAGAGAAGAGTATGCTAGAAATGGATTTACTAATATACATAAATATGTTAGTAAGAATATGCTAGATTCATTAGCAATATATGGTAATAAAGATCAGTGTAATAAAATGTTCAAGAGGTTTGCTAGTATGAATATAACTCCAGTATTACATCTAAATCCTGTGTACGATGCTGAGCAATCTATGAAAGATCTGTTAGAGGCGATAGTATGAATGTTTATGCTTCTGCATATGGCATAACAAAGTTTAGAAAAGATAACACTTCTATCTATTCGCTAGCATTGGAATCTGCAATAGATCTTATCAAGAGGTTTGATATTGATAAAGATAGTATAGATGGTGTTATAATAGCAACCTCATCTATAGAACCATATATCGCTAGCATAGTATCAGAGATGTTAGGTATTAAACCTAAAATTGCTCATAAACTTGAACAGATGTGTAGTTCTGGTTCTAGTGCTATAGCAGCAGCATATTCATACATATACTCTGGTTTATGTAATAATGTATTAGTTATAGGAGTTGATAAGCATGATACAATAGGAAAGAGATTAGACTGGGATAATAGTAGAGGAGAGTTCAAGCATCCAGCACATTGGGCTGCATTATATGCTAAGATGCATATGAAGATATTCAATACAACTGAAGAACAGTTAGCATTAGTAACTGTAAAGAATAGAGATAATGCTATTAATAATAAATATGCATATTTCCAAGAAAGAATAACAATTGATGAGGTTTTGAACTCTAGGATAGTAGTAGAGCCAATTAAATTATATGAATGTTCATACTCTTGTGATGGTTCTGCAGCAATACTACTAAGCAACAAACCATCTGAAAATTCGATAAAGGTTACAGGTATTGGAGAGCAGAGTTTAGGCGCTAGCATATCATCAGTAACAGATTTTACTAGCATTGAATCTACTAGATTAGCTGCTAAAGAAGCGTATAACATGGCTGGAATTGATGCTAGTAAAGTAGAGATCGCTGAGGTTCACGATGCGTTTACTATATGTGAGATATTGGCATATGAAGATCTCGGCTTTACCGAAAGAGGCAAAGGTGGGAAGTTTATTGAGAATATAGATAAGATTGGTATAAAGATAAATACTCGAGGAGGATTGTTAGGCACTGGTCATCCGGTTGGTGCTACTGGGATAGCGCAAGCTGCTGAGATAATTAGACAATTGATGCAAGGATATAAGATAGGATTGATTCATAACATGGCTGCTGCAGGAACTACATCCAATGTTATAATAATGGAGAATGAAGTATGAATGATATAAGGTTAAATGTATGTAATAGATGTAAAAAGATAATACTTGTAAATGATATATGTCCAGAATGTTTGAATAAAACAGATTTAATTAATATAGATCCTAATGATTTAGAAGTAAATATTATAGAATATACTAAGAGTAATATCAATAATCAATTATTTGCATTAGCTGATGTAAAATTTGGCAATATGAGCGTAAGAGTATTAGGTAAGATAGACAAACCTTCTAATAAATATAAGATTAAGGAATTTAGTAATAGGATTGAATTCTCTGCTATTTGATATATTCTATTCTATTTGAGGTAAATGCATATAATATACCATCTCTAGATGCTATGAATAGCATATCTTCGTTTATTGAAGGTGAAGAATCTATCATATCCATGCTAGGAAACTTCCATAATATCGTACCATTCCTAACATCAAGCATATATGAATTAGTATCTAGAGATGAAACTATAACTGCATTATCAGTAATAGCTGGGCTAGCCCAGAATTGATCACTAGCCTTGAATTGCCAGAGCTCATTTCCATTTTCATCAAAACAGTATATTTTATTATCTGCAGATGCAAATATGCAATAACCGTTAGCATAGGATGGAGATGCTAAGATCGACTTTTCAGCATTCTTCTTCCATTTTATATTATAATCATAATCTAAACAGTACATACTTCCATCAAACGTTCCTATTAATATAGATGAATCAGTTATGCAAGGGGTGCATGATCTAATCTTATCAGACAATCTTATCTTCGATTCTATGCTTCCAGATTTTATTTTATACATATGATTATCATCAGAGCCAATTATTATCCTATCATTTAATATAGATGGTGATGACCATATGGGTCCTTCAGTTTTAACAATCCATTCGATATTGCCTTCTAGATCAATAGCATAAATGTTATTATCTAAAGATCCTACTATTATCTCGTCATTTAATATCGCTAGCGAAGCAAATACATCTCCTTCTATCTTGCTACTCCATTTAACCTTTCCTTCATC
Organism: Candidatus Nitrosocaldaceae archaeon; assembly: GCA_026002835.1. The sequence goes on from BPGC01000002.1 coordinate 86,128, forward strand.
TATATCTAATGCGATTATATAATTTGCATCCTTGAACCTAGTACCTTTTATCCATGTATCAAATGTTGCTAGATATAACATCTTGTTATGAATTATTGGAGTAGATACTATAGGTATCTTCAATTCAGTTCTCCATATTATATCACTATTGATTATATCAATTGCATATACAACTCCAAACATATTAGCAATGTATAATATTCCATCTTCTATTACTGGTGAAGATACACATTCTCCAATCTTTTTCAACCATGCTAGATTCAAGGATCTTAATTCCGATGGCGAATAACCATCTTTCCTATTATTGGCTCTAAACTGATTCCAACTCATATGCATCATTACTTTACATCATATTTGTAAATTTGCATCTTATACAAAAGTTCATTTATTATGACATCTTAATATTATAAGATGTCTAGACAGACAGTAAGAACATCTAAGACTAGAAGGCAACGAGGATATGCTTGGGAAGATGCTATAGTTAAAAGGTTGAAGAATAAAGGTTGGAAGGCATTTAGGCTAGGCTCTCCTAGTATTGGGTTACCAGATGTAGTAGCAACTAATACAAAGTTGAATACAATTCTTGCTATTGAGGCTAAATCTGGCACTACAAATACTCTAGTAGTTGAATATGATCAGATAATGAGATGTGTAAATTGGTTAGATGCTTTTGATATTTATGAGAATAGATATGCCATATTAGCATTTAAATTCTTATCAAAGAAGTGGAAGTCTATGAACAATTATAACAGAAGAGAAAAGAAGGAATACTTTAAGATATGGAATAATAATCTAAAATATGGCGATATTATATGTAAATATGATGGAATAACATTATTATCTTTAAATAATGAGAAAACAACGGTTTTACTAGATGATTATACGATATAAAAAGTTTTAATTACCATTAAGCATAAGCTATAGTATGTCACTAGGATACTCAGATGAGAGATTAATAATAAGCAGAGATGCATTAAATAGGTATGAGTTTAAGATAAAACTACTAGAGATAGATGAGAATGCTAGACCTCCAAATCCTCATAAATTTGGGCATAGAGTATTGGTTAAGAAGGTGTTGGTATTGATCAAAGATCTTGCTACAAATAATGTTGAAGAGATGGAACTAGATTTAGAAGCATTGGAGCAGAGGATGATAAAAGAGAGAGTATTCACATCAGCAAATCGTTGGGTAAGCCCTTCAGATATAAAGAATGGATATATAATAGGATGGAAGCATCCAGAGCTGTTAGCTAATGCTATAGCATTAGATGTTATAAAGATATAAAAGATAGCAAAATTTAATGGTAAGCAGTTAGAGGTTATAAGTATGGAGAGACATGAGATACAAGTAAATGGAAGGAATTATACAGTTACGCTAAACGATAGGACTAATTTAATGATAGTACGTTTGAGAAGGTTATATTCTGCTAGCTATGGAGATGTTGAAAGTTTTGATGAGATAAGCACAGCTATCTCAGATACAATAAACGAGTTGAAGAAACATGCTATAACTCCAGAACCAAATGATGAGGATCTGGATGGAATAGTACAAGAATTATTCAAGTTAGCAGAAAAGAGAGCAAGTAAGGGTTAAAGTATATAGATTATATAACATAAATTTAAATTGGATAAGTTGGATATAATAATCATGGTACATTGCGAGTGTGGAATATGCGATCATACATCAGATAAAGAGTGTATAGAGAAAGAGTGTAGGTGCTGTATGAACTTTCATATAAGATCAGGGCCAAAGATAATGGATGCAAAGGCTTAATATCAAGATTTTATCTGTTAGTTTATATAAAATATCTTCCTCTATATCATGTGTTTGAGAGTAGATGCATTACAACAATGTATAGATGTAAGGTGTTCTTTAAGGTATCCTATCAATGAATATAGGATAAGATGTGATAATGGACATCTGTTAGATGTTATCTATACAACCAGTATTAATGATAAACTTAAAGATGTATTCTATGAGAGGAGAAATCCTCAAGGTAATATATATAATGAGAGCGGAGTATGGAGATTTAGAGAATTATTAAATTTTGTAAATGTAGATACAGAAAATTTTGATGAATGTGCTAAAGTTCTTGTATCGTTAGATGGTGCAGAAGGTAGATTATCAAAACCATATAAGATGAGTAAAGTCGCAGATTATGTTGATATGGATCATGATACCTTATTTCTTCAGCCTGAGGGATACAATCCAAGTGGTTCGTTTAAAGATAATGGAATGGCTGCTGCTTTAACACATGCAAAGATGCTTAATGTTAAAAAGATAATGTGTGCATCGACTGGTAATACATCAGCATCAGCTGCTATGTATGCATCTAACGAGGGTTTTGAATGTGATGTTTATATCCCAAAGGGTGAAGTGGCTCCTGGTAAATTAGCGCAAGCATTCCAATTTGGAGCAAATATAATTGAAGTTATAGGTAACTTTGATGATGCATTGGCTACTTCATTAAAGAACGCAGATCAAGCATATACAGTAAATTCATTAAATCCATTTAGGCTAGAAGGACAGAAGACTATAGTTTATAGAGCTTTAGAATATCTAAATTGGGAAGCGCCAGATTGGTTTGTATATCCTGGAGGAGCGTTAGGTAATTCATCTAGTGCATCAAAAGCTTTGATGGAGTTGTATAAATGGGGTTGGATAAAAAAGATTCCTAGAATAGCTATAATCAATGCTGCTGGTGCTGATACATTATACAATATATACAATAAATTGAATGTTAGATGGAATAAAGGCAGTATAGACACAAGCATAATCGATGAGTATTATGCTAACATGGATAAAAATAATATCAGACCTAAAACAGAAGCAACTGCAATCCAGATAGGTAAACCTTCTAATTTACTGAAAGCATTACGAGGTTTAGAATTTACAAATGGCATAGTTGAGAAAGTAGAAGATAGTGAGATGTACGATGGCATGGCTATCGTTGGCTTGAATGGTTTTGATTGTGAATTAGCATCTGGAGCGGTTCCAGCTGGTATCAAGAAGTTAAGAGAGAAAGAGATTATAAAGAAAGATGATATTGTAGTAGGAATATTGACTGGAAGACAGAAGGATCCTATGATACCAGTAAAATATCATACAAATCCTAAGAATAGGTTTGCAAAACCTCCAAAAGGTTATTCATAATTGTTTAATAACATAAACCATCCTTCTTTAGCATTATTATATTCATAATTACATCTATCTGCTCTACTGTGCAACTCTTTAGCAAGAGTATCATCATTATTATATCCATATAATAGGCATGCTAGATTATAGTATTGTTGCTTATAACTAGGATGTTCATCCCATGCTGGAACGTTATCATCTACAACATCTATCAATTTCTTGTATGCTTCAAGATGTTCGTCTAACAACTCATCTTCTAATAACATCAATGCTGCAAATTGATCAGAGGCTATCTCCTCATTACCAACTACTGGAAGGTTTTTTACATCTATAAACATATGAGCAATCTCATGGTATAATATGAAGAGAATTGTAGCATCCTTACTCTTAGAGTAATCAGATAAATTCAATTCTTTATATTTCTGCTCTATATATCTGATGAATTCCTGGCATATTATTATGCTTTTTGACGATGGTATATATTTACCTGCTATACTAGCAGAGCATTGTTTTACATCTATCTTTATATTATCAGGAATTTCATACTTTTCTTCAACTTTTGTTATGCCATATTCTATAATATCATTAGAATTCTTATTAGAATTTATATCTGATGAATAAGGCATTCTCTCTTCATGCACTAATTCACTATTGGAAGTATAGATCATGGGATATGAAGATACAAATACAAATATCATCAAGAGCAGATATATCTTCATATCGAAAGATAATTCTTAATTATAGTTTATATCTAGTATAGCAAGTCTTCATAGTAGATTCTTTATAGTATTTACTATTTATTTGATAAACCAAAAGATTAAATTCATTATACAAGATTAACATGCTTAATGACTAGCACTATTGGCATAAAATATGGTGAATATGCCATAGAAGATAGGTTAACTTTTATGCTAGATGAAGGTATAGAATTCACAATTTATAGATTATCTAATAACAAGTATGCTTATGAGAGATACGAGCAAGATGAATTAAAGTTAAAAAAGATAATTGCTGGCGATGAGTTGCTAACTATAGGTATATTTCCAATTACGCCTCAGAATGTTCCAAATAAATATGCTAATCATATGATGCTAGCATTATCTAGTAATATAATAGTTAGTAGTAAGAGTAGTGTAGAATGCTATCTTATAATGCCTATCGAGATTGGAATTGCTGTTAACAATACTATAATAGATGTCTATTCTTTAGGGTATACAAAATATGCATTGTATGGAATCCCAGAGAGAGGTATAATATGCAGATATTACAAAACTGATGTTTATACAGATATACCAAAACTTGAACCCCTTAGAGAAGCTGTAGTTAGATGTTTATTAAAGAATTATACTAATGATACAAAGACTATTAGTAAGATAGTATATCCTATAGATGGAGCAGATCTATATTATGATAATACCGATGCCTATTTTGATATGCTAGAGGTTATATTCGATACAAAACTAAACGTTGAGATTCTAAATGTTAATGTAAGAAGTATTGAATGGAATGCTAATAAGACTAACTTTGGTAAAACATATAATAATAGTTATGTTATGGAGTGGGGATACTAATGGAGTTCATACCATCTACAATAAATATTCTAGGAACTGAGATAGAATTATTAAAATTATTAATATCTATGGTGATATTTGCAGTTGGATTTGCTATAGCAAAGTCCGTTTCAATATTAATAGTTAGAGTATTTGGCAAGTATATTCCAGATAACATAGAGATGATCATAAAAAGGTTAGCTTATTGGGGTATAATAGCTATAGCAGCATTTTCAGCAATTGGCAATTTAGGGGTAGATTTTACTGGTGTATTGCTTGCTGGAGGAATAGCTGGCATAATCATAGGTTTTGCTACTCAATCAGTAGTATCTAATCTGATCTCTGGCTTATTCTTGCATCTAGATAAACCAGTTAAGATCGGAGATCCAGTTGAGGTAGTTGATATGGGAGTAGCTGGGGTTATTGTAGATATAACTGCATTCTCAACTAGACTTAGGAGGTTTGATGGTGTATTTGTTAGAATACCAAATGAGAAGATATTTACTGCACAATTAAGGAATTTCTCTGCTAATGCTGCTAGAAGGGTAGAGATAACGATAGGTATAGCATATAAGGAAGATGCCGAACATGCTATCAATGTAATTAAAGCATTGATAGATAAACATCCAAAGATATTAGTTGAACCAGAACCACGTGTAGCTGTCTGGGAATTAGCAGACTCGAGCGTAAATATAATAATATGGCCATGGGTTCCTACTAATGAGTGGTTCCCAGTAAGAGCAGAATTAGTAAAATTGATCAAAGAAGAGTTAGATAGACATGGTATTGAGATACCATTCCCACAAAGAACGATATGGTTTGGGAAAGATCAATAATCATTAGATTCAAGTAGATCTTCTAATATCTTTTTTACCGAATCAGAATCTGGATTAGCTTTAATCTTCTCAGCAACTTCTTCATCTTGAACCTCGTAACAGTTCAATAATCCTAGTTCATTCTTGAAGAATAAGAATACTCTATTCTCATGTATGCATGTATAGATCTTATCCTTCTCCATATCTTCACTCTTTATTATTATACCATCCTTACTAGATCTAACAGCCATAATTAGCATATGTTATAATACTATTTAACAATTAAGTATATGTTATGAGTAGTAATAATATGAGAATAATAATGCATGTGGATTTTGACTATTTTTATGCTCAGTGTGAAGAGTTGAGGAATCCTAGCATTAAAGATAAACCAGTTGTTGTATGTGTTTACTCTGCTAGAGGGAATGATTCTGGAGCTGTTAGCACTGCCAATTATAAGGCTAGAGAGTATGGAGTTAAATCTGGTATATCAATAAAGTCTGCTAAAGATAGGTTAAAAGACGTAGATGCTGTATTCTTATCGGTAGATCATGATTATTATGATATGATATCTGAGAAAGCTATGAATATAATAAAAAGATATGCAGATAAGTTTGAGCATGTTGGAGATGATGAGGCTTATCTAGATATTAGCAGCATTAAAGATTATGATAAGGCTAGAGATTTGGCATTAAAGATCAAGGATGAGGTTAGAAGCAAAGTAGGTTTATCAATATCTATTGGTATCGCTCCTAACAAATTACTAGCAAAGATTGCTTCAGATTATCAAAAACCTAATGGTTTAACGATAATAAAGCCAGAAGAGGTTGATGAATTTATCAAGGATATGGATATCAGTAAGATAACAGGTATAGGAAAGAAGACTAGAGCAAGATTAAATGAACTAGGTATAAAAACTATAAAAGATCTTAGAGAACTAAGCATATATACATTAACAAAAGAGTTTGGTAAGAAGACTGGCATCTATCTCTATAACGCTTCTAGAGGCATTGATGATGAAGAGGTTAAAGAAGATGAAAGCATAACTCAATTCAGCAGAATTGTTACTTTAAAGAGAGATACTAATAATATAGAAGATATGCTAGATGATCTCAAATCGTTATGTAACGAGGTTCATAAAACTGCTATTGAGAATAATTACTCATTTAGGAGTATAGGTATAATGTTAGTGTTAAATGATATGAGTATGAGAAGCAAGTCTAGAACATTAAGAGCATTAACCAATAATAGAGATGAGTTATATAAAGTAGCAAAGAGGTTATTGATGGAGGTTATGAAAGATAAGCCTATAGTTAGGAGATTAGGAGTTAAAGTTTTTGATCTAGTTAGTAGCAAAGGACAGGATACATTATTAAAATTTATGTAAATTATCTCCATTCCCATACCTTGATCTCTAACCTATCATCTAATATCTCTGCTTCTACAATACCAACTATATCATTAAATTCTTCAATATTTGAAGTGAATATACCAGAGCCTCTCCATATCTGTTTGTTATCAATCTTTCTTCCAAAACCTCTTCCAATCCATGTTAGAATATTATTATCATCAGTAATTATAGCATGTTTACCTTCTCCATATACTGTATCTTTATCCTTCTTTACAGATGTATAAGTACAATATTCTTTTATATTGATACCATTTCTTAACTTACCTTCTGCTATATAGGAGCCTTCTAACGTTAAAGGATCTAATTCTATAACTCTTACATATTTTATATATCCTCTAGCCTCATATATTATATCTCCTAGCATATCTTCAATTCATTATCTATACTTAAATATCTAATCAAATACAAGCTATAAAATATAACTATCTTCTATTCTATAAAAGAAATTAATATCAAGAAACTTTATTAACAGTTTTTTATTATTGCTTTATAATGGACTACGATCAATTATGCAAATATATTTTAAAGATGGATCCACTGGTTAGATTTGCTGTTATATGTGATGAGGGTGGAGAGATAATTTATGGTGGGCATAGAGATAATATAGACAGTTTGTTAACAGAAGAAGAGAGCAAGCGATCTCTACAACAAGCATGGGCTAGATGGAAACTTAGAAACGAATTAGCAAGCAAGATTGGAAGAGGTAAATATGCTATGGCTGAATATGAGAAGATAAAAAGGATAACAATACCATTAGATGATATGCATCTATTGCTAGTAACAACCGATGTTACTGCTGATCATATGCGTATAATAAATGAGATATTAAGACTTAAGGATAGATTAAGTACTTTCAAGTAATTTAGCATTAGGATATCCTCTAGAATGATCCAATTGTATATTACATAAGAACAATTGTGGTTTGATCGATGCTAACATAGTAGCTCCAGCATACTCAAATATTCTAAGATGTATATCGCTAACACTTCTTGTAACCTCTAGCGTTTTATAATTTGGTCTAGAGGTTATTATTAAAAGATCTCCAGATGCTCTAACTATTCTGCATAGTTCTATTATACTTTTTAATATCTGCTTTATATCATCTCTATACTCTAATTCGGCAAAACTATAATCTATAGTTATTATACAATGTTTTGATTTACTCTTTAGATCTTTATATAACATTAACCATGAGTTATAAACCTCATGAAACCTTCTGCTATCAATGGATGCTATATAAGGAGCAAATTCTTCCGTATCGCTTCCTACTACTCTAAGAAAATTGTTAATATCATCTTTTCTTGCATATGGGATCAAATATCTAGTAACAGCTGATACATGTTGATCTTGAGATGATATTATTAATGCAGACTCTCCTTGAGATATAAAATTCAATGCTAATGGTGCAAATAATGGAACAAATACAAATCTATCAACTTCTTCATCTATCTCTATCGATATTATACTTCCTTTCTTAAAACCGCCATTGAGTTTCTCATCCAATTCAATATTACCAGTACTATAATACTGATCTGTATGGTTTATCGCTTCAAATAATGTTGGTTTTTCAGATATAGAATGGGATATAGTAGAGAATGTTCTAAATCTGCCTCCTTCCAATGTAAATGGCACCTTTGGTTTGATTATATGAGTACCTTTTAGCTTTTCTATTTTCATATCTCTAAGCCTATATGATTTATAGAACGTTTGATCCAATCTAACTATTCCATCTACCATATGCTCTAGAGATGTATCATCCAACTCTTCGGTTATGAATATTATAAATCCTATATGCTTGTCTGTTAAAGATAAGAGAGCCTTTTCAACCCTTATTCTAGTAGCAGTATCTATCTCTTTTGATATAGAATCCCACACATCTAGGATCACAAAAGGCTTTGTTGGACCCTCTAATGCTATAAAGGGATCTTCAACTCTAGTTGTTAAATTTGTTAATGAATTAAGCAGGTTTGTTATAGCGAATAGTGGACTATCTGCAAACATATTTCCAGTATCTGTTACAGATATTATATTATCTCTTCGTATGAACTCCTTTATCCATGGATATCTTTTATACAATTCAAATTCATTTATCTTTCTAGATACAAACACTGTATCAAACTTATCTCTATACATACTAGCTAGCTCAAAGCTTAACGTTACCTTTCCAGTTCCAGATCTACCTTTGATTAACAATGATTTGTTACCTATTCTTATGAATTTATAAAGATCGCTTAGTCCATCTTCGTTTTGTATTAGTTGCATATTACTTTTAATAACAATTCTAATATAATTTAAGCTTAATCAAAGTCATACAATATTACTATATAATGAAGAATTGATCAATAACCACGTTTCTTCCATGATTTAAACAAAAATATCAATGGAATGATCATAGCAACGCTAGCAATTATTATAGGAAGTAGAGTTGCATAATTAAATGCATAACCATAGTTTATAAGGAACGGATAAGGAAAGATTACAAATATCCATGCTAATCCTATGAATAGAAATAGATACCAATTCCTTTTCAAGAATCTGTTTGTTGGCATAGAGTTTAATTCTTTACATCTAATGCATTTCCTTGCGTCATTATCTATACAACCAGAACATACTTTATTATTACAATATACACAAGTATGCTCACTGAATCTTGCTCCACATATAGCACATGGCATGTATCTTATAAGCCAACTATAGCTTAATAATTTTACTTATAATCTAATATCATGTATATAAACTCCTTTGCCTTTTTCTATCCTTCCTATTATATGAGCATTTTTCAAACCTTTTATCTTCTCTTTAGAAATTATACAGAAACCTATGCCCATATTGAAAGTATTAAACATCTCTTTATCATCCAAGCCAGCATGTTCTTGTATCAATCTAAATATTGGTTTTGGTTTTGGCATATTATCTATAACAAATTTATAATTTCCTAATCTATTTAACTTGCTAAATGCACCTCCAGTTATATGAGCTAACCCATGGATCTCATGTTTATCTATGATATCTAATACTTGTTTTACATAAATCCTAGTAGGTTTCAATAACTCTTTTCCTAATGTAGTCCTTAACTCTTTTATCTTATCATCCAATTTATAATGTTTTAACAATACTTTTCTTGCTAATGTATATCCATTTGAATGCAAACCATTACTCTCTAAACCTATTATTATATCTCCTTCTTTTATAGCATTGCCTAGAATCAATCTATCTCTTTTAGTTATACCGATCATACTTCCAGCAAGATCGAATGCTTGATCTTTACCAACAATAAGATCTGGCATTACTGCAGTCTCTCCTCCTATTATTGCAACATCTGCTTCCTTAGCCCCTTTAACCAAACCTTTCATTATCTCTTTAACTAGAATATCATCTGGTTTCCTTAACGCTATATAATCTACGAATGCTAATGGTTTAGCTCCAGTGCATATTATATCATTAGCATTCATAGCTATACAATCTATTCCTATTGTATCAAATTTGTTAAGCATCTGAGCAATCAAGGTTTTAGTACCAACGCCATCTGTATGCAATGCTATAACATCATCATTAATTGCATATAATCCAGCATAATGTCCAAAACCAGAGATTACTTTATCGTTGAATGTAGATGCTAATAATCTGGCAAATTTACTCTGTATCTTTCTAACTTTATTTACATCGACACCAGCATCTTTATATGTATATGGCATATAATCTGTTTATTATACTCATATAAAGATTATACTGGAACTATCTTTATGCCATCTACTCTAATAGTTGGAGTTATACAAGGAGTGGCATGCCATTGTAATACCTGTTCTCTATCTTTGCTTATAGCAGATATCTTTAGCATAAGCTTCTTAAGATTATCTATTATCCTAACCATATTACATGGATGTTTTACCTCTCCATTCTCAATAAGAAATATACCGCTCCTTGCTGTACAAGAAAAATCTCCTTGTTCTGGATTTACTGGATATGTATACCATAACCTTCCAACTAACAAGCCTTTCTTAGTATCTTTTATCATCTCTTCTTTATCATAATCTCCTTCTTTTACAACTATATTATGCATAGAAGGAATTGGCATATCAGCTGTTCTTCCTATTGGATAGCCTAATCTTAATCCATTACCAGTGCTATCTCTATTGTCTTTATATGCATAGAATAAATCATATATTATATCATTGAATATACCATTATCTATCAGTCTGTTTGTTCGAGTCTCTATACCTTCGTCATCGAAAGGTTTGCTTCCTAATCCATCTTCAATTCTAGGTTCATCATATAAACTAAAGTTATCAGCGGCTACTTTCTCTCTAAATTTACCATATAAACAACTCCTTTTATCTCTATACATTTTACCATTGAAATTATAAGCAAAGACAAATGATAACAATTCACCAAATGCATATGGTTCAAATATTATACTATACTCCCCTTCCTCACACCTTTTAGGATTTGATGAGTTCATAGCCATATCTATAGCATTCTCAACAGCATCTAAAGGTTTGAAATTATCAAATTTTCTAGATGCATTAAATCCTATCCCACTCCCTTTACCTTTATCTGCAGTAATACTCGTTATTATATAAGTTGCCTTATCATTCAATGATAATGAATTACTATTTGCCAATGATATCTCTTCTTTTATAAGATGTAAACTACCAGATAAATTATCTATATTATATGCTAAGGCTTTATCAATAATCTCTTCTGCTATAGATGTAAACTCTTCTATACCAATATCTGCTAAGGCTTTATCATATCCATTAAATGGTTTTATGCTGTTAGTAGAAGGAAAACCTTTCCACTCTTCATGCTTATCATCAATTGTAATAGGATTATCCAAGCATCTATCTATATGCTTATCATCAAGCAATGATGTATTTGCTATACTTATCTTCTTATCTTTAACCAGTCTTACAGCTAATGAACGTTCATTAACTCCTTTTGCTTCTAAGATCCTTTTATCTGCCATTCTTATAGTAATTACCTCTCTATCTGCTAGATATGCTTCAGCCTCATCTGCTCTCTCTAACCCTTTTTTTATTACTTTATCTAACATCTCCCTTCTTGTATCTAAACTTATCAAGTCTTATAAGTTCATGGTAAGAACCGAACTGATTCTCATCAACAAGATCTAATGGATCTATGGTATCATTATCAAATACCTTTAGAATTCTGTATAATGTATCTCTTTGTGCTGGTATTCTATTGATACTTCTTGCTATACTCTTCATATCTTTAGGCTTTAATAACTGCCCATTCTTAGAACCAGCAGATGTAGATATACTTTCATTTATCAATGTTCCTCCAAGATCATTAGCACCAGCATTTAACAAATATCTTGTAAACTCTCTACCTTCTTTAACCCAGGAGACTTGAATATTATTTATGTAATTATTAAGCATTAATCTAGCAATAGCATGCATCTTTATAACATCGACCTCTCTAGGACCTCTAGCAATACCATCAATCATCTTATACTTATACATAGGCGCTTCATAGTATACAAAACTTAATGGAACAAACTCTGTAAAACCTCCAGTCTCTTTCTGAATATCTCTTATCAATGCTAAATGTTCAGCTCTATGTCTTGCATTCTCTATATGACCATACATTATAGTTGAGGTTGTAGGAATGCCTAACTTATGAGCAGTCTTTATAACTTTGATCCAATCATCTTTACTTATCCTTCCTGGAGATATCTTATCTCTTATCTCTTGGTCTAATATCTCAGCAGCTGTGCCTGGCAAGGAACCTATGCCAGCCTCTTTGAGCATTTTGAGATAATCTTCTATGCTTGTATTTGCTCTTATCGCTCCATACAATACCTCTTCTGGAGAGAAACCATGAATATGGATATCTGGTAATTCTTTCTTTATAGCCTTGCATATATCAATATACAGATAACCATCCATCTTTGGTGCTAATCCTGCTTGTATACAAACTTCAGTAGCGCCTAGAGAATATGCTTCTTTTGCTCTTTTGACTATCTCATCTATAGGCAGAAAATAACCTTCTTCTTCTCTAAAATCTCTAGAGAATGCACAAAAACCACATCTTTTTATACAAACATTAGTAAAATTGATATTTCTATTGATAACAAAAGTTACCATATCTCCAACTCTTCTTCTTCTGATCTCATCTGCTGTCTTTACTATAGCATCAACTTCATCGGAGTTAAAGAGTTCTATAGCATCATCTACCGATAACTCTTTATCATCTAATGCTTTATCCAATATGCTTGCAATTATAGGATCTATATCATTCATGTCATTCCACTCCTTACATAGCCATCATCATCAATAATACTTTTGCTGATATACGCAAACAAATTCTCATCTAGCATATCTTTATTAATAAACTCTGGATATACTGGCAATCTAGCCTTTAATGTATATCCTTTGCTACTAGTTACATTATCCAATTCAATAATCTTTGGCCATGGCATCTCAGGGTTTACATGATCTATAGTTACTGGAGATATACCTCCCCAATCATTGATACCAGCATCTATATATCTAGCATATCTATTAGGTGTTAGGTTTGGAGGCACTTGGATATTCATATCTGGCATTAATATCCTAGCAATCGCTGTTATCCTTAAGATATATTCCATGCTTGGGGTATCAGCATTAGCCATTGGAGTATTAGGCTTTGGTATGAAATTCTGGATTATTACTTCTTGTATATGTTTATAACGTTCATGTATATCTTTAATTACTAATAATGAGTCTATTGCTTCATAGATGGTTTCACCTATTCCTAGTAATATACCAGTAGTAAATGGTATCTTTAATCTTCCAGCATCTTCCAGCATCTTTATTCTAGCTCTTGGATTCTTACTAGGAGCATGTTCATGAGGCATGTTATGCTCTAAAAGTCTGTTACTAACATTCTCTAACATTGAACCTAAACTAGGATTTGTCTCTCTTAATATACTCATCTCTCTAGCATTCAATATACCAGCATTTGTATGAGGTAATAAGCCAGTCTTATCTAATATCAATTTGCTAATATAAGAGATGTATTCTGGAGTGCTTCTAAACCCTCTAGAGTTCAGCCAATCTTTTATCTCTCCATACTTTTGCTCTGGTCTTTCTCCAGTAACAAGTAATGCTTCTGTGCACCCATATCTCTTTCCTTCTTCAGCAATTGCTAATGCTTCTTCTTCTTCCATTATAGATACATCTTCCTTCTTATATGTGCAATAAGAACAGAAATCTCTACAAAGATATGTTAATGGGATAAAGACTTTTCTGGAATAGCTTATAATTCTGCCTTTGTTAGCATCTCTAATACTACTTGCTACTTTTAATAAATAGTCTAGATCTTGAGATGCTAATGAATAAGCCTCTTCCCTAGTCAAGTGTAACATTAATCATATCTTATATTGCAATTATTAATAACTTTACCTCAAGAAAGGCTTACATAACCCATTACTAATCTTTAGATCTAGTTATTAGAGATGATGGATATTAGAGATGAATTAGCAAAAATTATAGGAGAAGATAAGGTTACTCTTAAAGAATATAGGGATAGTCTTGATTTAGAAACAAGAGCGATTGAGAAGATAGAGTTTAAAGAGACTATAGCAACATATCCTAGAAGTGATAATGATATTATAAAGATAGTTAGATTTGCTAATGAACATAAGATACCAGTTATACCTTTTGGAGGAGGTACTGGGCTTATGGGTGGTGCTAGTGCTATAAAACCTAGTATAATTATAGATATGAAATATTTTAATGATATTGAGATATATAAAGAAGATCTAGTTGCTAAAGTTGGAGCTGGAGTTATCCTTGAAGAATTGATTGACAAGGCTAAGAAAGAAGGGTTACTATTTGCTCATGATCCATGGAGTGTTTCTTATGCTACAATTGCTGGATCTATAGCAACTGATGGTTTAGGATTCCTAGCAGCTGGATATGGTTCGATGGGCGAACAAGTTCTAGGATTAGATGCCATACTACCAACTTCTGAAAAGCTTAGTATAATACCATCAAGAAAATCTTATGCTAATCTATTACATCTATTCATTGGAACTGAAGGTATCTTTGGAATAATATCTTCAGCATTTGTTAAATTGTATCCATTGCCAGAGTATGAGAGTGTGCATATATTTGAATTTAACAATTTTGAAGATGGTTACAATGCTGTATTAAGGCTCTTAAGATATATAAAGCCAGTCTCATTGGATTTAAGTAGTGTTTATAATACAGATAATGAAGGAAAGGTTAAAGAATGGTTACAAGAGGAAGAAGGAACTAGATTATATCTAACATTCCATGGAAGTAGAGAAGAGGTTGAATATTATCATAAGAAGAGTAAAGAATTGTTAAATGCTAAAGAGTTAGATAAGAAGATTGCTAATGACTATTGGAATAATAGGCACCAACTTGCAGAGTATTATCTTGATTTCATAAAGAGTGAGAGAAGAAAAGGTATAAAGTTCGAGTTCTTGCATGTCTCAATACCAAGGTCTAAGGTATTAGAATTTAGTAATATATGCAATACTATAGCAAAGAGGTATAAGATCGATATAATTGAGAAAAGCATATGGCATTTTCCAGAGTTCTTCTCAATAAGCCTTATGACTAGTAATGAGAATGCTAATGAAAGAATGCTAAATGCTATAGATGAGATATTATCTTTAGCATCAAATATGGGAGCGTTTGAGTATTGTCATGGAATAGGCATGAAATTATCTAAATATGTAAGGAAAGAAGATAAAGATGTATTAATAAAGATAAAATATGCTATAGATCCTAATAATATAATGAATCCTGGTAAGATTATATAAATAATTAAGGAGATTCAAATGGGTTAGGTCTCTCTTCTAGAATAGCAGTAACTTCCATTATATTATTATCTCTAATTATCTTTAATCTTACTTCATCTCCTACACTCTTCTCTCTTTGAAGATAGATCAGTATATCTGATATTCCTCTAACCTCGATATCATCTATGCCTATTATTACATCGCCTCCTATGGCATACAAGTTTCCATCTATCCTAACCTCTCTATCTCCTCCTCTTATTCCAGCTTTATCTGCTGGACTATCTTTTACTACACTCATAACTAAGAAGCCTCTTGCTTCTTTCAATCCCATCAACTCTGCTAGTTCTGGAGTAAGATCTGAACCAGATACTCCTAGCCATGGATGTTTATACCTTCCTTCTTCGATCAATGCTGGAACTACCTTCTTTACAGTATTAGATGGGATAGCAAAACCTATTCCAGCAAATTCTCCAGTTCTAGATAGTATCGCTGTATTAACTCCTATAACCTCACCTCTCATATTTAGTAATGGACCTCCAGAGTTACCAGGATTGATAGCAGCATCTGTCTGTATAACATCTGGAATTACAAACCCTCCAGCATTTGGAACGTCTAATAATCTTCCTAGTTGGCTTATAATGCCAGAGGTCATTGAACTACTTAAGCCAAACGGATTTCCTATAGCTGCTACTTGTTCTCCAACTCTTAATGATGATGAATCACCTAGCATTAATGGTTTTAATTTATCAGCATCTGCATTAACTTTGATAACTGCTAGATCTGTAAATTGATCCCTACCTATCAATTCTGCATTATACGATATTCCATCGGGAAATGTTACCGTTATCTTATCTGCTCCTTCTATAACATGGTTGTTTGTTATTATATATCCTTGCTCATTATAAACAAAACCAGAGCCTATACCTTGAGCAATGCCTCTAATCGATATCTTTACTACTGAATCTTTGGCATGTTCAAATAGCTCTGGTAATGTTAGGGTTTTGTTTAATATCTCTCCATTAGCATGTTTGATATTAGATATTGGTTTTGGTTCCTTAGGTTCTTCTATTTGTGTATTATTTTCATTGATAGGTTGTAGATAATATAATGATGCTATTGCTATAACTACTATTGCTACAGCTATCGTTACTCCTAATTTCATACTAAATATAAATAAATAGTATATAATTAATCTTTAGGCATATAAAGAAGGAGATCTTAATAATAGTTCATGCATATATTAGTAACTGGAGCAAGTGGTTATATCGGTTCTTATCTTGTTAAAGAGCTATTAAATAGAGGTTTTAAAACTACTGCAATTGTAAATAGTAATACTTTATCTTATGAGGGAATAACTATAAAATGCAATTTATTGAATAGGAATGTAATCGATAATATTTTGAAGAACAATGATATAGATGTAATAATTCACTTAGCTGGTGCTAGATTTAATAAAAATACCACTAATGATGGTTACATAGAAGGTAATTTTAAACTGACAGAGAATATCTTAACTGCTTGTAAAGAGCATAATGTTAGAAAGATCATCTTTAGTTCTAGTATGGCTGTATATGGTATAAATGCTGGATGGTTTTCTGCTAAATACCTTCCAGTAGATGAAGCACATCCTGTAAAACCATACGAATATTATGGTTTGAGCAAATATTTAGCAGAGATGATATGTAAGTTTTATTATGATAGACATGGTATAGATTCAACTATATTACGATATTCAAGAGTTTATGGAGAAGGTGCAAGAGGATTTATAACACAAAGCATAAATAATGCGTTAAATAATAATGATATAATTATAAATGCTGATCTTAGTACTGATTTTGTATATATAAATGATGTAATAGATGCTACGATAAACGCTATTGATATTGAGGGATATGATATATTCAATATAGGAAGTGGAGAAGAGACGAAGTTATCAGATATAGCAAATATAATAATATCATTGTTAAATTCGTCATCGAAAATTATTATAAAAGATGCTTCAGATTCACGTTTCTATTACAATATAGACAAAGCAAAAGATATCTTGCATTATTCTCCAATAAACATAAAGACTGGCATAGAAAAGTGTATAAAATATACTATATAATATACTAACATTATTATTAAATATAATTTTATAATTTTTATTAATCTAGTATACTACGAACTCGATTATAATGCATATTAATATTAACCTAAAATATGTATTTCATATTCCATACTATCAACTGCACAATATTTATAATATAGAATAACTATTAATGGTTTTATGAGTAATGACGCTAAAGTTCAGATACCTAATGATATAGTAAATGCATTAAATGAGATGGGCATTTATAATATAGAACAGTTTGTCATTAATCTGCTTGATGATACAATAAAGGAAAAGAAAGGAAATTCATTTTCTGATAATGAACAAGAGATGTTGGAAGAACAGTTACAAGGTTTAGGTTACATCTAACCTTTTTATTAAATAATATAAGAATTACGAATATATTTATTCTAGTATTTCTGCAGCTCTTTTTGCAAAATAAGTTATAATTACATCCGCTCCAGCTCTCTTTATAGATGTCAAAAACTCTAACATAACTTGATCTTCATCGATCATACCTTGTTTAGCAGTAAATTTAACTAGAGCATATTCTCCAGAAACACTATATGCTGCCAATGGTAAATCAAACCTTTGCTTTGCTTGATAAATTAGATCTAGATAAGATATTGCTGGTTTGATCATTATTATATCAACGCCTTCCTCTATATCCAATTCAATCTCTCTCATAGCCTCTTTAGCATTGGTGTAGAATAATTGATAACTCCTTCTATCTCCAAATGCTGGTGAAGAATGAGCAGCATCCCTAAATGGTGCATATAACGAACTAGCATACTTTGCTGAATAAGACATGATAGGTATATGCTTAAAACCATGATCATCTAATGCTTCTCTAATAGCCTTTACCTGTCCATCCATCATTGCTGATGGGGCAACTATATCAGCACCAGCCTCTGCTTGACTCAATGCTACTTTTGCTAAGGTATCAATACTAGCATCGTTATCTATAGAATTATCTTTAACTAAACCACAATGTCCATGGCTTGTATATTGACATAAGCATACATCAGTAATTATTACAAGATCATCTCCTAACTCTCTCTTAATATTTCTGACCGCTTTTTGCACTACTCCATCTTTAGCAAATGCTGAACTGCCTTTCTCATCTTTATCTGATGGTATACCAAATACTATAACAGATTTTATACCTAGATCTCTGATCCTTTTAGCCTCTTCAACAATATCTTCAACTGGAAATCTGTATATGTTTGGAAGTGATTCTATCTCTAATGGTTTACTAATGCCTTCTTGAGCAAACAATGGTGCTATAAGATCTTTCTTGCTTAACCTAACTTCAGTAAATAATTCTCTAATACTATCAGTTCTTCTCAATCTTCTAAGCCTTACTGTAGGAAACTTACTCATACTTGAACAACCTATTTATTATATTGATGAGTTCTTTATCACCTTGCTCACTAGCCTTCCTTAAATTATCCATAGGATTTGATAATATTCCTTCAACTATTGCCATGCTCATCCTCTCAATTATCCTTCTCTGCTCCTCAGTAATGTCTCCAAGCATATCTAATGCTTTTGACAACTCTTTCTCTCTTATCTTATCAGCCTCTTTGAATAATGAGTCTATAAATGGAGTTATCTCTAGCCTTCTTAACCTACTAGCAAGCATCATAGCCTCTTCCAATACTATACTCTCAGCATCATTTACCTCTTCTAGTCTAGATCTAAAGTTCATCTCAACACTCTTTGCTACATCATCTATATCTATCACTTTACAAACTTTTCTAACTTTATCTTCAACGGTTCTTGGATTAGAGAGATCTATTATAAGCATATCTCTCTTTATATTCTTCATCTTATCATATGTTATTAGATAATAGGGTGCTGTAGTTGCTATAAATAATAGATCTAGATCTTTGATCATATCTAATGCATCTTCAAACCTTATAGGTTTACCTCCAATCCTATTGGCAAATGACTTTGCTCTATTTATCGTTCTACTAGTTATCAGAAAATCTATATCTCTATTCTTCAATGACTTTGCTATCATACTTGCTGCTTCTCCAGAACCTATAAGCATTATCTTTTTATTCCTTAAACCATTAAGATGCTCCTCAGCTAGCTTTACAGCCATAGAACCATATGATACAGAGCCTTTATTTATGCCAGTATTTGCTCTTACCTTTCCTCCAACTCTTATGGCTTTATCAAATATTAGACTTAGATATTTATCAATATACCCTTTCTCTTTAGCATATTCATATGCTCTCTTAACTTGTGATAATATCTGATCTTCACCTATTACTATAGAATCTAATCCAGACGCTAACCTTAAAAGATGGATAATGGCATCATTATCTATGCTTAACTCTATTAGTCTTAATTCATTGATATCTAATTTGCATATATCTAGCCATGTATATGCTATATTGCTCGGATCGTAATCTTTATCTGCTACACCATAAACCTCAACCCTATTACAAGTCTCTATGATAACACATTCATTCAAACCAGTAGCGATTAATTGTTTATATGCATCATCTATATCTGGAAAGATGACCCTCTCTAGTTTATGGATAGGTATATTCCTATATGTTACCCTTGCATTTATTATCTTCTGCTTCAACTCCATCTCTCCAATATCTTTATAGCTTCCTTCTTTGCATCCTCTAATTTATTATTTTTTATCATAGTCTTTATTGCATCATTATTTATTACCTCATAAAGGTATCTCTTCCTCTCCTCAGCATTCTTCAATCTATTAATCGCTTCATTTCTAGCATAGTTTGCTACTTTTATCATTGCTAGATCCTCATCTGTTATTATATCTTTCAATGCATCTTCTACTCTCATCCTTAATACTCTAGCCATTGCTGGACTTGCTCCTTTTGTTGATATCGCTATGAATAGAGTATCCTTTATATTGATTATAGCTGGATGTATGAAATCACTAACACTAGGATCATCAGCGGCATATGCTAATGCTCCTAACTCTCTAGCCTTCTCAACGAACTTTCTATTTAACTCTTTGTCATCAGTTGCGGCTAGAACCATGAATGGTTTTATATTCAACTCGTCTAAGATAGAAGCATCTACTAACTTTCTCTGAATTATTTTAATATTATTATCTTTTGCTAAATTATAGAGATAATCATCAAAATTATCACTAATCAATATAACATTACATTTTTGTCCTAATAATGCTTGAACCTTTCTAGTTCCTTCTTGCCCTCCACCTATAACTATAACATCTTTACCTTCAATATTAAGATCGATTATCATTATAATTGAGCTTCGTTTGAATCTTATTTATACCTTTTAGAGATTCTTTAATTCTAGCATAATATAGATATTCACTTATGATAGTATATTGATGAAATAATATATAATCTTCGTTCATTTTTCGTTTATAATTATGCATCTATATGATAACAAAGATCTCTATTATAAGTTATATCAATGAAAAGTTATAATAATCATTAATGATAGTAATACTATGCACTTAGGTATAGAAGAAAGCCTAGCAATAACAATAGGGAGTATAGGAGGGGCTATAGCATTATACTTTATACTGAAAAGGTTATGGAAGAGAGTTCAGGTTCCTAAATGATCATTCTACAGGCAGATCTAATCTATTTCCATATTCATACCATGAACCTAGATATACTTTAGCCTTCTTATTAAGCAATCTTAATGCAAGGTATGTATGAGCAGCTCTATATGCTCCTTGACAATAACATATTGCTTCATCAAAATTATTGTATAATTCTGCTAACTCTTCTCTAGATTTTAACTTATTGCCATTCATATTAAGATTCCAGTCTATGTTTATTGCTTTAGGTATATGTCCACCTCTAGCAGCTCTTACTATCTTTCCTTTATACTCTTCTTCGCTTCTAGCATCTATCAAAATAGCATTAGTATTTAATACTTCATCTATAGTTGCTAATACATCATTATTTATTCTAGGTTCAAAATTTGCTGGTTTAGGAACATTAGCCTCTTTTTCAACTGGATAATACTTTTTCCATTCTTCAAACCCTCCATCTAATACTGCGCAGTTATAATGAGAAAAGTAATGCAAAAGCCATAAACCACGAGCAGATAATATTCCAGTTATATTATCATATAATACTATAAATCTATCATAAGATACCCCAATACTTGCTAACAAATTACTCATCATCTTATCAAATAATCTTATACCTTCTTTGCTAGTATCAGTAAAATGGAATGCGAACAAGTCTAGATTTACTGCATTAGGTATATGTCCTTCTTGATACTCATGCCAATCTCTAGCATCTATTATCAATGCATCTTTTCTATCTTTCAATTCCTCTACTGTTATAAGCATGAATTGATCTATAGCAATCTAGTATTAATTTCATTCTAAAGTTAAGCTAAAATATTAGCATCATGAATAATTTATGGTTGAGTGATAGACTAGAATCCATTAGAAAGGCTCATACTGCAAAGGGCAAATCCAGAACCTCTAGGATGGAAGATTATCTAGAGGTTATCTTTGAGCTTATAGAGAAGAAAGGTTATGCAACTACTACTGATATATCATTATACCTTAATGTTAGCGCTCCTAGTGTTACAAAGATGGTTAAAAGGTTAAGGGATCAAGGTTATCTAGAGTATGAGCGTTATAGAGGTTTAAGGTTAACAGATAAAGGTAAAGAAGTTGCTAAAGGAATTAGACAAAGACATGGAACTATTATAGAGTTTTTGATGATGCTTGGCATAGATGAGAATGTAGCAAATAGGGAGGCTGAAGGATTAGAGCATCACCTAGAACCAAGCACTTTAAAAAGGCTAGAACAATTTATAAAGATAATAAAATCAAAGCCAGAATTGATCAAAGAATTGAGAACTAGTATTAATAATTAGCTTTTTATACCTCTCTCCTTATCTTAATAAAGACATGGAATTTAATAACTTCAGATATGTATGGTTTGATGGTAATATAATAGAGTGGGAAGATGCGAAAGTTCCTCTTATGACTCATGCTCTACACTATGGAACAAGTGTTATAGAAGGTATAAGAGCATACGCATCTAATGATAATCTGTATGTATTTAGGTTAAAAGAGCATATGGCTAGATTATTAAACTCAGCCAAAGTATACTCTATGAATATAAAGTATAGTTTGGATGAGATGATAGATGCTGTTATAGATATAATCAAGAAGAACGAGGTTAGAAGATCTTGCTATATTAGACCTATAGGATTCATAGGATTTCATGGAATAGATCTTAATGTGACTAGAGATTCTCCAGCTCATCTAGCAATAATGGTATTTAGATTTGAACAATATCTAAACTCATCTGGAATTAGAGTTTGTATATCATCATGGAGAAGGATAAGCGATCCATCAATACCTCCATTAGCAAAGGCTGGAGGAAATTATCTCAATTCAGTGTTAGCAACTCAAGAATGTAAAAGGAATGGTTATGATGAGGCTATAATGCTAGATTCTAATGGTAATGTTAGTGAAGCACCAGGAGAGAATATCTTTATAGTTAGAGATAAGAAGATTTATACTCCAGCGTTATCATCTGGAGTATTAGAAGGGATAACAAGAGATACAGCAATAACTATAGCAAAAGATCTAGGGTATGAGGTTATTGAGAGAAGCATACCTAGAACTGAACTATATATTAGCGATGAGATATTTGTAACTGGAACTGCTGCAGAGATAACTCCAGTAATAAGCGTAGATAATAATATTATAGGAGATGGAAAAGAAGGTGAGGTAACAAAAAGCATTAGAGAGACGTATTCAAAGACTGTTAGAGGTGAGGTTAGTAAGTATATGCACTGGCTAACTCCTGTGTGGTAGTATGAATATAGGTGTAATCGGAGTTGGAGGCTGGGGCAAGAATCATGTTCGAGCACTAAGTGAATTAGAAGCATTAAGTTGTATATGCGATCTAGATTATGCTAAAGCAAAAGAGTTAGCAAAAAAGTATAGAGTTAATGCATACTCTTCATTAGATGAGATGCTGAATAATGAAAAGTTAGATGGTTTGATAGTTAGCACTCCTGCCTCAACTCATTATACTATAGCAAAAGTTGCTATAGAGAAAGGTATTGCAGTATTAGCAGAGAAGCCATTTACTAAAAGGATAGATGAAGCAAAAGAATTGCTAAAGTTAGCAAAACACAAGCATGTTATATTAACAGCTGGTTATATTGAACGTTTCAATCCAGTAGTCAAGTATACAAAAGAACTTATAGATAGCAAAAGTTTTGGAGATGTATTAATGTTAGAATTTCATAGGGAGAATAAGAGACCTATGAGAATAACCGATGTTGGTATAATACTAGATACTAGTGTTCATGATATAGATACAGCATTATATCTCTTAAATGAGATGCCAAACGTTGTCTTTGCTAGGAGTGGTAAGAAGAGTGGTGAGCATGAAGAATATGTTACCATAATATTAGGTTTTGAGAATAAAAATGCATTTATAGTATCTAATTGGATAACTCCTAAGAAGATGAGGAATTTCGATGTTATATGCACAGAAGGAGTAATAAGCGGGAATTTCGTTACACAAGAACTAAAGATAGAGTTAGATAAGAATACAATAATACCTAGGATAGAGAATGAAGAACCGTTAATATTAGAACTGAAGAATTTTATCAATGCTATAAAAGGTAGAGAAGAGTTACTAGTCAAACCAGAAGATGCTTTGAATACACTTAAGGTTGCAGATGCTGTATTATTGTCAACAAAGACAGGTTCGCAAATATACTTAGGTGCATATACATGAAGAGAGAGTTGTTAGATATACTAGCATGTCCAATAGATAAATATCCTAACCTTGAATTATATGAACTTAAGACTGAGGAGGAGATAGTCGAAGGTGTAATATATTGTCCATCATGCTCTAGATTTTATCCAATAATTAATACAATACCAGTAATGTTACCAGATGAATTAAGGAATAAGGATGAAGAGTTAAAATTCTTGGAGAGATGGAAAGATAGTTTACCAGATAAAATAATTAATAAAGCTAAGCCATGGCATATATAGCATGGTTACTAATTTCATAGGAAAAAACGTAAAGATAGGTAAGAATACAAAGATATGGCATTTTACATATGTTGGAGATAATACTATAATTGGAGATAATACTATAATTGGCTCATTGGTACATATTGATTATAATGTTAGGATTGGCAATAACGTTAGGATTGAGGGTATGAGCTATATACCGCCATTAAGTAGGATTGGCAATAATGTATTCATAGGTCCAAGAGTAACTCTAACAAACGATCCTTATCCACCAAGTAAAAGATTGGTTGGAGTTACAATTGAAGATAATGCAACACTTTGTGCATCTTGTGTAATCAAAGCTGGAGTTAAGATAGGTAAGAATAGCATAGTTGCTATGGGCGCTGTAGTAACTAAAGATGTGCCAGATGATACTCTAGTGATGGGCATCCCAGCAAAACCAGTTTATGACTATAAGACATATGCTAAGAAGAGGAAGGAATGGGAAGAATCTACTTAATTCTCTTCATATATTTATCTCTTATAATTACCATTATATAGATCCATAATATGCTCATAGATATTGCTATACCAGCCTTAACAATGGATTCTATATAGATATTATCTAACTCTATCTTTGCTACCACTTCAACCAAAATAATCCCTCCAGCAATTATAAGGAACCATAATAATGTTATATAGATGATTAAGAAGAGCATCTTACATCATGAATATAGTTATTATTGCTAGCGATGCTGAAAAAGCTGCTAATAGCAATATCCTTCTAACTATCTGATACTCATATAACGGTTCTTTAGCAACGATTAGCCTAACTAAAGTTATTGGAGCATCTGCATTCTTATTTGCTGCTATTCTATAATCGTCTAGCAATACAGTAGGTTTAGCTTTCAACTCTCTATGCTCAACTATCTTCTTAACTGTTGATAAGAAGAAGAATGAGTTTATTATTGCTGGTAATAATGCTATTACTGCTATTACCTCTAATTCTGCTATTATTGCTAATACTGCATATGCTACTCCAAATGTTATAACACCAGAATCTCCTGGAAATATCTTGCTTGGATATCTATGGTATAGATAAAATGCTAGAGCAGCTGCTAATAATGCTAGAGCAGCTGCTAATAACTCATAGTTATTTGCTAGTATCAATGCTATTACAAGCGGTATTGTTGCTATAACTATAAACGCACTTGCTAAACCATTAAAGACATCAATAGAGTTTATTGTATTCCCAAATATCGATACAAATATGAAGATCAATGGAATGTAAAGGATGGGAATTCTAACACTCCCAACTAATGGAAATTCTAGATTATAATCATAAGCATTCAATAATATTATAGGCAGAGCGGTTGCTAACAATCCTAATGGTTTATAATAACCACCCATAACTCTTCTATCATCTATATAGCCAACTATAAATGCTATTATTGATGATAGTAATAATGCTAATATTTTATTGTTAGATGTTATTATATATAATACCAATTCTGCTATCGCTATGCCCAATATTATTGCTGGTCCGCCAGGTCTAGGAACTTTAGGTTTCCCTTCCTTAAAATAATCTATTACTTCTAGACCTTTATTCTTTAATATTGTTATAAGATACCTAGTTGATACTAGAGTTATTATAAATGCTATTATTGGTATCATATATAGTTCAAGCACGCCATCAATAATGTTAAAGTATACTATCTACTTTTCTAAATTAGATTTAATCTTTTTAGCAATAGTATTGCCTATCTTTGGGATGCTACTCAACCTATTCAATGGAGCATTCTTTATATCATTAATGTTAGTAAAACCAGCATTGTATAATGCTCTTGCCCTTACTCTTCCTACATCTTTTATATTTACCAATTCTAACAACTCTTCTTTAACTCCATGCTTAACTCTAGAATGCATCTTTTCTATATCATTCATAGCATCAATCTTATTCATCTTTCTAGCGAACTCTTTCATAGCATATAATAACCAATCTGCACTCTCTATCATTCTATAAAGATCTCCCGGTTCTATGCCTAGCCTATCAAGTATGAACTTTTCGCTATGCTCGTTTATCCATGAGTATAAACCTAACAAACTTCTATTATAATCATCATCTATAATAAATTGATCCTCATCTAATAGATCTAGTTCATCATAATCATTCCTCCTTAAAGATAGTTTTGGAAAGAAATCATATGATTGTGTTATTACATGCAACAATCCTAACGGTGTCAATCTTTTAGCAGTTAATATAACATCTCTGAATAATATTGCTGTCTCTGGATGAATGTATAACATCGATGTTAGTTTGCCAAGATCATTTGCTATAAATCTATTACCTCGAGTAGTTATTAGATCATTTACTACTAGATAATCTAATATCCTTTCTAACTTTCTCTTTATTGTGCTCTTCCTATAATACCTAGCCATTAATGTATTTGAGAATAATGATAATAACTCATCCTCATCAATCCCAGGAAGTGATGCTATTATCCCTAGCAGATGCATCTTTATGCTATCATCATCCATCAATGCTGATCTTATTGGCTCTGGTTCAGCATTGATATAAGCATCTAATATCAACTCTGGATCATTAGCAATTATTATTGCTTCTCCATATTCATCATATTTTGGTCTTCCAGCTCTACCACACATCTGCTTGTAATCCATAACGCTTATCTCTTGCATACCATATTCTATATCAAACCGTTTTATGCTACTTATTATAACTCTCCTAGCTGGTAGGTTTACTCCAGATGCTAGAGTTGGAGTTGCAGTTACAAGTTTTATCAAACCTTCTCTATAGTAATGCTCTACTATCTTTCTACAAGTAGGATTTAAACCTGCATGATGGAATGCTACTCCATTACTAACAGCAAATGCTAGATCTCTAGATAATTCTGTATCATCACTCTCACTTATAACCTTTGATATCGTTTTAGCCTTATTCTTCTCTTTATCATCTAAAAATCTATTTGTCAATTCTGCTGCTTTTAATGCTAATGATACCGCTCTCTTCCTAGTTTCAGTAAATATTAATGCTTGCCCTTGATTGTTTATACAATCTATCGCAAGATCTATGCTTGCACCTCTATTACTCTGCTTTATGCTCCTCTTCTCTCCATTACTGAATATTATCTCTCCATGAGAGTAGACTCCTTCTAGTAACTTTACTGGTCTCCAATCCATCCTTATCAATTTACAATTTAGCCATGAGGATAGCTCATCTGCATTGCTAACAGTAGCACTTAATGCTAATAATTGAGAATCGTAATATGTTAATATTTTACTCAATATCATCTCTAAAGTTGCACCTCTATACTTATCTCCAACTAGATGAACTTCATCTGCTATAAATAATCCAATATCATCTAACCATTCAACTTCATGTCTCATCAATGAGTCCAACTTCTCATTTGTTAAGATTATAATATCTGCATTGCTTAGATAACTACTACTAGAGTCGAGATCTCCAGTAGATATCATAACTTTTGCATTATACTTTTCTAATATCTTAAACTCTTCATACTTTTCATTCGCTAACGCTTTTAATGGTGTTATATAAACTATCTTCTTACTATTAAGATGCATTGCTGATGCTAATAACGCTATCAGTGTTTTACCACTAGCTGTAGGAGTTGCTATAAGCATACTCTCGCCATCTAATACGCCCTCTCTTATAGCTTCCTCTTGTGGAGGATAAAGTGAATTATAACCTAAGTCTTTTAATATTGCATCTGCTATATCTGGTAATCTCATGTTCTCTTATAATATCCAGCCTTCGTCTCATATATCACTCCTTCTCTGTTCATCCTATCTATCAACTCATTTGCTTCATCCTCGCTAAACCTTCCAGTCTTTACTAACTCCTCAACCAATTTCTCCCTCTCTACAGATTCATCCTCTGGACCAGCTAACGCTTTGAATATATCGAAGAATAACTGTCTTTTACTTCTCTCACTTTGAGGCATACCATGAAGAACTCCTAGATCTACTTTTCCAGTCTTTACATCGACTCCTACAGTATTTAACATCTTATTGAATAGATAGATTGCTCTCTCTGCATCACTAGCATCGACTACCTCCTTTAGCAATAACCTTGCTCTAGCAGATGCTAACCTTATCAACGCTTCTAATTGTCTAGGCGTTACAGTTATCATACCTTCAGAGTCTACATTCCTCATCTGTAGATAATATTCAAATATCTTATCTTCAGCCTCTTTACTCAATACTGGATTTATCCTTTTAGCATATGCTAGATATTTGCTTAACATATCTATGCTTAAAATTGGTTCATATTCATATGAGCCTCTTCTATACAAGCCGAGAATATGCCTAGCGATATTGGAGTCATACTCTTTATTCGGTTCATCTCTAATAGCAAATATTAGATCAAATCTTGTTAATAATGGGATTGGCAGGTTAACATTCTCTGTAATATTTCTATAAGGATCATATTTTCCTAACAATGGGTTTGCTGCAGCTAAAATGCTTGTCCTAGCATTTAGAGTAGCAACTATACCTCCCTTTGCTACTGAACACGATTGTTGCTCCATAACTTCATGTAAAGCACTTCTATCCTCTGGTCTAAGTTTATCAAACTCATCAATACATACTAAACCTTGATCTCCTAATACTACCGCGCCAGCCTCAAGCATCATCATACCGCTCTTATCTCTAATCACAGCTGCTGTCAAACCAGCTGCTGTAGAGCCTCTTCCAGATGTGTATAATCCTCTTGGTGCTACTCTAGCAGTATATTTCAATAATTCGCTCTTTGCTATACCAGGATCTCCTACTAGCAATATATTGATATCTCCTCTCATCTTTGTTCCATCTTCCAACTCTCTTTGCGGAGCTCCTACAATCAATAACAATATCGCTTCCTTGACTATATCATGCCCATATACATGAGGTGCCATAGATGCTATTAGTCTTTCATAAGCATTTGGTTGGTTAGCAAACCTTCTTATCTGCTTCTCATCATCTTTAGTTATAACAAACTTCTCATTGGTCCTTATCTCAGTATCTCCAATTCTTGCCCCAGCAAACTCTATATTATTTCCATCTAACTTTATCCTATAGAATAGATTTGTCTTACTCTCGATATCTTGCTCAGCTCTAACTATGCCAGTTAATATTATTCTATCGCCAGGTCTAGCATTATCTACTAGATCATTTGTCAATTTTACATCAGAATAATGGGGTAATTGACCAGGAGGTAGATCCTCTGGCAACTCTTGTAATCTTATTAACTGTAAATTTGTGAATACGCTTTTATTTGGATCTACTTCTATACTTTCATTACACTCTGGACATCTTTTTATATTACCTTCTACTACTCCGCTATGCCCTTTTATGCATCTATATGCTAGTTTAGTTAGGAATGGTTTAACCTCTGATGCTCTAACTACCATTCCAGCAACACTAACCAACTTTCCTATCATACTAGCATCTACATTCCTAATTGGAATCTTAATAGGATAATTCCCAATCCTTACTCTGATCTCTTCTTTGATCTTCTCAGCATAATCTGGATCTGTTATTTTTAATACTTGGTATACTGCCTCTTTTAGAGAGGCTAGAGTATTATCTGGATCATCTGTCAATTTATAAGCTATTGTTTGATTGAATAGAACAAGATCATGATGATCAATAACTATATATTTTTGATCTTTAACCTTCATGCTTGCTATTCTTTCTCTATACTTGAACCTTCCTTCCTTATTCCTAAATCCTTTTAGGAACTCTTCAAGTTCCTCTATCTCTTTTCCTCTAGTCTTTAATATACTCATCTTATAACACTATCCTTAAACTCATTAATAGCTTTATACATTGAATTAAAAAGTATTTTTTCCTCAATTGTCAACTTTTGTTCAAGTTCTGGAGTTAGGCTAGTAGATTTGACCATATCCAATATTTTCCTGAGTCTTATATCTAATAGATCATGTAGATACATTATCAATTTCTCTCTCTCATTTTCTTTAATATCTTCTATGAATTTGTTAACTTTTATATAAAAATCTGGTTTTAATTGCGTCAATTGATCTGAACCAGTTATCTTCTCTCTACTTAATGCTCTTGTCAATTCTATACTCATATCTTGTTCATTGATCTCTACCAAATTACTATCTTTTAATATATAAGCTAACCATCTAGGTATAAGATTTGTATCATCTTGTTTAGAATTTATATTAATATCAAATATATTTACATTAACATTAGTAAGAAATCTAACTCTGACATCCTCTAGCATATATCCTATCTCATATGCTTTACGCATAAGGATCAGATCATAAAATCCATACTTAATTCTTTACCAAATCTTATTATAAAGGCATGATAGAATTTATCATATGCCATTAGAGTATGAAGAATTGCTTAATAGGTTGGAAGGAAAGATAAAGAGGCAAGCTAGTAAGAGCGCTAGATTTGAATTGCCAGTTCCAGATGTTATCTGGGTTGGAAATAAGACAATATTAAGAAATTTTGCTGAATTTGCTAAAGTATTACATAGAGAACAGGATAAGATATTATTATTCTTAGCTAAAGAATTAGGTTCTCCAGGTCAGATTGCTGATAATAGAGCTATCTTTGTTGGTAAATGGGATCAGAATATATTCAAGAATTTGTTCGATGTATATGTGAAAGATTATGTATTATGTCCAGTATGTAATAGTCCAGATACAAGCATAACAAAAGAGAAACGTTTAACATTCCTAGTATGTGATGCATGTGGAGCAAAATCGTCAGTCAAGAAGACTTATGTCTGAAGAGTATGCAGTAAGGAAGATGCTTTATAAAGGTTCGCTAATGGTTAATATATGTGATAAAGAGTTGTTGGGTAGAACGTTAAAGGAAGGAGAGTTAGAAGTTAATATAAGCAAAGATTATTTCTATGAGCAGTTGATGGATAAAGAAGGGATCATAGCCTTGCTTAAAGAATGCTCGATAGCGAATCTAGTTGGAGAAAAGACAATAGAGAATGCGTTAAGACTAAAATTGGCATCTGAACTCAGTATAAGAAGGATAGATAACGTTCCATTCCTTATGATCTTCAAGTTTACTAGCGGTTATTAATAACCTTTATTGTATAATAATGATAATTTAGATTATAGATTTTCCATATTATCGTTTAGGCTATTGGAAATATTAATATGTGTTAATATGGAAGTAATCATATGGGTAAGAGAAAAGTATTAAGTGAATCAGAGCTTAAAGAGTTAGTATTACCTCAAGAAGGAGAGATACTTGGTAGGGTTATCAAATTACTTGGTAGTGATCATATATTAGTAAAATGTGTTGATGGTAAAACAAGATTATCTAGGATTAGAGGTAAACTGAAGAGGAAGATCTGGGTTAGAGACAACGATGTGGTGCTGGTAGCACCATGGGATTTCAAGAGTGATGAAAGGGCTGATATAGTATGGAGATATACACTTGCACAAGTCGATTGGTTAAAGAATAACGGATATCTACCAAAAGATTTCTAGATAAGATATGGAAGAAGATATATCTGAAAAGATTAGCAAGAAACTTGCTAAAGATATCTATAGATATGAACGAGAACAGAGATACAAGATACATGATAAGGATGAAAAGGAGACTATAGAAGAAGTATTTGATAAACATACATTGCTAACGCTTTATAAGATAATCAATCGTGGTATAATAGATCAGTTGTATGGAGTAATAGATGCTGGCAAAGAGTCTAGAGTATATCTTGGCATAAAAGGTGATCAAAAGTTAGCAGTAAAGATCTTTCTTGTATCAACTGCAGAATTTAAGAAAAGATTACAATATATTTTAGGAGATCCTAGATTTAAATCTATAAAGAAAGGCATGAGAAATCTAGTAAATATATGGGTTAGGAAAGAGTATGTTAACTTAAAGACTGCATATGAGCATAACGTTCCAGTCCCAAAGCCTATATATCATAAAGATAATATCTTGATAATGGAGTTTATTGGTAATGATAATAGAGCTCCTACTTTGAATGAATGTAGAGATATTACTAACGAGCATTATGAACAAGTTATTGATGCTATAAGATTGTTATATAAAGCAGGATTGGTTCATGCAGATCTATCAGAATTCAATATATTCATGCATAATGATAAGATAATATTATTTGATTTCGGTTCTGCAGTAGAACTCGCACATCCAAATTCAGAATATTTTCTTACTAGAGATATAAATAATATTAATAGATTCTTCTCAAAGCATGGTATTAATGTCTATAACATAGATGATATATTGAAACGGGTGAAGAGCGTATGAGTTTTGAACAGCATATAAAGATACCATTGGATAGAGTTGGTGTATTGATAGGTAAGGATGGAAGAGTTAAAGAGATGATAGAGAAGAGTTGTGGTGTGAGATTGGATATAGATAGCGAACATGGTGAAGTTACAATAAAAGGTAATGCACCAATAGATAAGATGGAGCCATTTAAAGCAGTAGAGTTAGTTACTGCGATAGCTAGAGGCTTCTCACCAGATAGAGCAAAGAGATTGTTGGAAGAAGATGTTATATTGCAAGTAATAGATCTAAAAGAGTATGCTGGTAAATCTAGAAATGCATTAGAAAGAATAAAAGGAAGGATAATAGGAAGTAATGGTAAAGCTAGGAGATTGATTGAAGAATTGTCAGAAGCATATATATCAATTCATGGGCATTATGTAGCAATAATAGGTAAACCAGAAGAGGTAAAACTTGCCACTGATGCGATAACAAAACTTGCTAGCGGTAGTATGCATAAATCTGTTTATAATATGTTAGAAAGTGCTAGAAGAAAAGCAAAGATGGAGAGATTAAAGTTATGGGAGGATAGATATGAGTAAAGCAAAGTTTAGTGAGATATCTCCATCAGAATTCTTTTATAGGAATAGAGATCTAGCAGGATTTACTAATCCTACTAGAGCGTTATATATGACTATAAGAGAACTTGTTGAGAATTCGCTAGATGCTTGTGATCATAATAAGATCTTGCCAGATATTCATGTATCAATAAAAGCTGTTAATGAAGGGCAAGATCCTAAGCATTATATAGTTACTGTCAAAGATAACGGTCCTGGCATTCCTCCAGAACATGTTCCTAAAGCATTTGGTAAAGTATTGTATGGAACAAAGTTTACGCTAAGACAGGCAAGAGGAATGTTTGGATTAGGAGCCACTATGGCTATACTTTATGGTCAGATAACAACTAATCAACCAGTTAAGATAGTTAGCGCTCACAATAGCAAATTATACAAGTATAGTATGCTATTAGATATACAGAGAAATCGACCTATAATATTAAGCAAAGAGGTTAATAAGATAGATAATGGTGAGAAAGGTTTGCAGATCAGTGTTACATTAGAAGGTGATTTCAGCAAATCGCAACAAAAGATCAGAGATTATATAGCACAAACAGCATTAATAACACCATATGCTAATATTACTTTAGAAGATCCTCATGGCGGAAAGATTGAATATAAGAGGATTACAGATTATATTCCTCCATCTCCAATAGAAGTTCAACCCCATCCAGCTGGTATAGATGTTGAAACACTGAGAAGGTTAATAAACAAAGATCTAAATCTGATATCATACTTTACCGATGAAATTAAGGATAAGGTTAAGAAAGAACTAAATGCAAGATCTAATCAGAGTGCTAATACTTTAGCAGATCTAGCAAAGAAGAGATGGGATAGATTGTCTAGAGATGTTAAACTGATCTCATCTATAGCAGTCTTATTAGATATGAATCTGGATGAGTTAGACAAGATTAGAATAGATAAGATCGATCCTAACAATAAAGAGATCTCTTATGTAATGCTGAATGATGAGAGTTATCATACAAAAAAGTTGAAGAATATTAAACCGTTCTACAGTTATCTATTATCAACAGTTCAAGGAGATGATCTAGTAACATTCTTAGTGAAGAACTTCCAGAGAGTTGGTGAGAATACGGCAAAGAAATTCTTAACATATGCAAAATTCAAGAATAAGAATGTTGGAATGTTAACTAATGAAGAGATAGTCATGCTTGCTGAAGCTATGCAGCGATATCCAGGTTTTTTACCTCCAGATGCAAGTTGTCTATCTCCATTAGGAGCAAAGTTCTTAGAAACGAGCATTAAAGCTATGTTTGAACCAGAGTTTGTTGCTACCATACAAAGACCAGCGTCTGCATACTCTGGCTTTCCATTCATAGTTGAGATAGGAATAGCTTATGGCGGTTCAATAAAGAATAATAGTATAAAGTTATATAGATTTGCTAATAGAATTCCGTTACTCTATGATGAAGGTTCAGATATCTCATGGAAGGTCATTAAAGAGATAGATTGGAAGAGATATAAGATATCGTTAGAATCTCCATTAATAATAGTAACTCATCTCTGCTCTACTAAAGTTCCATACAAGACAGTTGGTAAAGAATACATTGCCGATAGACCTGAGATAGAGTATGAATTGAAGAATGGCTTGAGATTCCTTGCTAGAAAATTATTCTTACATCTATCAAAGAAGAAGCATGCTGAGATTGCTAAGAAGCGAGCTAATCTATACTCAAAGTATCTTCCATTACTAGCAGAGTTTGCAAAAGATTTAGCAAATGCTAAGAGGTTACCTAAATATGAACGATTGGTAAAGATAGGTAATGAGTATGAAGAGGAAGAAGGCTAAGAAGCGAGTAGCAAAAGAGAGTGCAAAAGCTAGAAAGGAGAAGGTTAAAGAACTGCTTACTGCTTTAGGAACTAGAGTGTATAATGATCTCGATAATCAAAGATTTCCAGAGATATCAATTCCTAGCAGATCTGTTAGTAATATTGTATATGATAAAAAGTTAAGACAGTATATTCTAGGAAATGCTGTAATAAAGAGATCTACAAAGAATATGAGACACTTGAGATCGTTTACACAATTGATATGGCTAGCATTCTTTGTTAACAAATTGGTTAATGAAGGAAAGACATCAACGTTGAGAGATATATATTACTCATCACAAGCATTCAGTGTTGATTTCGAAGATCAGCCAGAATCTGATCATATAATAACCGATCTAGAAGCTGTTTTAGCATTCGCTAGAGAAGATTTCAACATATATCCAGAAGAGAGAAGTAGCATATTCGGAGATCTAACTATCGAATATACAGTAAGAGGTTACGAGGGAAGAAGGCTAAATCTATCAGATCATCCAGATGGTTATCTTATTGGACCAAGCCTTAGTAGTGCTGATTTTGTAGATACAAGTGCTGAGATGGTTTTGGCTGTAGAGAAAGGAGGTATATTTACAAGATTTGTAGAAGAGAATGTTCATAAAAAGTTTAAAGCATTAATCGTTGATACTGCTGGACAACCTCCTAGATCAACGAGATATCTATTAAGAAGGTTACATGAAGAACTGGGCTTAGATGTATACATTCTAGCAGATGGTGATGTATATGGAGAGCATATAGCTATGGTTATCAAGTCTGGTTCTGCAAATGCTGCTCATCTAAGAGAGTTAACCGTGCCAGATGCTAAATGGATCGGTGTTTGGGCTAGCGATATTCAGAAGTATAAATTACCAACTGATCCTATGACTGAAGCAGATATAAAGAGATGTCATGAACTAAAGAACGATCCTAGATATCAGTCAGATATATGGCAGAGAGAATTGGATGTATTCTTGAAGATGAAGAGGAAGAGTGAGTTAGAGGCATTTGCAAAATATGGATTAACAAAGATTACCGATGATTATCTCCCAGAAAAGTTAGAGATCGCTAAGAGCTTATAACTTTTTTATCTTTAATGTTAATATACCATTTCTATACCTAAACTCTGCTATACCCATATCTTCAGAAACATCTAATGGCACTTCTTTGAAGAATCCTTGACCTCCTCTTATGTGCAACACCCCATTTACTAGTCTAACACTAACAGCCTCTTCTGGTCCAGGAACTTCAGCAACAAATACAAGTTCATTATCACCTTTAATAAGATCATAAACCCAGCTCTTAGCTTCTTGTATCTGTTCTGGCATGTATCTTGGCTTCTCTCTTTCTACTCTAGCCATCCTCTTCAAATATATAGCCCAATAAATAACAGCAAAAGATGCAATACTAACTAGAACAAACCCAGCAAATCCATAATTCGCTCTAGCCAAAAATACATACATTACTCCTATAAACAGTAGCAATAATATTATTACCACAAACTCGGTAGGACCTTGATATGTATACTTTTTGGTATATCTTGCTAATCCAACCACCTCTTAGTATAATGATAACAATTCATATTTATAAATCCTTATCTATCTCAAAGATTAAATTTAGTGGTATATATGCTAATTATATGAGCAAGATTCCAGTATCGAAAGGTTACCTAACTAGCATAATTATGGCATTAATAAATAGCATTCCAGCATTAGCAACATTCTTCATAGTTAGAAGCATTACAAACGATCTTATAATGTCAATAGTTATTAGCAGCATAGTCTTTATAATTGCTATAGGGTTTTCTGTAAAGATTGCAAAGAATATGTTACGGAAAAGTTAATTATTCTACAACCTCTTCTCCCTTCCATCTCTCAAATATCTCATGTTCAATACCAAATTGATCTAAGATCTTCCCTACTATATGATTCAATAATTCATCAATGCTTTTAGGTTTATGATAAAATCCAGGCATGGCTGGCAATATTATAATTCCTAATCTAGCAAGTTTAAGCATATTCTCTAGATGTATTGCAGTTAATGGTGTTTCTCTTGGAACTAGAACTAACTTTCTTCCTTCCTTTATGCTAACAGTAGCAGCTCTAGTTATAAGATTATCGTCATATCCATTAGCAATACTTGCTAAAGTTTTCATACTACAAGGAATTATAACCATACCATCAGTCTTGAACGAACCGCTTGAAGGAGCAGATGCTAAATTATCATTATCATAAACTTTGTTAGCAAGTCTTGTTACATAGTCAATACTTTTATCTGTTTCTAGCCTGATACACTCTTTAGCCCATCTACTTATTATAAGATGCGTATCTATCTTTAATGTGTGTAATACTTCTAGCAATCTTATAGCATAGATAACTCCAGAACCACCACTAACCCCTATTATTAGCCTCATACATAGCCTTAACATTAAATATATTTAATACCTTCTTATCTATTATGAGAGATAAGATAATAGAACTCATGATTAATAACCTTAAGATTGATAAAGAGATAGCAGAGACATACCTAAAACTGTTATTAGATGGTAAGGCTAGTATTGATAAATTAGGTATAGATAAGAGCATACTGGATAGATTGGTTGAAGATGGAGCATGTATAGAGATTGATGGTATGTATCAAGCATTGAATCCTAAATTCGCTATAACAAATATGTATAGGATGAGATGTATTAGGGAAGGAATAGAGATGAAGAGGAATAAAGAGGTAGATAAGATAGCAACTATTCTAGAAGGGTTGTTAGAACGAAGGGCTAAATAAGAAGTGTTATCAATCATAATGTATGGAATGTGAGCATAAGATAGTATACTTTGGTGTAACCAATATTGTATATAAAGAGAGAACTATAGGAGCTATAGACCTATGGAGATGCTTGAAATGCAAGAAGGTATTTGCGGAAGAGAAACAATTAGAAGTGTTAGATCTATCTCCAGAAGTAGGAATGCCAAGAATAAATGATGATGAGAGATGGGCTGTATTAGTTTGTAAATTGAAAGAGATGAAAGATAGATGGAAATTGATCAAGGTTAAGAAGGATGATAAGATAAAGCATGAATGTGTAAAGAATAGTTTGGAATTGCATATAAATGATTTTAGGCTAGATGATGAGAAGCATTGGATATTCTTCCCAGAAGAGTATCTTAATCAAGAGGTTAGGATAGATTGAAGATAAAGATATTTGTAACAGATATATATGCTGGAGATATTGCTAGTAGATTAAAAGGTTATTTCATACTAGATGAGCATAAATTCAAGTTTAATGCAGTAGCATTTGGAAGGATAGGAGGTCATAATATTAACATTAAGTTAAGCAAGAAGGATGAGAAGATGTTAGAAGAGTTAGGATATGAACCAGAGCAGGTTATAATAGAAGCACAAAGAATGATGATCGAAGGCGATATGGAGATCATAGATAAAAAAGGTTAAAGTTTTGCATCCTTTAATGCATCTTTACATATACATTCTCTTTCTCTAGGGATCTTTGGTATTACCTCTTTTAATAATAGCTTTGTGTTCTCTACATTCTTCCTTAACGTTTCTATAACCTCTTTAGTGCTTACTGGTTTCTCTGCCCATACATCATAATCCGTTACAGTCGCTATGCTAACATAACATATCTCCATCTCCCTTGCTAATACACACTCTGGAACTAGAGTCATGCCTATAACATCAGCCTTTACATAATCTCTAAAGAATCTAGATTCAGCTCTAGTTGAGTATCTAGGACCTTCTATGCATATATAAGTGCCTTTATCATATACTTTCAAGCCTAATCCTTTAGCTGTATCTATTACTATTGGTCTAGTCTGATTACAGAATGGATCTGCAACTGATATATGACATACCTCTCCTCCATCATAGAATGAGTATTCTCTCTTCTTTGTAAAATCTACAAACTGATCTGGGAATACAATAGTTCCTGGATCTAACTCTTCTCTCATACTACCTACTGCTGCTGGTGCTAGTATTCTATTAACTCCTAAATGTTTTAAAGCCCATATATTAGCTCTTGCTGGTATCTTATGAGGCGGTATTCTATGTTCTTTACCATGTCTAGGAAGGAATGCTACTCTTCTATCTTTATAAGTTCCTACTGTTATTAGATCTGATGTATCTCCATATGGTGTATATACTTTAACCTCTTTTGCATCTTCTAACATATCTTGATCGTATACTCCAGTGCCTCCTATGATAGCTATCTCTGCTTCCATCAATATCTCACCAATGAATATATCTTATAACTATTAATACCATTAACTCCTTTTAGATCACTCAACTCTATTACAAACGCAAATCCTGCTACTTCTCCTCCTAACTCTTCTACTAATTGAGCTGCTGCTTTTGCAGTTCCTCCAGTTGCTATAAGATCATCAGTAATCAATACTCGCTCACCTTTCTTTATTATATCTCTTTGCACTTCCATAGTTGCATTACCATACTCTATATCATACTTTTTTGTGGTTGTATCTCCTGGTAACTTTCCTTGCTTCCTTACCATAATCATACCTTTATTGAACCTTAATGCTAATGCTGAAGCAAATATGAATCCTCTAGACTCTATGCCTGCTATGAGATCTATGTTATCATCTTTATACTCTTCATAGAATTTATCTATTACATACTTGAATGCTTGAGGATCTCTCAATATTGGGCTTATGTCTCTGAACAATACTCCAGGTTTTGGAAAGTCTGGATACTCTCTTATCAGTGCTTTTAGGTTCATGAGTTAGCGATAAACTAGCCTATAAAAATGTCTTTTGAATGAGTTAATTGTATTACAAAAATTCTTTATATAAAGCGTATTAAATACTCTGTAGAACATCTAAGAAAAATATGATTTATTCAGCAATAATTGGCATAATAGTATTAATCTCTGCAGCCTTTACAATTGACTACAAAATGTTTAAGCGTGATATGCTTATAGTAATATAAGATACAAAGATTGGAAAAAGATGGTTAAGCATAGTGACAGAGAGTGATATATTACTAGCATATTCAGCATTGTTATAAATTCAGTTTATATATAAGCTCAAATTAAACATCCATATGAGTTACATAGACCTATACATGCAAGATAATTCATTAACGCAAGGTAACAAAGAACCAGATCTATATTTATTTGGAGTTCCATTCGATTCCACTTGTTCTTATAGACCAGGAACTAGATTTGGTCCAAATGCAATAAGAGAAGCGTTCAAGAATATAGAGTATAACTCATATTATAATGATAAAGATATTAAGCGTATATCCATTAAAGATCTAGGAAATACAAGGTTTACCGTAAATGCTGAGTATATGCTTGATATGGTAAATAAGGTTGCCAATGAATCTATCTCTAAAGGATTTACATGTATATTAGGAGGCGAGCATCTTATAACTTTAGGATCGTATATGGCTACTAAAGAATCATCATTAGTAATATTTGATGCTCATTATGATCTAAGAGATGAATTTACAGATACAAGATATAGTCATGCTACTTTTCTAAGAAGGATTGTTGAGCAGAGAGGATCTGATAATATATTGCATATAGGAGCTAGAGGGTATGGAAGCGACGAATTAGAGTTTTTAGAGAATGCAAGGATAGCATCGATAAAGGCTAGAGATATTAATGATAACATAATCAAAGATCATATATCAGTATTAGATGATGAGTTATACATTAGCATTGATTTAGATGCTATAGATCCAGCATTCGCACCTGGAGTAGGAACACCAGAACCATTGGGTTTGAATGTATATCAATTCTTTAATGCATTAAAATTATTTAATGAACATAAGGTGAAAGCATTTGATATAGTAGAGCTATCCCCGCCATATGATAATGGGAATACAGCAATATTGGCAGCAAAGATAATGCTAGAAATTATTAATATGAACTTAGATTAATCATAAGTATTATTTAGTAAATCTAATAATTTACTATAAATAATTAGAAATTCTTTACCTTTTTCTGTAATTACTATCTTATCTCTTATATTATCGAGTAAGCCTAACTTTAATAACTCTTCTATATAAAGAATTAACCTATTACAAGATAAACCTAATTTTTTGTATATTAAAGGTTTATCTTCTATAGAAATTTCATTGTATTTTATTAACAACAATATATTATAGTATAGCATTAATTTATCCTTTGTAAGTTCCATTTGTATTAATCTTCTAAGAGCTTATATTTAAATACATCTGTAGATATGTTATTTATTAATTATATTACTGAAATTATAATAAGATATTACGTTACTGATGGTAATTTCTATACCATGATTTGAGGTCTTTTGCTTAACAACGCTGGCATGTTCAATGGCATGTAAGGCTTGCACTTAATCTGTTCTTTAATTACATTAATCAGCTCTTCTAATCTCATCTCTCTTTTGCTCTTATCAAGCCTTATCCTAACATTCAATAGATTTTCATTAACCTCTTTCTCTCCAATTACTGCTATATAATGGATCCATTCCTTTTCAGCATCTCTTATCTTCTTGCTTAATGTTTCATCTCTATCATCTAGATCAACCCTAATCTCTTCATCTTTAATAGCATTCATAATCTTCAAACAATAATCCAGATAATTATTAGATACTGGTATTATCCTAACATGAGTAGGGGATAACCATAATGGCAAGATGGGAACCTTGCCTTGTTTCTGCATAAATGCTGCTTTCTCTAACAGAGCATAGATTACTCTCTCAACAGCTCCACTAGGAGAGTTATGAAGTATTATAGGATGCTTCTTATTACCATCTTCATCAACAAATAGAATGTTGTATCTTTTACCATTCTCTACATCGATCTGATCCGTTGATAATGCACTCGCTTTATTCAGATTATCTATAAAATTGAACTCCCATTTCAATACAAAGTAGAAAAATTGTTTATCCCATAGTTCAATGAGTGCTGGTTTACCAATTATGCTTATCAATTCATTAACAAACTCTTTATTGTTTTCATAAAATTCTCTAGTGAACCTTATTGCTACTTCTAGATCATCTAGGTTCAAACCTAGATCATTTATAACACTAATGGATAACTTTAACCTTGTTATAGCTTCTTCCTTTGCTTGCTCCATATCTTTACACAAAGCATGGCAATCTGGCATTGTAAACGCTCTAAGCCTTCTCAATCCTACTAATTCTCCACTCTTCTCTCTTCTGAATGAGTATCTAGTTAGCTCATAAAGCCTTAATGGTAAATGCTTATAAGATAATGTAAAATCTTTAGCCATTAGGAATTGTCCAAAACATGCAGCAAATCTTAAGAACAATTCTTTACCTTCTGTGCTTATTGTATATTGCCTAGCCGGGAACCTATTGAAATATTGTTCCAAACTGGGATGTTTAGTATTATACATTATTGGTGTCTCTACCTCAATACCTCCATACTCTAATACTCTCCTAGTAACATACTGCTCAATCAATGATTTTATTAGCCTGCCATTAGGATACAATCGCATATTACCAGCATCAGATGCTGGTTCGTAATCAGCAATTGCTAACTTTTTCATAAGTTTTACATGAGGAGGTTCTTGATCTACAATCCTCTTCTTAGTAACTTCATACTTTGCTAATACTTCCAACTTTTTATTCTTAAACTTGTAATCATTTAATGGTATTAACCTACCATCTGGTTCTAAGATAAACCAATGGGACTCGATCTTCTCTTCAGCCTCTAACGCCTTAGAGATATGCTCTTTTACACTATCTTTAGTTATATTTATTGCATGTTCTGCTAGTGGATGACCTTTAACACTTATAGTAAATGCTTTTGTCCAACCAAATGGTGCTCTATATACTTCTAAACCATTCTTCAATTTACCTTCCATATATCTAAGTATAGATAATGCTTTAGATGGTATAGCAAGATCTTGACTTAGATGTGCATATGGATATAACAATATTTTATTACAACTTATCTTATCAAGCCATTCTTTGATCTCATTAATAGCATTATATGCAACCTCTTCATCATCACTCTTTTCTACAGCTATAAATGCAACTAGCACTTCATCATACCTAGCCTTCTTATCTTTGACCTCCTCAGCATCCTCGATCTCTTTCTCTACT
This sequence comes from Candidatus Nitrosocaldaceae archaeon, assembly GCA_026002835.1. The sequence continues at coordinate 129,659 of BPGC01000002.1, forward strand.
GCTTCATATTCTATAAAGTTAGAGTGTAATTGTAATACACGCATGTATGATGATTTCTTATATTACAAAATTAAAGGTTTCTAATCAATAATAAATATTAATATTGTTAGTAACAATAGTTGCATAGAGTATGAGTAAATATAATTCGGTTCAGATGTATAGGCTAAGAAAGATACTTAATGAGTTATCTCAGAAGGTTGGTAGAGGAACTGAACTTATATCATTGTATATACCTCCAAAGAAGGCTATACATGAGATAATTGCTACTCTTAGAGAAGAGTATGGAACAGCATCTAACATAAAATCCGATACTACTAGGAATCATGTATTAGATGCTTTAACTAGAACTATGCAGAGATTGAAGTTATATAATAAAACTCCAGAGACTGGTTTAGTTATATTTTGTGGTGCTTTGCCAACTAATGGACCAGGAAGCGAAGTTGTGCAAATACATGAGATCATTCCTCCTAAAGAACTCAATCTATTCTTGTATAGATGTGATGATCATTTCCATACAGATATACTAAAATCCATGCTAAAAGAAGAGGATGTTATAGGTATAATAGCTATAGATAGTAGTGAAGCTGGATTAGGAGTTGTATTAGGTGATAGATTGGAGATATTAGATGTGTTACATTCTGGTGTAGGAGGTAAGCATAGAGCTGGAGGACAATCAGCAAGAAGGTTTGAAAGATTAAGAGAGATGGAACTTAACGATTACTTTAATCGAGTTGCAGAACATGCCAAATCATACTTTATAGATACTTATAAAGTGAAAGGATTGATAATAGCTGGACCAGGTCCTACAAAGGATATATTCCTCAAAGAGAATTATCTAGATTATAGATTACAGAATAATGTATTAGCAACAATAGATACATCATATGCTGGAGAAGAAGGAGTTCGAGAGGTTATGGAGAAAGCAGAAGATGTTCTTAAAGAGTATAGATTAGTTGTAGAGAAGAAGCTAGTTGATCGATTATTCAAAGAGATAAACTCATCAAAAGGATTGGTTACATATGGTTTAAAACCAGTCATAAAGGCATTGGAACAAGGAAGTGCTGAATTGATTTTGGTTAATGATAATATAGATATGGTTAGGATAGTAGCAGAATGTAAAAGATGTAATAATAGAGTAGAAGAGATAGTTGATATTAGTAAAGCTATAGAGAGGAAACATCAATTAAGCCAGCAATGTAATGTATGTAATGCACAAGACATAGAGATTAAAGAGCAAGATATCATAGATTATCTAGAAGAACTCGCTATAAATACTGGTGCTACTATAGAAGTTATCTCATCTAAAAGCGAACATGGTAGAATGCTTGAGAGTTTAGGAAAGATTGCTGCTATATTAAGGTATAAGATGGATTAGTATAATATTCCTAGATCTAACTTCTTCCATATTGTCTTCTTTTTATGATCAATCAATTCTATTCCTTTCATTCTTAACTTTTCTCTAATAGCATCTGCTTCTTTGAACCTCTTCTCTCTTCTTAATCTATTCCTCTCTTCGATCAATCTATAGATCTCTTCCTTTTCTTCCTTGCTAACATCTAAAAGTTTGAAGCCTAGAATAGATAACATTGTATTATATTCATCTTTTACAGCATCTGCTATACTCTTATTCAGAGCTTCTTTAGAAGCATGTTTGTTGATATATTTTACTAACTCATTCAAAGCGTGTAAAGCGTTAGGAGTATCTAGATCATTACTCATAGCATCATCAAACATCTTCATAGCATTACTTGCTACCTCTTTAGCATCATATGCTTCGCCTTCTTCATCAGCAAATTTCAATTCAAAACCAGCATGTTCAATATCTCTCCATCTAGATACAGCTTGCTCTAATAACTCATAATCATAATCTAACTGCTTCCTATAATGAGCTGATAAGCAATATAATCGAATAGGATTTGCTCCATACTTTTTTAATGCTTGATTTATTGGTTCTATATTCTTTAACGATTTGCTCATTTTCTCTCCTCTTATAGTCAGCATACCTACATGCATCCATATTCTTGCAAACTCTTTACATGTGTAAGATTCAGACTGCGCTATCTCATTCTCATGATGAGGAAATATTAGATCTTCTCCTCCACCATGTATATCTATATGCTCTAAATATTTTAGACTCATAGCTGAGCATTCAATATGCCATCCTGGTCTCCCTCTTCCCCAAGGACTATCCCAACTAGGCTCTTCATCACTAAACTTCCACAACGCAAAGTCTAATGGGCTCTTCTTCTCTGGATCTACTTCTATTCTAGCTCCAGCAATCAATTCATTTACATCCTTCTTAGATAATTTGCCATAATCCTCATCTTTAGGAACATGAAAGTAAACACCTTTACTTGTTACATAAGCATAACCTTTCTCTATCAAACCTTGTATAAGTTTAATGATATCATCTATATGCTCCGTAGCTCTAGGATATAGATCTGCTCTTAATACATTAAGCCTATCAAAATCTTTAAAGTATTGCTCGATAAATCTATTTGCGAGTTCTAATGGTTTAATACCTTGTTCTTTAGCAGCATTTATTATCTTATCATCAACATCGGTAAAATTCTGTATAAATCTTACATTATATCCTTTATACATCAAATATCTTCTCAATACATCAAACACTATTATAGTCCTAGCATGACCTATATGTGAATAATCATATACTGTAACACCACAGAGATAAATATTAACATTTTTGTTCTTTATCTCTTCCAACTGTTTTGTTAATGTATTGTATATCTTCATAATCCTTAACTCTTTATCTCCCTTATGAATGCTTTACCATCCTTGATTATAATTGGTCTTGCTATCAAACTAGGATATTTTACCATCAATTCTATTATCTGTTCATCATCATAATCCTTCTTATCCAATCCTAATTCTTTATACATCTTATCCCTCTTCCTCAACGCATCTTTAGGAGAGATATTAGCCATCTTCAATAATTGCTTTATCTCTTCTTTGGTTAACCTATCCTTGAAGAACTCCCTCAATTCTAGTTCTTCTCCCTCTTTCTTTAACTTATCTATTGTTTTTCTACAAGTTTGGCATCTATTATAATAATATACTTTGATCTTGCCCATATAGCATATACTAAAATAGTTATATTAAGAGATAACTATCTAATATTATGAGATATATCTATCTGCTTATACCAGCATCTATTATTATAATAATTGTATTATATATGGATGTATCTAATTTAGATACTAGAATTGAATATGGAAATGAAGATTGGATTGATAGATATCCATTGGATGTTACAGATCATTACTCAATAATAGATAGTATAGAGATCTATCGATCTATTCTGAACATATAATTATAGGAAGGGTAAGCAATCTAACCTCATATACCATTCTAACGATCCTTATATAAAAGAGTTAGAGAAACAGGGGAGTACAGTAATTGAAATAGAAATGGATGTAACTGGGAATTATGATGGTAAACATATATTCATTTTTACATAGATATACTCCAACTATAGATGATAGAATTATTATCTTCTTATATAAAGGGGAAGATAATACAGTATGGGAAGATAAGTATTTAGCAAATGGAATATTCAAGATAATTGATAATAAGATCTATCATTATTTCGAGTATCCAGATGGTATAGCTATAGATAAACCGATAAGAATTATCAAAGATTATAGGAGTAGATAATGAATGTATCTGGAAATTATTTGGCTATCTAAATTATAATTATGTATTATAAGGTATATTATGATTCATTACATATTATAAGAGCAAAACAATATAAGGAATAATCAAGTGTATTATTATGTGATAACAGATAAAGATCTTAGATATAGCGATGGTAAGAATTTATTACAAAGTAGAACTGAACTATCTATAGCAAAGTTATTACAATATCTTAATATAAACTACGAATACAATCCTAAGATAATTATTAATAACAAAGAATATAATATAGATTTTAAAGTTAATAACAAGTTCATAGAGGTTATTGATAATAAAGAGGATCTAGCAAAGTTTAATGAACTAAAAGATAAGATAGATATATTTGGTATTGGCTCAGCTATTAACGTAGGAAAACAAGAAGAGTTAAATCAGATATTTGCATTTGATAATAATACCGAATATGGCTCAATCTTTATTGAAGATCCTTCATTATCATTCGATTATGCTCATATATTACCATTAGTAGAAAAATGCTCGGTATTACATGGCCATACCTCTAGTGTAATGGTTGAGATAATTGGTAGCATGAAGAATAATTTAGTTATAGACTTTAGTGATGCTAAACGGCTAGTTAAAGAAGCTATAAGCATATTGGATCATAAATTCTTTATAAACAAAAAATATGTTATTGATGAGAATGATGAGCATTATAGAGTAGCATTTGATGGTCCACAAGGTAGGTTTGATATCAGCATACCAAAACATACAACATATATGCTTGATGGAGAAGCAACCGTAGAAAATCTTAGCAATGAGATAATAAGATTACTTATGCCTAAGATGCCTAGTAATGTAGATGCATTAGGAGTTTATATATATGAAGGAGTTAGCAAAGGAGCTCATGTAATATCTAGGCTGTATAAGAGGTGAGTCTTGTTATCTAGTTTAATATATTTAGTTTACATAAGTATGTGCATTGTTAATTAAATTCTTTAGATAAAATGAAGAATATACCAACAGATGTTTTATATGTATCTTAAGTATTTACATGGTATTAATATATATGTCTTGAAATTAATGCTAGAATTTGTAACTCATTGGACTATAGATATTATAGATAATAATACGATTTTATGTAATAAATTATGTATGCCGGGGGCGGGATTCGAGCCCGCGACCTCCAGATTATGAGTCTTGCCCCTTTTGTAGGAGGTCTGGCGCTATAACCAGGCTAAGCTACCCCGGCAGTTCCCGGCATACATAACGCTTATTCTAAATCATTAATTTACTTTTCTAATTTTACTCTAGATATACTTCCTATCTTCTCAAACCTTACTATGTTATCTATCTCGGCATCTTCGAATATCTCAGAGTCATGAGTTATTATTATCAATTGTCTTATCAAACCTTGATATCCTGCTAATTTAGAGATTAGTTTTACTAATGCTCTTCTCCTCTCTTGATCTAAGTGTGTAGTTGGTTCGTCTAATATTATAAAATCTGTATTCTTGCTCTTGAAACTTGCTATAGCAAATCTTAATGCTAATGATACAGCTATCTTCTCTCCACCACTCATAGAATTTACATCAACTAGATCTGAAGAACCATAACATACTATCTTTATGTTACTCTTCTCTTCCTTCAACTGTAGACTAGATATTCCTATATCAAATATTCTTAGATACTCACTTGCTATACTAGAGATAATCTCGAATGCCCATCTTCTTAATTCCAATGGCAATCTTTTATGGTATATATCTTCTCGTATCTGTTCATAGAATCTCATGTATTCACTTGCTTTCTCTAAATCTCTTTTTATATCTGATAATTCATAAATCTTCTTTTCTAAATCATCTATCTTACTCTTTAAACTACCTTCTCTATATACTAACTCTCTTAGATTTTTATTTATTGTATCATATCTATCCATAAGTTCTTGATGTGTTTTAACATTATATTCTCTGCTATCTTCTTCAAGTTTATCTATTATATTGATCAATTCTTTAGCATAGTCATCTATAGCTAGCATCTGGATATTAACATTATACATATTATCTAATAGTTTAAGTGTATCTTTAATAGCATTAGTCTGATTTTCAATTATATTTATATCATGTATGCTATCAATATTATTTGCTTTTAACCAACCTTCTATTTCATGAATCTTTTTTATTTTACCTTCTAACCTACACTTCTCTAACTCCATACTTGCGTTATAATCTATATCATTTAGCTGTTTCAACTCTTTATCTAATTCTTCATACTGTTTTAGTATATCTTTATAATCATTATTTAATTTATCTAATTTTTTATATAACTCTTCCAATCTTACTCTAGATTCATCGTACCTTCTTCTATCTTCTTTTAACTCTTCAAATTCTAGTTCTATCTTCTCTAATATCTTCTTCTTCTCTTCCAATTCTTCCAATTCTTTTATCTTTTCTTCTATCTTATTACTTATATCTATGTTAGATATGCTTCTATCACATGTAGGACAGATACCTTTAATCTTTATAACTTCGTAATCCTTTAACTTTGTTGATATCTCTCCGATCTTTCTGTTTATATTATCGTTTTCATTTCTTGTTTCATATAATATATCTTCTATCTCTTGCAAATTATACTCTGGCTCTCTTAATGCTTCATACTTGCTTATCTCATCTTTAATATCGTTAATACTATTCTTATAATCTTCTTCCCTTTTCTTTAGGACAGAAATGGTTCTTTTGAGTTGCTTGTTTTTTAATGATAACTGTTCTAACTCTACAAGTTCATTATATCTATCTTCAATCTTATCTTTCTCTTCAATCATATCTAAATATTTGTAACCTTTCTCAACTATCTCTACCTTAGATTTATACTCATCATTGTATCTCTTCTTTTCTCTCGCAAGATATCTAAATAATTCTTCTTTTCTCTGTTTATACTCATCATACTTTCTCTTAAGTTCATCATATCTCTTAATGTCATTCTCTAACATCTTCTTCTTTTCATCTTCTTCCTCTATCTCTCTTCTAACAGCATCTAACAGTATTTTAGACTCTTTTATCTCTTCCATATTACTAGCGATCTCCTTATCAATCCTTGAAAGATCCTCTATATCATATCCATACTCTTTTCTTAACCTTTCTCTAAACATATCTAATACCTCTCTAAACTCTTGATAAGCCTTATCCAATTTATCAAGATCTATCAATCTATTTATCAACTCTCTAATCTCTTTGGGTTTTAATTCAATTATAGAGTCTAACTCTCCTTGCTTTATTATAGTTGCAATTACAATATCATTATAATTCAAACCAAAGATCTCTTCTACCTTTCTATTTACTCCTTCAGAACTATCTCTAGATCTACTTCCCGCACTTATCTGTTTACCATCTTCTTTTATTACTGCAGTTTTGATAGTTCCATTTACATTAAACGCTCTATAAACTTCATAATTTCTATCTCCTATTGAGAATTTTAGGGTAACTGAACCGCTATCAGAATTGTTCCTAACTATATTTGCATTATTACCTCTTTCATGTTTGCCATATAATGCATATGTTATCGCATCTATAACGCTAGACTTTCCAGCACCGTTCTTTCCTATGAATACATTTATTCCTTCGCTAAATGGTATGTTAGTATCTTTATGAGATATAAAATTCTTCAATTCTATATTAATAAGCATTTTTACCAAAACCTATTATTCTTGTAAGCATGCCATAATAGTTCTAACGCTTCATCCTTATTTTTTAGTAAAGACGGTAATAACTCTATTATAGCAAACCTTGCTTTCTCTTTTGATTCTAGTATATCTTCCGCTCTCTTCAAGATCTCCTCATCTATACTATTTGGTTTGTTTGTAAATGCTATATCATGATACTTTTTATACTCTGCTATTATATGCAATGCATAATTCTCTAATCTTCTAATTATCGATCTTGCTTTTAGAATATCAACGTTATTAAACCTTATCTTCATGATTGGTTTATTATCTAACTGTTCTATAAGGTTATTAATATAATCATCTAATCTATCGTTATCTTCTAAATCTATAATCATATGCTTTCTTGTATTCAATCTTATCCAATTTTGCTCTGCTTCTTCTCTAGATAGATCTACTATGTAAAATCCTTTATTTAGATCTTCATTAGAGTTGAACGATGTTACCTCTGTTGATCCTGGATAGCATATAGGACCTTTAAAGCCATCGAAATGCTTATGATATCTATTATGCAGATGACCAAATGCATAATAATCAAAATTATTTGGTAGATCAAAATGAGACAATTCTCCAGCATACTTATGAAACTCTCTTAGACCTTGATGTAATACAAGAATCTTCTTCTTAGCATCTATACTAATACTACTAAGATGTTTTTTTAACGATTCTATCTCATGTAATCTATATTTATTATATCCTATTATAGCTAGATCATTGATATTAATTATATTATTATGCAGATAGGTAGCAAGTTTTACCTTATTATATAGAATTGGAACGGGTATTGATCTTAATCTACTTATATCATGCTCTCCTAGAATGAATAAGAACCTTATATTATGTTCGTCTAACCTTCTTAATTGATCAAGTAATCTAACTATTGCAGTACCACTAGGTCTTGGAGTATCGAATATATCTCCAGAATGAATAACTAGATCTATATGCTCTTTTATGATTATATCAATAGCCTCTCTAAATGCGTTATAGAAGTCTTCTTCTCTAGCATCTATACCATATTGAGTTGCTCCTAGATGTGTATCTGATAGATGAGCAATAAGCATATAGCCAGTTATAACTAATTTTTATTTAATAGTTTGGATTAGCAAGCATATTTATTTGATTTATCTTATCTTACTTTATGCTGATAGACATCTATAAGCATGTTATAGATAATAAAGAGCAGATATCAGAGAAGTTAAACATTAATTTAACAAAAAGAATCCATGAAAAGGCTAGGAAGATATGGAATAATTTTCCAGATGAATATCATAATGCAGAACTTGCTGGTATAGATAGTAGTTGGAACCTTATTCCATATCATGGCTTCTATCTATATGCAGTAGATGGAGTATCTGTTAAAAGTGATGGTTCGTTATTGACAGATGTAAAGTATGAGATAGGTATAGATACACTAGAGTTTAAAGAAGGGAATAATATAATATACAATCCTAGTATAATGTTAAGTAGCAAAGGTATGACTATTGAATACCAATTGATAAAGGAGAGTTTAGATAAAGTCGATCTTGTATTAGTAGATGGTTCATTACAAGCTAGAATATATGATAATAGGATGAAAAGATCTTTAGAGTTCTATAAATATGCTAGAGATCTTAAGAGAGATGATGTAATATTCATCTCAAAAAGATCTGAGAGTAGAAGTGTATTAAGAGGAAGTGCGGGAGATATATATTATTTCGATCATGCTACTAGCGTATCTGGTTATTCAGATCCATACTATGATAAGAATATAACTATAGTTTATGCTAGGTTAAGTGATAACCTTCCTTGCTTAAAGATAGAGTTTGGAGTAAGGTTAGATAAAGATCAAGTATTAGATAGATTATTAAGCATTAAAGAACAATGTATATCTGGCTATCCATATGTGCTTAATATCGCTCATGATACATGCAAGATAAGTGATGAGGATATGAAGAATATTGAGAATTTACTAGGCATAATAGAGGTAAAAGGTAGGGAGGTGTTAGAATATTAAAGAACCATTAGGTATAGTTATCAACCCAGCAAAACCTTATGAGTTCGAGTTTATAGCATCTAGGAGTATAAGGATAGGAGAACTTGTTACATTCAATACTCCAGATGGAGAAGCATTAGGGTTCGTTAAGAATAGCATAGTAAAGAGCAGATTGTTTAATAACGATACAATAACAAATTATCAATCTGCACTAGAAGCAAGAAAGATAGCTAACAATAATACTAGAGATAAGAGCAGACTAGCATCGATCAATGTCTTAGGCTTGATAAATGGTTTTCTAAATAATAAGAAGGTGATGCCTTCATTACCACCAGATCCTGGAACTGAGATATACGAGGCTGATAAAGAGAGATTGAAGAATATATTTGCTAAAGATACTAAGGAATGGATAAAGTTAGGTAAATTATTAAGGGAAAGTTCTATAGATGTATATGTTAATATAAATAAAGTCGCTTCTAGGCATCTTGCAATATTAGCAACAACTGGGAGTGGTAAGTCAAACCTATTAGCATTATTAATGAAGAGGATCGCTGAATTGAATGGTACATTGGTTATATTCGATTATCATGGTGAATATTCTAGTTTAGAATTAAATAATATAATTCATGCAATGCCAAAGATAAATCCTAGAGATCTAGATTCCGAAGAGTTTGCAGATATGATAGAGATAAGAGAGAATGCTGAAAGACAGAGAGCATTGCTCAATGAAGCATTTAGGCATGCAAAGAATGAAGAAGATTTCTGGAAAGCATTGCTAGATTGGATAAGATTAGCAAAGGATGATAATAATAAAAAGAAGATAGCAGCTAGGTTAGAAGAGATTGTTGAGAGAGCAAGCAATACAATGAAGAATATACTTGATGCTGATATTAGCAGATCGTTGGATCAGATACAAGAGCATAAGATAAACATATTCAATATGTTAGAACTTAACGAGAAACAAGCATCTATAATAATAAGTTATTATCTCAAAGAGATACTCAATGATCGAAAGTTAAGTAAGAAGAGAATAAGTAGATTCTCATCTCCAGTAATAGTTGCTATAGAAGAGGCTCATGCATTCATACCTGAAGATTTTAGAAGTAGAGCATCGGATATAGTAGCAAAAGTTGCTAGAGAAGGAAGAAAGTTTGGAGTAGGATTGATAATAATAAGTCAAAGACCAAGTAAGATAGATCAGAATGTATTAAGCCAGATGAACTCATTAGCAGTATCTAGGATAATACAACCAAAAGATCAAAGGTATATAATCGATGTTACAGAACATATACCAGATGAGTTGTTAGAGCATCTTCCATCGCTTAATACTGGAGAGATGCTCTTAACTGGTGAATGGATAACGATTCCATCATTGGTTAAGATAGACGAGGTTAAGGAGAAATTAGTTGGCTCTGATATAGATGCAGTTAAGGAATGGAGCGATAACATCAGAGAGATGGAGAAAGGAGAGAAGACCGAAGATCTCATCATGCTTGAATAATTTCATAAATAGGAGATTATTATTAATTTATTACAATATTTATTATATCTATAAACAGAATTTAATAATATAGTTAAGTTTATTAATGACTATTTTGAATATATAGTATGCATGTTAGATGCCCAAAGTGTAAGGAGATAGCAATCTTAGAAGATAATTTTTCAAGGGTATATTGCGAGCATTGTTTGTTGGATGTAACATATGGAGAGTATGTTAAGATAATAGCATATACAGATCCTAGATATAGTGATATACTGAACGATTATAAGCAGTAACTTATCTTTGCAGCTATCTCACTAGAGGCTTCTATCAACTTATCAATATCATTCTTATCATGTATTATCGATATGGCTCCTAACTTGCTTGGTAAGAAGAATATATCATATGTCATCAATGCTAGATGATAAGCCTTCTGCAATTTTATATCTGCTAACGATGCATCTCTAGCATTCTTTATCAAATCTATATCATCGGTTAGAAAATGGGTTAAGAATAATGAGCCAAAACCAGTTGTATGAGTTCTTATCTTATACTCATACATTATCTTATCTATCTCTCTTCTAGCCTTCTCACCTAAATTGTTTATCTTATCATATATACTAGGATTATCTTTCAAATATTCTAGAGTTGCTATACCAGCAGCCATTGTAATTGGGTTTGCTGAGAATGTTCCTCCTCCAATATTACATCTTTCGTTATTATTCAATAATGGAGATGCTAATCTCATTATCTCTTTTTTGCCAGACAAAACTCCTATAGGTAAGCCTCCCCCAACTATCTTACCTAGTGTTATAAGATCTGGATCTAAGCCAAGCATATCATGCATAGAACCAGCTCTAAATCTAAACGCAGTTACTATCTCATCTAGTATGAACAATGAATTGCTATTCTTAGCATACTCTTCTAATGCCTTTAGATAATCCTTATCTGCTGGTATTGCACCAGCTCCTCCTAAGAATGGCTCTACTATTATACATGCTATATCATCTCTTATATCATCTAATTTATTGATAGCATCTATATCGTTATATGGTATATTCCTAACATATCTACTCTCTTCTTCTAATAAGCCCAATCCTTCACTTGTAAATGGATAATTAACACCGTTTAATAGATCTGTATTAAACCCATGCCAGCCTCCTTCAATCTTTACTACAATCTTCTTTCTTGTATATGCCCTTGCTAATCTTATAGCATACATAGTTACTTCAGCACCAGTATTTGCAAATCTGATCATCTCAGCTTTTGGTATCAATTTGTTAATTATATATGCTAGTTCTAAACTTTGTTTGTTAACAGTTCCATATATAGTCCCATTCTCTGCTTGTTCTTTTATCTTATTAATAACATAATCATGGGCATGACCTAAGATTAAACTCCAATGACCCATCCAATAATCTGTATATGAATTATTATCAATATCATAAAGGTATTTGCCTTTTGATCTTACTGTAAAGAATGGGTAAGGATGAAAATATCTTATGTTATGATTAACGCCTCCAGCAAATATATTCTTAGCATCTTCAAAAAGCATCTTTGAACTTCTAGTTCTCTCTTCATACTTTTTTACATATTCCTCAAGCATAAATAGCATTCACAAAACCATAATAAGTTCATTGCTATGCTTTTAATAATAGTAATCAAGCATAAATAGTATGAGTGTAACACACATTTAGAATTATAAGAGATGCTTAAAAAAGAAGCAGAGGAGAAAGGTATAAGCCTTAATATGTTAGTGAATCAAATCTTTGAAGAGTATGAATGGAATTCATATATGAAAAAGTTTGGTACTATAATATTTAGTAAAGATGCTTTTAAGCTGATGTTTGAAGCATTAGATGAATATAATATAAGATAGCAAAAGAGATTGGGATGAATATCCCTAAAGAGTTCATACTTTTCAGATGGAAAGAGATCAATAGAGATAATATATTATCATTCCTCAAGATGTATGTTAAGCATTGTAGATATAGCGAATATGATGACGTATTAAACAAGTTTAGTGTAAAACACGATCTAGGAATTAAAGGTTCGTTATTCTTAAAAACATTCATAGAAGAAATGCTGAATGTATTAGATATAAAAATGAGATCAGATATAGCAAACATACTCTGATTGTAGAATTACCTTCTTGATATAGCTAATCCTCCAGCAATTATTCCAAGTATAGATCCAATCAAGAATCCTCCAAAGCTGAATAAGCTTATTATTGAAAATGTTAATATCAATACTCCACAAATATATGCATAGTTTGGATAATTATTCAACATTATCGAACTAAATATTATTATAGAACCAGATAATAGGCTTATCCATGATATATTCATGAAATTCATTCCCATCATTCCTTGCATAGGCATAAAGCCTTGCATCCATAAAGGCATTATTCCTCCTACTAAGATCAATGCTCCAGAGGCTAGAGATAATCCTACAATGGATGTAACATCTTTCTCATATCTACTCTCCAAACCTTTCACCTCAATTTTATAATATACAACCATAATATTTAAGGTTTACATTGCAAGCATATGTATTCACAGATTATATAAAATATGCTGAAGATATAAATAAATGAGAAAGGAAGAAGATGTATGAATCGAGCAGTAATTATAGGAATAATGGCTGGTATATTCTTTGTAGGTTTTGGAGTCGGTTATGCTGTCTTTAATGCTACACAGTCTAACATACAATCTTTAGAAACATTAGAACCAACAGTTACTAATGCACAAACCATGCTTATTCAAGGTAGCAGCATGATGGAACAAGGAGCAAATATGATGATGGAAGGTATGGCTATAATTGATCAAGATAGAGAAAGAGGTGAAGAGATGATAAGGCTAGGATCTATGATGATGGATCGAGGATATTCTATGATGCAACGAGGAAGTAGTATTATGGATCAGACTATCATGCAGATGCAAAATAATATGATGAGTAATTTTGATCAGATGATACAGAATAGAGATCAAATGATGGCTGCAGCAAATAATATGATGAGTATAAGAGATCAAATGATCAGTAATATGAATAGAGGAATGATGAATTATGAGGACATGATGAATATGGGTCAGTATGCAGGAATGATGGGTAATAATATGATGATAGGCAATATGCAAGGAATGATGGGAATTAACAGCAATATGATTGGTATGATGAGTAAGACAATAGAACCGTTAACTATAGGTAATGTAAAGAAAGAGATGGAAGAGTTTGTAAGAGCATTAGATCCAAACTTTGGAGTTAAAGATGTTATGGAGTTTGAGAATAACTTTTATGCAATAGTATATGAGAAAGATACAGGTATTGGAGCATTTGAGATGTTAGTATGGAAAGTGGGAGCTATGAAAAGTATAATACATCCAGAACCTGGACCAAATATGATGTGGAATACAAAATACGGAATGTTTCCTAGAGAGGTTGAGATGAAAATAGATGAGGAAGGTGCAAAGGATATAGCACAAAGATGGCTTGATAAGAATATGTTAGGAAATATAGCAGAAGAGGCAGAAGAATTCTACGGATATTATACATTACATGTAGAAAGAGATGGTAAGATAATAGGAATGCTTAGTGTTAATGGTATAACTGGAGATGTATGGTATCATTATTGGCACGGAGAATTTATACAAATGCTATAATTTCTAATTTATAAAACAATTAAAAAGTCATATATATGAGCATTATTTAGATACTGATAATGTCTCATAGCGAACATGAACATGAGCATAAACCACATAAAGCAACTGCACTATGGTTAGTTATAGTAGTACTGATACTATGTATTACAGTGCCAACATTACTATTGCTACTAACACTACCAAAGCCGTAAGAACAATTTTATTATTTTAGCATAAGCTTATATATCATAATCTAGCATTTAATACGTAATGGATTCTTGTTACTATTGTGGAGTAGAGACTGACATACCTTTTAAATGCAATTATTGTAAAGATAATTTTTGTTCTGAGCATAGATTACCAGAGATGCATAGATGTGTTAAGTTACATATAATAAGAGCAAAAAAGTTTGGAGAGAAGAATGTTATTAGAGGTAAAGGCAGAAAAGGTTTATTTTCTAGGATATTTAGACGTTAATAAAAAAGTTAAGGTTTTACTCCTCGGTACTGAATGAATGCCCACAGGAGCAGGTTCTAGTCACATTTGGATTGTTTATCTTAAAACCAGCTCCCATTAGACTCTCGATATAGTCTATCTCTGTTCCCTTGAGATAATTTGAACTATAGCTATCTACAAGTAGTTTTATTCCTTGTTCTTCAATTACAAAGTCATCATCTTCTGGCTTCTCTTCAAAACCCATTCCGTATGATAATCCTGCACAACCTCCTCCAGATACATATATTCTTAGATATAGATCATCCCTTCCTTCTTGCTTCATAAACTCTTTTACCTTCTCCGCAGCCTTTGGAGTTATCGTTACTATCTTTTGCACTGATTCCATTGAGTAATCTTATACATTATAATATTAAAACCTTGTGTAACGATAATAAAAATAAGAATTACTTTCTTTGGAGGAATTTGGTCATCCTTTCTTCTCTATCCTTATGAGTGAAGCAGAGACTCCAACCCCAGATCTCTAACTTTAATCCAGTCTTGATATCAGCATCCCTTCCTCTATTAAGCAAAGTCTTTGATACTCTTACAGCTATGCTACTATTCTTTGCAATCTCTTTAGCCATACTCTTTGCTTCATTCATAAGATCTGATAATTCTACTACTTTGTTAAGCAATCCTATGGCATATGCTTCATCAGCCTTGATTCTCTTACCAGTAAATACCAACTCCTTAGCCTTTGCTATTCCTACTATCCTCATCAATCTTTGTGTTCCACCCCAGCCTGGAGGGATACCTATAGTAACCTCTGGCTGCCCTAGAACTGCGTTCTTTGAACCAATCCTTATATCACATGCTAGTGATAATTCGCATCCTCCTCCTAAAGCATAACCATTTACCGCAGCTATAACTGGCTTGCTAAGATCTTCTATCTTATCCATAGTAGCATGTCCAGTAAGTGCATATTGCTCTGCTTCTAATGGAGTAATCTTGCTCATATACTCTATATCAGCACCAGCAGAGAACGCTTTCTCTCCAGCGCCAGTTATTATAACACATCTAACCTCATCATCTTGCTCTGCTTCTTCTACTGCACTTCCTAACTCTTTTATAACATCGATATTCATAGCGTTCAACTTTTCTGGTCTATTGATAGTAATTACTGCTATACCATCTTCTTTCTCAAATTTTATGTATTGCATTAAGAAGAGGTCATTTATACATCAACTTAAATGTATTGTTTAATAGAAAAATAAAAGAGTTTTAGCCTTGCCTGATGGCATCTATCTCGCCATTGCTTACCCAGTTTAGTAATTCCTCGCCTGATGGTTTCATATCATGCTTACCTTGTAGGTGTAGCATGACTAGTACATAATTAATCTCATTTAACAATGGCTTATACTTTGTCCAATCATCATTTCCCTTTGCTTGATTCCTTAGATCTTCTGGTACTGTAGACCACCATTCATTAAAGCTTCTGGCCATATCATTAATCAATGAAGGATGAGTTATAAGTTTTTTGCTGCTTAAGTTGAGCTAATATTTCAAAATACTTAAAGGTAGTTATTGCATATCACTAATGTTTGAAGGTAACTATATTAGGTGCAGCAAGAGAAGTAGGAAGATCTGCAATATTAGTAGATTGTGATGGAACTAGATTATTGCTAGATTATGGAGTATTACTTAAAAGAGAACCATTATTCCCAATGCATGTAAAGCCTAGAGATATAGATGCTGTATTGATAACTCATGCACATCTAGATCACTCCGGTTTCGTTCCATCGTTATTCCTTAGTGGTTCTACTAATGTATATGCTACAGAACCTACATTAGAATTATCAAGGTTATTGATAGAAGATATGCTAAAGATATCTGGATTTTATATGCCATTTGAGTATCTGGAATTGCTTACAATGCTCAAATACTCAAAACCTATCGATTATAGAGTTAGCATACCAATAAAAGATGTTGAGGCTAGATTATACGAATCTGGGCATGTATTAGGAGGCTCTACTATAATAGTTGAGTATAACAATAAAAGGATATTTTATACTGGAGATATCAATACCAAAGGAACTAGGGTATTAAGAGGAGCAGACCTTGATATAGGAGATATAGATCTAGTTATAACCGAAAGCACTTATTCTATGGAGGAGCATCAGCCTAGAGAAGAGGCTGAAGAAGGTTTGATCGAATTTGCTAACGATGTAATAGAAAGAGGAGGAGTATTATTCATTCCAGCATTCTCTGTTGAAAGGGCACAAGAGATAGCATGTGTATTTCAGTATCATAACTTTAGGTATAGGATAGTAATGGATGGAATGGCATTAAAGGCTAATGAGATTATGCTGAAATATCCTAAATTTATGAGAGATGCAGAATTATTTAGAAGAGCGATAAACAATGCAGACTGGATTAGAGGCTGGAGTGAGAGGAAGAAAGCAATTAAAGAACCATGCGTTGTAATCTCACCAGCTGGAATGCTTGTTGGAGGCGCTAGCATATTTTACCTAGAGCAACTAGCAAATGATACAAAGAATGGTATTGCTGTAGTATCATATCAAGGAGAAGGCACTCCTGGAAGGGCATTGATAGATGAAAGAGTTGCTATAATCAAAGGTAAGATAAGAAAGGTTAATGCTGAAATAAGACAGTTCGATTTCTCTGGGCATAGCGGTAGGCATGAACTATTTGATATGCTAAAAAGCATAAAAGGTAATCCTAAAGTATTAACTATCCATGGTGATGGAGATGCTTGTATAAAATTTGCTGAAGAGATAAGAAGCATAATAGGTTTGGAAGCTCATGCTCCAGTAACTGGAGAAAGCATTGAGATATAAAAATACTTATGTAATATTAATCGTTACTTAAACCATGATAAAACGTCTTAAAGTTGAGAATTTTGGTCCTATAGCATCAGCAGATATAGAATTTGGAGATATTACAGTTATAATTGGACCACAGAATTCAGGTAAGAGTTATCTTGCAACATTGATAAATATAAGTCAGGGATGGTGCGATCTTAATAATGGAGCCTTTTTAGAAGATCATTTTTATTTCTTGTTGCAAGAACTAATACGTGTTAAAAAAGGTACTGGAAGATATAACGAACACGAAATTAAAGATGTGCTTAGGAATAATATTGATGAATTTACAGAAGAATTGATTAAAGAGAGTATTAATCTAGAGAAACGCGGTCTTAGAAATGTACTGCCAACACTGTTAAAAAACTATTATTTAGTAGAACTTTGGGATCTAATATACAAACGCTCTAATTATGCAAGTATAAATTGTTATTTTGATGGTGATGAAATAACTCATTCCGTTTCATTTAAGATTAAGGAGAATAAAATTAATGTTGATATTAATGTTGATAAAATTAATGTTGATAAAGTCAGAATTAAAGAATTAGAACTAACGTTAAGAACATCTCGTGTTGAGGGTGAAACATATCATAAGTATGAATCCATCATAATACCTACAGAACGAATGACATTATTATCGCTCTTCGCTCAAACCACTACCGCATTACTTGATATTTATCAGAGATATGGAAAGGAATTCAAAGTTAAAAACAGTTTAATGCATTATATCAAACATATGAATATACTACTTAATGAGCCTAGAGAATATAAGATATTTGATATAGGAAAATTAACAATAAATGAAAAAGGTTTGATAAAAGGTATCTATTTCAATGATAAGAAAAGAAAGATAAAAGTACCATTGAACTCTGCAGGCTCTGGTATAATGCAGCTTGCAGGTATTGTAATACCTATAGAGATGTTAGATACAAAATTCATTATAATAGAAGAACCAGAAATAAATCTACATGCTGACATGCAACTAAAAGTAGCTGAATATCTTGCTAAAGTATCCAAGACAAAGAAATTATTCATAACAACTCATAGTGAATTGATACTTACAAAATTGATTCATTTATACAAACTAGGAAAGATCAAAGAATTAAAAGCATACTTCATAGATTCTGATAAAGTCAAGCCTATAGAGATCGGAGAGGCAGGAGAGTATGAACTACCAAAGAGTATAGCAAAAGTGTTAGAAGTGTTAGATAAAGAAGCATTAGAATTATCTAGAAAGATATATGGAAGTGCAGTATATGAACCTAATATTTCCTGAGAAAGAATTTGGAAGAGGATGCGATATTGTTGAAGTTATAGGCAATTCTAAATTCTATAGATTTATTGAGATTAAACGATCTACATTAGGTTTGGATGATATAAATAAGGCTATAGAAGAATTCTCATCGACAATTAAAGATCTAGAAATTATGGAAGATGTTGTAAAGGATAAAATACTTTTGCATGACAAAAGGAGAGGTTGTAAAACATTAGCTAATGCTATAAGGCATGCTAAGTTAAGAAGGATCAAAGTAATAACATTAAAAGAAGCAGATGATATTCTTAAAGGTTATTATAATAGATATAAAGAGAGCAGATAGCTATATATCTTTGCTCTCGATAACCTTTACCCCTTTACTCCTCATCTCTTCTATTGCCTTTTCTTCATCATGTATACCTTTAACACCATCCCTTATAAGATAAACTTCAAAACCATGTTTTATTGCATCTAATGCTGTATTCTTTACACAATAATCAGTTGCTACACCAGTTACAAATACCTTCTTTATATCCATCTGCTTTAACCTGTCTTTCAGATCTGTGCCTTCAAATCCAGAGTAAGCTTCTTTATCTCTATCCATAGCTTTAGATATTATTATAGCATCATCAAGTTCTAGATCTTTATGGAATTCTGCTCCTTTTGTATTTTGCACACAATGTTTAGGCCAAGGACCTCCTCTCTCTTTAAATGATATATGATCTTCAGGATGCCAATCTCTAGTAGCAAATATATTCAAACCTTGTTCTTTGAACTTTCTTATACAATTATTTATAACTGGAATTATCTTATCACCATCTTTCACTGGTAATGAGCCTCCTGGTAAAAAATCGTTCTGCATATCAACTACAATTAGCGCTGAATTCTTATCTAACTTCATATATTAAATTACGCATAAACATTATTTCTATCTTATGAAGATACTAATACTTTAATACTTTTGCCGCTCATCATAGCACTCATCAGTTTCTTTCCAATATCAGACTTTTTTGATACTCTAATCCTAGCTCTTTTGCCAACTACAGCAGAGAATAAGAACTCATCATCTATATAAATATCAACAGGCAAGCCTATTACTTCATCATCCAATAATATATTAAGTGAATTTCCAGCCTCTGTTATCTCATATGAAAGTTCTTTGCCTATGGATTTTAGTTTAGGTTCAACATCTATATGTATATTGAGTATCTTTTCTAATTCTTTTATCGTGCTGCCTCCTTTGCCTATTATCAATGGTATGGCATCTCTATCAACTCTTATAACAGCTCTATCCCTTCCTATTATCTCAACCTCAGCATTCCTATCAAACCTTCTAATAAACTCTCTTATCCTTTCTTCTGCTAGTTTTTTAATACTATCCATCTCTTCACTCTCTACTGGCATTACAACATTCTCTTCTCCAAATGTATATATCTCATATTCTAATTTATCATTCTCAAAATCTCTAACATCTACTACTGGTCTAGCTAGATCTTGCTCAGTCATGCCAGTTGGAACTCTAACAGTTAACTTTAATTCATAAACCTTCTTTATTGCTCCATCTTTAACAAAGATTATTGTATCTATTATATGAGGTATCATACCCAATTCCATTCTACTCATAAATCGTTGAATAGCATCTAATGGACTTGATGCATGAACAACTCCTACCATTCCAACACCAGCTAAACGCATATCAGCAAATACCTCAAAATCGCTAGTCTTTCTAACCTCATCAAATATTGTATAATCTGGCCTAACTAGCAATAATATATCAGCAGCCTTCTCAAACGAGCCTTCTAATGGTATGTATTGAGTTATCTCATCACTAACTTGAAGATCTCTAGGAGATTCAAAAGTTTTGACTATCTTACCTTCTTTTAGATAGAATTCTGCTAGGCTACTAGCTAATGTACTCTTACCAGAGCCTGGAGGACCAGCTATCAGTATGCCTTCTGCCTTACTCTTCAATCTATCCATCAATTTACTAGATATCTTATAATCTTCTAGAGTTAATCTAGCAATTGGTCTAACTATAGTTATCTCCAATCCATCTGAAAAAGGTGGTTTAGTTATAGCAATTCTATAATTCTCTAGTTGAATAACAGTTGCTCCATTCCTACTTATTTCTATCGAACCTTTACCATCCATTATTGCTAACTCTGTTACTTCTTTAACTATCTTTGATAATTCTTCATACGATGATATTTGCTCACTTATCTTGACAAGTTTAAACTCTCCAGGCTTTCCTTTCTTAGCTAATGGCAAAGTACCTTCTTTAAGATGGATGCTAGTTGTCTCTTCATCAAAATACTTTTCAAATGAATAGTTCTCTATTAACCTCTCTTCCTTTATATATTTGGCATCTATCCCTTCTGCTTCTGCTACCAATGCTTGCACATAATCTGCAGTTAATAAAGTTGCATCTTCTTGTTTCGCTATATCTTTTATAATGGCATCTATCCTACCATGCTTTGCTAATCTTATCTCTTCTATACTTGGTCTAGTGCCTACAAACTTTACTACTATATTCTTATTCTTCCCTATTTCTCTTATCCTCTTTATCTCTTCTAATCCTAAAAAACCGGATTCTCTATTTGTTGATGCTTGTGCTTGTAACTCATCCAAGACAGCATGAGGAATTATTATCTCAGAATCTCTCAATTCATTATGTTCGATCATCTTTGAGACCTTACCATCTATTATTATGCTAGTATCCAATACAAAACGCTTCAATATCATTATTTATGAATAACGGAAATAAATATCTAATTAGTTTATAATTCTATGACAGTATTAAAGAATGGTTTTATATCTTTATGAGTTAATACTATAAGAGGTTTATCTATATTTGCTAAAAGCATCTCTATCTTCTTATCATCTAATAAACTAAGGTTATTATCCATTATTATCAATTGTGTATTAATAGCTTGTAGATAAGCAAGCCTTAATGCTATATAAATATACATCTTTTCTCCTCTTGATAAACTATCTATAGAATAATCATTTAAGAATAACATATTATCATTATAATATAGATCGCCTAAACCTTCTGTAAATCTATCAAGATATGGTCTTATAGCATTTATTATCTTACTTATTGTATCTGATAACGATTCATCTAATATGCTTCTCAATTCCTCAAGCGTTTTTATCTCCGATTTTATATCTTCTATCTTTTTATTCAATTCCTCAATTTTTGTATCTAATGATTCATATCTATATGTATCTAATGCAGATAATTCTTCTTGCTTACTCTCTAATAATGAATTTAATTGTTCCAATTTACCATTTAATTTAGTTAGTTCTATCCGTGTATCAAGCAATTCTTTCCTTATCTTATCATATTCATTAGCTGTTTTTTCTAGAGTGATTATTTTTTTGGTTAATGCTGTTATATTGCCTTTGATCTTATTAATCTCTTGAGTTATAGACTGCCATTCAATGAATCTAGCATTACTCCTAACATACTCATTAATTATATCCGTTTTTAATAATTCATCATATCTACTCTTATTTTTTGTATATATATTTGGATCAAACTTTAATAATGTTAATTCTTTCTTGTACTTTAATAATTTTGTATTTAGCATATCTATCTCATGTTTTAGATCTATCGACTTTTGTTCTAGTTCTTCAACCATGCTCTTTGTAGTAGTTTCTGCTTTTGCTATCATCATCTCTACTTTACGAATGTTGCTATCAACTTCTCTAAGTTTTCGTAAAACTACTGCTAACTCTTTCTCCTTCTCTTTTATATCGCTCTTTATGTTATTTGCTTCTTCATTCATATGTGATATTAGCTCTTTAACTTTATCCAATTGCTGCTTACATATAGGACACGTCTTATCTTTTCTAGTAACTTTTGTCTGTTCAATTATATTGCTCAAACGTTCTTTTGCTAAATTTATCTCTGCATCCAATTTATACCTCTTATTCTCTAATTCTATCTTCTCCTTATCTAGCTTTATCATCTCTTCTCTCAACTTCTTTAGTTCGATATTAGATTCTTTATAACGTTGCTTAATGTTCTTTAGATCTTCTGAAAGTTTTGTTGATAACTTATCTTTCTCTTCTAATAAAGCTTCTATTAATGCTATAGAATTAGTCAACGATTCATATTTTATCCTCTTCTCTTCTAGTACTACTAACTTGTTTCTTAACTTGATAAATTCATTGTAATCATTCTTAATTTTATTAAATTCTTCTTTATTAAATGCTAGTTTTTCAAGCATGATTTGTTTATTCTTCAATTCTTCTTCTAATATTATTAATTTTGCTCTAATCTCATCTAGTGTGCTTTTAGCTTTTATAGCATTTGCCTCTTTCTTCTCTAACATTATTAATTTTTTCTTGATTTTTTCAATAGTAATTTCATATTTCTTCTTTTCTTTAACTAAATCTTTAATCTCATTCTCTATACCTTCTTTACTCTTAGGAGAACTGCCTATAGATTTTATAATATTTAATTCATCTTCTAATTTATAGAGCAACAAATTGTCATCTTCTATCTTTTTCTCTATTCTCTCTTTATATTCATCATATTTATGAATATTGAATATCTCTTTACATGCATTTATTACTGGATAATCTATTAGCCTAACAAAATCTTGTTCTATTAATGTTTGAGATGCAAAATTATCTAGCGAGCCTAATATATTACTTATCTCTCCTTCCTCTATTTTATTTTCATTCTTTAAAAATTGTGATTGTAATTCTCCTTCTCTATTTATGCTTCTTGTAACATTATATCTATCAGAATTTAGAGTAAATTCTAGAGTTACCACAGCTTTATCTGATTCATTATTTATCAACTGGAGTTGTCTTATTGGTTTTCCATACAACGCAAATAAGATAGCATCTATAAATGATGATTTTCCAGAACCATTTGAGCCATATATTAATACTTTATCAGAAGCAAGTTTGAACTCTTTATGTTTAAAACATAAGAACCCATCTAAGGTTAATTTATCTATGATCATTTGCTGATACCTCCAAATACTTGTTTGCTGATCTCTAAAACTTTTGATTTCTGTGATAATTTCTTCAATCTATTACTTAATTCTTCTTCAAACATAGGTAATTTCTCTATTTTTGGTTTAGGCTCTTCTCCTTTGATCTTTATATCTATTATACACTCAAATGATGCATTAAACTTCTCCTTTATCTTATCTATAGCCAAATTTTTCTTCTCATTAGGATCAAGATTATACAATAATAGTTTTATAATTGCGTTTGGAATATTTTCTGAACCATCTTCAACTATAGTATCTATCTTAGATAATATCTCATTAGCCTTTAAATTTAGACAGTCTATATCAAATGAATGCATAGGTCTTACTGGCAACCTATATGGTTTTACTGAAACTGTTCCATCTACTTCTACCAACAACGCATATTTATCTTCTCCTTCCTCACTAAAATTGAACCTTTCAGATGCTCCACTATAAAATATTGGGCTTGTGTATTCTATTTGTTGAAATTTGTGCATATGCCCCAATGCTGAATATATGAATCTATCAGGTATTAATGATACATCTATAGGTTGTATATTTTCATAGGCTTCTGTACCTTGAATAGCATTATTTAATGGAATATGAGATACCAGTATCTTATTCTCTGATGGAGATGTAGATAATGCTTGATCTAATCTTTGCGTAAAATTATCAGAAGAGTAAGGAACACATACTATATCATAAGAGCCTAGAATGAATGTATCTGGTTTGGTTGTAACATAAACATTCTCTATCTCTGCAAGATATGCTAAAGGATTACGCTTCTTTGATAAATCTGTATTGCCATTTATAATTAATGTAGTTATCCCAGCTTTGGATACCTTCTTAAGCATTCTCATGCTTTCTATTATATAATATTGATTAGGATCTGGGTTATCAAACATATCTCCAGCAATTAAGAATAGATCTACTCTCTCATTTAGTGCTATTTTGCATATATTTTTAAATGATTCTAGATAGTCTAAACCGCGAGCATTCATACCAGTCTTTTTATCTATTTTAGCAAATTCTTCCCTTCCTATATGATTGTCCGCCGTATGTAATATTCTCATCTCCCTCCTTAACACTTTATTAATACCCGTTTATAAATAATATCTAAAATCTTAAAGAGTTTTGATTCTGAGTATAGTTCTAAATATCTAATAATCTCATATACTAATAGCAAGTTTTATAATAAAAAGAATAAATTATACATTATAATCATTAGCGTGTTCAATTTGCCTCTTAATACATATGATGTATCTATCATCATTCCTAGATAATCCTTAATAATCAGTATTTAGAATTTCTAATATATTGAACCGTTTCTATACAATTCTACATAATTTGTTATTCTTATATCATACATTAGTTAATACAATATTATGTATTATAATCAATAACAATTTTCGCTCTACAATTTAATTAATTATACATCTTAGTATATCTGATGCATCTACAATTAAACCATTATAATTATTATCTGAGCATTCTATTATTTTAAACTTACTTCCTCCTTTCCATGTAATTTTAGCAGTAATTCTCTTCCCATCTATCTCTATAATGCATTCAGATGGTTTCATAGTTTGTTATTAACGTTTGAAAAATAAGAATTTCTGTTATTAATGTATGTAACAAACAGCATACTTTTTATCATACATAGTTTATAGATATATCATGGAAGATTATGCTAAGAATGCTATAGATCATGCTTTGCAATTAGGTGCAGAGTATGCAGATATAAGATTTGAAGAGAAAGTTTCACAAGGTATATTACTAGAGGATGGAAAGATTGAAAGAGTTGGAAATTCTATAGAAGGTTCAATAGGTATTAGGGTTCTAGTAAACGGTGCATGGGGATTCTATGCTATAGATAATCCAACTAGTAACGATTACATAATTGCTGCAGAAAAAGCCTATAAATTAGGAAGATCTTATAATGCTAGGGAAAAGATCAGGCTAGCAGATGTCAAATCTTACGATGAAGAGGTAAATTTCAATATAAAGCGTAATCCTAAGGATAATTTTGATGAGTTAATAAAGATAGCAAAAGAATGCGATTCTATCATTAGAAGTTATGAAAAGATAAATAAATCTTCTATAGCCATTGGTTATCAGGATGTTAGAAAAGGTTTTATGAATAGCGAATCTACTAGAGTTATTCAGAATTATATAGATACTACAGCAGTATTATTCTCTACAGCTCATGAGAATATAAGCGAGAGTACAACTGTTACTGAAGGAGGTAGAGGAGGTATAGAGATGCTTAACAATGTTATAGATAAAGCAGATTATATAGCAGATATGGCATCTAAACTATTATATGCTAAACCTGTTAAAGAAGAAAAGACTAGAGTAGTAATGAACCCAGACTTTGTAGCATTGTTAACTCATGAGATCCTTGGTCATCCTTCAGAAGCTGATCGAGTATTAGGTTATGAACTCGCATGGGCTGGAGGTGCATGGTGGGCTGGTAAGCTAGGTTCAAAGATTGGATCAGATAAATTGACTGTAGCAGATGATCCTACTATACCTAATACATTAGGTCATTACAAGTATGATGATGAAGGTATATTAGCAAAAGAGAAGATCTTGATCAAAGATGGAATATTAGTAGATCATATGTACAATAGAGAAACCGCTTATAAATTCGATAAAGAACCTAATGCTAGTATGAGGGCAACTAGCGCTAGATTCATGCCATTAATAAGGATGGCTTGTACTTACATCAAACCTGGAGATTATAATTATCAAGAGATGATTAAAGAAGTTAAAAATGGCTATCTTATATGTGATATGAAGGTGCCATCAATAGATATGTATAGATATAATTGGAGTATATCATCTCAGTATGCATATAAGATTGAGAACGGAGAAATCAAAGATTTGTGCAGAGATGTTATAGTTATGAATAACGCTCCAGACTTTTTCAATTCTATAGATGCATGTTCAAAAGAGTTTGAGATCAGACCCATTTTGAATTGTGGTAAAGGAGATCCAATGCAGATTATGCGTATGGGTAATGGCGGTCCATATATTAGAGGAGAAGCTATAGTTAAGAGCGTATCATGAACCTTACGGATTTAGAGGAAGAGATTAGGATATGTAAACTATGTAGATTAGCAGAGAGTAGGAAGAATGCTGTTCCTGGTGAAGGTAATGCTCATGCAGAGATAATGTTTATCGGTGAAGCACCTGGAAGGAATGAAGATGAACAAGGAAGACCATTTGTAGGATCTGCTGGAAAGTTGTTAGATCAAGCATTAGCAAATGCTGGAATTAAGCGAGATGAGGTTTATATAACAAATATAGTGAAATGCAGGCCTCCTAATAATAGGGTGCCATTACAAGATGAGGTTGATGCTTGCATGCCATACTTAGAGAAGCAGATAAAATTGATAGAACCATTAGTAATATGCATATTAGGAAGAACGGCATATCAAACATTGTTAAAAGGTAGATCTATTACATCTAATAGAGGCAAATTGATCAATTATAAAGGTAGGAATTATTTCCTAACAATACATCCAGCAGCAGCTATCTATAATCCATCATTAAAGCAAGTATTGATAGATGATATAAAGAGATTAGCAGATATAGTTAAAGAGTTAAAAGGAAAAGCTCTGGAGGGTTATCTTTGATCCTAGAGAGAAGGTTCTATGCTAGAGATACAGTTAAAGTTGCAAAAGAGTTATTAGGCAAGATATTAGTTAGAAAGATAGATAATAACATATTATCTGGTATGATAGTAGAGAGTGAAGCATATAGATCTTCAGATGATCCAGCAAGTCATTCCTACAGAGGCATAACTAATAGAAATAGAGTAATGTTTGGAGAAGTAGGATATTCATATGTATACTTCACATATGGAACTTATTATTGTCTGAATATAGTTGCTAAAGATCCTAATACTAAAGCTGGTGCAGTATTGATACGAGCTATAGAACCTCTTGAAGGAATAGATGTTATGAAGAAGCATAGAGGAAAAGAGTTATACGATCTAACTAATGGACCAGGAAAGTTAACCCAAGCCTTAAAGATAGATAAGAGCCTTAATGGTATAGATGTTACTAGAGAAGGAGAGTTATACATAAAGAATGGTTATGATATAGATGAGAATGATATCATAGCAACTCCTAGAATTGGCATAAAGCTAGCTTTAGATAAGTATTGGAGGTTTTATATAAAGAATAACAAGTTTGTATCTAAAGTAAAGCCGTTATACATATCATGATTACTCTTTCTTATAATCATCTTTATCATCTTCAACGGCCCAAGGAAATACCCTTCCTATATATTTATACCAATCAATCCTTGTCATATAATATATCATAACTCCTATTATAACTGCTAATATTCCAGTTGATACATAAAGCATTAACGCTGACTCTTCATTCTCTAATAATGGTTGTATATAATCAGATAAACCTAGTTTGCTTCCCCATACTACAGCTTCTGATATAACCATCTTGCCTCCTAATGTAGATAATAAGAAGTAAATTGGATTGTATTTTGCTAATCCTAATGGGATATAGACTAGATCATCTGGAACTGGAGTTGCTGCTGCTATAAATGATGCAAACCAACCATATCTAGCAACTACCTTTTGTAATGGAAGCATCTTATGCTTGCTCTCTTTACTTAAAACTCTCCTTCCATAATAACTAGCATAAAATATGATCAGTTTTCCAGCAGTAGCTCCTATTGTAGTGCTCAATGCTAGAATATGAGGATCGAATGCGGGATCAGCACCCATTACAGTTAGAAATACAAAAAAAGGAACTGGTATGAATGGTATAACACTTCCAACAAAACTTACCGTAAATAAACCGATATATCCTAACGTTGGATCGAACTCTAATACCATACTTATCACTAATATGCTTTAGCAAAGTATGCTATGTATTTACCCTTTCCATTACAGTATATACAATTAGCATCAGTATTAGCATTGAATGGAATTACTCTAATATCAGCTCCAGTATCATCTTTTATGCTATTCTCACATTTCTCATTACCACACCAAGAAGCCTTTACAAAACCACCTTTTGATAATATATCCTTCATCTCTTGATAATTATTCGCTATATGTATATTTGAATTTAAGAATGATTTTGCTTTATTGTATAATGTATCTTGTATATCTTCAATTAATTCTATAACCTTTGCTAATATATCTTCATCTTTAACTTGATACTTTTCTCTAGTATCTCTTCTTGCAATTACTACTTGGTTATTCTTAATATCTCTTGGGCCTATCTCTATCCTTATAGGCACTCCTTTAAGTTCCCAATCATTGAATTTATAACCAGGAGTATACTCTTCTCTCTCATCTATCTCAACCCTCATATCTTTAAGTATATCTTTAACTCTTCTAGCCTTCTCAAAGACAGCATCTCTATCTTTATTCTTGTAATGTATTGGTATTATTACTATCTGTATTGGTGCAATCTTTGGAGGTATAATCAAGCCTTGATCATCACCATGAACCATGATCATAGCACCAATCAATCTCCATGATATTCCCCACGATGCTTGCCATGCATAAACCTCTTGGTTATTCTTATCTAGATATTTTATATCAAATACTTTTGAAAAGTTTTGACCTAAGTTATGAGAGGTTCCCATCTGTAATGCTTTACCATCTGGCATCAATGCTTCTAATGTTAATGTATAATCTGCTCCTACAAACTTTTCCTTATCGCTTTTATAGCCTTCTATTACTGGAATTGCTAGATACTTTTCCATTATCTCTTTATATATACTTAAAATAGTTAAAACTTCCTCTTCTGCCTCTTCTTTACTTGCATGAACCGTATGCCCTTCTTGCCATAAGAATTCAGAGTTTCTTATCAATGGCTTAGTAGCCTTGATCTCTGCTCTTAAAGCACTATTCCAAAAGTTTACCTTTAATGGAAGATCCCTATAACTCCTAATCCATTTAGCAAATACCTCATATGCTAGTGTTTCAGATGTAGGTCTAACTGCCAACCTTTCTGCTAATTTATTATTCCCAGCATGAGTAACCCAGAATACTTCTGGTTGAAAACCTTGAAAATGCTCAGCCTCTTTTGTTAATAAGCTCTCTGGTATTAATACTGGCAAAAATGCATTACTATGCCCAGTCTCTTTAAACTTTTGATCCGCAATGGCTCTTATATTCTCCCATATAGAGTATCCATATGGCCTTAATACTATGAATCCTTTTGCTGGTGCATAATCTAGTAGTTCTGATTTAAGAACTACTTGAGTATACCATTCACTAAAATCTGTTTCCTTCTTGACTGTAATTCCTATATCCTTGCTCATATCCTTTAGAATGCTTCGCCCTTGCAATAAACTTGTCCCTTGATTCTGCTTATAAAATTCTTGCATATATAACATTGTATGAAAGGCACTTCTTTATTCAATACTGGGCAATCTACATACTCTTGCTTCATCTGTCTAAGCATCTTTGCACTAACTCCAGTTATCTTCAACTTTCCTTTCTCATCCATCATGCCAATAGATTTTAACTCATCTTTAACCTCATTACTCAATCTTAGTGATTTTCCAGCAGATTTAATCTCAACTTGGTATTTAGCATCTATATCACTCATATTCCTAGGAGTGTTTATAGAGTGTAATAACTCTTGCTCTAAAAACCTTAATATAACATATAATGGAGTTATCCTTAGATGCTTGTAATATTTGATGTAGAAGGAGTATTATATGATGCAGAGTATCTACCTCTCTTAGCAAAGCTTGTTAATAAAGAGGAGGAGATAATGGATATTACTCTTAAAGGCATAAGAGGAGAGATCCCATGGGAAGAAGGATTACTTAGAAGGATAGATGCTTTAAGAGGTATAAAGTATGAAGATGCTTTAAGGATAGCAAAGGAGATGCCTCTTATGCCAGGAGCAAAAGAAGTATGCTATAAATTGAAGAGAGCTGGTTGGAGATTGATAGCAGTATCTGGAGGGTTTACTATAATGATGGATAAGTTAAAAGAGGAATTAGGTTTAGATTATATAGCATCTAACGAACTGATATTTAACAATGGCATATTAACTGGTGTAGATATAATGGTTAACTCTAACAAGGTTAATGCGATTGCTAAAGTAATCAAAGAGTTTGGAGAGAGTAAAGAGAATATAGTATCAGTTGTAGATGGTGCAAATGATCTGAAACTATTTGATATTGCTGGTTTGAGAGTTGCATTTAATGCTCATAAAGTTGTTACTAGCAGAGCTGATGTTATAATAGATAAGAAAGATCTTAGATTATTAATACCAGCAATAGAGAAACATTATGGGACTATAGAGGTAAAGAATAGTATAAGATTGGAATGATAGAAATAATACCATTAAAGTTAGAGATAGAGTTTAAAGAGGGTATGGATATAGCAAAGATAATAACCGATTTTTATGATTTAAATGATAAGGATATAATAGTTATTGCTCATAAGATTGTATCAAAGGTTGAAGGTAGGATAGTATCACTAGATAGCATAAAACCTTCTCAAAAAGCGTTAGAGTTAGCAAAAAAGCATGATAAAGATCCTAAAATTGTAGAGGTTATATTAGAAGAGGCTAAGGATATAGTTAGAGAGAGAGATGGAATAATAATAACTGAAACTAAGCATGGCTTTATCTGTGCAAATTCTGGAGTTGATAGATCTAATGTCAAAGATGGTTTGGTAATGTTGCCATTAGATCCAGATAGATCTGCTTATAATATAAGGAAGAGGATAAAAGAGTTAACTGATAAAGAAGTTGCTGTTATTATAAGCGATACATTTGGTAGACCATTTAGAGAAGGACAAGTTAATATTGCTATAGGTGTATCTGGTATAAACCCTTTGAAAGATTACAAAGGTAAGAAAGATATCTATGGTTATGAGTTAAGAGTAACTAATATTGCTATAGCTGATGAACTTGCATCTGCTGCTGAATTGGTTATGAACAAGAGCGATAAAACTCCAATAGCGATAATTAGAGGTTATGATTATGATATTGCTGATGGCTCTATAAAACCGTTAATCAGGGATAAGGCAAATGATCTATTTAGATAAATAAAATACATTTTCAGCAATATACTAAAGAGAAATTCTATAATTCTAATCTGATTAATTTAGCCTAATTCATAGATAAAGTTCAAATATGATATACAATAATTGATAATGGTATGAGTGAAGAGGTTAGTAAGACTATAGATGTTCGAGGTTTATTCTGCCCAGAACCAGTATTCAGAACAAAGATAGAGATGGATAAACTAGGAGTTGGAAGTATACTAAAGATAATTGCTGATGATCCAGATGCTGAAGAAGATATAACTAGATGGGTAGACAGAAATGGTCATGAACTAGTTAAATTTACAAAGGAAGATGGAAATCTAATATTCCTTATAAGGAAAGCAAAGTGAGATCATGGCTATAACATTATCTGAGAAATTATTGGATAAAGTTGGTAATACACCATTGATTGAGCTAAAATCATACTCTAATAGCAAGGTAAAGATATATGCAAAATTGGAATGGTTCAATGCTTTTGGATCTGTAAAAGATAGACCAGCATATTGGATGATCAAGGATGCTGAGAAGAAAGGCAAGTTGAATAAAGGGAAGAGTATAATAATTGAGCCTACATCTGGCAATACTGGGATAGCATTAACTGGGATAGCAAGGTTACTAGGCTATAAGGTAGAGATAGTAATACCAGAAAAGGTTAGTAATGAAACGAAGCAGATATTGAGAGAGTTAGGTGCTGAATTATATGAGACTACCGATGATCTATGTCCTAGAGTTGGAGTAGGAACTGATCAGAGTATATCGTTAGCAAGTGCAATAGCTAGGGCTAGACCAGAGATATATTATATGCCAAACCAGTATGAGAATGATGCAAACTTTCAAGCACATTATGAGAGTACTGGACCAGAGATATGGAGAGATACTGATGGAAGAGTTACACACTTTGTAACTGGAGCTGGAACTGGAGGTACAATAACTGGAGTTGGCACATATCTAAAAGAACAGAATCCTAGCATTAAAGTAATTGCTGTTCAACCTCAGAAGAATCATCTAATCCAAGGTTTGAGGAATTATGAGGAATCATCAATGCCAGAACTATTTAAGAGGAGGGAGCATGTAGTAGATGATTGGTATACAATAACTAACAAAGAATCATTTGATATGGTTAAAGAGTTGTATGAAAAGGAACAATTACTGGTTGGTCCATCATCTGGATGTGTTATGGCTGCAGTTAAGAAATTAGCAGATAGTATTGAGGAAGGAGTTATAGTAGCTATATTTGCTGATGATGGGAGAAAGTTTAGAAGCTTGTTCAAGAGTCAAGGAGTGTTTAACGATAAAGAGTTCGAGGATGCGTTAAGCAAGGCTAGATTATTAAGTGAATTACCATTTTAGAATTTATTATTTAATATAAATATTTAATATCAATTCTAGATGTTATATTTTTCTTGTAGATACTTTTCAGCATCTAAAGCAGCCATACATCCTAACCCAGCAGCAGTTACAGCTTGCCTATATCTATTATCATGAACATCTCCAGCAGCAAATACACCTTCTATATTCGTCTTAGTATAATCTGTAACTTTGATGTAACCTTGTTCATCCATCTCTAACTGCCCTTTAAATATGCTAGTATTTGGCTCATGTCCAATAGCTATGAATATACCTCCACATCTAACCTCTTCCTCCTGATCATTCTTCAAATTCTTCAAGATGACGCTCTCTACTTTATTATTGCCCTTGATCTCTTTAACTACAGTATTCCATACAAATTGTATCTTTGGATTAGACATCGCATGATCTTGTAATATCTTACTAGCTCTAAGTTTATCCCTCCTATGAACTACCTTTACACTCTTTGCAAATTTTGTAAGAAAGATAGCTTCTTCCATAGCAGAATCCCCTCCTCCAACTACTATGAGATCTTGATCTTTGAAGAATGGTCCATCGCAAGTAGCACAATATGATACACCTCTTCCTCCTAACTCTTCTTCTCCTTTAACTCCTAACTTTCTAGGACTTGCACCAGTTGCAACTATAACAGCATTAGTTTCATACTCGTTATCTATAGTCAATATCCTAAATGGCTTATGTTTGAAATCTACTTGAGTAGCAGAGTCATCAACTATATTAGCTCCAAACCTTCCTGCTTGTTCTCTCATATTCATCATAAGTTCTGGACCAAATATACCTTTAGGAAATCCTGGAAAGTTCTCTACCTCGCTAGTAGTCATCAATTGCCCTCCTGGAAGGTTACCAGTTAATACTAGAGTCTTTAGTCTAGCTCTAGATGTATAGATAGCAGCTGTCAAACCAGCTGGCCCAGAGCCTAATATTATAACATCATACTTGTTACTTTTATCCTTTACTTCATCCTTCTTAACATCTGTAACCATCATAACTCTTATTATTGCTTAATAGGTTTATTTAAATTATAGTTTAATGCATATTATAACATGAAGAGACCTCTACTTATATATGATAATCATTGTAAACCATGTTCTAGGTTTGCTAGTATTGTTCAAAGATTATCTAGAGGTTGGATAATTATTATAGGTCATTACAGTTATGAAGGTGAGAAGTTTAGAGATTTACCTAATGCAAGAGATATGTTCTGGATTATTATAGATAAAGAAGCATATGGAGGAAGATATGGATTGTTACCATTATTTAAAGAGATAGTAAGAGGTATGTTGAATGATAAATACAAGTATAATAGAATTGAGTATGAAGAATGCTATAATAATTGTTCATTATTAAGAAGAGTAAAATCCTTATTTTCCAATGGAAAAAGAGTTAAAATTAATTATTAAAATTATATAAACTTCTATATATTATTTAACAAATCTTTCAGATTCATTTAATGATGTAGTAATAAAATCTGATCGCTTGGAAAAATTAATTTATCACATTATTAAAGAGATCTTTTAACCTTAATATATAAATTTGATCAAGATCTATATGATGGAATTACAAGAAGAGTTAGTATATCTTGATTGGAATAACTCTCTTGATATACTAAAGAAAGCATACGAAGCAAATCTATTCGTACTGATAATAGGACCAAAAGGTACTGGAAAGACTACTATGGTAAGAAAGTTTGCAAAGATGATGAATAAAGAGTTAACCACAGTAAACTTTAGTTTAAGAACTAGAGAAAGCCATCTAATAGGAACACAAACTTTGAGTGATACACAAGTAGATTTTGTAGAAGGAATATTGGTTAGGTCTATGAGGAAAGGTGAATTGTTATACCTTGATGAACTTAATGCTGCAGAGGCTGATGTATTGTTAAGACTTGATGAAGCATTAGATGATAGAAGGCAGATTGTATTAAAGGAAGCTGGAGGAGAAGTTATAAAAGCACATCCTGATTGGTTCGTAATTGCTACAATAAACCCATTATCACATGTTGGAACTAAAGAATTACCTCCACAGTTATTAAGCAGATTCCCAGTTAGGATTAGAGTATCATACCCTCCTCCAGATGTAGAGTTTGAGATAATAAAATTACATACAAAGATGGATGAGAAGTATAGTGAAGATGTTAAAAAGGCTATAAAGTTAGCAAATACATTAAGAGAAGCAGCTACAGTTGAAGAGTTATACTATGGTCCAAGTATTAGAGAAACCATAGCATTTGCTAAAATGATAAGCAGAGGAGTTGATCCTAAAGTAGCAGCTGAATCCATATTTGCAAATGTATATGAACAATGGGGCGAAGCAGATTATAGAAAGGTCATGGATCTAATTGCATCTATATTTGGTTAGACTATGATGCGAAAAGAGTTATTGCTTGAGGTTGGAACGTTCTTAGCAAGGGCTTGGTCTGAGAGAGAAGTAGAGTTACAGATGAAGCATAATGCTGAACCTACTGTAAAGCATGATCAGAATGTTATGATCTTGCCATATATTGAGGATTTTGCTGGTGATGAGTTCATGCAATATAGACAATGGAGGGTATTATGTTGGATCTTATCTATGCATCTCAAATATTCTACCAAATACTTGCAAAATGATATAGCTTTTGGCAATATACTTAATACATTAGAGCAGAAGAGGGTTGAGAGATTAGGGATATTAGAATGGCCAGGAATGATTAATGAATTGATATTTAATGAAGCTGTATCATGGCAATATAGACCAGTAGTGAATTCATTATTTGGTTATCATAGGAGAATAGTAGCATTTAACCAATTGTTTTTAACTGGATATGTAAAAGGAGACTTGGATCATTTTGAAGAAACAAAAGTTAGAAAGGCTGTAGATTATGCAAATGAGATAATAGAGGAAGCAATAAACATGGGTTATGGAACAGAATGGGTAGAAGAGCATGTTCCAAAGATACTTAAGATGTTAGGAATAGATCCATTATTAGCAATACCATTACCATTTGCAAGAACAAAGATTGGGATCAGATTAAGCGATGAAGAACTATTAGCATTTATATCAAGGTTATTGAAGCAGTATGAAACTGAAGGAACACCTAGTGAGATATTGAAAGGAGATGCAGTTAGACCAGAATTTGAACAATTAGTTATAATGAGTAAGATAACCGATAAGAAAGAGCAAGTAAGTATATCGAAATTTCCAGTTGACATTCCAGAGGATAAGAACATGGAGATACTTCAACGAGATAGAGAACTGATAAATAAATTGTTAAGAACATTAAAGAATTGGAAGAGCGGTTGGGTTGAAAGGTTTGAGGCATTTGGAGATGAGTTTGATTTTGAAGCATATATGACTAGCAGAGATAAACCATTCATAAAAGATCTAGATTTAAGTGTGAAAAGCAAGATCGCTATATTATTAGATCATTCTAGCAGTATAGCAAGTGGAGAGTTGGAATATAAGAGAGCGTTTGCTGCTTTATGTAAAGCGTTAGATCAATTGAATGTAAAGTTTATGGCACTAGCATTCAATACTACCAAACAAGGAGTTAAATGCTGGGTTATCAAGGCTCCAGAAGAGAGATGGTCAAGAGTTAGCGAGCGAAGGTTATGGAATGTGAAGGCTAGTGGTGGAACACCATTAGGAGAAGTATATGAGAATATAATACCAATAATAAGCGCATTTAAACCAGATATATTATTAACATTGAGTGATGGAGAACCAAATGATCCAGAGTTTGCTAGAAATGCTATATATGATCTAAAGAGATTAGGAGTAAAGATGGTATCGTTTGGTATAGGAAATGATACTGCTAGGGCTATAGCGATAGCAACTAACCTTAAGAGATTAGGATATGATAAGAGCATATCGATAAGTAACATCAACGAGTTACCAAAGAAGGTTCTAGCACTACTTGCTAATAAATAATATCTTAAACTATTAAACTCAACTTTTATTTACTTGCTAATAATTATAATATATATGAAGAGCTTTAAAGAATTAAAAGATGCCCTGCATAAAGAAGGTATAACTATTATTGAATATAACAATATGCAGATAGCATGTATAATATTGAATGATGATGAGTTTAATGCTCTGATGGAGAATTGCAGTATTAGACCATGTATAGTAGATTCTAGATTAGATATATGGCATGATAATAGCAATAATGTATTTGTAAATATAGTATTAGAATTCCAAGATTATAAAAGCATAGAAGTATTACTCTATGCAAATGAATCTCTCGATTTCTTTGAAGCATTAGCAGAGTCTGGTATAATGGCATTAATGCCAGAGCATTATGAAGCAAACACTAACATATTCATGATACAATTAGCGAAAAAAGATAAGATGGAAGAAGCTTATGATAATATAAAAGCATATATGAAATTGTAAGACAAATAATAATAGATGCTAAGTTTAGATAAGTTAAAGGATGTATTCATAGATAAACCTAAAGTAAGAAATAATAGAATAC
Organism: Candidatus Nitrosocaldaceae archaeon; assembly: GCA_026002835.1. The sequence goes on from BPGC01000002.1 coordinate 167,558, forward strand.
CAGCAGCTGTTATGCTTTTGATACATTTTAAAGGTAAAGAACCTCATATTATCCTTACAAAGAGGAGCAAGAACTTAAAGAATCATGCTTCGCAGATATCATTTCCTGGAGGCATAAAGGAAGAAGGCGAAGATTTTATAGATACTGTAATACGAGAAACAAAAGAAGAGTTAGGCATAGAGGTTAGTAAGGATCAGATAATTGGAATGTTAGATAGCGTAGATACATATACATCAAACTTTTGTATAGTTCCTTTTGTAGCAATTATCGATGATATTAGCAATATGCATATTAATAAAGATGAGATAGATGAGGTTATAGATGCTAATCTTTTCAAGTTATTAAAGAGTAGAGAAAGAGACTATAGGGATGATATAAAAGGTATACACTATAAATTTGTATATAATGGTTATATAATATGGGGAGCTACGGCTAGAATACTAGATATACTGTATAATGCTCTAATACCAAAATAAGAATGATTTAATAAGGGTAAATAGAGAGATAAATTTCATGGCTGCAAGGAAACCTAGTGGTAGGAAGAATAGATTAATGAAGAAGATGAAACAGAATTCAGCAGTTCCAGCATGGGTTATTGTTAGAACCAATAGAAAGGTTAGGAGGAATCCTAAACAGAGACAATGGAGAAGGAGCGATGTAGAGGTAGGTTAGAATGAGTGAAGAAGAAAGGGTATATACAATAAATCTAGCAAAAGTTGTCTTGACACCTAGGAATAGAAGGAGTAAACGAGCTATAAATATGATTAGAGAATTTGCTATGAAACATATGAAGAGTGAAGAAGTAAAGATAGATGAGGAGTTGAATAATATTGTATGGAAAAGAGGAATTCGTAAACCGCCAAGAAGGATTAGAGTGAAGATGATTAGAGAACCAGATGGAATAATTAGAGTAAAACCATATACTGAAGAGGTTAAATCTGATAAGACAGAAAAAGAAGAGGTTGCAAGTAATGAAACAAAGGAAAAGACAGAATAATTTTATAATTCCATATTAATTAATGGCAAATCTATCTTTAACATATTATCTATACTAGGATCTATGTTATGTTTGATCTTACTTAAAGGATCATATTTCTCAAACTTTAGATCGGATTTTGTTAGCAATATAATCCCATTACCATTTTCATTAAGAGATACACAGATGCTAGCATTAGATAATGTATCATTAGCATACTTTACTATCTTGTTAATATCTCCAATCTTTGTATCTTTTCCATACACATAAATTAGAGCATCGGTTATCTCATCTGGTTCATGGTTAGCATATAACATCTTTATAGCATCTCTAAACGCTATCTCTATATCAGGGTTAATAGATAATGCTAACATATTATCTTTATGCTCCAACTCTTTTGCTAGCATTATATTACTTATACTGATTATAGTTCTACCAATTATATTATTACAGCCTTCTATAGTTAGATCCGGATTAGTTTGTAATAATGCATCTTTATCTATTACTATATTACAATCTGCATAATCATGTATATGAAGCAAAGCCTGCTTTGCTTCATATAGCCTATTCTCAAATCTATAAGGCATTGTAACTATACTATAAACTTCTTTACCTTCTTCTTTTAGAAAGTATGTTAATAATGGTAGAGATGCTATTGATATCTTTTCGGATAAATCACCTATCAACAATACATTCTCTTCTCCAATCTCTTCTATAATATCATTTTTTATAATATTAATCTTATATCTTAATTCGCTAATTGCTGGGCTTAATATTCCATCAATTATACTTTCATCTATGCTATCATATCTGAGTTTAAGTGTATTAGATATCTCCTCGCCCAGCCTTGAACCAAGCCTACCAATACCAATAATATATACGCTCAACCCAAATAGTATATCAGTTACTTGAATTAAAGTATTATAGCTTAATTATATTTTAGTTATTTGTTTAGTAAGATTGATATATTTAAATTATCCTTGCTATCAATGAATTTGGCAATGCTTTTGTAACCTTAACTTGAACCTCTTTGCCTAATTCTATACTCTCATTCTTTATGAATATAGGCTTATATGCATAATTCCTTCCCTGGACTCCATTCTTACCTATCTCATCTATTATTATCTTGCCTTTCCAATCTAACCATCTCTTATTATTCGCTAATGATATCTCTTCAGCAATCTTATGCATAAAACTACTTCTCTCTTTCATCTCTTTAATATCAACTTTATCTTTCATCTCTCTAGCTTCTGTATTTGGTCTAGCACTATATCTAGCAATATTTATTATATCTGGTCTAGTCTCTTTCATCAATGATACAGTAGCGTTGAAATCATCTTTGCTTTCTCCAGGAAAACCTACTATAACATCAGTAGCAATAGTTATATCATCAATCTCTCTTCTAAATCTGTTAACTATATCTAAGAATAATTCCGCTTTATGATTTCTCTTCATCTTTTTCAATATTTTATCGCTACCGCTCTGGATTGGAATATGGATAAACTTGAATATCTTATCATCCTTAAATATTTCGATAAGTTCATCAAGCATGAATGGCATAAACATTGGGTTCATCATCCCAACTCTAACCTTAAAGTTACCATCTATACTAACTATATCCTTCAATAATTTAGCTAGATTTATACCTAGATCATGACCATAGGCACCATTATCTGTTGATGTTAACCATATCTCCTTTATGCCTTCTTTAACATTGTTGCTAATCTCTCTAACTATATGGTTTGGCTCATAACTCTTTAACCAGCCTTTAGCTATCTTAGTTTCACAGAATGTACATTCACTCAAGCATCCACTTCCTATCTCTACTATACTAACAACTGGATTAAGTCTTATTCTTGGAAGGTTTACTTTATTAGATGATCCTTCTAATATAGCTAATCTCTTACCTTTCAATGTATCATTAACAACCCTAGATGCTTGATCTATAGCATCTGGAGATAATAGACTAGCATTAGGATTTAATCTCTCAACCTTTTTATGTTCGGCCTTTGCAAAACATCCAGCAACCACTAATGGTTTATTACTCAACTTTTTAATTCTATGGATCATTCTATTTGCAGTAGCATCTTTTACCGTACAAGTTACTATTACATTAAGATCCTCATCATCGTTAACTATCTCATGCCCATCATTTGCTAATATACCAGCGATCATCTCAGCATCAGCTACGTTTGCTGAACAACCATAGTATTCTATCCTTATCTTAGCCATTTCACTCAAATAATTTCTTAATATCTAATGCCTCATTAACTTTATCTTCATCTAACAACCCTTTCTCTAATACCAATTCTCTTATACTAGCATCTCTCTTTAACGCCTCTTTATATATCTCGGCTGCTTTCAAGTATCCTATATATGGAGCAAGTAATGTTACTAGTATAGGATTCTTCTCTATGCTAGCCTCTAACCTTTCTCTATTTGCAGTTATGCCTTTAAGCATATTGTCTATGAAAGATCTCAATATGCCTTTAAGCATATCTATGGATTCAAGTATAGCCTTTGCCATGCTAGGAAGCATCACATTCAATTCAAACTGTCCAGCTTGGTTTGCTAATGCTACCGCATGATCATTACCTATAACATTAAAGCATACCATATTCAAACATTCTGCTAATGATGGATTAACCTTACCTGGCATTATAGATGAACCAGCATGTATTGCTGGTATATTTATCTCAGCAAAACCAGCTTTTGGACCAGAAGCCATTAATCTTAGATCATTAGCGATCCTAATTAGTTCTAAAGCCAAATTCCTTAACGCTGATGATGCATTTGCTATACCAAACCTACTCTGCAAGCCAAACTGCATATCTGGTTCAGGCTTTAGATCTAAACCAGATATATCTGCCAAATACTTTATAGCTAATTCTCTATAACCTTTAGGAGCATTTGCACCAGTTCCAACTGCAGTTCCTCCTAATGCTACATACTCTAGCAATTCTCTACTAGCATCTAATTCCTTCCTAGCCTTCTCTATAGCAGTAGCATAAGCATTGAATTCACTTCCTAAAGTTACTGGTAAAGCATCCATCAGATGGGTTCTACCTATCTTTATTATATCCTTAAACTCTTCACCTTTCTCTCTTAATGCATTTATAAGATTATCAATAACTGGCAATAACTCATTTATGTTTAACAATACTGCTACATGCATAGCTGTAGGAAATGTATCATTACTTGATTGAGAAGCGTTAACATGATCATTAGGATGTATTATACTATACTCACCTTTCTCTCTTCCTAAAATCTCTAATGCTCTATTAGCAATAACCTCATTAGTATTCATATTGAATGCTGTGCCAGCACCAGAGTTTATGGCATCTACTACAAACTGATCTAATAATTTACCAGCAAGTATCTCATCTGCAGCTTTAACTATCGCTTCTCCTTTCTCTCTATCCAATACATTCAACTCCATATTTGCTAATGCTGCAGATCTCTTGATCATAACAAATGCTTTTATCATCTTCTCATGCATTCTCAAACCAGTTACATTATAATGTTTGATAGCTCTAGCAGTAAATGGACCATAATATGCATCTTTAGGTATCTGCACTTCCCCTAAAGAGTCTTTATCTACCCTAAATTCCATGCTTAGAGTAATAATTATAGCCTTTAAAAAGTATTATGCCAATGCTTTCAATTCATCAATTTTGCTTCTTATCAACTTAAATCCTTTGTTCCAGAACTCTTCCTTACTTATATCAAAACCATGCTCTAATAATAGGCTCTCTGGCTTCCTAGAACCACCAGCATTTAATATGCTGAAATATTTCTCATTAAACTCTTTATTATCTGATTTATATTCTTGGTATAATGATAATGCTAATAGATTGCCAAAAGCGTAGGCATAACAATAGAATGGTGTATGATAGAAATGAGGTATATAAAGCCATTCATACTTGAAATCATCACTTAACCTTATAGAATTACCAAACTGTTCTCTTAGATTATTAAGATAAATCTTAGATACATCATCTATTGTAGCATTATCTATTATCTTATTATGTGCATCTATCTCAAACAGTGTAAAGTATGATTGCCTTAAGATTGTAGCATACATATCATCGATCTCTTCTACTAATAATGATATCCTATCCTTCTTACTAACTATTCTCTCTAATCTATCATTTAACAACATCTCAGCAAATACTGAAGCTGTTTCTGCTAGTGGTAGTGGCGCATCATGAACTAGGATAGATTTATCAGATGATATTATGCTATGCATCGCATGTCCAAATTCATGTGCCATAGTCGATACACCTCTAGATGTGCCATCGAAGTTTAATAATACATATGGCAATATCTTAGGAGTTATTGTATAGCAGAAAGCTCCACTCCTCTTACCTTCCCTCAATTCTGAATCCACATGCTTCTTCTCGAATATATCCTCAGCATACTTTCTAAACCTATGATCAAATTCATTAAATGCATCTAATACTAGTTTAACCGCTTGTTCATAACTGAACTTCTTCTGAGCCTTTAATGGCGCATATATATCATACCTTCTTAACCTCTTAACATCTAACAATTTTGCTTTGATTCTAAAATAATCTTGGAAGATATTAGCGTTAACTCTACAAACCTTTAGTAGCGTATCTACAGTAGTATCATCAATATTATTAGATACATTCCTAACGGATATTGGAGTCTGATAACCTCGCAACTTTACATATTCATCATACCATTTAGTTGCAATATTACTATATATCTCTCCTAATACTATTGAGTTCTTGCCATAAGTGGTTAGTAATGCTTTATATGCTCCTTCCCTCTCCTCTGGTTTTGTGCTTCTGACCAGAGTTAGCATCTTCTCTTTATTCTTAAACTTTCTCTTTATGATCTTCCCATCCTTTTTAATACTAACTATGAACTCAAATGTATCTGTAATCTTATCATAAACTTTTACCAAAGCATGAGAACCAGTAACCTCTAGTATATTTATGATCTTCTCTTCCTTCTCGCTTAAAGTATATTTTGCTAACAATCTTTTATGCTTTAGATAATCTCTATATTGCTTATCCATGCCATTTATCAATCTATTTGCATTCTCTTCATCCAATTCCTTCTTGAACCATAGGTTAAAGAATAGCAATCTATTACTTATATCAGCAATTATTCTCTCAACTTTGCTAACAAGAGCTGCTGCTTGATTTGATCTTAGATCTGAATAATACCAGAGATGAACATAACCGCTTATCTTACTTAATTGTTCATAAAGATCTTCAAATCTTTTGATTATATCTCTGAATTCACCTATACTTATATCATTCCTTAATATACTCTTCTTACTCTCTAACTCTTTGACTTGCTTCTCAATTTTATCTAACTCTTTATCTATACTCTTTGGATCCTTGATTAACTCGTCTAAACTCCATCTGCCTAGAGTTACTTGCATTACTACTGATATAATTTTACTTGATATAAATTAGTTACCAACAAAACCATGGAGAAATATCATGTTAATGACCAAAAGAATCCAGATATAATTCGATTAAATTTCTGACACTAACTCCCAAGCATCTTACCAGCAGGATTCTCTTTTCTACCAATCCATTCAAATCTTACATTCGCATTAGCATTAGCAATCATATTCCATATCTCAAATGCTAAACCTCTAAGTATCTCATCGTTTATAGCATATTCTCTATTCAATTGGTTAACAACCAACTTAGAATCACTATAGATAACAATATCTTTATCATCTAACAGATCTATTAGAGCTGATCTTATTGCTAGATACTCTGCTTGATTATTCGTTAACTCTTGCTCGCTATTATAATATTTGAATTGATTAGTCTCTTTAACATAATAACAATACGTTGATTTAGGTTTACCAGAACCATCTACATATACATGTAGCATCTCTTGTATACATAATAAATAGTATAAAATCTTTTAATGCTAGCATGGCTTTAGAATGGTTAGCATTCACAATAATCTCAGTATTTGCATACTCTGGCGTTGATATATTAGAAAAAAGGTTGATAATAACTAGATTTAAGAGTTCTTTAGCGATAGCAATATTCCTAGCAATCTTTTACCCTCTACACTTAGCAATAATACCTATTATCTGGGAGATAGATACTAATCCATATGTAATAATTATATCGTTTATAACAGGTGCTGGTATGGCATTTGGTTATCTTTTATTCATGCGTTCTTTATTGTTAGAAGAGTTATCTAGAGTATCAATTTTGGCATATATCCATCCTATCTTTGTAGTTATACTAGCATATCTTTTATTGGAAGAGTCTTTGATGCCTCTAGATTATCTAGCGATAGCAATGCTAACCTCTAGTGCTATGCTTGTATCATATAAAGGGAAAGGGATAAGATTATCTAAAGCATTGATGCCTATGCTTGGATTAAATGCAGCATTAGCTATAGAGAGTATAATAGCGAAGTATCTATTAACAATCACAGATTACTGGAGTTATGTATTCTGGTTTATGCTAGGATTGATAAGTGTAAGAATAGCGTTATTGATAGATAAGAATAATAGGAAGATTAGGTTTGATAAATCCTTGATTATATATGGTTTCACTATCAGTTTATTATTCTTATTTGCAAATCTAGCATTTTATTATGCTTTATCTCTCCAATCAGTATCAATAATTGTAGGAATATCAGCAACTCAACCTATGGTAATCTTGTTACTGATCTATATATTCAATAGAGTTAGAGGTTCTTTTGTAGAAGAAGAGTTATCGCATAAGGCATTGATATTAAAGATATTATCATCAATGCTAGTAATACTAGGCATCTATATACTTGCCGTATAATCTTTGATTTATATACCTTGAATATATTACCAATTCCTCAATACACTTAATCCTACCTTTTGTTATATCTATCAATTCCCTTTTATAATATAGATCTATATTATTCATAATCTTCGTCAATCTAGTTGTTAAATATCTGCCTTTTCTATCCATGTCTAGCAATAGTATAACTTTGGATTCACTTTCTAAACTTTCAGCAAGGTTATGAATTCCTTTAAAATTATTAAATATCAATGCATCGCCTTGATAACCTAATGCTATTAATGCATCTCTATCTCTCTTACCTTCGACTACTAGAACTGCTCCTTTATCTACTTCATCATTAAGATCGTTTATAAACTCATATAATCTATGCAACTCATCTTCTGCTATCTGTTGCACAATAGTTATACAAACTTATTCTTTATAACTTTAGCTGATATAACTATATAAATAAGTTAAATGATTGATAATGTATCTATGGATATAATCAAGCATGATTTGCTTATAGCTGGTTCTGGCATTGCTGGTTTAAGAGCAGCGATAGAGGCTGCTAGAACTAGCAGCAAATTGGATATCGCTGTAATATCTAAAGTTCAGGTTATGAGATCACATTCAGTATCAGCAGAAGGAGGAACTGCTGCTGTATTATTCCCAGAAGAAGGTGATACATTTGAATCTCACATATTTGATACAATAAAAGGGAGTGATTATCTAGCAGATCAAGATTGTGTTGAAAGACTAGTTTACAGCATGCCTAATGAGATCTACCAATTAGAACATTGGGGTATGCCATGGAGCAGAAAAGAGAATGGAAGGATAGATCAGAGGTGGTTTGGAGGGTATAGTTATCCTAGAGCAACATATGCTCAAGATAAAGTAGGATTTTATGAGATGCAAACATTATATGATACATGCCTAAAGTATGATAATATCCATTTCTATAATGAATGGTTCTTAACATCAATACTATCTAACGATGATAGGTTTGTTGGTTTTACTGCAATAGAGATAGCTAGTGGTAACTTTACTATCTTCCAAGGAAAGGCTGGTATAATTGCTACTGGAGGTGCTGGTAGAATATATCCATTTGCTACATATGCTCATTCATCAACTCCAGATGGATTGGATATGGCTTATAGAGCTGGTTTAGCACTAAAAGATATGGAGTTTGTACAATTCCATCCTACTGGCATATTACCATCTGGCATATTGATAACTGAAGGAGCTAGAGGAGAAGGAGGTTATCTAATAAATAATAAGAATGAACGGTTTATGAAAAAATACGCACCTAACAAATTAGAATTAGCATCTAGGGATGTTGTATCTAGAGCAATGTATAGCGAGATATTAGAAGGTAGAGGATTCTTCGATGATGCCACTCAAATGCCTTATGTATTACTAGATTTAAGACATTTAGGAGCAGAAAAGATAAAGACTAAACTTGCTGGTATAAGGGAGATATGTATGAAGTTTTCTGGCTTGGATCCAATAGATGAGCCTATTCCAGTTAGGCCTGTATGTCATTACATGATGGGAGGAATACATTGTAATATAGATGGTGCTACTGAGATGAAAGGCTTATGGAGTGCTGGTGAAGCAGCATGTATTAGCGTTAATGGAGCAAATAGGTTAGGAGCAAACTCTACTGCTGAATGTTTGGTATGGGGCAGATATACTGGAGAGTTTGCTGCAAAATATGCTCTAAATAACGATTTTAATGGTATAGATGATCAGCAGATCAAAGATGAGGAGAAGAGAATATACGATGAGATATTTCATGGTTCTGGTGATGTCAACCCTTATGAACTGAAAGATGAGTTGACAAGAACTATGGAGGATACTGCATATATATTTAGAACTGGAGAAAAGATGGCTGAAGGCATCAAAAAGATCAAAGAGTTGAAAGCAAAAGCATGGAAGAAGGTTGATGATAAAGCAAAAGAGTATAATACAAACTTTACCAATGTGTTAGAGATTGATTCAATGCTCAGAGTTTGTGAAGTATTACTAACTGGTGCATATCTGAGATTAGAATCAAGAGGTGCTCATGCTAGATTAGACTATCCTAAAAGAGATGATAAAAACTTCTTGAAGCATACCCTAGCATATTATACTGGTGATGGACCAAAGATAACTTATCATCCAGTTACAATAACAAAATATAAACCAGCAGAGAGACATTATTGAGGTGAGAATATGCAAGAAGAGAATAGAGATGGCATAAAAGGATGGTTAAGACCATACAAATACGGTTTGCCTAGGTTTGCTTATTGGTTACAAAGATTAACTGGTGTTGGTTTATTGATATACTTTATAGCACATGTTATAGAGACTAGCAATATTGTTAATGGTAAATTAGCATGGGATAAGATGTTAGAATTGACACAGACTGCTGAAGGTCATATAATATTAACACTGGTCATTGGCATGTGTGTATTCCATGCAGCAAATGGTGTAAGGCTATACCTTGCCGAAGGTGGTAAAGGAGTGGGAAGACCAGGAAGGCCAGAGTATCCATACAACCCATTAAGCATTAGCAACAAGATGAAAGCATGTATATGGGTTAGTATAGCATTAGCTGCGCTAGCAATGATGTATGGAGCGAGTGTATTGTTTGGTGAGTAATTATGAGAGAAAGCAGCCTAATGAAGATGCATTATCTCACAGGCTTGGCTGCTATAGTGTTAGTAGCAATTCATGTAATGTTTAGGTTAATAATGCCATATGGTCAAAGTCTAGAGTATGAGAATGTTATAAACAATTACAAGAACATGCCATATGCAATAGTATTAGAACTAGTCCTAGTTACAGTAGCAATTCATGGCTTTAATGGTTTAAGAATAATTCTTATAGAGCTTAGACAAGGAAAAGGTTGGGAGAAAGCTATGACATGGTTATGTATTGCTGGAGCCGTTGGAATTATAGCATATGGAACAAGAACTATAATTCTTGCTAGTTTGTCTGGTGAAATTTAATGAACAAAATAAAGTTAAGAGTTATGAGATATAATAATGGGAAGAAGCATTATGATACATTTGAGGTTCCTTATCAACGTTGGACTACGGTATTAGATGCATTGTTACATGTAAAAGCGTATCAAGACCATTCATTAGCATTGAGGTATTCTTGTAGAATGGCTTCTTGTGGTTCTTGTGGTATGATGATCAATGGTGTTCCTAGATTGGCATGTTATACAAAGATCGATGAACTAGAAGGTGATGAGATAACATGTGAACCATTAGTAAACTTTCCAATAATTAGAGATCTAGCAACGAACTTTGAGAGATTCTTTGCTCATCATAAGAGGATGATGCCATATATAATAAATGAGAATGTTGATAGAAAGATGGATGATCAGACTAGAGAATTCTTACAAACTCCAAAAGAAGTAGAAGAGTATCTACAATTCTCTTATTGCATAAAATGCGGTTTATGTTATGCTGCTTGTCCTACTACTGCTACAGATAAAGAGTTCCCAGGTCCACAAGCACTAGCACAAATGTATAGATACTTTATAGATAGTAGAGATCAGGCTAGTAAGAAGAGGCTAGAGATAATAGATAATAGGCATGGTATATGGCGATGCCACTTTGCTGGTTCATGCTCTACCGTATGTCCTAAAGGAGTAGATCCAGCATTAGGTATACAATTGTTAAGAGGATATATGTTAGGATTCTCAAAGAAAGTTGAGATTAAGCCTAAACTATATCGGCCTAGTTCTCATTAACTTGTTTATTTATTGCTTCAGCCATGAAATGATTACTAACATTCACTATTACTTTATTTATACCTTCAATCTTACTTAGATTATTCTTTATATCTTGAGCGATCTTGAAGCCAAATACTGCTGGACAGAACGGACTAGTTAGATGTAGATCAACCTTTACAGTACCATTATCAATATCTATATTATCTATCAATTGTAATTCCATTATAGATACGTTTATCTCTGGATCTACGATCTTCATTAACTCATCAAATATCTTTCTTCTCAATGTTTGGAGATCTGTACTCATGATATGAATAAGAATATTATGATATTTAACTATTAGTATCAATAAGATCAATCGGCTCCGTTAACTTTAGATCATAGTTACAAACTATAATTATGGAACGTAATAGAACCCCTAAACCATTAAAACTATATACAATATATCTTTACTATTGTTCTAGATTAGCAGCTAAATGTTTAGAACCATTGATAAAGAGATCTCATGTATCAATATGAAGGATAAAAAGTATTGATATTAATATCTTCAATGTTAAGAAGGATGTTAAAGCTATAATGATAGATGAGACCATGATAATGGTAAATAGAAATATTATTGGTTATGGACAGCATATGAACCTTATATAAAGAAGTACCTATTGATGCATATATCTAAAGAGAGGACGCTATTAGTATGTTATAATTTCATAAAGAAGTTAAGAAAATTATATGGCAGAAAGATAATCTATACTGATAATGTTGATATAATCAAACATGTAGATGGTTAAGACTATGGCATGTTGTTTATGGCATAGATGGAAAGAATGTTATGGAGAGAGCTATTCAATATATAAAAGATAGAACTGAATGCTTTGATGATAACTTTCCATGTATGAAGGATAATTGTAAGAGCATGTTATAAGATGGTTTAAACTATTCATAGCATATCTTAATGTTAAGATAGATTTGAGTAAATTCCTACTAGATGGTGGTTAAGTTAACAGAGCCCTCCATTATTTTATGTAATATATATGTCATAATGTTTATATGCTATGAATTGTTGACAAATGATGATGAATATAACGACGCTAGTAATAATCATGAGTATAGGTATAGGCATAATGAGTATAACAACTGCAAATGTAACACATGCACAAACAGAATTTACACAAGAGCTCATTGTTACTCCAAGTACTGTAATGCCTGGAGATAGTATTACTATAACATGCTTAAGTGAACCAAGCCATCCATTAGGTGTTAACGGTATAATAGAAGTAACAGATCCTGATGGAAATGTGTTCTCTACTGCACCGTTACCATTTGTAATAGGTGATGTAAATGGTAATCTAATACAAGATGATTCATTAACAGTAATATTTCCAACTGATTTCCCAGGTGCAAACACTAATATAGCTGGTGAGTATCTAGTGTTCTGTGATTTTTGGAGCGGACCAACAGTGGATCCAGATCCAGGTGAGGCTACTCCTCTGACAGGTGCGTTCTGGCAGTACTTCTGGGTAACATTTAGTGTATTACCAGAATCAGCAATAGGAGCTATAGCAATAGTAGGAGCTGGCATAGCTGTATTTGCAGCTTATACACATAAGAAACAGAAAACTAATTTCTAATATTTGTTTTGTGGATCAATTATCATCTACACAATTAGATAATTATTATTATAATCATCTAAGGTTGATAAGCATATTATATATCCATACCTTAGTAATAATCTCCTTCTTTATATACTCAAATGATCTTACTAAACAATATTCATTAAACATTCTCTTAAATGATGAATATACTATTCTGCTATATCTTTTGTCATATCCTTTCAATTTACAATTGCTTATATCCTAATTGCTTAATACATCTAAATTATCATTTCTATCTTTATAATTGGTATATCTAGCATTCCTTCTAGGTTTAATAATAGCTTCTATACCATTATCCTCTTATACAATGATAATGTATCATAAGCTCCATCAGCATATAATTATCTATATTATCATTGATTATATTTATGCCTATTCATCTCTTCTAACTCTTGCTCATAATTATCAACAAAATCTAATGATAATAATATCTCACCTATTTTAATTAACCTTTCATCTATATCATGCCAATTCATACCATTAGTATTTGTTAATGGGATCAATAAGTTATCTGTTAACCCACAAAGCAATATTTTTTATTTCTTCAAATCAGATAGTACTTAATTTTATAAATAAGTTATGTTAAATTAGAATATGAGGCTATTTAATATATGGAAAGATGAGATTGTTAGAAATCGTCTAGATTGGTATTATAATGTAATGAAAGGGTATAAACCGGCAAAATTCCTTATATGTAAGTATATTGAGGCTAATATAGATTTAGAAGATAGTAATAAACAGTTATGGTTAGAGCATGATGAACTATCTAAGCTCTTTGATATTTATTATGAGAAAATAAAAGATGGTGAAAAGATAGAATTAGTAATAAAACATCCAAACTTCTTAGAGCTTAAAGCCGAACTTGCATATAGAATGCTAAAAGAGTGTAACATGTGTGAGTGGAATTGTAAAGTAGATAGAAGTAAAGGCAAGATTGGAGTGTGCAGATTAGATCATAAAACCAGAGTCGCTTCATACTTTAAACATTTTGGAGAAGAGGCACCTTTAGTAAACAATCAAGGATCTGGAACTATATTCTTTACTGGTTGTGTATTCAAATGTGTATTCTGCCAGAATTGGGATATAAGCCAATACCCTCTTGCTGGTGATGAAGTCGATGAGTATGCTTTAGCAGATATCATGAAATATCTTTATCTAGAAGGAGCTGCTAACATAAACTTTGTAGGGGGAGAACCAACTCCTAACCTTCATACTATAATAGCTAGCATGAAACATATGCCTTTCAGCATACCAATGATATGGAATAGCGATATGTATGATAGCATAGATTCTATCAAGTTATTGATGCATATAATAGATCTCTGGTTACCAGACTTTAAGTATGGTAATGATGAATGTGCAAGGAGGTTATCAAATATACCCAGATATTTCGATATAGTTGCTAGAAATCATAAACTTGTATATGGCAATGATATGATCATAAGACATCTAGTAATGCCAAATCATCTAGAGTGTTGTACAAAACCTATTCTAAGATGGATCAGAGATAACATGCCGGATGTCTTAATTAATATAATGGATCAATACTATCCAGCCTATAAAGTATTAAGATATCCAGATAGGTATAAGGATATTGCTAGAAGGTTAACTAGAAAAGAGATAGTTGAAGCATACAAGTATGCTGATAGCTTAGGCTTGTTATATAAACAAGTATCATAACTCATCTAACTCTTCATCTATCTGCTTCTTTAATGAGATGAACTTCTTGAACCTTTTATCCCATTTAGAAAAGAATCCCTGCTCTTTAATACCTATGAATAACCATATAGCTGATAAGATAACACTAACTATTATGTATATCAATAACATGATACCGATATCTGGCTCTCTTGTTAATAGAAAACGCAAGAATCTTGGATTTAATACTAGGATAAAGGTTAAGATGAAAGATAATGGTGCTAGAATAAATGCTGATATTATCATAACACTAAACATATTCTTTGTAGTATTAAGATGAAATATCAAATCGTCTAATACCTCAAATATGCTATCCCTCTTCTCACTCACATCATATTAATCTATAAATGATTATAAAATACTTTAATTAACATTGTTACCTCTTCTTCCTAGGAAACATCTCTTCATATGGTTCTAATATCTTTCTACAAAACTCTAATCCTTTAGGAGTTACGGTATATTTTATAACTTTCTTGTTGCCCCATGGTTCCTCTTTCTTGCTTATTAAC
Organism: Candidatus Nitrosocaldaceae archaeon; assembly: GCA_026002835.1. The sequence goes on from BPGC01000002.1 coordinate 182,890, forward strand.
ATCTTCTTCTCCATAATATCTAATATCTGCTTATGTTTTACAAGATTTAAACCGCAGTAACTTAATAATGCTGTTTGATTCAACTCTCCATACTCTGCTAATTTTAGTATTATATCCTTTATTATATACACCTTCTCTCTATACTCATGGGACAATGCTATAATTAGACTTTATGTTTTATTTATAGTTAAATAATTATCTATTCCTATCAAGAACAATGTTAGTTTATATTGTTAAGTTAGAATGTTACACAAGTTATTAAAAATAGATTCAATATATTAAGATTAATGAAGAAACAGATACTAGCAATAAGTGCTATACTGATGCTCATAGCAACTATACCAGCATTTGCAGAAGAAAGTACAAACAAGGTATATGGAGTAGGATTCGGAGTAGCAGTTGATGATAGTAATGATGCACATAGATCTAAGATGCTTTTTGCATTGAAAGTAACTAGTAATGATACGGATACAGAATATGAAGTTAAACGAGGCTTGTTGACAATAAGGTTTGTTCATGAAAGGGACAATTACTTAGCAATAGCAGATACATGGACTGTTAGTGTTAGCGAGGATAAACAAACCTTTCATGCAGAAGGAAAGATGCTCGATAGTAATGATGAGGAGCATGATGTAGTACTTGAAGGAGAATTACTACACGATACAAATCAAGGTTTGCTATACATCGTTAAAGGAACTCTAGATGATGAATATAACCTATACTATCTAATAAATATAGCAGACATAGATAAGATGAAGAAAAGATAAAGTTACTTATAGATAACAAACTCCTCAATTTTTCTTCTTTCAGTAATCTCTGGCTCTTCATTAGGATAGCCAATAGGCATTATTGCTATAGGCTTATCTTTGGTATCAATTATATCCTTAACTTCCTCATCATCAAATGCTCCTACCCATACAGATGCTAGTTCCAATGCAGTTGCTGCTAGTTGTGCATATGCTGCAGCTATAGTAGCATCTTGCAACGCATAAAATTCTCCTCTAGAACCATATCTCCATGTTGAACGTTCTGGAACTGCTACAAATACTAATACTATTGGAGCCTCAGCTATAAACTCTTGGTTCAATGCTGCTTCAGCTAATCGCTTCTTAATACTTTTACTCTTAACAACATAGAGCATGTAAGCTTGTAAATTACCAGCAGAGGGAGCTTTTCTAACAACTTCCAATATCTTTAATAGCTTTTCTTCCTCAACCTCTCTATCTTTATATGCTCTTATAGAGTGTCTATTCTCTATTACATCAAAGAACGAATACATACTAGATTGATATATTAAACTCAAATAATTTTCTTTGCTCCTTCTATATTGAATAGTTCTAACTCTCTTTCTAGTATTACAACTTCTATATTTATATTACAAGTATCTAATTCAACTAATTGTTTGTTTATATACTCTAATGCTTCTATTTTATCTGTTATAATGAATAATATTATGTCATCTATACCTCTCTCAAAATACCATAAAGAGTTTATAATACTGCTATCAAATAAACCATCAATACAATCTAATATACTTGTTGAAAGCAGAGCCATGGTATATTATTGATAACCATCTTATTTATCAATTATGTATATACTCTCTTTATTACTATAATGAATAGCTGAATGTTATACAAAAATGTTAATACAGCAAGATTATTATCTCCATTCTAATATTGATCATTGAATGCTAGCTGAAAGAGAAGAGATATTATCCAGATTGGATCCTTTGGTTAGAGAATGGTTTCTAACTAAATTTAGGAATTTTACTCCTCCTCAGCAATCAGCTATACTTAACATACTTAATGAAGAGAATGTTCTAGTAGCAAGTCCTACTGGATCTGGTAAAACATTAAGTGCATTTTTAGCAATAATAAGCAATCTTGTTACTTTGGCTAGAAATGATAGATTAGAAGATAAGGTTTATTGTATCTATATTAGCCCATTAAGATCATTAAATAATGATATAGCAAAAAATCTGAAGATGCCATTGGAAGAGTTAGCAGAGAGGGATGATACTGTCAAGAAGATAAGAATAGGAATAAGAACTGGAGACACTAGCCAACAAGAGAGGTCTAAGATGCTAAGAAAACCTCCTCATATATTGATAACAACTCCAGAGAGTATAGCTATAATACTCTGTGCTCCTAAGTTCAGAGAAAAGTTTAGAGATGCTAAATGGGTTATAGTAGATGAGATACATGAGTTATGTTCATCAAAGAGAGGAGTTCATCTATCCTTAAGTCTAGAAAGGTTGGAGCATTTATGTAATAATAGAATAACTAGAATTGGTTTAAGTGCTACTATACACCCTCTAGATGAGGTTGCCAAATATCTAGTTGGATATGAGAATGGTAAACCTAGAAGATGTGTAATAATAGATAAGAGGTTTGTGAAGCCTATGAAGTTACAGACTACATCTCCAGTATCAGATCTAGTTCATACTTCAGCAGAGACTATCAATAGAAAGATGTATGAATTATTGAGAAGTATAATAAAGAAGCATAAAACTACATTGATATTCACAAATACTAGATCTGGCACTGAGAGAGTTGTCTATCATCTCTCAAAGATGAATATAGTTGATGCTGATCAATTGGCAGCACATCATAGTTCATTATCTAGAGATAATAGGTTAGAGGTTGAAGATAGGCTAAAGAATGGTAAGATGCGAGCAGTTGTTACAAGCACTAGTCTAGAACTAGGTATAGATATAGGTTCGATAGATATGGTTGTCCAAATAGGTTCTCCTAAATCTATTGCAAGATGCTTGCAAAGGGTTGGAAGATCTGGCCATTCATTGGATAAAGAGTCTAAAGGACTATTATTAGCATTAGAGAGAGACGATCTAATGGAAGATGTTGTGATCTGTATAAATGCTATGAGAGGCAAAATAGATAAGGTCTATATCCCAAAGAATGCTTTAGATGTTTTAGCACAGCATATAGCTGGAATGGCAGTAGAGCAGAAATGGTATGTTCAAGATGCTTATAATCTTATAAGAAGAAGTTATTGTTATAGAGAACTAACTATAGATCAGTTAAGGAGAGTAATAAAATATCTTGCTGGTGGTTATGGACTAGATACTCATAAGGTTTATGGAAAGATATGGTATGATGAAGAGAATGATCAGTTTGGTAAGAGAGGATATATGGCTAGAGTCATCTATGCTACAAACATAGGTACAATACCAGATGAAGTATCAGTTAAAGTTTATGCTAACAACAGATGGGTCGGCAATATAGAAGAAGAGTTTCTAGAAAGATTAAGTAAAGGAGATATATTCGTTCTAGGAGGTAAGACTTATCAGTTCATCTCATCTAAAGGATTTAGAGCAAATGTCAAAGATGCCGAAGGACAAAAACCAACTATACCAAACTGGTTTAGTGAGATGCTTCCATTAAGCTTCGATCTAGGAGAAGCAATAGGAGAACTTAGAGGTAATATATTTAACATGCTTAAAGAGAAACATGCTATCAAAGATATAATAAAATTATTGAAAAGTGAGGCATATGTTGATACAAAAGCCGCTAAAGCATTGGTATCATACATAAAGGCAGAGTATGACTTTTTAAGGTTAATGAATGTTGATCTTTATCCAGATAATAAGAACATAATAATAGAGAATTATATTGATGATGAAGGCAAACAGAATATAATATTTCATTGTGTATTTGGTAGGAGGGTTAATGATGCATTATCTAGAGCATACGCAAATATAGCAAAAAAGATGACAAAAAGAAATGTTGTTGTTAATGTTAGCGATCATGCTTTTATGCTAACACTAGCAAAAGGTTTTAGAATTGATATAAACGATCTTATAGAGAAGGTTAATTCAAACAATGTTAGAGAATTATTACTAGATGCAATAAAGTATACAGAGATGGTTAAGAGAAGGTTTAGACACTGTGCTGCTAGATCTCTTATGATATTAAGGAATTATAAAGGACATGAAGTTACCGTAGCTAGACAGCAAACAAATGCAGAGGTATTGATAAGGTTGTGTGAAAAACTTGATAGATTTCCAGTATTAGAAGAGACTTATAGAGAGGTTATGGAAGATCTCATGGATATAGGAAGAGCAGTTGAAGTATTACAAGATATTGAGGAGCAGAAGAGAAGGTTTGTTATATTACCAGAGTTTGATCTGCCATCTCCATTCAGCCACGATCTGATAGTTAGTGGGTATAGTGATATAGTATTGATGCATGATAGGAAAGAATTGCTAGAGATTCTTCATGATATGGTTATGAATAGAATAAAGAGAAATGAACAAGATAGATAAGCACATCAGCATAGTTGATCCATATCCATGTGTATATATTGATGATACATTGATAATAAGTGATACCCATCTAGGATTAGAGGAGCAGAGGGAAAGGCTAGGAATAAGCATACCAATATCAGTAACAGATACCATAATTGATTATATAATAAAACCTGTAAAAGAATTGAGTTGTAAGAGAGTTATACTACTAGGAGATGTTAAGCATGAGTTTGGGAAGCCTAGTAGTGAAGAATGGTTTGCTGTTAGAAAGATGATAAAAAGTATAAGAGAGCAGAGAGCAGAGCCAGAGGTTGTAAGAGGTAATCATGATAATTATATAATTAATATATTGAGAAATATGGATGTAAAGTTGCATGATCCTTATCTCTTATTTGATACATACTTTTTCATGCATGGACATATTGATTTGGAGGATAGATTTGATGATGCTAAATATATATTCCTAGGGCATGAGCATCCAGCTATAACTATCAGAGATGATGTTAATGCGAAGCATAGGTTTAAAGCATTTTTAGTTGGTAGGATAAACAATAGAAAGATAATAGTATTGCCTTCTGCATCTCCTTTAGCATATGGTAATCCTGTTAATGAGATTACTAAAGATGAGTTATTAAGTATATTTCTAAGAAAGTACGGTGTAGATGAGTTTACTCCTTATCTTATTGAGGTAGGAGAAGCAGTAAAAAAGTTTCCAAAGATCAAATATTTAAGAATTTAATCTGTTATATCTTTATCCTCTCCAGCAAATACATACAATGCAATCAATTCTTTTGTATTACCATGAAATTTATGTTTTGTATATGCTGGAACAAAGATTATCTTGCCTTCTTTAACTTCTATATCTTTATCATCTACTCTTAGGTATCCATCACCTTTTATTATATAATATATCTCATCATAAAGATGAGGATCTTGAGGATCTTCTTGCTCTGGTTTTAATCTTAATACACCAACTGCCATACTATCTTTGCATAAGAATGTATCATACCAATCATCTCTATCCTTAAGTTTAGTAATTATTGATGGGAGATAATATTCATCCATTAGTTATATGCTCTACAAATTCACTTATAAAATCTTCCAAGCCTTGGTTCTTCCTTAGTAGATAGTATAACTCCTCAGTAGATGAATGAAAGTCTAATCCTAGAGTCTGTGCTAGATATCCTGATAGATAACTTAATATCAATCTCCTAATTATTATATCTCTGCCATATCTAGAAGAATCGCCCTTAAGTTCAGTTATAGCATTTCTAATATAAAGTTCTAGGTATCTATCCTTTGCCTCTCTACTCTTACTATAGAATGATAAGGCTTTATTCCTAGCCTTCATATGTACATTTTCTATAACTTCTATAAACTCTTGGTTAAGCTCTAGATCATCATTAAGTATATTACTAAGAGTATCTGCTGCATCTGATTCACTAATGTTCAACTCTTTAGCTATCTGAAATATCATATGACATGGGATACAAGAATCGTTATATTTATACTCATCAATATTATTTGTTATAGCATTTATCTCTCTTCTTATTATATCTTTAGCATCCATACCCTTATATAAATACTAATCATTTTTAAATATTAAAGCAATTACCTTTATATCGAATTTATGCATAACTAATTCTATGAAATATAGTATATTACTAGCATCTTTACTGCTAGCCTCTGTTATACCTATTAATGCATCTAATTATATAACTATAATCATAGAGTTTGATGGTATAGATGCTGATAAAGCCATAAAGATGCTTAATAATTATGATTTAGAACCGATTAAAAGGTTAGAATATACGTTTAATGGATATATTGTTAAGATAAAAGCAGATCAGATAGAGAGATTGGAAGAAGAGAATGTTATAAAGAATATATTTTATGATGAACCTATTAGGATTAAGAAGAATGAGCAAAGCAATCTTGAACTTATAGGTATTGATGATTATGTTACATATAATGGAATGAATGTAACTGGTAAAGGTGTTACTGTAGCGCTGATAGATACTGGAGTTGATTATACTCACAACGATTTAAGAGATGTTAAAGGTTACGATTTCCTTGATAAAGATAATGATCCAAGAGATGTAGATGGACATGGCACAATGGTTGCTGGAATAATAGCTGCTGATGGAGCTATAAAAGGAGTAGCTCCAGATGTAGATATAATAGTATATAGAATAGCATCTGGTGATAGGTATATCTCTACAAGTGAGATGATAACTGCTATTGAAAAGGCTGCTGAAGATCAAGCAGATATACTTAACATAAGTATAGGTTTAGATCATATAAATGAAAGCATAGATAGAGCCGTCAATAATCTTGTAGATAAAGGTATAATAGTTGTAGCAGCAGCTGGAAATGATGGGGAGGCTGGGTTTGAGACTATAAAAAGCCCAGGCTCTGCTATGAAAGCCATAACAGTTGGTGCTACATTAAATAATATCCAAGAGCCATTGTTCGCTACTCTAAAGGTTATAGGTCATGAAGAGTTAATATTCCATCCAATTCCTATGGAAGATACAGTATATGCTAGCGAGCCTATAAGAAGCGAGTTGGTATTTGTTAACTATGCTACAGAAGGTGATGTTAAAGATCTAATATTAGAAGGTAAGATAGCATTAGCTGAGAGAGGAGGTCCTATTAAAGTAACCAATGGAATAGAAGAGAGAGAGTTGGTATACTTTTCAGATAAAGAGTATAACGTAGTCAATAAAGGTGCTGCTGCTATAATTGTATATAATAATGAGGAAGGATTATTCAGAGGCAAACTGATCCATGAAGCAAATAAACCAGATTACAAGCCTACTATACCAGCTGTATCATTATCAAGAGAAGAAGGGTTGCTATTAAAGCAGTTGTTAGAGGAAGAGAAGAGAGTTATTGTAGAGTTAAAGGTATATAGCGATCCTAATATAATAGCAGAATTTAGTGCAAAAGGACCGGTATCAGCATTCTATATGAAACCAGATCTAGTAGCTCCAGGAGTTATGATAAATTCTACGTTCATAGATAATAGTTATAATCTATCAACTGGGACTAGTTTTGCTGCACCACATGTTAGCGGTGCAGCGGCATTATTGCTACAATTGCATCCTAATTTAAAGCCAGAAGAAGTAGCATCTATACTAGTAACAACTGCGGATCCTTTAATAGATCCATTTGGCAATTATTACTCATTTGATGTTGCTGGAGCTGGAAGGCTTAATGTTACAAAAGCTATAAATTCTAATATAATAGCAGAACCATATTACGCAATCTTGCATGTATCTCCAAATACAAATGCAAGTAAGATAATAGAACTTAGAAGTATTAAAGAACCAATTGATATTGTTAATGTTACTGCTGAGTTCTTTATGTTTGACAATCTACCGATATCTGAATATAAACCAGCAATTGATCTGGATTGGAAGAGAATAGATGATAATATACAATTGATAATAAATGCTACTGCTAATAATATAATTGAAGGACGGTATCAAGGAAGGATATACATAGATACAAATGAAGAAAGAATCTCTATACCTTTAATAATATATAGTAGCAAAGTAAATATTAATGCAACAAATGAGGATGGCTTGATAAAATTATCCCTAGATCTTAATGAAGAATGGGAATCCGCAAAGGTGAAGATAATAAATCCAGAGAACAACTTTAAGCAAGTGTTAACATTAACACCAACAAAGAATACACTTAACATAAGAGCTGATGCTAGAGGCGAGCATTGGATCGATGTATCTATAATAGGCAGTAATGGTATAACCAATGCATTTACTACATTATATGTGAACAGTGCTAACAGATACGATTCTAATATGATCTATTTTGTAGATGATATAATACCTTTAAAAGAATCGCTTATAATAATTGGCTTTCTAGCGGTAATAAGCGTTATAGTATTGATAATTAAAAACAAGCATAGAAAAGAAAAGAGTATAATTGATGACTTTTACTAATATACATTAGGTCCAGCCAATCTTATCTCTTCTGGTATATCGCTAAACTTTTTAAAGTTTTCGATGAATAATTTTGCCAATCTCTTTGCAGCTATATCATAAGCATCCTTCTCATGCCATGTATTCCTAGGGTTTAACAATTCGCTAGGAACACCTGGACATTGCGTAGGAACATCTAAATTAAATATCTCATCATGCACAAACTCATACTTCTCAATCTCTCCACTTATTGCTGCTCTAACCATGGCTCTAGTATGCTGTATCTTTATCCTACTACCTATACCATATGGTCCTCCAGTCCAGCCTGTATTTACTAGATACACTCTAGTCTTATACTCATCTATCTTTCTGCCAAGCATCTCTGCATAAACCTTAGCTGGTCTTGGTAAAAATGGTGCTGCAAAGCATGTAGAGAATACCTCTTTAGGTTTAGTAATTCCTCTCTCTGTTCCAGCTAATTTGCTTGTATAACCAGATAAGAAGTGATACATAGCTCCTTCTTTTGTAAGCCTTGCTAATGGTGGCATGACTCCAAATGCATCTGCGGTTAAGAATAATATAACTTTTGGATGTGGTGCTATACTTGGAATTACTGCTCCTGGTATATAATGCAATGGATATGCTACCCTCGTATTCTCAGTTATACTATTATCAGCAAAGTCTGGTTCATTGTTATCTTTTAATACAACATTCTCCATTATAGATCCTTCTCTAATCGCACTCCATATCTGAGGTTCGTTCTCCTTCTTGAGATTAATACATTTTGCATAACATCCTCCTTCAAAGTTGAATACACAATCATCTGACCATCCATGTTCATCATCACCGATCAATCTTCTCTCTGGATCTGCAGAAAGGCTAGTTTTACCAGTTCCAGATAATCCGAAGAATAATGCTGTATCATTATCTTTGCCTATATTTGCAGAACAATGCATTGGAAATATACCTTTATCTGGCATGTAATAATTCATTGCAGAGAATACAGACTTTTTGATCTCTCCAGCATATTTTGTTGCTCCTATCAATGTTATCTTATGCTTCAAGTTTATCAGTATGAATGCTTCACTTCTAGTCCCATCTATATCTGGATTAGCGCTATAACTATTCATCGAGATAACTATAAACTCTGGATTATAATTCTTCAACTCTTCTTCATCTGGTCTTATGAACAATTGTCTAGCAAATAGATTCTGCCATGCAGTATCTGTTATTACTCTAACACTCATCCTAGCTTTTGGATCTGCTCCTACAAAACCATCAAATACAAACACATCCTCTAATTTATTGACATGCTCATTTATCTTCCTAAATAGATTGAAGAATCGATCTTCTGGGAATGGATGGTTTATATTATTCCAATCTACAGTATTGCTAGTAAGATCATCTTTTACAATAAATCTATCTTCTGGAGATCTTCCAGTATATTTACCAGTATATACAGTTAATGCACCCATTGATGATATAACTCCTTCTCCTCTATCAACTGCCAATCTAGTTAACTCCTTATCAGATAAATTTCTATGAATATTGTTAGCCTTTATGTTAAGAGCCTCTAGCTCTAATTTGAGTTCTGCTATCTCTTTCATTGGGAGATAAACTTACCAATAACTAATATTTAAGCGTTAAAGTATTAATAAATAGTAATGATCAATGCTATACAAAAATTATCTTATTTAGATATAATTCTAACAATATAATTGCTATTATCAATGATAATAATGATAATGCTGCTTTAATAGCAACTTTCTTTGCTTTTTGTTTCTCATAATATCTTCTAGGCGAAACGCCTTTTATTACAAATATTAATACCATACCCATTATCATCCCTACTACATTCTCAAACAATATTATAAGTGCTCCAAATGCTATTGTTACATCATTTAAACCTAAACCTAAACCACTTACGGTAGCTGGAGGGATCAATGCAACAGCTATAGCAACACCTACTATAATCTCTGGTAATGCTGATAATAATGCTATACCACCAGCTATTCCTAATATTACAGCTATCAATATATCAGTTGGTTGAGGATTGGTTCTAAGCATTATCTCTTTAGTTATCTCTATATCGATAAAGTATGATAATACAGATGTTACTGCCATTGCTAATAATATGCTCGATGTTAATAGATATGTTATATAGAGTAATGATTGATTTATCTGCTTCTGTCTTCCCAGTATGCTATTCAATGCTAATGATGTTATTGGACTTAATAATGGAGATATAAGCATGGCACCAATTATTACAGCAACGTTATCTGTTACCAAACCTACTAATGCTATTATAGTAGCAATTAGTGTCATAAAGTATAGATCTATCTTACGTTTTAGAAAAGCATCGGTCTTTGTAACTAAACTTTCTATAGTTGTAGGTTTCGGTTTATACAAACCTTGTTTTATAAAATCATTAACTAGCATCTTTAAGTATCTAGATATAGATGATTCTGCTCTATAATGAGTAATTATATTCAACTTTTGTTTATCCTTGATTATGTTAACAAATTTATCTAGAATTATATCTGTTAGTTCAGATGGTATGGTAATGATATAATAATAACATTCAAAGCCGTAAGACTCAGCCCTTGTTCTAACATATGGAACTTGGAACTCTTTTATTACTTTCTCTATATCTTCTACTTGATTAGGATATACCATAACTTCTATCCTTTCTACAGATACTGGAATATCATCCATTTCTTCCTTCTTATCTTTCCTTGTCTTATCATATGGTATACTCAATGTTAATTATAAATAACCTAAGTAATAAAAATGTAAAAAAGATTTAAATGATTTTACTGAGTTGGTTGTGGTCTTTTTGTTCTACTCATTGCGAATAATGCTGCTGATATCGCTCCAAATATTCCTATTAATGCTCCTAAGTAAATTGTAGCCTCACCTAATCCTTGTGCAAGCATAGATGTACCAGAGCCTCTATATGGATTGTCTGCATTAGCTTGAGCATATACTTGCTTCCTTGCAGCAAGAATGTTCTGCTGGTTACACTCAAACTCTGGTATACCTAATTTCTTACACTCTTCTAACTCTGCTTCAGTAACTTTTAATTCTTCACCTCTGCCTCCAGAGTATAACTGAGCATATGCTATATCAGCATAAGCCAAGGCTCCTACAAACAACGCCATCAGTCCCAGACCATAGACCGCTAGTCTATTCATCAATACTATCATCTCGGTTATTATATATAACTTTTATGTCAAGAATAATTCTTTATAAGATTATAAAACAGTTGAATTATATGTATAAGCGATTAATATAAACCTATTATTAAAGACAAAAATAATTAAGGAGTTACATCTCTTCCATTCCTTCTTCGCCCATTCCTCCAGGTCCCTTCTTGCCTCCTCCACTCTCCTTAGGCTTGCTTGCTGCTATAACATCATCAATCCTTAATATCATACATGCTGCTTCAGTAGCAGATGCTAATATCTGTTCTTTAACTGCTGCTGGTTCAATTACATTGTATTTACTTAAATCATCAACTTTGCCTTTCTGTATGTTAATTCCATAAGTAGGCTTATCACTCTCTTCCTGCTTTGCTCTTAATGTTACTTGTGTATCTATAGGATCCATACCTGCATTCTCTGCTAATACTAATGGTATTGTCTCTAATGCATCTGCAAACTTTTGTACTGCTAGTTGTTCTCTACCTGATAATTTGTTTGAATACTCTCTTAACTTATTAGCAATATATGCTTCTGGTGCTCCTCCTCCTACTACTATAGCTGGTTTCTCTAGAACATCTTTAACTACCATCAATGCATCATGTAATGATCTCTCTGCTTCATCAACTACTCTTTGTGATCCTCCTCTAACTAATATGCTAACAGCTTTAGGATCTTTACAACCTTCAATGAATACCCATTTATCTGTCTCTATCTTCCTCTCTTCAACTAGAGCTGCTGAACCTAGATCTTTACTTGTTAACTCTTCGATATTGGTAACTATTCTTGCTCCAGTAGCCTTTGCTAGTTTATGCATATCTGATTCCTTTACTCTTCTTACTGCTAATATTCCAGCTTTTGCTAGATAATGCTGTGCCATATCATCTATGCCCTTCTGGCAGATTACTACATTAGCACCTACTTCAGCAATCTTATCTACCATAGCTTTAAGCATTCTATTCTCTTCTTCTAGGAAGAGTTTCATCTGTTCTGGAGAACTTATATTGATCTTAGCATCAAACTCGGTCTTCTCTATCTCTAATGGTGCATTTATTAGAGCAATCTTTGCTTCCTTTACTCTCTTTGGCATACCTCCATGAACTACTTCTTTATCCAATACTATACCTTTGATCAATTGTGTATCGCTTATCGAACCTCCAGCCTTCTTCTCTACTTTTATATCATCGATATCTACTTTGTAACTGCCGTTTTTGGGTTCTGCAACTGTTAATGCTGCCTCTATAACAATATCTGCTAGTTTATCTGCAACTGCAGATACTAGTTTGGATCTCATTGATGTTATCGCTATATTCTTTAATACCTGCTTATCATTTGGATCTACCTTAGTTGCTACATTATTCAATATCTCATGTGCTTTTGTTAATGCCTTCTTATAACCATCAACTATTATTGTAGGATGAACATTCATCTCTAAAAGTTCTTCAGCCTTCTCTAACAATGCTCCAGCTAATACTACTGATGATGTAGTTCCATCTCCTACCTCATTATCTACACTTTTAGCAATCTCTACCATCATCTTCGCTGCTGGATGCTGAACATCCATCTCTTTAAGGATTGTTGCACCATCGTTTGTTATTGTAACATCTCCTAGGGTATCTACAAGCATCTTATCCATACCTCTAGGACCTAAACTGCTTCTAACTATCTCTGCTACTATCTTTGCTGCAGTTATATTATTCTTCTGAGCATCTTTCCCTTTAGTTTGAGTTGTTCCTTCTTTAAGAATTAAAACTGGAACTTGTTGCATAGCCAATCTAAATCACCACTATTAATAATTATAACTGGGTTATTTTATGTTTTCGAAACCAATTTAAAGTATTATGATTTATATCTGAAAAATATCAGAGACATTCATGTTTTAAATTTAATATATTTCATAAAAATTATTAAGAATATGCGATATTGTGATAATATATAAGATTAATAATTTTTACACTCATAAAGATGGAAGATTTGTAACTTTGCTACCATCTGCATCCTTGCTAACTTCCATATCTATACATGGAAGGATTCTCGTTCCTATAACTCCTCTAATAACTCTGATCTTTCTCATAACTAACTCAAATATTGATCTAAAATCTTTTCCTTCAACTAATGCCATTATATCACAATGCTCAGATACAGCATATGCTTCTATAACACCATCGATACCTCTTATATAATCAGCAGATGCAAGTAGATCTCTGCCAGATTCTATAAAGACTTCAACGTAAGCTCTCATATGTATAGATGCCTCTAATATAATAAAAACTCGAATGTTAGAAATTTGATAAATAAATTGTTTATAGTTCTAGACCAAATGAGTTAGTCATCTCTTCAAACCTTTGATACATGCTAAGGTATTCCCTACCTTTCTCAGTTATAAGATATACATGTTTGCCATCTTCGTTCTTCTCCTCAATCAAACCAGCAGTAACTAACTGCCTTGATAATTTTGATAATCTGTTATATGAAAGGTTTGCCTTTCTTAATAATTGAGTTATATTAATACCTTGAGAACCAAAATCGTTAACTATCCTAAGCACATCACCAACGATCCTAACCCCATTCCTATATGATGAGAGAACCATACCATTATCTATATAGAGGCTGAGTGTAATAAATTTTGTGTTAAGCGTAAAATATTATATACAATAAACTATCATACTTTTCATAATCTAAAAATGGTTATTTATTTATATATAGCTAAAATAATTTAGATGCTTCATCCTTCAGTTCAGCAGCATCTTTATCTAACTTTTCTGCTAGGTATGAGTATACCGCTAATTTTAGCGTCTTTAATGATAATAGAGCACATTTTATCCTTGCTGGACCTAGGTTTGTCAAGCCTAAAGATTCTAGTATGTCATCCTTGCCTATCTTCCTAACCTCATCTATAGTTTTACCAATAACCATCTCAGTAAGCATGGAGGCACTTGCTTGGCTTATTGCACATCCTTTACCATTGAACTTTACATCTACAACTTTACCATCTTCAAACTTTAACTGCATCTCAATCTCATCACCACAAAGAGGATTGCTATCCCTTATAGAGACATCTGGCTTCTCTATCTTTCCATAATTTCTAGGATTTCTATAATAGTCAAGTATTATCTCTCTATATATATCAGATGTACCCATAATCTAATCACCTCATATCCTAAATATCATTCTTGCTCTTTCTAAAGCATCTGCTAAAGCATCGATCTCTTCCTTAGTATTGTATAGATATAAACTTGCTCTTGACGTTGCTGCTGTATCAAGTTTCTCCATCAATGGCTGAGCGCAATGATGACCAGATCTTATAGCTATTCCATCCTCATCCAATATGGTTGCCAAGTCATGAGGGTGTATATCTCCTAGATTGAATGATATAACCCCTCCTCTCTTATTTATATCAAATGTGCCATATATCTCTAAACCTTTAATTCCAGATAATCTATCTAATGCATATTCTGTCAATTCCTTCTCATATTCATGCATATTCTCAATTCCTATCTTATTTATATAATCTATAGCCTTACCAAATGCTATAACATCAGCTATATTTGGAGTTCCAGCCTCATATTTCCATGGAAGATCATTATATATAGTCTCATATTTATGAACCTCTTTGATCATATCACCGCCTCCTAAGAATGGAGGCATATCTTCTAGAATCTCTTTCTTAGCATATAATACGCCAACTCCAGTTGGTCCTAGCATCTTATGAGCAGAGAATGCCATGAAATCACAATCTAGATCTTTTACATCTACTGGTATATGAGGAACGGATTGTGCACCATCTATAAGCACAGGTATGCCTTTCTCATGAACATATCTAACTATATCCTTTGCTGGTGCTATGGTTCCTAAAACATTTGACATATGGCTAAAGGATACTAACTTTACTCTATCTTGCTCTAAGAAGTTATGTAGATCGTCAAGTATTAGCATACCTTCTTCATCTACTCTAATATAATCAAGGTTAGCTTTTTTCTCTTTTGTAATTATCTGCCACGGAACTATATTACTATGATGCTCAAACTCTGTAATTATTACTCTATCATTCTTTTTGATATTCTTTCTGCCCCATGTATATGCTACTAGATTTAATGCTTCGGTAGCATTCCTTACAAATATTATCTCTTCTCTATCAGCATTTATGAACTTTGCAACCTTGTCTCTAGTCTCTTCATAAGCAGCCGTTGCTTCCTCAGATAATTGGTAAGCTGCTCTATGAACATTAGCATTATAATATGTATAATACTTTTTTAAAGCATTGATAACTTGTTTAGGTTTTTGAGTAGTTGCTGCATTATCCAAATAGATTAAAGGTTTTCCATTCCTTACCTTACGCTTTAGTATTGGAAAGTCTTCTCTTATCTTCTCAACATTCATCTTAGATCTCAACATAAATATCATCTCCTTCTATTTTAATATTATATAGCTTTAAAGGTTCTTCTGCTGGAGGGCTTACTGCTTTACCACTAGTTATCTCAAACTGTGCTAGATGCAATGGGCATGTTATAGTATCATCTGTTATAAAACCATTTGATAGATCGGCATATTGATGAGTGCAGATTCTATCTAAAGCGTATATTTTATCATCTTTTCTTATTAGCATTATCTTCTTATCATCAATATCAATGCTAAATATATTATCGATATCTGATAGTTTACATGCTTTAACAAGCAATTTGATCATCTATACTTATAATGCTTCTCAAAGAGGTCTGTCTCTATCCTCTTACTTTCTCTCTCTACCTCTAAGAACTCTTCCATTATCTCATCACTCCTTATTATCAAAGGTCTTCCATACCACTTACTCTCTATAAGATACTTTGTCCATGCTCTAGCCTCTGGACTTAGCCTTCTCAATAATGGCTCTACGAAACCTAATACTATCATCCTCTTTGCATCTTCTTTACTAAAGCCTCTAGCCATTAGATAGAAGATCTGTTCTTCATCTATCTGTGCTACTGATGCTGAATGTGTTGCTTTTACCTCATTATTCTCTATCTCTAGACTTGGTATAGAATCGGCTTTTGCACCCTTGTTCAATATTATAGCATGACCAGCTAGATAAGATTCTGAATTCTTTGCATCTTTCTCTATTCTAATCATACCTTTGAATAACGATCTAGCTTTGTCTCTAACAACATTCTTTGCTATCACTCTTCCTCTAGTGCTAGGGCTTTTATGTAATAGGTTAGACGTTACATCAAATATCTGATTATTACTTCCGAATACTGTTTCCATATGTTCTATACTTGCTCCTTCTTCTTCCAATGAATTATCAATCTTGTATCTTGATAATAAACTACCAAATCCTCCTAGATATGAATTAAGCCTAGCATCTCTATTTACATATGCTTTTATATTTGCTACATGAGCGCTCTTCTCATTCATTGCTTGTAATATTATATGATTGAATTCAGCATTACTTGCTAGATAAGATTCATTCAACTCGAATAATACTTGTTGCTTATCTCCATCGTAATCTGAATATAATTCATGAACTACAGAAGCCCTACTTGAATTATCTAGATAGAAGATATTTCTAATAATACTTGATGCTCCATCTCTAGATTGTTCATGAATTATTGTAATTGGTTCCTCGAGTTCGATATTCTTAGGAATATATATGAATATGCCAGAATTGAATAATGCATGTTCTAATGCTAAGAACTTATCCTCTAAAGGATCTATCTTGTTTATAATACTTTTTAATTGCTCATGTTTATTTAGAGCATCTGTTACTTTCTCTATGATAACACCTTTATCCTTGAGTTCTTTAGGTACTTTGATATCATAAATATTATTATTAACACTTAAAATAGATGCTCCTTGAACCTCCTCAAACCTTTCGAGTACAGATTGAGAAGGTTCTTTAAGCTCTAGATCAAAGAATATAGAATCTTGCTTTAGTTCAGTAGCACTAGTATATTTATTATATAAACTAGATACCTCATTAGGTAACAATTGATAATACTCAAAGGCTCTACCTCTAATACCTTTGAGCCATGAAGGATCATTATTAATTAAAGTAGCAAGATCATCTCTCTTTAATGAAGATAATAAAATTTGTGTCATAGGCTATCTAACCTACTGCTCCTTCCATCTCTAATTTTATAAGTCTGTTGAATTCTACAGCATATTCCATTGGTAGCTCTTTTGTGAATACTTCTAAGAATCCTGATACAACTAGGTTTAATGCTTCTTGCTCACTAAATCCTCTGCTCATTAGATAGAATACTTGATCCTCTCCTATTTTGCCTACACTAGCCTCATGAGTTATAGTAGCATCGTCCTCATTAACCTCTATATATGGATATGTATCAGTTCTACTATGATCATCTATAAGTAGAGCATCACATCTTACTGTGCTCTTTACATTCCTTGCACCCTTTGCTACATATAACAAGCCTCTATAACTTGTCCTTCCATCATCCTTGCTTACTGATTTACTTATTATCCTTGAGGTTGTATCTGGTGCTATATGAATAGCTTTTGCACCAGTATCTTGATGCTGACCTTTGCCAGCAAATGCTACAGATAATAGATCTGCTTTTGCACCTCTACCTAATAGATATACAGATGGGTATTTCATAGTCAATTTACTTCCAATATTAGCATCTACCCATTCTACTACTGCATTCTCATAAGCATGGGCACGCTTTGTAACTAGATTATATACATCATTACTCCAATTCTGTAATGTTGTATATCTTACCGTTGCTCCTTTTTTAGCGATAACTTCAACTACAGCACAATGTAATGATTCTGTAGAGTATACTGGTGCTGTGCATCCTTCAATATAATGAACCTTGCTCCCTTCTTCAGCTATTATCAACGTTCTTTCAAACTGACCCATATTCTGAGCGTTTATTCTAAAGTAAGCGTTTAGAGGCATGTCTACCTCTACTCCCTTTGGTATGTATACAAATGATCCTCCACTCCATACTGCACTATTCAATGCAGCAAATTTATTATCATTAGGAGGAACTACTGTAGCAAAATACTTCTTGAATATATCCTCATGTTCTTTCAATGCTGAATCTGTATCCATGAATATTACTCCCTTCTTTGCTAGATCTTCTCTAATGCTATGATATACTGTTTCAGACTCATATTGTGCTCCTACTCCTGCTAGGAACTTTCTCTCAGCCTCTGGTATTCCTAATCTCTCAAATGTTCTTCTTATATTCTCTGGAAGTTCATCCCAACTCTTACCTTGTTTATCTACCGCCTTTGCATAGTAATACACATTATCAAAATCTACTTTGCTTAGATCTCCACCCCAAGTAGGCATTGGAGTATTTATGAAGATATCATAAGCCTTTAATCTGAACTCTCTCATCCATTCTGGTTCATTCTTTATTCTGCTTATCTCTTCTACTGTCTCTCTGCTCAAACCCTTCTTGCTAAGATATGTATACATCTCTATAGGATCCTTGAAATCATACTTGCTGTAATCTCTAACAATCTCTTCTGTCATCATCATTATAACAGTGTTATACTTATTTAAACATTACAGTAAATAGATCAGTAATACTGGTTATAAAATCTCATTAGAAAATTGTAGAAAAGTTTGATTTTTCTATTAGCAAAATAACCACAAAAGTTTATAAAAAGGAAGCGAAGAGCATACAATATGTCAAAACGAACTCTAGCGATGTTTCTAGCACTCTCAATGCTAATACTGCCATTATATCAAGCAAATGCGGCTGAATTAAATGTAATGATATTTGCTCAAAGTGATCAGGCATTTGGACAGTTCAAGGCTCATCAAGTAGCATCAATGAATTATGAAGGGGGCAAAGCTAGTGAGTTATTTAATGGCCTAAATAAATCCATACAGTTTATTGCTGATATGAATACACCAGGAGTAAGAGAGTTAATGGATAGAATGAACCAAAACCTATTAGAACTTAATTCTCCAGCACAATTTGAAGAGATTACTATAAATTACAAGGCTAGTGTATCTGGAGATGAACGGACTGCATTGATGGATCTTTCAGTAATAATAGACTTTAAATTGACTGATCTAGTAGTAGATGGTAATACTGCATCTTCAGAAGGAGCTAGGACTGATCTAAACTGGAGAGGTTTGAAGATTGATGGACCAGTTATAATTAATGCTCCAGAGGTTGGAGAGATAGATATAAATACTATGAAAGGATTCTTGGAGAAAGCCGCTCCAGAGATAGCAAACACATTAGCAGCTGGTGGAGCTGATGAGATATTAACAACTCCATTGCTAGACTTTAGTGGAATAAAAGAGTTGCCTATCAGTAATTGGCATAGTTCATTCGATGCTACTGGAGGAGTTGCTGAAGCGGAGAGATATGGTCTGGCAGAAAATGTACCTCCAGTTATAACAACACTAGCAAAAGGTGAGAGCAGCTTCAGAGAAGGACAAGTATTAGAGACTGAATTAGAGAAGGATGTAAGTATTGACGGTGAGACTATAAAATTACATATGACTATACCTCCAGCATATGCATCAATTAGATTAGCTGGTTATGCAACGACTGAGATTGTAGGAGATAGCGAATATGCTATGGTAACTGATGAAGCCCCAGTAGGCAAACAGATCTATGGAAGTCAGAATCTACCAATCATGGTAGTAGCAATATTTGCTGGTATGGCAGCTATTATAGCGGGTATAGTAATATGGAAGGTTAACAAGAAATAATTTTTACTTTTAATTAATTTTTTAAAAATAAAAATAATTTTAGACTTTGGCTTTCTGAAGTCTATTATCGGCATCGTCCCAATTTACCACATTCCACCATGCTTTTACATAGTCGCCTTTAACATTCTTGTATTGTAGATAATAAGCATGCTCCCACATATCTAATACTAGTATTGGAACTGTACCTTGACCTACTTGCATATTATGCTTCTCTACACTAAAAGTCATTAACTGATCAGATAATGGATCATATGCTAATATTGCCCAACCTATACCTTCAACGTTCTTTGCAGTCTCACTAAATTGTAACTTGAATGCATCGAATGATCCAAAATCCTCATTTATCATATCTGCTAGTTTCCCTCCTGGACTTCCTCCTCCGTTAGGACTCATGTTTGGCCAGAATATTGAATGTAATACATGCCCAGAGACATGGAATGATAGATCTCTTTCTATAGCTCTTATATCAACTCCTTCAAAATTGTTCTTCCTAGCATTCTCTAACTTCTCTAATGCTGCATTTGCTCCATTCACATATGTCTGATGATGCTTGTCATGATGCAGAGTCATTATCTCTTTTGATATATGGGGTTCTAATGCATCATATGCATATGGCAGTGGTGGTAATTCGTATTTTTTTACCATGATATCTGTTAACTAGCATCCTCTTTTAACTTTTATCCTACTACTAATAATATTAATTCTCTATAACATATCCTAGTTATAAATAAGATAATTTGTAATTATGGCAAGATTGACATAAATATATTTATACTAATGATATATCACCTTCTATATTATTTACATTACTTTCTACTCCATCCAGTATCCTAGTAAATACTTCTAACGCTGCATATTTATGCAAAAACTCGTTATTATTACCACATCTATATGAATAGGTGCATCTAGGGCATCCATCTTCATTCTTGCATCTGCATTCTTCTAATATGCTTTTACCTCTAATGAATACTTCTTCTAATCTATCATACAATACCTTACTAGCTCCATTACCTCCTATGCTTGAATCATATACAAAGATCAGACCAGAAGAACCTAAAGATATGCCTCCTAGATCTTGACTAGCTCCTCCAGTAATCATCTTACTCCCTTCAATAATTACATGTTCAGTTGCATGATAAGCACTCATCTTAACTCTTAATTGATCAGAGTTATTAGCATATTTAATAGGCTCTGGAGCTCTGAATACCAAACCCTTAGTTACAAAATCATATTCTAATATATCATCAAGCATTACCTTCTTACCTTTATTTACCTCAGAACCTATCTCTATGTTTACATAACCTAAAACTCTTTTTGTTATATGCAATAAACAATGTAATACTTCTATATTGAATACCTTCTTCTTATCATAAACCTCTTCTATTGATGGCCATTCTTCACTTAATGCTTTAGTATAATATGGATAATTATTGGGAAGTGATGATAGATATGCTTTATATTTATCTAGATCTAATTGATCAACTCTATATCTTTTACCAGCAAGAAAGTATACAGCATCATTATGTAATTCTTCCAATGCTATAGGTAATGTTCTCTCTCCAACTCTCTTCTTATTTACATAGATATCAATGCTCTTTCCGCTACCTCTTATATTGATCTCATGTAATAGCTTTATAGCAGTTCTATAGTTAGCTATATATCTATTAGATACATGCTTGATCAACTGCTTCTCTAACAACTCATCTATAACCTTGGCATACTCATCATAATATGTATCTGGCAATGGTTTATCACATATCATAGCTAATAATTGATACTCTTGAACGGTTGGATTGTATGGATCTATATAAGCATATTCAAAATCACTAAGATAATCTTCTGGATGATTCTTATAATACTGGCTTATCGGATCATTCCCAAATGCTAAGAATGCATAACCAGTCTGCTGTTTCCTAGCCGCTCTTCCTAACCTCTGATATAATCTATTTATTGGTATCTTGCTAGATATTATAGCATCTAGATCTCCAATATCTATTCCTAATTCTAAAGTAGGAGTTGCTGATAAAGCCATCAATTCTCCTTTCTTAAATTGATCCTCTACAGCATTCCTATACGTTTGAGATAAACCAGCCCTATGAACTTTGATCTTTATTCCTTGCCTAGAGCCGTAATATGCTAATAATTCAGCAGATAGATGAGAATCAGAGAATACCAAAGTCTTATGTTTATTAGCCAACCTTTTTAATAGATCTAACATTAATGCTCTTTGTGTTCTCAATGTTGGATATAACATAGCGAAATGGATCTTTCCTCTCTTACCTTTGCCTTCAACTATCTTAACCTTTCTGTCAAACAATCTTTCACAGAACTCTTTAGCATTTGGCAAAGTTGCAGATGCTGCTATTATCTGAAATCTACTAAACCTTCCTAGTCTCTTTATTATGTAATGAATATGAGAACCAAAGATTCCTGTATAGATATGAACCTCATCTATTATTAGATATCTTACATTCTTTAATAATGTTATAAGATCAGTTCTATGCATTAGATGATAATGTAAAGTATCAAAGTTTGTTAGTATTATCTGAGGTTTACTATTAATAATATATCTTCTCTCATCTTGTGGTGTATCCCCATCAAGTATTGCAATTCTAATGCCTAAAGCATTAGCATATTTCCTTATTTTGCTAGCCTGATCTCTAGCTAAAGCTTTAGTAGGATATACAAATAATGCATGAGAATCTTTTATGCATTCTAGTATTGGAATTGTGAATGCTTCTGTCTTTCCACTAGCAGTAGGTGCTACTATAACAACATCTTTACCATCAATTATATCACTTATTGCTTCTTCTTGAAATTTGTATAATCTATCAATCCCATTCTTCTTTAATGCATCTTTAAGCATATCATCTATCTCTAGTTCATCTATAGCAATACCAAATTCTGGTTCTTGTTCATCTAACAATTTATAATATACAACATAATCTTTCTTTGTGTATAATATATCATGAATGAGTTTATCGTTTATACCATTAAGGAGTTTATCAACTTCTGCTTTACTCCTTACCAACCCTTCATTTACTAATATATCATCAAGGGATATGCTAGTAATCTCATCAGCATCGTATAATTCTAGGTATGCTAGATATGCTAGATCTAGATTAGGCTCATCAATAATACTTCCTATAGTGCATCTATTGCAATAGAATAACCATCTTGCATTCTCAACTCTCTCATATATCAATCGTTTTTTACATTTCGGGCATCTATACATACCAATTCATTTAATTTGGTATAAATGAAATAAAAATGCATGGGATTAGGCAAAGAGTATTGGCATGACGTTATTAATGTGCTTAGAGATATAATTCCTGTATATGATAAAGTTAATCTAGCAATATCGCTAGGAAAAGCTAAAGAGTTAAGAGAGAAAGGGATTCAATTGTTATTGAATGATAATATGTTTGTTTTAGATGCTGGTTCTGGCTATGGTAATATGACTGAAACGTTGCTAAATCTCAAGCAAGATGCTAAAATAATTATGCTAGATCCAATACCAGAGATGCTTATGCTTGCTAAGGAAAGGTTTGCTAATATACCAAAAATATCTGGAGTATTTGAACATATACCATTTGACGATAATACATTCACTTCAATTATGTGTGGTTATTCATTCAGAGATGCAATAAGTTATAGCAAAGCAATTGAAGAGTTTGCTAGAGTGTTGAAAGATGATGGAAGGTTGGTAATAGTAGATATAGGTAAACCAGATAATATATTATTTAGGTTAGGAGTAGGATTTTATCTTAGATTTTTAATGCCTCTTCTAGCATTTCTAGTAGCTGGGAGATTAGGCTTGAAGTTTAAGGAGATATATGGGACATGGAAAAGTCTTCCAAAGAATAAAGATATGATCAAGTTATTAGAAACAAAGTTTAGAAGAGTTGAGATGCATAGTATGTTATTTGGAGGTGCGGTTATCTTTATAGCATACAAGTGAGATGATGAACAAGTTATTACTGCCAATATTCTTTGCTGCATTATTTGTAGGGATAGCATATGGTTCTCATGCTCCATTAGTTCCAGTCTTTGCTAGGGAAGAGATCAGTGCTACATATCTAGAGATCGGTGCTATTGGCATGGCTAATTATTTTCCATATATGTTTATGCCAGCATTAGTTGGTATATTACTAGATAAATTTAATCGAGGATTGATAATGAGCATAGGCATAGCTATAAGCGCTTCCTCAATATTCTTATTATCATTATCAAATACAGTTATTGATGTAATGATAATAAGATCATTTGCTGGTTTAGCACATGCTTTCTTTTGGCCAGCAGCTACATCTATAGTAACTAGCATTAGCAATAATGCAGTAAAATCGGTATCTAGGTATACCATGTTCTGGGTTGCTGGTTACATGATCGGACCGTTAATAGGGTCGTTATTATTTGAGAATTTTGGTTTTAGATTGTTATTTCAATATACATCGTTTATAATGCTTATAGCTTTAGCATCAGCATCAATATCTATTATGAGAGTAAAAAATAGGTATAGTAAAAAAGAAGAGTATTCGTTTAAAAGTATGATCATGATCATGAAAAGCAAGATTAGAGTATATATCCTAGTTATGTATTATAGTGCTTCATTTGGGATAGTGTTAGCAGTACTTCCAGCCTATATAAAGGAGAATGGCATCAATGAATTCAACATAGGAGTATTATTCTTCATCTTTGGCTTAGCAAGATTGATTACATTATTCTTTACTCATAAATTTGCCGATAAAGCAATCTTGATCATAGTTATTGCTACTATCCTTATAGCATTCTCTATGCTTATAGTATATGCATTAGTAGAATTTAATCTCATAGCATTAGCATTGATCATGTTTGGTTTTGCATTTAGTATATACTTCCCTATAACTTTAGGCATAGCAACAAAGAATGTCTCTAATGATGTGCTTGGAAGGTATGTAGGATCTTATGAGACTGTATTTGGTATAGGTTGGACTACTGGCCCAGTAGTAGCTGGAGTATTAGCAGATATATTTACTAGTAGCACCCCATACTTGATCATGTTTATTATAGGTATTATATTGCCTATAATAATGCTCAGAAGATTTAATTCTGAGTAATTTAAATATTAATTATATGCTAGAGTATACTCTATTGATTGAAGGAGTTGAATGGGTAATCATTCTATTATTCATGATATTTATAGTTGGTAACAAAAGGTTACCAGAGATAAGTAGAAGCATTGGAAAGGCTGTAGGAGAGTATCAGAGAGCTAGGAAAGGGTTAGAAAGGGAGATCAATAGAGTAAACAATACATTTACAAACATACCTATAACTGGACCAATAACTAGCGAGAGAGAAAAACTAGAGATTATAGCAAAGGCATTGAATATAGATCCTAGTGGTAAGACTGATGATGAGTTAAGAGAATTAATACAAAATAAATTAGACAAATCATGATCTTTTTGAAATTTCAAATCATTAATTATATCAATAAGAATAATTATATTTAAATTAACTTTATATGAATATGAATTATAATATATATGAGTTAATGCACTAGTAGAAAAATATATATCTTTGCTATTTCTATGATAAATACAATGAAGATAGGTAGCACGCTCTTGCTGGCTAGTATTACAGCATTGATTGCACTAAGCGCCTCAGTATCAGTAATGGAGCAGGCATGGGCTCATGGTGTGCAGGCGCAGCTTCAGAGTAGGTTCGTAGAGATAGCTAATGAGCAGTTCGATAAGACTACAGTAAGAACTGGCGAGATATTAACAGTAAGGGGAGAGTTTAGAAGTCTAGTAAATAGAGAGTTAAGAGCATGGGCATCCATATTTACAGAGTCAGTTAACTCTGGTAACAGATGGGAGTTCGTATTTAGAGATCCACCAGGAAACGTATTCGATATACCAGCGTTAGGAGTTGTTCCATATGAGATGAGGGTAAGGGCATTAGAGGCAGGAACTTACCATGTACATACACAGTTGAACATTGCTGGAGTAGGTCCTGGTCTAGGTCCAGGTGAGACAATATTCGTAGAAGGTCCACCAATAGGTAAACCTGCATCAGTTGCTAACATAATATACCAGACAATAATGATCCTAGTAGGCTATGGAGTAACATTCGCAACAAGACCTTGGCAGGTCATTTAAACTCCAAACCTTTTCATTTATTTATAAATAGATCAATTCTCAATATAATGTATTATCAGAAAGCTTTAAATCATTCATTTATCCTAGCAAGAATAAGATGACTAGTATAGAGAAGAGTATAGAGATAAATGCTCCAGTTAAAGAAGTTTTTACATACTTTGCTAGACCAGAACATATGTCTGACCAGTTCCCTAAAGAGATAGGTTTGAATGTAATACCTATAGATGTTAAAGAAGGTTTTGGAGTAGGAACTATATTCAGAATAAGTGGGAACTTTGATGGTAAGATTCTAGAATGGGATTGTGAGACCATAGATTATATACCAGAGAAGAAGATAGTAGCAAAACAAGTAGATGGTCCATTCAAAGAATGGGAGATTACCGTATTATTTGATGCTATAGATGAGAAGAAGACTAGAGTAACAATGAAGGTAAATTATGATGTTCCATTAGGTCCATTAGGTGGCTTGATGGATAAGATAAAGTTGAAAAAGACTGCTGAGAGAGGAATAGAGAACGGGCTTTATAGAGTAAAGGCATTATTAGAAGGAACTGGATCTATACCAGTATACATAACATTAGATGCCTATAGAGCATTACTAAAGGAGAAAGAGAGATTAAACTGTAGTGTATCAGAAGCCTTGATCCATATAATAAAGAGTAAAGAAGTAGAGGCTAAACAATAAAACCAAAACCCAAAAAATTTTTGCTTATAATTAAATATTAATATGTGTAGAAATTAATGTAGAGAAGGGCCTGTAGCTCAGCCAGGCAGATATATTATTAGCCTAAAGCGGCTGGCTCTTAACCAGTAGGTCGAGGGTTCAAATCCCTCCAGGCCCGCTTACTATGTGTGTTCAAATCTTTCTAAAATTACCTTCTTATTTGGCAACGTTGCTTTATAGATAAAACCATAATTCATTATCAATACCTCTGCTTCATCTGCATTAACTACTACTTGCTTGAGTTGTTGCTCCTACTAGCATTTGCTAGTAAGTTTAGCAACTCCTCTTTACCTAGTTGTTCTATTATACTATGTGCTTTATTCTTAAGCTCTTCCTCTTCTTTATCCTTATTGCTAACCTCTAGATCTAAGAACTCTTCTGCTCTAGCATATGCATCCCTTAACTCATTTATCAATGGTTCTGCTAGATTATACTTAGCATATGTATAATGATGCTCTATACCAGATATATGGCCCATCAATGCTTCCTTTACACTAGAGCTTATCTTACCTTTTGCAACTGCTATCTCTAATCTAGTAGCAAACCAATGCCTTAGATCATATGGCCTTATATTATAACCTTTGATAGCTTCCCTAACTACCTTTGATACACCTCTAGTATTCAATAGCCTTGTCTTCCTATGCTTTGGATAACCATACCTATGCTTATTATCCCATGCTATTACTGGGCTATCATCTATCAATACTTCATTATTCCTTATCCTATCATTAAGGTATGTTAGCAGATACTTTACTCCTTGCTTGCTTAGGAAAGTTATGTATGGTCTTCTATTCTTACTTAACTCTACTCTAACTTTTATCATACATGGATATTGTTTGCATATAGCTTTACCATTTATTATTGCTATATCTGGTATGTCCTTTAACCTTAAGCCATCTGTCCCATCTGCATTCCCTATTACTTGAGGCCTTATACCAGATTTACTTATTAATGCTATTATTGCTCTTGCTCTTAGATCTGCTCTATTTATTATATCTGTATAATCATCTTCATCTGGCAGTTTTTGTATCTTTGCTAATCTAGTATCTCCATACTTAAACGGTATATCTATGCTAATATCATTAAACCTTAGCCATGACTTTATCACTTTAAGCATTGACTCTTGATATCCTCTAGCATATCCTTGCTCATCCATCAAGTTTAAATGATCAATTATCATATGCTTAATCTCTCTAGCATCCTTGTTTGCCAACTCTACTAATTCCATAGGCTTAAGGTTATATTGCTCACATAATAGACTTAGCCTTCTAAGGCTTGTCTCAGCATTGTTCTTACTTGTTCTTGCTATATGCTTATACCACCTAGCAATATTTGGGTCCTTTAATAATTGTGCTCTTTTTAGTAACCTTAGGGATAGAGTTATGTCTATTTATCTTCTGCTCATACATCTCTTCACCTACCTTATCTGCTCTATCCCATGCTAATCTAGCATTAGCATGTTCATCACTATAATTATAAACATTAGAATTAATATAATTATTTGCCCTATCTTTAATTATAGATAGTAAAAGGTTCAATGCTTCATATCTAGATATAGGATCATTAGCAATATCATTAATGATATCTAATAATGAATATGATATACTATCTATCCTCTCTATATCTAATACTTTATTGTTACCTAAAACCTTTATTTTATGTAACTCTAACTCTGCTAGCATATCATACACCTAAGAATTTTCTAAACTCTTCATCACTCTCATACCTATTGATTATAGTTAAATCTATAATATCTCTACAATAACTCATTACCTTCTTTATTGCTATATCATTCTTAGCAACCTTTAATGCCTCTAATATCAATTGCATATATTCATCTCCATGCTCTGCTAACCATTTTATTATCCTAAACCTCTTGTAGAACTTTATATCTACACCAGCCTTTAATGATATCTTTCTAGCAAGGTAATCATTATAACTCTTGCCTAGATACCTCTTCTTTAACCTCTTACCTTCTCTATAATACGCATATAGATATGGTCCATATCTTTTATTATTGATAATAACATACTCATATCTTAAAGTAGCGCTATCTGGTATATCTAGATTGTAATTTGCTAATCTGAATAACCTATCTTTATCTATCATTCTTACTCACCTTATCCATGAAACATTTAATGCATATAGAATTGCTAAAATGCTCGCAAGTATCCCCTTTTATGTATGCCTTATCAAGATCTATCTTACTACCCAAATGCTCTAATATCTTATCTTTATCATAATATCTATTACAACAATAACACTCTATCTTATCATCAACTAGATTAATAGCGGTTATCTCTTTACCATCTTCATATATTACATACTTCTCCTTAATGCATAAGCCTATATCATCTATAACAATCCTCTCCTCTTTAGGGATGTATCTATTTCTCAATCTATCTAATAGGTTAAGATCTATTATAACAGTCCTATCTCTATTACTACTTGCCCTCTCACCACTCTTGAAACCAAACCTATTCTTTAGTATCTTTCCTATCCTAGTAGATAGATTCTTTTTGCTCCTATCTCTAAAGTCTATCTCTTCTCCATCCTTTATATAACCTTCATTTACCATAAATTTATAGGTTATATCCTTTACTTTCATTACATTATTACCATTTAAACCTTGTTCATTTAATAGAGTCTATAGCGTTTATTACCTTAGCCTCAAACTTCTCGCTCTCTTCTTCACTCCTATCTTTTGTTAATGCATCTATTATAACCTCTGCATAACGCTTTACAATACTTTTAGGTGTAGAGTTTAGTAATGGTAATAGTATCTCTCTTAATCTACTGTCTTGCATGTCTATGTCTCTAACCTCTAACTTATCCTTATAATCGATAGAGAACTTCCTTAACTTTGCCCTCAATATTTTAGCCTCTTCATCATCTATACTATATGGCAAGATCCTTTTACTCTTAACCATAACTATATACATCTACTCTCAAGTGTATCTGGTAACCTATTCCTACCAGCTATAACCTTTGGGCCAAATGGATTTAGTAATACAAAACTATAGTTATTATTTGGATCTGCCCTTATATAATAATCACCTTTCTTATAACCAGCGTTTAATATAGCAGTAAACTCCTTCTTTGTCTCATTATCCTCTATACTATCAAGCTCATCTATAAAGAGTATGGGTTTATACATATTCATAACCCTAGCAGTAGCAGCTGTAGATATACTACTGCTTTTCAATGGTTTTGGTAATATGCTTACTAATGTATCTAAGCACCTAGTCTTTCCAGACCCTTTATCTCCAATTATATGCAGATAGCATGCTGTAGGGAACCTATCTGGATCAAGCCAACAATAGAATACAAACATTGTTATTATTATAGCATAACCTTCCTCAATAAAGTCTACATATTTATTTATGTAATCCTTTGTTTGATTAAATAGATCTTCTAGAGTCATAATCCTCTATATCATCTTCATATATCCTTAGCATATCCTCTAGCATCTCATTATTAGAATTGCTAATCTTATCTAGGTGTATATGGTATAGCATATCCCTTATCCATTCCTCTATATCATCAAACTCCTTCATGCAATAGCATATATAGCCATGACCTTCATGCCTCATCTTCTCTAATACCTCTTCAATATCACCATGCTTCATTGCATAAATTAGATCATCGAATAATGAGATATAGTAATGCCTTCTAGCCTTTATGCTCTTAAGCATATCTTTATGGCTTATATAGCAGTCTATTGCATCATTATAATCGATATAACCTCTTTTGCATACTATACAAATATAGTATCTATATTCCTTAATCTTATCTATAGTATTTATAGCCATTTGATAATCTCTTGGATTTCTTGTATTATTCTTTATATCCCTCCACATAGATAATGTATCTATATTTAGTAGCAGTGTATCTATATCGCCAAATAGATACTTTTTGTAATAATTTACAATATCCATAAGGTTATCTGCTACCTCTTCCCCATTCTCATCTATACTTGCTAGTAACTCTTTTAATGAAGGGAAGCCTGTTAATTTATCTCTATCACTATATGCTCTCTCTAATAATAATAGTCTATTATCTGCTTCCTCATCATTATTATATTCTATCAATCTTGTAACTATTGAGTATGCTATAGAGTAATCTATATCCTCTCTGCTTAACCAACCAGTCAAATGCTTAACTATATTGTATCTATAGCCATGTTTATAGAAAGGTTTTATTAGATCGAATATTATATCGTCAAGCTCATTAGCATTTATATCTATGTTTATACTCTTACCCTTCTTCCTGCTCTTACCCTTTTTGCTCTTCCCTTGCTTCTTCTTGCTAACTCCTAATACCTCTATAGCTGTATTATAAACTATCTCTGCCTCCTCTAGATTTAATATTACAGGTTCGTTATTTGTTATTGTTTTATAGCTATCAAGGGTCTTTTCATGTATGCTAGGAGGTGCAACTATATACTCCTTATCGCATCTGATCTCTCCATACTTTATTCTCAAATCTCTTGAACTCTTCCTCTGTACATTTTACTAATAGATATATATGATAACCTTTACTGCTAGTCTCTACAAGCGTAGTATATCTTATCTTCTCATATAATCCTTGATCCTTCTCTTTTATTAAAGCAAAGAATTTATCTAACCTATTCTTAGCAGCCTTTGGATCCTCTATAAGGTTATAAGCCTCTTCCAATCTTCTAGGTTTTATATTACCACTCTTTAGATACTCATTTACAATACTTCTATTATCTAACTCCTTCTTATCCTTAATATAATCAAAGTCTATAACTATTCTACCATAACCATTGTAGTATCCTAACCTTAATGCTATGTTATATACCCTCCTACCTTTCCTTATCTTCTCTATTAACTCTTCAGCACTTATCTTTTGAATCCTCCATTTGAAACCTTTTATAGGCTTCTTTGAACATGGGGATAGAGGAATTATATCATAGCACCATGGCGGTTGACCATAATACATTATAGCCTCTATTATCCTTTCTAATATGCTATCTATGCCATTACTCATATGAAGAACTTTACAAGCGTTATCTAAAAGTTGTATACTAAAAGATATGTCAGTGACAGATCTCTATTAGAAAAATGTCAGTGACATTTTTCTTATCGCTATACATAATAATTATCTGTTCATTTTCATACATATGAACGAACAAGATATATTAAAAGAACTGATATTGAAAGATTATAGGTATTATAAGCCTTGGAAGGAATTCTTAAAATGGGAAGGAAGTTATTGGGATATAATAGGTTATAGCGGGATATATTGGGAGGTAATAAGGGAGTTTAATAAACTCAATACATCTATAAAACCCTCGAAGTTAGATAAGATATTCAGAGATACTATCAATGAATTGGAATCTGATGAGAGGTTTGTGGTTGATAGCAATAGTAGTATAGATAATAATAAATATGCATTGAACGTAATTAACGGTCTACTTATATTTAATGATAAATTAGAGGTAATAAAGTTCATTAGTAATGAGGAGAAGAGAGGATATTACCCTATAAAATGTATACATGTTAATTATAACCCTTCTGCTGACTGTAAGAAGTTTAAAGAATGGTTAGGAGAGAGAGTTTGTAATGATCTAGAAGAGGTAAAGAGAGCTCTAGGTTCTATGCTTTTTAACTTCAAAAGGAATGTGATAATATTTTGGAGTCATTATGAAGCAGGCAAGACTACACTCATAAATATTCTAGTAAAGTTACTAGGTGCTGATTATATAACAGAATCAGACTTGTCTTACTATAAATATCGTGGCGATACACCATATTATAGAGGCCAGAAGGTAGTAGAATTTTTAATATTCGAATACAGAAAGAGACAGTTGAAGAGGCTGTTAAGTATTTCAGACGGGATAAATATACTGTTTGAAGCATGGGGACCAGAAGAATTAACACCTATATTCTATGCAAACACAATAACTAGACCTAAAGTAAAGAAGGAGATGGAATGTTATATTGATAACGTATACTCAATACGTTTTAGAAAGATAAATAATCCTATAATTGATTATCATAAAATATTGCTAGAAGAGAGGGAAGGGATATTCAACTTTATGCTTGAAGGAGCTAGAGAATACGCTGATAACAATTACAAGTTATAAATTAGATAAAAATTCTATAATATTTTTACTTATATGATATTTATCATTTAATGTATTAGATTTTTTAACAGTCTTATAACTTGGGTTAGGTGATTGAATAATATTATAGTAATATTTAAAATATTAAATATTCATTGCACCAAATAAATATTATGGATAAAGGCGATAGTCTTAAGCAATTAGATAACTACATAATAGCTCTTCTTGCTTGTAATCCAAATATAGGTTTAAGTGATTTTGTTAGGCAGAGAATAAACGTACCGTCTTATGTACAGTTCGCGGATCCCTCTGAAAGAAGTGTAAGAAGGACATTGTATAAAGATAAAAATAACTTATTAGATATAGGTTTTGTAACTAGAATAGAAGATCCTATAAAAATAATAAATATCTATATAAATTAACAGAACAAGGATGTATATATGCTATCTTCTCTACTAATATTAAGGGATATATCACTAAAGGTGATGATCAAGATAACTATACTAACTATCTGAATTCGGTTTTAGATAATTATAAAGATTATGTATTTATTGATACATTAAGGTTAATTAAAGAGTGGAATGGATATATTTTTAAGATAATACACAGATTAATTAGTAACTATTTTGATAATTTTAAAATCAAAAGGAAGGATAGAAATTACAGAATTTTATTTAGACCTTGCAACCTTATAGATCTTTTATTAATAATACATAATTGTATACGATCTTCTTATATAGAAGAGTATGAAAGAGATAAACGTGCTTTTATTTGTGAGTTAGAGAAACTTGTTAATGAAGAGACTACTTGGTTCTTAAATAACTTTGATCTAGATCATTTAATAGAATCGAGATCGGAGATATCGATTAACTTAGATCTTGACTTAGTTCTACAATTAGGTGCCAGAGTATTACTTATACACATAATAACTTATGTAATAGTCTTTGGTATAATTTTATCTATAAAAAGAGAGAGTAAGATATTTGAATATATTTTAAATATAAAAGAACCAAAAATTGTAGTAAAAACTAACGTTGATCCAATAAAAGTTGCTTATCGTACAAAAAGCGGGGATAATATACCAAAATATACTCTAAATGTAAGAATGCAAACTAAGAAAATTACAAAGAGAGAAGTCATTAATAACATAAGAGCTGTAAAGAAGATTGTAGATATATTACCTTTACCTAAAGACTTAGAGAAATGGCATTATTATACTAATAAAATATTAGAACATTTATCCAAAGACTAAATGTTTAGTAAAAAGCTGATAGTTTAATAATTCATAATCTAATTTTGATATAGATAACTACTGATTATTAATAACCTGTCCAATAACCTGTCAGTAAAATACGTGCTTAAAATCACTAGAAAATGACCAAATGACCAGGTTGACCAGATAATTTAGAGGGGTATGGTAATTGATAATAGGATGTTTAACAATTTTTAGCATTAACATATACACAATGATTCTAATAACATGCCCTATCCCAAAACCTGGTCAATCCGGTCATTTGGTCATTTTATGCTTACTTTTATGCTGACCAGGTTATTGGGCATGTTAATACTATCTGGTCTATTTATACAAAACCTAACGACTCTAACATGCATACTAATATGTTACATAAAAATGATTATTTATGCAACATACTTTAGTTGTTTATAATTGTATAACAAGTAATGTTATTTTTAGAGAAAATGTTTTTGTTGTTAACTTTTATTAGCTTAGCGACAATGGTTTATAAAACAGTAACTTTAGAACCGTCATATTAACACCTATCCGTTATGTATGATTCAAACATAACTAATAACTGTTAAATATGCTTGATATATGCTAATACCCTATGGCTATTAGAACAATATTTAGCATCTCTTTATCCTCATCTCTACCATCCTCTTCTTTCTTCTCATCTTATATGCATCTATATAGCATCTATATGAGCGCTATCTCTTTGTAATACAACTACTTAATATCATCTTTGAACAGTTATAACATTTTAAGAGTTTTAATTTATAACCTAGTTCATCTCTAAATATAATTTCATTACTATCTGTCATTATAGTATAGAAATAGTTTGAGAGATCGAGACATGCATATACTCTCTTATCAGTAATAATAGGGTTAAATGATAGCATATCTTCCTTTGATATTTTGTATCCTATCTTAGATAGATCATAACTCATATTAATGATAATATCAAACTGATATTTAAATATAATTTAACACTTTTACGATATGTCTGAATAGATATATCGTATATCTGTTAAAGACTTGTTAATAAACGTTTATATTTTTATCTGACATTCTAATCTACAATTGGTAATGCTTGTAATTATGTATTATATACGTCATAACACTTAAAAAGTAATTAGACATAACAAATCCTATGATAAGAAGCACTAACATTCTCTCTATATTAAAGAATCTAAGAAGCAGAGCATTAAAGAAGAAGATATGGCATAAAGCATTAGATAAACATGAAAGATTGTTAACATCATTGATAAGCAAGCATATTAAAATAGTGAAGAATCCAACGTTAGCAACTGTTATAGCAAAGATAATTGGGAAGATCATTAATGCATTAAAAGGTATATCTAAGCAGATATTCATACTAGGATTTGAGACAAGTAAGAGTTGGAGTGTTAGTGCTAAAGCATCTGGCTGGGATATATCTAATTGGTTAGATGTAGATGTGATAAGATGGTTTGGTTTATTCAAACTATCAAATATATTTGCTAGATAGATATGGATCCATTAAATCTGAAGAATAGTAGATTAGATATTAAAAAGGATGAGAAGGATATAGAAGGATTAGTTAGTAGATTAGAATCATTAGAGAAAGAGAATAGAGAACTTAGAAGCAGATTATATAAATTACAATATAGAGGTTCATTTCTAATTAGTATAATACTAACATCTCTTGGAGGTGTTTCATTATTATCAGCATATGCTTACAATTCATTGGTATTGACATTCATTGGTTTAGGTTTGGTATTATTTGGTTCTGTAATATTCTATGCTCTACCTAATAGAAGCATACCAGTAAAGAGTTTACATTCAACAATAAGTATTATAAGATCTTTATCATCGATACTAAATAATCTTGGATATAAAGGCAGAGCTATATTCTTATATCCAACTACATTAAGCGGTTTAGCAAATGGTTATACATTCATACCTAAAGATAGTAATATTTTACCAAGTGAAGATAGATTGAATAGAGAAGAGTTTTTTCATAATAATGGTTTATTAATACCAGCACATGCACAAAGCATGGTTAAACTCTTAGAAGATAGCCTTGATACAAATCTATTAACTTTAGAATTACCAGAGTTAATAGCAAAAGTAGAACAGTTCTTTATAGAAGATCTTAGGATAATAGATAACATAACTTTTGATATAAAGGATGATATGATAACTGTAAAGATAGATTCTAAAGAGATGGCTGATATATGTAGAAAGGTTAATAGTTTTGATGACAATCATCTAGGATGCATTATATGCTCATCATTAGCATTGATGATAAGCAAGGTTACAGGCATACCAGTTGTTATAGAAGAGAGCAGAGCAAGCGTTGAGAAGATAAAAACTACATACAAGTTATTAGAGAATGGCTCTTGAGATAGAGTTATGGGATATAGGTTTGTGGAGTGCAATATCAGCATTGCTATTATTGATAACATCTGAAGTAATATCGCCATATTATGGAAGGAATAACATATTGCTTAGATCAAAGAATATAAGGCATATAGGTATAGGTATAGGTTTATTCTTTCTTATAATAGCTATAATTAGAATAATTACAATATTGTAATAGCATGATAAGTATATTATTAATATTATTACTTATTATTAATAACAATTTGATAGATGATATAGATCTCGCTCTAGAGAGTATTAGAAAGGCTGAAGATATTGGAGCAGATACTAGCATATTGGTAGATGAACTCAATTCTATATTAGAGTGTGAAGATTGTAATGATATAAAAGATAGGATAAAAGCGATAATAGATGAAGCAGATGAGTTAAGATATCAAGCGCTTGCTAATAACTCTAGAGTAGCAGTAGTAACATATCTATCAGCAGTTATAGGAGCATTTCTAGCATCGTTCTTTGGCATATATCTATATGATCTATGGTTAGCATATAGAGATAATAGATTCTTGAATATGCGTATTAGGGAGAAAGAAGATTGAATATATTGAATATAATAAATACAAAGAGGTTTCTAATAACATTTCTAATACTATTATCAATATCTATAAGCATAGCTTATGCATCTCTCATTCCTAGAGATTTTGAGAGGTTTATGAGTCTAAGCACTTTAGGAAGCAACATGCTAATAGATGATTATTATCCAAACCCTAATGCTGTAGTAAGGTTAGGAGATAATGTTACATGGTATCTTCAAGTCTATAATAGGATGGGGAATAGTGAGTATATAGCAATTAAGATAAAGATATTAAATTCTACAGATCCTATACCAGATGATAATGCTCATACACCAAGTCCTATTAAAGAGGTATATGAGATAAGCCATATAGTAAAAAATAATCAAACCCTAACTATACCATTAAGATGGAGCATAGATGCTATAGAGAGAGTAGATGATTATATAGTTATAAAGAGGATGAGGATTAATGATCAAATTATAAATCTAGATGTTAGAAGCATTAATGGCGATAACTTTAGGTTTGTAATTGAACTATGGCGTTATAATCCAGATAATAATAACTTTGAGTTTAGTTGGAGATCTAATATAGATACTAGAAGCGCATGGAATCAGATATGGTTCAACATCAGATAGAAGATAAGCAATACATTAAAGGATTGATAATTAATGCTATAAGAGATAAACGATATACTGTTAAAGATATCATAGATTATGTAAAAGTTGCTGATCTAAGTATAGCAAAGGATGAGATAAAGAATGCTATTAAAGAGTTAGAGAAAGAAGGGAAGATAGAACTTTATGAACCAAAGTTTGAAGGTTCATTCTTCCAATATCTGTTTAGCATAAATACACTCTTTACATTCTGGCTTACTGTAATAGTTACAGGCATAACATTACTTAGCATATATTTATTATCAATACCTATTATAAGGATAGTTATTGGAGGTATGTTTGTATTATTTATACCAGGATATGCGTTGATTAATCTATTATTTCCTAAGATGAGGGATGTGATAGAAACTATAGCATTAAGCATAGGTTTAAGTTTAGCTATTGTTCCATTGATAGGCTTGATATTAAATTATACGCCATTAGGCATAAGATTAGATCCTATAGTTATTATCTTAAGCATAACTAGCATTAGCATGATGTTTTCTGCTGTATATAAACAATATGAGGCTAGGAATAATGGATAATCGAGATAGATTAGTTAAAGGATCATTCTATATGATGTTAGATAATGTTACTAATATAGTAGTTGGTGCTCTATTCTGGATTGTTATGGCAAAGCTTGTAGAACCTAACATATTAGGGCAAGTAATGGTTGCAGTTGCACTTGCTACTACAGTTATAGGCTTTACTGGTTCTGGAACAAATATTATGATATCAAAATATGTAGCAGAGTTCAATGCTAAAAAGATGCTTCATAATTCAAGGAGGGTATTGATTATAGGCTTAAGGTTAGCATTAGCAGTTAGTGGAGCAGTAACATTATTAATAATATTATTAGCAAGTAATATAGCTGAGAATGTTTATAAAGATCCAAGTATAGCTCCATTCCTAATCTTTAGTGCAATAGGCTTTATCCCATCTCAAACAATCCAAATGGCATTAAAAGGAGCATTCGAAGGAGCGCAAAAGATGAAGCATTCATTATTTATAACCATAATATTCCAAGGAGTTAGATTAGCATCTGCTATTGTATTAGTAATATATGGATTATCTGGTTTAGGTATAATAGCAGGTTTTGCTGCTGGAACTAGTATAGCAGCAATAGTTGGTTATTATCTAATACATAAAATAATTCCAAAGTCTAAAGAGAAGTATGATGAACTGAAGCGTACTTTAAAGTTTTCTGGATTGAATTATATAAATGTAGGTATGAGGATGTCTACATTACAGATTGGAGTAATGGTTCTAGGTACTCAAAACTTTGAGTTTGCTGCTTTCTATGGCTTAGCAACTATAATATCACGAATTGTTGGCGGCTTGAATTTTGCAATATCTAGAGCTTTATTGCCTACAATATCTGCTGAATATGCTCTAGGTTCGAAGGATAAGATACAGAATATGTTTAATACTTCAGTTAGAATGTCTCTAATCTTGAGTGGGTTTGTATTAATAGTATTATTCTTAAAACCTTCATATGTATTAAGCCTATTATCAGAGTCTTATATACAAGCATCCTTAGCATTAAGGATATTGGTTATATCTGCATTATTAAACTCATTAGGTATGATAGTATTATCAGTCTTGAATGCTGCCAATAAACCTCATAACGTAGCATATGCTGGTGTTATATCATCTATAGTAGCAATAGCATTAACTTTTGTTTTAGCACCATTCTTTAGTTTAGAAGGTGCTGCTTTAGCAATGCTTATTGGTTCTATCATATTAACAATTTTATCTTTATATCTACTTAAGAAAGAGGAAGGTATTGTATTGAAGATAAAGAATGCTGCAAGACCTATAGGATCAATTGCAGTTGCTATAGCTATAGGATTCTTTATATCATATCTATTTGATAATGCATTATTAGTATTAACAATAGCATTAATAACACATGCATTGTTATCATTTGGTTTTAGAGCAACTAATAAGAATGAGATAAAGAGTCTTTTAAATACACTAGTAAAGAGAGCATGAATATACCTAACATAGTATTAGTAAAAAGCTTATTAATAATAGCATCTGTAATAGGCATATACTTTAATGATTTAGCATTAATATTTAGCAATGCATTAGAGTTTAGTGCTGGTAATCTAACCAATTATATATTGCTAATACCCTTGATTATATTATTCATATTATATAGAAAGAGAGAATTACTGATATCTATAGCATCTAAAATAGATAAAAGTATGAAGATAGATATCATATTAGGAGTAACTTTATGTATATTATCGATATTCATCTATATAGTTGGTTCTAATACACTATATGCTCTAGAGTATCATATGTATTCACTACCATTATTTGTGGCTGGTTCAATATTGTTATTATTCAATATGAATATGTTAAAACATCTAATATTTCCTGTAATAATCCTGCTTTATATGCAACCTCCCCCTGGAGAGTTAGTAGCAGATCTCGCAGCAGATCTATCATGGATCTCTGCTAGCATGACTGAATCATTTCTTAAAACCTTTGGTATGCCTATATCATTAGAAACTAGTTATGGAGCACCAGCATTAGTTATAGTAAAAGATAATGCAAATATACCATTCTATGTAGGAGAGCCAAGTTCTGGCGTTTATTCTATAATAGGATTATCATTATTTGGATTGTTTGCAGCATATATAGTTAAAGGCATGCTTTGGAAGAGGATATCTATATTTGTTTTAGGTCTGCCTATATTCTTCTTATTAAATGTATTAAGGATTATAATAATACTTGTTCTGTGGTATAATTATGGTTTAGATGTATCTGAAGCATTCCACACTGTATCTGGTATGGTTATGGCTATTATAGGAACTCTAGTTATACTAGTATTTAGTGATAAAATAATGCGTATGGATATAAACATATTGCCATCTATCAAAAGCAAACCTTGTATAGCATGTAATGAGCATAAAGAGTTAGGAGAACAGTTCTGTCTATTTTGTGGTAGATTATTACAAACTATATCTAGATTTGATTCTAAAGATATAGGAAGGATAGCATTAGTTGTATTAGTATTAGTCTCAGGTTTAATAGTGCAAGCATATGCAAATGTTAGTGTTGAATCTACTATAACGGATCTAGATATAGCAAGTATAGAAGGACCAGAAACTACTAAATACTTTTTGCCAGAGATAGAAGGATGGCAACTAAATTATGCTTATAGAGATAAAAGGGTAGAGAGTGTATTGAATCAAGATGCTGCTCTATCTTATAGATATACAAAGGATATAGATGTGCAAATTAAACCTTCAGTATACACTGGCATACAGATATCTACTGGAAGACATTCATGGGAAGCATCTATGGTTATATATCCATCAAGAGTTGGAAGACCATCTGCTGAGGTTATAGAACTCAAAGATGTAAACATATTAGATGTTAAAGGAAGGTTCTTTGTATATAAGAGACCAAACTCTAATCTTACAGAAGCTGTATTGTATTGGTTTGAGAGAGTACCATTAAGGTTTGGGAATAACTTTGAGCAGAGGAATGTTCAGATAGTATTATGGAGTTATGTAGATTCGTTATCTAAAAGTGGTTTAATAAATAATAATGATATAAAAGAGGTTGAAGATTTATATCTATCACTAGCAGTGCCTATAAAAGAGCATTGGAATTTCCAATTTGCTACTTTATTGCAAGAGAATATCACTAATATGCTAGTTGAGCAATCGCCATTGATTAGTATATTGATGATAATACCAGCATCTCTAACATATGCTTATAGTTATACTAACAATAAAAGAATGCATTATATGCTTAATAGATTGTATAAACGCTTATCAAGTGATGATAAAGCATTGATAGATGCTATAAAACAATCAGATATAGCAACTACTGAGAATGTATTAAATAAATATAAAGATATAACTAATAAAGATGTTAGCATAAAAGAGATAATAGATAAACTGTTATTAGCAAAGGATAATAATCTTATAATAGATGAGATTATTAATATAGATGATAAGCCTAGATTAGTATGGAGAATAGTATAAATAAAGTATTAGTAACTGGAGGAGCTGGATTTATAGGGAGTTATCTTACTGATAAGTTATTAGAGGATGGTTTAGAGGTTCATGTATTAGATAGTTTAAGTAATGGAAATATAGAATATATTAATCATTGGAGGCATAAATATCAAACATTTAGATTCATAAAAGCAGATCTAACAGTAAAAGAGCAGTTAGATGATATAAATGATAATTATGATACTATATTTCATCTAGCGGCAAACCCAGATGTAAAATATAGTTCAATGAATCCTAAAGAGCATCTTGACAACAATGTTATAGCTAC
Organism: Candidatus Nitrosocaldaceae archaeon; assembly: GCA_026002835.1. The sequence continues at coordinate 225,070 of BPGC01000002.1, forward strand.
CTTTAATATATTAGAATATGCAAGGAAGCATGATATTAACGAGTTTATATTTACATCATCGTCTACAGTCTATGGAGAACCTGCAAAAATACCAACTCCAGAAGATACACCCTTGATGCCTATATCTATGTATGGAGCAAGCAAAGCAGCATGCGAATCTATAATATGCTCATATGCTCATATGTATGGATTTAAAGCAGTAATATATAGACTAGCAAATATTATAGGTAGTAGAAGTACTCACGGAGTGATATATGACTTTATTAATAAACTTATGAAGAATGATAAAGTGTTAGAGATACTTGGTAATGGTAAACAAAGGAAATCATATCTGCATATATATGATTGTATAGATGCTATGCTTATAGGCTTGAATGGTAATGATAGAGTTAACATCTTTAATGTGGGTTCTGATGATTATATAGATGTAATTAGTATTGCTAAAATAGTTATAGATACATTAGGCTTGAAAAATGTCAAGTTTACATTCATTGATAATTGGAATGGGAGAGGGTGGATAGGAGATGTTAGAGTAATGCTTCTCGATACTAATAGGTTGAAGAGATTAGGATGGAGAATTAGATATAATAGCAAAGAAGCTGTAACTAATGTAGTTAAAGATATCTCGTTAAAAATAACCTAAAAATATTTATAATCTACTTAGAATTTAGATATGATAATAAATATTAATGATAGTGAAAACATGCACCAGAAATTGGATATACTTCACATAACACAGTATGATATTCATACATTAATAGGCGGTATTCAAAAATATGTAGAAGAACTTGCTAATCTACAATCGATTAATAATAATGTTACGATCTTTTCTTGTAGCAACACTCTAAAAGGTATTTATAAACATGAATCTATAATCCATAAAAGATTTGGATATTTTGAGCTATTTCGTACACCAATATCTATATCAATGATAATAAAGTTTATTAGAACAAAATGTGATATAGTTCATATTCACGCACAATTTCCTATAACAGGCGAGCTAATAGCATTGATTGCTAGATTAAGAAGAATACCTGTAATAGTCTCATACCATAATGAGCCACACATATTTAATTCATCGTTATTTACTAGGATTGCATATAAAATATGGAGAAAAGTATTATTTAATATACTGTTATATTGTAGTTCTAGTATAATAGTAACTACAGAAGATTATTTAAATAATTCGTTATTACACGGTAGATATCATTTAAGGGATAAAATACATATAATTCCATGTGGAATACATGTATCTAAATTTCATAATTACCATATTAAGAATAGAAACGATGATAATATAATTCTTTATGTAGGAAGAATAAAACCAGAGAAAGGGATACACGTATTGATAGAATCTATATATCTATTAAAACAGAAAGGTATAAGCACTAAATTATTTATCGTTGGCGATTCTAGTAGAAAAGACGAAAAAATGTATAAACAGGATTTAGAAATGCTAATTAATAAATTTGGTATAAAGGATCATATTGTATTTACTGGCAAGGTATCAGATGAAGAGCTTAATAAGTTATATAAAAATGCTACAGTATTAGTACTACCTTCATTAAATAGACTAGAAGGTTTTGGTATAGTACAATTAGAAGCTATGGCTAACGGGCTACCTATTATAGTTACAGATTTACCTGGTCCAAGGGCCGTTTCTTTAGAATCTTCTATTGTAGTAAAGCCTAATGATGCTTATGAATTATGTAATGCAATAAGCAGTTTAATTAGTAATAAAACCCTTTGGGAGGAGTTATCTACTAATGCAGTAAAAAATGCGTTAAGATATGATTGGAAGATAATTTACAAAGAGGTTATGAGTGTATATAATAAGGTTTTAGAGAGCATATGAAGATTCTAGTTACTACACCATATTTTTATCCTGAAGGTGGAGGCTTAGAAAGATATGCATATAATATCTTCAAGAGACTGGTTAAAAAAGGTTATGAGATTAATGTATTCTGTAGTACTAAAAACCATAACAAAGATATAGTTGAAGAGTTGGATGGGCTTATTATACATAGACTAAAACCCGATGTAATAATATCAAATACTCCTATACGTTTAAACTTATTAAAAATATTGTCTGATGAGATAAAAAATGGATATGATATAGTTAATAGTCATACGCCAGTTCCATATTTTGCAGAGATAGCAGCGTTAGTAGCAAGAAGAAATAATATAGATTATATTGTTACTTTTCATGTAGCAGATATGGTATCGCCAAAACCGTTACTTAATATAATTTCAAAAATGCTTAGCGTTACCATAGAACCAATGATATTCAAAAATGCAAAAAAGATAATAACTGTTAGCGAATTAGTAAAGAATAATTATCTAATAAAATTTGCTAATAAAACAGAAGTTATACCGCCTGGGGTAGATACTGAAAGGTATAAACCTTCCATATATAATCCAGATGCAAAGAAATTATTATTTATATCTTCGTTAAGCTCTTCTTATGAATGGAAAGGTCTACGTATATTACTTGATGCTATGCCATCAATAATAAAAAGACATCCAGATGCAACCCTTACAATAGTTGGTGATGGTCCTTTAAAGCAAGAGTTTATGCAAATATGTAGAACTAAACAAATAAATAAGAATGTTATATTTAAAGGCAGATTAAGCGAAGAAGATCTTATAAAAGCATATCAAAGTTCCGCATTAGTTATAATGCCTAGTACTGCTAATATAGATTCATTCCCATTAGTATTGCTAGAAGCAAACGCTTGTGGTGTTCCAGTTATTGCAAGTAAAATAGGCGGAATACCATATTATGTTAAAGATGGTATAAATGGTTTTCTAATAGAACCTAGGAATAATAAAATGCTAGCTGAAAAGATAATAGAATTGTTATCAAATCCAAATCTTCTTAAAGAGTTATCAGTTAGAAGTAGAGAAATAGCACTAGAATTTGATTGGTATAAGGTTATAGATGCTACTGAACAATTATTTGCAGAATGTATGAACGAACATATACACCATAATCTATAGGAAATACAAATTTTTACTGTAAATATAAGTATGAAATGCTTTAACAATATATCTTGATAGGATAATTGGATTAACATGACATTGTTTATTATTAATAATAAATGAGTTATTAAATAACTTAACCATTAACAATAATATTAATATCATGAGAAATTATCAATACTTTAATATTTTCTTGGGTAATAGATTAATAGTTAGATACTCATTACTAGCTATACTGCTTATATCATCAATATTACTAATTATCACATTATCTGTATATAAATCTTTCAATATATATATTATATTTGCAGTTTTAATATCTAGTACATCATTTTTGTATGCAACTTTTAATATGTCTAAAAAGACTTTATTTATAAATGCTTTTATATTATTTGGAGTTTTGAGATTAATATTTTTTATTAGTACGAATTTTAATATAATTCCTTTCATAGATAACTATTGGGAGTTAGGTGTAATAAAGACATTCTTATCAGAAGACCAAATATTTAGTATATCAACTTTAAGAACTACTTATTTAGAAGGTTATTCAGCTTGGCCTATGTTACACACTTTTGAAGTAATTTTTATAACAATAACAAATTTAGAACCACATGAGGCACATTTACTATTAGTAATATTAATTCCTTATGTGCCTTTTACTATTACATTATTAATAATATCTTTGCTACATAAAAGATTCAACCTACCATCGCAGTTCATCTACTTTGCAACTATATTTATTGCAACTTCTCCAGATATAATGTATTGGAGTCTTCAATTAATACGTACAACATTTGCATGGAGTTTATTTAGCATTGTTCTTTTATTATTACTACAAAATTACAATAGATTTTCTAAAAATACTATTATAATGACAATAATACTTGGCATAGTTATAGTAATGTCTCATCATTGGAGTTCTATTATGGTATTTCTAACCATGATTTTTATATCATTCTTATATATTGTAAAGCGGTATATTTATTGGGGAAATACTACTATATTAACAAATAATTATTATTTGGTTTTTACATTTGTTATTTGTATAACTCTATTATTCTGGCTTACTACTACAGGCGTAAAAATATTCGATATATCTTTACCGAGTCGTAATATAAATATAGAAAGATGGAATCCAGTATACCCACCAGAACTAACACAACCTTCTATACTAATAGATCTATTAAGGTTAAAAACTATAATGCTTTTTATTCCAGCTGCTTTCGGAATGTATTTTCTTTATAAATTTTGTGCTAAAAATAGTTATAATCGGCATGATGCAACATTAATATTTTATGTCGCATTATCAACATTTTTGTTATTTATACTTAATGCTATATTAAATTTAGAGCCAAGTAGAATTACAATTTTATTCGCTCCTATCTTTTTTACAGCTTTATCTTTATCTTACCTTATATTATATAGGATAATTAGATATTTTTCCTATAGTACTATGATATTTGTTATATTTATAGCATTTTTAGGCATATACAGTCATAGTATAATGCCTAAACATCTGTATGATAATACTATCTCATTTGAAGAAGTAGGCGAACATTCTCCAATGGCATATATAATAGGACAATTTGTTAATAATAAATTAAATTATAATAATATTAACATAATATTTAGTGATGATAAAGATATTATTACTAGATTTGTGTCAGTGAGCGAATTGTATAAATTAGAACTAATTGATAACAAAACAATAAACGATGCTTTCTTTAAATATAACGGAAACAGAATAGTGATAATTACTAAAGACTATTTTCCATATAGATATTATGCAGGTGGTTTACAAGATTTTTCTTATTATGATGCTTTAGACATTAAAAATATATTGAAAGAAAATGGTAAGAAACTTAATCTGCTATATTATGATGGTTACAATAGACTACATCAATAGCTAGAAAAGTTTGGTTTATATATAATGAACGGTGTTATTGATAAGATATGGATATACAATATGATTATCAACGCTAGATAATTGTTATTAGAGTAATGATTACCTAGTTATGTAAATGATAATTGATCTACACCTATGGGAAGTTACCATAAGTAATATTTAACAATTTCTCAAATTACTTAGGCTCTGTTAACTTAACCACCATCTATAACTAAGAATCTGCTTAGATCTATCTTAACATTAAGATATGCCATGAATAGTTTAAACCATCTTATAACATGCTCCATATTACAATCATCTTTCATACATGGAAAGTTATCATCAAAGCATTCAGTTCTATCTTTTATATATTGAATTGCTCTCTCCATAACATTCTTTCCATTAATATCATAAATAATATGTTTTAATCTTAACCATTTACATGCTTGATGATATCGTGTAGCATTATCAGTATAGATTATCTTCCTACCATATAATTTTCTTAACTTCATATACAAATGATTGTTTATCTATAACTATACCCTCTTTAGGCATCTTTCTTATATATGCCTTAGATGGTGTCTCTAGATTATCCCAATCTAAAGCCATATGTGGTCTTTTATTATTATACCAATCTACAAACTCATCTATACTATTGAATAAGTGTATCTTTCCTCTTACCCATAACCATCTCTTCCTTAACTTATTGATGGTGTGAACTAATTTTAGGATAAGAGAATAATCTCTTTATCTCCTTATCTATAGCATCTATATTTAATGATCTTAGATACTCTTTACCTTTATTGCTGAATAATCCATAAGTAGGCTCTTTTATACCATTTATCATTAGATATGATCTTACTCTATTCTTTATTTTTGTTCTTAATCTAACTAGGAATGCTCTTCTCCTTACCTTCTCTCTTAACATTAATGTATAATCATCTGGCATATATGATAATGGTAATGCATTTAGCCTTGTTAACTCTGCTAATATATAACTATCTACCTTATCATTCTTTATCTTTGCTTCTGCTATAAACCTTGTCTTCTTTGGATGAGATACTAGAACATTATAATTATCCTTCAATATCTTATATATTGGCATTATTGTATTTGATGATTCCATAGCTATAGATTCTATATCATATCTCTTAAGGAAATCTATTATATCATCATTCTTTATCTTCCTCTTCTCTATTATCTTACCTTCTCTATCTATTATTGTAGCATATGTACTCTTCTTATGTATATCCAATCCTGCTATTAATGATGCGCTCATGTTATGCTTTGAGCGCATCTTACTTATTTTCTTCTCATCGCATCAAAGCAGTATTTATAATTTTTGCCGCGTTAAAAACTGTAATAACCTTTCGCATGATCTACCATCTTTATAATAATGAAATTTGTCTTTAAATTTCTGATATCTCAAAATATAATCGTTATTATTAAATAGATCATAAATATTCGATATTAAATAAAGCAATTCTTGTTCATCATATGCAAAAGGACCTGGTACCTCTTTAAAATAATCATAATAAAGCCCTCTACAATCTTTAATATATTCATTTATGTCATATGGATAAAATATAATTGGTCTATCTAACAATACAAAATCAAACATTACACTAGAATAATCTGTGATAAGAATGTCTACATTAATTAATAAATCTTGTAAATCTATAACATCATTAGATATATCAATTATATTTGAATATTTTGCTATATTAATATGTTTATCATATGGATGTTTTTTAATAAGCATAATTATATTATTATTTACAAGATATTTATTTAATATTTCTAGAAAATTATCTGTAAATGGTTTTTTAGTTGGTCTCTCTCTAAATGTTGGACAATACAGAATAACTTTGTTATAATTATACAAAGAGAATTTCTTATTATAATCTTCAAATCTCAAATAAATGTTTTCATTGAATAATACATCATTCCTAGGGTATCCTATAATTTCTACATTATTATTCATAAACGCTGACATAAATATTTGTTTAGTTTCAATAGAAGTTGCTAATATCAATTTATAGCATTGATCGCATATTCGTGATAATCTATTAACTATTCGAAGAATAAAAGTCGCTTTCATTGCATTCCTAGATATCTGTTTTAATGGTATTCCATGCCATGTCTGTATCATATTAAATCTACCTAATAGAAAATAAAAATATGATACATCTATAGGACCATGAGTTAATAGAAGATAATTAGCTCTCAATATATAGATAAAAGCTCTGAATGAATATAAGTATAAGACAGGCAATCTATTAGATTTTAATAAATTATAGATATATTTATTACCAGTAATCCAATAAAAATCATAGGCTATTTTATGCTTGTGCAAATAAATATAGAAAGTTTTTGTATTGCCAGCAAAAGTATTATATGAACCTAATAAGATTAAAAATTGATTTTTCGATATTATATATGAAAATAAGCTTAGTAGTATGTTTAGTATAGGTCCTAGCAACATTAAAACAAAGTATTTTTTAAAAGTGGACATATCCTAAATAGATATACGTTTTTATATTCTAATATCGGTAATAATGTATTATAGATAAAAGATGTTCTAAATTATGCTCTATGGGTTAATTATAACATATCATTATACATTATAATTCCTTTCTATCTATATGCTTTATAACAGTAGCTCTCCTCATAATATAGATCTGATATGGTATAGTATAGATCTTATGATCAAAATGATATGATAAATAGCTCAAGAATTAGTCAATTAACTATATTTAGTATCGATGATAAAGATCTTATAATACTTATTGTTGAATGTAAACTCTTTACTGGTATGCTTCTATTAGGTAGAGCATAGAATATTACAGAACCAAATAATACCAAACCTAAACCAATGAATGTCAATACCAATGAATTGTAAGCATATGCTGATAATAATGAAACACCTCCAAGAGATGTTAGTATTATACTAATTAGAAATGAACCTCTATATTGTAATTTATATAATCTGCTTCTAAGTTCTCTATTCTCTTTCTCTAATGATTCTAATCTACTAACTAATCCTTCTATATCCTTCTCATCCTTTTTAATATCTAATCTACTATTCTTCAGATTTAATGGATCCATATCTATCTAGCAAATATATTTGATAGTTTGAATAAACCAAACCATCTTATCACATCTACATCTAACCAATTAGATATATCCCAGCCAGATGCTTTAGCACTAACACTCCAACTCTTACTTGTCTCAAATCCTAGTATGAATATCTGCTTAGATATACCTTTTAATGCATTAATGATCTTCCCAATTATCTTTGCTATAACAGTTGCTAACGTTGGATTCTTCACTATTTTAATATGCTTGCTTATCAATGATGTTAACAATCTTTCATGTTTATCTAATGCTTTATGCCATATCTTCTTCTTTAATGCTCTGCTTCTTAGATTCTTTAATATAGAGAGAATGTTAGTGCTTCTTATCATAGGATTTGTTATGTCTAATTACTTTTTAAGTGTTATGACGTATATAATACATAATTACAAGCATTACCAATTGTAGATTAGAATGTCAGATAAAAAAATATAAACATTTATTATGCTGTGTTGAATAACTCATTAACAGAGTACATATCATATATCTCTTAACCATATCCATTACTCATAGATATAAACAAGTTATATGCACTTGCTTTAACCATCAACTCTTTAACCATATTATCCCATCTTACTGATTTAATATACTCTCCAAACATTCTCTTAAATGATGAGAATACAGATTCTGCTATCCATCTCTTACCATAATCATGCTTATGCTTCCATCTAGTATAATCACTCAATTGATCTAATACATGCATATCCCTTATACTATTATTGATTATAGAATTACTTCTTACTCTAATTACTGGTTCTATACCTTTATCTGTTAGATAATTAAAGTTATCATTACTATCATATGCTCCATCAACTATAACCTTATCTATTTTAGCATCTATATTATCTATAAGGTCTTTAAACTTCTTATTATCATGAACATCTTCTCTAGTTATCTCTAATGCTATTATCTTCTTATTTTTGATATCAACAGCTATATGCATCTTTATAAAGCCTCTTCTTACCTTCCATTTCTTATTCATCCATTCTCCTCTATTAGCTACTTTAATACCAGAAGAATCTACTACTATAATAATAGGTTCATTTGTATTGATATTATTATCCATCTTAACATTTAATCTATTAACTCTCCATGCTATGCTAGTATAATCTGGAACCTTAATGTTAGTATAATTGCTTAATGCTCTAATGAAACCTTCTAACTGTCTATATGGTAATAGATATGCATGTATTATTGCTAGTAATGATATGAATGAGTTAGGATATTGATAAGGTTTGCCTTCTTTACCTTTATTCATCTCTTCTAATTCCTTATCCCAATTATTAATGAAATCTAATGATAATAATATCTCTCCTCTTCTTACTAATGCTTCATTATACGATTTCCAATCTCTAGGCATATCATCTTAATTATAATGGTGATCAATATCTTTTATGTTGCTAGTGATCTATCAGTTATTCGACACACTACATTTATTAACAAGTCTTTAACAGATATACGATATATCTATTCAGACATATCGTAAAAGTGTTAAATTATATTTAAATATCATTTGATATTATCATTAATATGAGTTATGATCTATCTAAGATAGGATACAAAATATCAAAGGAAGATATGCTATCATTTAACCCTATTATTACTGATAAGAGAGTATATGCATGTCTCGATTTCTCAAACTATTTCTATAATAACAGATAGTTATAGTAGAAATAAATTATTAGAAGATTTTGTTGCTCTATTATTTATACCAGAATACCAGAAGGCAACTATGCTTATAGGCCCTTCAGATAACAGATATGGAAATAATGGGAAGAACACTTATTTAGTATTAATAGAATCTATGCTAGGTTATGATAATGTCAGTCATATATCTTTACAAGATCTAGAGTATAATAGATTTGCTACTGCAGAGTTGGATGGCAAATTAGCAAATATATTTGCCGATATAAAGAGGTTAGAATTAACAAGCACTAGCATACTTAAAGCATTGATAAGCAAAATTCTATTAGAGAAAAAGTTTGCTAACCCATTTACCTTACATCCTAAAGCAAAATTGATATTCTCATGTAATGAGTTACCAGAGGTTAATGATCATACAGATGCATGGTTTAGAAGATGGTCAATACATGAATTCTTAGTAAAGTTTGATGGTAAAGAGGATCTAATGAAGGCGAAAAGGCTTATAAACAATCAAGATAATCTTGATATTTTATTTACAATACTTATAAATATAGCACATAGGATAAAGAAGAAAGGTTTACTCTATCTAGATGATACAAATACTATAAGAGAAAAGTGACTTCACAATGCTAATCCATTAGATAGGTTCATGAAGATAAATTTTGAGATAACAAATAATGCTAAAGATATAATCTCAAAGAGGGATCTATATCTAATATATTCAGAATATGCTAGAACTAACAAGATAAGGATATTAACAGAGCAACAATTTAGTAGAGTGCTTAAGAAGAATTATGGTTTGATAGATGATTCTAGAAGGCTCGCTGGGAGGAATAGTAAGAGTATTAAGGTATGGCTAGGGTTAAAAGCAAAGGCTAGTAATACTATTAATAACAATCATGTTAATAGTGTTAATTCTAATACAACTTATAAGGATACTAATCTTTCTATATTGTTCAAAGATATTAGTATAAAAGGACTAGACGATTCAAACATGTTCGAGGTGTTAGAATGAGATTTCGATGTAAAATATGTAATGCCATATTAGATATAGAGGAAACAATAAATCATAAAAGCAAACATGCAATACCTGATTATATAAAGTTTGGTAAAAGGATAGAAGATCAAATTACAATAATATGTAAAGCCTGTAACATAAAAGAGTCTATAAATGTTAAAGATATAGAAGAATGAGTAAATACACATAATGGTTCTTATCATTCTCAGAAGTTAAAAAGAGACATAGTATATTATAAAGATAAACGAATAGTGACAATAGAGCTAATAGGAGATTCTTTAAAATGTTATTGTTGTAATAAACTCTATAATGCATTAGATTTGAATAACTGATAGATCACTAGCAACATAAAAGATATTGATCACCATTATAATTAAGATGATATGCCTAGAGATTGGAAATCGTATAATGAAGCATTAGTAAGAAGAGGAGAGATATTATTATCATTAGATTTCATTAATAATTGGGATAAGGAATTAGAAGAGATGAATAAAGGTAAAGAAGGCAAACCTTATCAATATCCTAACTCATTCATATCATTACTAGCAATAATACATGCATATCTATTACCATATAGACAGTTAGAAGGTTTCATTAGAGCATTAAGCAATTATACTAACATTAAGGTTCCAGATTATACTAGCATAGCATGGAGAGTTAATAGATTAAATGTTAAGATGGATAATAATATCAATACAAATGAACCTATTATTATAGTAGTAGATTCTTCTGGTATTAAAGTAGCTAATAGAGGAGAATGGATGAATAAGAAATGGAAGGTAAGAAGAGGCTTTATAAAGATGCATATAGCTGTTGATATCAAAAATAAGAAGATAATAGCATTAGAGATAACTAGAGAAGATGTTCATGATAATAAGAAGTTTAAAGACCTTATAGATAATATAGATGCTAAAATAGATAAGGTTATAGTTGATGGAGCATATGATAGTAATGATAACTTTAATTATCTAACAGATAAAGGTATAGAACCAGTAATTAGAGTAAGAAGTAATTCTATAATCAATAATAGTATAAGGGATATGCATGTATTAGATCAATTGAGTGATTATACTAGATGGAAGCATAAGCATGATTATGGTAAGAGATGGATAGCAGAATCTGTATTCTCATCATTTAAGAGAATGTTTGGAGAGTATATTAAATCAGTAAGATGGGATAATATGGTTAAAGAGTTGATGGTTAAAGCAAGTGCATATAACTTGTTTATATCTATGAGTAATGGATATGGTTAAGAGATATATGATATGTACTCTGTTAATAGCACAGCATATCAAAGATAGGTTCGCTATTAAATGGATGGACGCTGAAATTAAAGAATATTCTGAAAATGTTTTAGAAGAAATATTGGAATGTGATAAGTATGTGTAGTCTTATCAAGCATAAAGAGTTAGCAGATAAATTATCAAAACAAGTAGATTATGATCTAGAACATTAAACATTGTGATATTGTACTAGACTAGGGTTCAAATATATCACGTTTTAGCAAAAGTATTATTCTCTAAAATTTTTGATAGATTAATAGGGTAAGGGCAATCTAAGGGCAAGGGTAAGATATGTAATCTTATAGCACAATTAATACAATAATACTTATACCTATACTTACCAGATTTGCTAACTAGATAAGCATGTCTTAAAAGATTAGTATTGCAATTGTTACAATAAGGGTTCTTTACTAACTTGTATCTAATATATCTTAACTCTATTATCTTAGCACCCATTATTAGCACCTTTATCTAGCAATGCTAAAAGATCGGTAATGTAATGTTGCAATTTGATAACATTCTCTTTTGCTAATTCTATCTCATTCCATGTTATCTCTTTCTCTATATGATCTAATAGTATTTTACTTGCTAATATTGTAGCAAATGTATCTGCTAATAACTCTCTATTGAGTTCTTTATTAGATATTTTAGCAGCTAATTCTTGTGCTAAGCATATTCTAATTTCGTCTATATACTTTGTAATATCTTTATCCTTCATAATCATCTACCTTTAAAACTACTGAATGGTTAGTTTTCTCAAAATGGGCATTGAATTCTATTCTAGCAACCTCATAATCTTTTACTATCTTCTTAAATTTGCATCTACTACATTCTACTCTATACCTATCTTTACTAACTATCGCTTCAATAGTTTGATAATCACATTCTTGACATAAGCATTTGCATTCCTTGTTTGATATTAAATTATTTTAACTAGAAATCAGCACTATTTTATCAAATAATTATCACATAGTTTGTGATAAATTAAGTTTAATGAATATGTTAAGAATTACTGCTAACTAGTTATCTTCCTTATAAAGAATGCGGTAATAGCAGATAATATAGTTCCCAATACTAAGATCTTTACTGTATTATCATCTTCATTATCCTCTTCAATTACTTTAGGCTCACTATTATAAGCCATTATTATTAATGCTGTAGTCTCTGTATTAGTTAAGCCTACTGGCTTTAGATCTGAAGTATAATGAGTGTATATGCCACCAGTCTTACTATTTTGTAAATAAGGAATAATCTTTAATGCTTCAGTAGCATTTCCATATCCAGTTAGATCGCTTGCTAACTTCCATAATGCTAGTTTATAAGTTGTATAGTAACCATCTGTATAATAGGCTTTATCTTTAAACCCTATACCATCAAACATATTATTTCCTTGAGTATAGCATTTTAATGCTAGATCGTATTTTTGTGCTTTGTAATAGTATATTGCTTTATAGAATGCTATATCAGCATAATCCTTACATTCTAATTCTATACCATCACTATCTGAATACCATACATTGTCTATAACTTGTTTGTTAGTTACTGCATTAAAATATGCTATTTGGTCTAATAATGCACCTATTGGATGTCTATAGTCTAAATCGTATTGCTCGTTATAATATCTAATAGTATTCGTTATATTGCTAGCAATCTTATAATCATAATCTCTTAATACATTGCTTGCTAACAAGTTATCAGTCCATAACCAGTATTTATCTATAGTTTCACTCTCTTTTATTAAGCCTAATGTAGTATTATAATTACTAATAATATATTGGTATGCTAATGCTTCATTAAACTCTACTTTTTGAGATTTATAGCCTATCTCTAATAATCCTAGTTCTCTATTAGGAACTGCGAACCATTGAGTTCCGTTATGATACATTAGATAAGCATTATTTATAACATTGTTAGTTTCATAAGTTACTACTTTATTGCTATTAGTTCCTTGTGTGTATTTTATTCCTATCATATCATTTGCTTGTATGGTATAATTGTTAAAATAGAATTCATATCTTTGTGAATACCAGCCAAATGTGCTAGCCTCTAATCTTCCAATTTCATGTTTAAGATTTAATGCTGAATCAAACACACCTATTAAAACATCTCCTACTGGAGAACCATCTTTCTCTAAATAAATACTAAGATAATTTATGGTCTTACCTACTAATTCACTATCTGGTTCTACAAATTCTACAAATGCTATTCTATCATCTCTTAAATAGAGTCTTATAGACAAATTATCGCTTGTATCATAATAAAGAATAGCATAAGCATTCGAAATTAACAATAATGGTATTATTAAGACTAACAGTTTAAGCATATATTATAATTGGTAACTGTTAAATAAAAATATGTGGTATTAAATTCTATTTCTTAGCTTTGTAACTAGTCCTAATACTATCCATAGACTTACCATTGCTACTATTAATGGCATTATAGAGTTCATGCTAGTATTAACACTAACTGCTGGATTTAATCCGCCAATATATACAGTATAATAACCATCTCCTGCTACTTGCACATCATTACCATATGCACTTATTGCAACTATCTTAAAATCACTAGCTAATACAAAGTCTTCAGCTACTAATGTTCCATCAGCTAGACTCACGCTTAATGAAGTGCCACTATTAGTTATCGTTATCTCTCTGGGTATCTCTTGTAATTCAGTTCCATCAATGCCTCCTATCTTAGTAGTGCTACCAGTTGCTTTATCAGTCCAATTGATATCTATCGCTTTTGTATTATATACTATGATCTCTAATGCATTCATTGATCCAGTAGTAGCATCTTGTAGTTTGATTATAGCTCCTTTTGTTCCAGTAGTATTATATGTTAATCTATTATTTAGGAATACTTCAAATGGTGCCTTTTGAGGATTATCCAATTCATATACTGTAGCAGTTGTGCTATTGAATACATCCCATGTTATAGATCTCTGAAAGTTAATAGGTGCTGGCAGAGCGTAGACTAATGGTATTGATATCACTAGTAACATTATAGATACAGCTACTACAGCACTTACCTTCATTTTATCACCTCTATTTTAGTCTGCCTAACAGCTTATCTAGCAATGCTATAACTATGAACGCTGGTATTACTGCTATAATTACACTCACTATAGGTGTCATATCAAAGTTTGTGCTAGAGGTTTGAGCAAATGCCAAATTGCTTCCTAATCCAAATATACCTAGAATGCTTACTATGCTAAGTATTGCAAATCTCTTTATCTTCCATCTTATTCCTCTCTTTTTATTATCTTCCATCTCATAATTATTAAAGAGTAACAGTTAAATTTAAATATACTTTATAAAAGTTAAATTAGTCGAAATATTAATGATAAATTATTTTCCTACTTTCTTACCTTGACTGCAATTATACTTGGTCTAAATGTTAATAGAGTTTATCAGGCTTATGCGTCATATACTATTGAACCAATAGTTTTTATAACTAGTAATAGCATTTTACCTATAGTAATTAGTAGTTCTAGTATATGATTATGTGAGATTATACAATAGATTAAATCTTTCTATCGGATATTTAAGAAATAGACAGTTATTCGCCATGGTAATGTTTTATACTATAAGCAGTATATCAGTAGGATTCATTCCTTTCTTTGTATTTAGAAGTGTGTTAGTAGGAATGTTACTACTAAAATTAGATAATATGCAGTTAATAAGAGTAATTATTAATTTATTTAAGCTAAATTTAATAAATTTGCAAAACTATCCTTTATACTTTTTATTTTTATTAGGTGTTGATTTATCACTTATCTCTATTTTTCTATTATCACTAGGTATCTTATTCTTATTTATATCCGCAAAGAAACATATTAATCTATATATTATAATAGGTGGTATATTAATAATAATATTTATAATATTTGGCGATTGCTTAATATATACCACCATCCAATAACAATACATGAATCTAATAGAATTAACAAAGATAAATGATGAGAAAAAGGCAGAGGAATGGTTAAGGGATAAAGGTATGCTTAAGAGGTTTGATAGATGCATATATTGTAATAATGAGCATATAGGTAAGGTTAGAAGGAATTACTATAATCAACGAGAGGTCGAGGGTTCAAATCCCTCCCGGTCCATTAACTAAGTGTGTCTAAATCCTTCTCTAAAACTATCTTCTTGTTTGGTAAAGTAGCCTTATAGATAAACCTATATTGCATTATCAAGGTTTCAACTTCTAAACTAATCACTATCTGCTTAGATTCTTGCTGGTTATGAGAATAGCCTCATAACCTTTAGCAATTCATCATTCTCTACTTGCCAGAGCCTTATTCTAATAATCTTGTCATCTAATTATATAATAGAATGAGAGTTATGGTATACAATTTCAAAAATACTAATAAGTATTGAAATTATAATTTACATTACTCTGATCATATGTCTACTCAATTCTGAATCTTTGGATCACATTTAAGTTGAATCGTTTTTAAATATAAAACAAACATATCTAAACTATATTAACTATTCAGACACTTGGTCAGAAGAGTATATAATAATTATTATGACTATGTTATACATTGGAAAGATACGGCTCTGTAGAAACCATCGATCTCTTAATGATTACTATCAATAAGATAATCAATCTATATGCATTATAACCTATCTTAAATGCTAATTCTCTATTCTCTGCTACTACTCTTCTAATATTATCATCAAATATACTCTTGATAAGATATAACAGCTTTATTCCTCTGATAATATATCTTATATTTATCCCAATTACTCTTCATATCTAATCTATAATGGCATTACTTCTGGTATAATGCTATTAGCATTATATCTATAAACAGTTAATGATTAGATTCATAATCATATCCTTTATCAGCTATAACCAATGATAATGGCTTTATTCTACTTATAAGATGCTTAAAATCTATATTATCATGCATATAACTCTTCTTATCTTTAATTAATGATAGTTTAAGATACCTCTTAAATTCAATCTATATGTATAGTATGAAGCATTACTATCATTAAAACCAGTAGCATACATTGATGCTCTTATCTTCTTTATCCTTGTATTGATAATAAATAACTCTTATCTTATACAATATACTACTCTTTATCCTAATCAAGAATTTGTTTATGGTATAATATGGTATCCTTTTTAACTTTAATATCATTTGATATCTTTAAGAATTCTATAAATCTTCTATAGCTTTTATTCTCATATTGCATTAATGCTAATAATATTATATGTTGATGTATATTATAGATATGATTACTCTTCTTATGAAGATAAAAAGGTATTCTAGATCTCTTAAGATTTTATCATCTTAATATATTTAGATTTCATATTATTAGTATATGCATGCAATGATCTAGATCTTATAGTTTAGATGGTTTCTACAGAGCCCAAAAATTATAATATGTCTAGATTAAAGTAATATGCAGGTCTATAAGCATAGAATTGCTTAACCAACTCAGAGAAGAATATAAGACTGGTGGTAATGAGGATATATCGTTAGCAAGATGGATTATTAAGCAATTAGAAAATAGAATCAATAAGCGTAAGTTGCTTCAAAAGTTAGAGCCAGATATAAAGATAGAGACTGTAGCAGATAATCTAGTTATAT
>BPGC01000003.1 GCA_026002835.1 Candidatus Nitrosocaldaceae archaeon
CTTTTCAAGATAAGGTATGGTAAGCCAGAGCTTGTTGATACTCTCAATTCCCTTTATAGGATTCTATTCATTGCAACTCAGCTATCATTAAACTATACAAACCACCTTCTGTGGAGAGTCTCTCAATTCCCTTTATAGGATTCTATTCATTGCAACCTAGCCTAGATAAGTGCAAATGCGGTAAGATAAAGATAAATAACTCTCAATTCCCTTTATAGGATTCTATTCATTGCAACATACAGCAAATATTAGAAAAGCACGGCATACCGATGTCTCACTGCACCATCTCTCAATTCCCTTTATAGGATTCTATTCATTGCAACCACTGATAGTATTAGATGCTAAACCAGATTCGCTTTGAAGTCTCTCAATTCCCTTTATAGGATTCTATTCATTGCAACTTTTTCCATTCAAAAGTTAGTTTAAGTTAAGTTTTATTACTCTCAATTCCCTTTATAGGATTCTATTCATTGCAACAGACCTAATAGAAGATATGCGATGTTGCCTGGTAATAAACTCTCAATTCCCTTTATAGGATTCTATTCATTGCAACGAAGAAGTAAATGGAAACTTGGGACTGGTATAAGAAAGGTTTGACTCTCAATTCCCTTTATAGGATTCTATTCATTGCAACATTATTATGATGAAAAATGGGCGGCATTGCCGCCTGGTAAAAGGAACTCTCAATTCCCTTTATAGGATTCTATTCATTGCAACATATTAGTAAAGATATATATGTAAATTATAATAATTATACTTCTCTCAATTCCCTTTATAGGATTCTATTCATTGCAACTTAGTTACAAATAATGATACTGTAGCACATGAGTATTTAATCTCTCAATTCCCTTTATAGGATTCTATTCATTGCAACTAAGCCAGAATTAGTAGATAAGAACAATAATGTTTTAGATCTCTCTCAATTCCCTTTATAGGATTCTATTCATTGCAACTGTTCTAGTTAGCACTGCTTCTGGTTTATTGAAAAAGACACTCTCAATTCCCTTTATAGGATTCTATTCATTGCAACCGATGCGATATACGTTACCGTATTATATTTTTCCCCACATCCCTTTATGGAATCATACGAAACTCCCTATCAAATAGGGTCATCGAGCCTTAAACAGTTCCCTTGATGGATATTGGCTCTCGGAACATATAATCTGTAAGATTACTTATAAAGGTTCCTAAGGTTTGATGAAAAGATATATAAGTAATATTTTAAAGATGAATATAAAGTTTATGATTAAAGGTTCTGTAAAGTCTTCGTCTGATTAGAAGAATGTAAAAAATCGTTTGATAATACTATCTGGTTAGGATTCATAAGAGATAGCATGAATATCAAATAATTGTTTGAATATATTATAGAATGCAAAAAAGTCATTATTGTTACCTTCTGCTTGTGTTGTAAAGATTCTTCCATCTTCAATAATATAGTATATTCTATTTTGAAAAGAAATTGCTAATGACTTGATTTTCCCATGCGTAGATGGGTTTTTGACATATTTCTCATATTCATCTGTTGCATAAAGTGTTGTACCCTTTAATTGTATAGCGTTTATATACATATCCATTATTTCATCTATATGAACCTCTTTAATATCAGCAAAATCTTGTATTTTGGATATTTCCTCTTCTTTTTCATATAATAGAAATTTCACATCTTTTAAAGGTTTCACAACAGCTGAGTTTGATTTTCTCTTTATTACATCTATTAAAATTCCTTTAGTTTTATCGGCTTGTAATTTATTTGTTAATATACCTATTGTATTTTCTAAAGGTTCTTTCTCAAATACTAAAATCTGTATAGGCGGTTTTATTGTACGTTTAATATATTGTTCTTCTGGTGCAAATGTATCAGGATTTATGACACTAATAGTAAGTAATTCATCATAACTTAATTGTATTACTTTACCCAATTCCGTTTCCTCCACATTGATAATAAATACATATAATTGTTCCTCATTTTCTTCTTTATAAATAAATTTATTTCTAGGTTTACTCATAAATTCATGTAATATAATAGCATAACGTGGTTCTATCTTAATAAATTTACATGAACGAAACAAAGGCTCACCCTAAGCAATTACCTATGACTTCTATATCTTTGCTATCTTCTATTAGTATTTGTAAACCATTTCCATTCTTAATATTATTTGTATTATTTGGTAATGCCGCCGTAATACATTTGATAATACTATCATTATTTATATCAACTAATCTTAAAAATCTCTTCACATATTTAATTTCTAAATCATTTAAACGTCTTATATCGTTTTCTAACTTCTTAGATAAATCATACATATTATTCAACATATCAATAAATTCTTCAAATGTGAATTTATCATTAATAGGTGCTAAGAATATTCTCGCACGTTTGGCTAACAAAGAATATGCAATACATTGTTCTTCATCTAGATCTGCATATTCTAATAATAATAATTCATAAAGTTCCGATTCTTGTATATCTGTTTGCTCTACATCGAGCCTGTATTCATATTTTATGCCATTATAAATCAACAAATTTTTTATGCCAATAGATTTGTTATTAGTAATATAATGAGATATAATTTTTCCTAACTTGGATAAACAATCATCATATTTTGGTTTATGATAGAAATCTATTAATATACAATATGCAATATTAAAATGATACTCAGTTTTTCTTACTAGGTGCTTAGTCTTTACTACAGTGATTGCTTTTACTAACGCATATTTTACAACCTCTTTCGCAACCTCCTCAAAAACCTCATCAGGACTCGATGCTAACATAGATCCCACACCTATATTTTAACTACAATCTTATTTAAGAATATCCTTGCTAGCATTCTGTATCAACGTTATCCATTTATTATCTCCTTCAACCTTAATATTACATGCTTCAGCTGGAGTTTTGTTCAAAGCTTGATGTTCTCTAATAAAGTTATGATATATCTGATAACCTACTAAGATAGGAGTATCTTTCTTCTTTAAGCCTCGCATAACCTTTTCTCTATCCCTTATCTCTCCGTTTAGTCTTTCCATCTTGTTATTGTTAGGATCACCAGATAGTTTAATGGAATGAACATGTCTAGTTCTATTATCCTTCTTTAAACTCCAGAATTCTCTGAGATATGCTTCATGGTAAGATGGTAAACCATCAGTAATCAATGTTTGAGGTTTTTTATCTGTTAACTCTTTACCTTTCCTAAATAACATCCTAGCATCATGTTTATGTTTTGATTCAGCTACTTCTAAAGCAATCCAATATCTAGTTTCATCATCCATCAATGCAAATAAGTATTTCATATCTCCTTTAATCTTAATCCATAGCTCATCAGCTCTCCATGTTTGGCTTACATTAGGTCTTAATTGTTCAACATATTCTTTCATCAAATCAATATATTTCTTAATCCAATTATAGATAGTTTGATGGCTAACATCCATTCCTAATAGCCTTAAGGATTTAGCAACATTCCTTAATGACTCTCCAGAAAAGTATAATTGCATAGCTGTAGTTATACCCTTAGGATCATGCTTCATCTTCTCAAAACCAATATTGATAGTAAAGTATCTCTTACACTCTTTGCATCTATACTTTTGAATCTTACCATGCTTATTATGTCTAATACCATCTTTAACTATGTTAGAGGAATCACAATATATACAAGTATTAATATTAATAGGTTCAATAACCTTAACATTATCTTGAACCTTATTCCTTATCTTTAGACTAAACTCTACAGCATAGATATGCTTGCATTTAACACCTCTATACATATGATCTGGACAATTGCATATCCATCCTATCTCTGTAGCAATAACTTCATAATCCCAATATAATGCGGTTTGGGATTTAACAATATAATGATTATCATCTAGCCTCTTAATCTGATTAGGTTTGTTGGCTATCTCATAGCCTCTTTGCTTTCTTGGGTTATCCGCATTCATATCTACCGTTTTATCTAACATTTAAACGATATTTAAATGTAACTACCATTAATACGCTCATTAAAACGGTATATTTATATATACTTTACATTTAATAATACATATGGGTTTAAAAAGCACATTAGGAATAGCAAAGAAAGGAGTAAAATCATTAAGAGCAACAGTCCCAGAAGGTATTGTAGAATTTCTTGATCTAAAAGCTGGAGATAAACTAGAATGGAAGATGGAGATCATCAATGGTGAAAAAGTGGCTATTGTAAGAAAGGTTAAACAAGATAAGGTGGTGAGATGATTGGGTGATGATGTTTTATTTAATAAAGTAGAAGATGAATATGAAGCATATATAAAAGTCGAACAATTTATTGAACGATTACATAATTGTGAATATATAATTGATGCAAAAACCAAAGATGAAAAGAAGATGGCTGAATATCTAGGCAAGGTCTTATCTGATTATGAGCATGCTAAACAATTAGTAAGGGTAAAGGATGAAGATCCATTATTTAAATTTCATGCTAAAAAACTAGAACTAACATTAAATAACACGGTTGCGTCTACAACTTTAAGTGGTATTAATAGAGTATTTGCTTATGGCATAATAAAACCTAACCCAAGCTTTATAACAAGATGTAAGGAGTTAGAAGATGAAGTAAATAGATTAAAAGAAGAAAATCAAATATTAAGAAAAGAAATAGCAGTAAGGGAAGGAAGATTAGCGGAATATAGAAGAAGATATGAAGGTGATGATTATGAGATTGGTGATGTAGAATGACTAATCTAGTAAAATGTAGTAGATGTAACCAAATCATGCCAAACGAAGATAAAGATAATCATAGATGCCGAACACCATTGAAGACTATGAAGAAAGTAAAAGCCTATAATTATTTTATTTATGAAGATGAAGAAGGACTTAATATTAATGTAGATACAGTAGATGGCACAGGTTATATCTTTGTTATTAGTAAAAAAGAGTTTATATCATTACCAGACGAATATTTACAGCATAATGAATCAGACGAAGACTTTACAGAACCTATTCATTGCAACTGATACTTATAGATAAGCTGATA
The DNA here is from genome assembly GCA_026002835.1 of Candidatus Nitrosocaldaceae archaeon. The sequence goes on from BPGC01000003.1 coordinate 5,001, forward strand.
AAATTATGATATACTACTCTCAATTCCCTTTATAGGATTCTATTCATTGCAACTGAAGATATATAGATAGTATTGAAACGATAGTAATCTCTCTCAATTCCCTTTATAGGATTCTATTCATTGCAACATCTTATAAAAGATATATCAGTAATATTTATATAAACTCTCAATTCCCTTTATAGGATTCTATTCATTGCAACTTATATTGAATAGATAGATATCTAGACTATTATAAACTCTCAATTCCCTTTATAGGATTCTATTCATTGCAACCGATGCGATATACGTTACCGTATTATATTTTTCCCCACATCCCTTTATGGAATCATACGAAACTCCCTATCAAATAGGGTCATCGAGCCTTAAACAGTTCCCTTGATGGATATTGGCTCTCGGAACATATAATCTGTAAGATTACTTATAAAGGTTCCTAAGGTTTGATGAAAAGATATATAAGTAATATTTTAAAGATGAATATAAAGTTTATGATTAAAACTTCGGAACCTATCATATTAAATCTAATATATAAATATTTAGTATAGGTTCCTATTAGTCTAATAATATGTTAATGAGATAGATAAGATTAGATTAAAGAATGTAGAGATATGCTATCCTTAAAATTGTATAAGCTGTAATTTTATAACTCTAACCTTATAAGGTGAATTGATATTTGGATATTAGATAATTATCATCACAATTTCATCTTATTATATATACAATATTAATAGATCATAGAGTTTATAATGGTAAAGTTGCCAATTTCAAAGAGATAATACTATTTAAATACTATAGATAGCATTAGATTTTTAATATTCCATAATCTGATAGGATGTATGAAACCTAGAGTTTATCTAACTAGATACATACCAAAGGCTATCGAACTATTAGAGAAAGAGTTTGAGGTTATAGTTCATAAGGATAAGATACCTCCAGATCATACTCAACTAATAGATAATATTAAAGGAGTAGATGCTTTACTCTGCCTTCCTACAGATAAGATAGATAAAGAAGTTATAGATAACGCTAAAAATCTAAAAGTTATAAGCACTTATAGTGTTGGTTATGATCATATAGATTTAGATGCTGCAAAGAAGAGAGGTATAATAATAGGGTATACTCCAGATGTGTTAACAGATGCTACAGCAGATCTAACACTTGCTTTATTACTAGCAATAGCAAGAAGGGTTGTAGAAGGAGATAGATTGATTAGAAGCAATAAATGGTCTAGAGAGTATGACTATTATTTTATGCTAGGAAGGGATCTAAAGGATAAAATTTTAGGAATAATAGGTTTAGGAAGGATAGGTTTAGCGGTTGCTAAAAGAGCAGAAGCGTTTGGGATGAAGATAATCTATTATAGCAAGCATAAGAAAGATGTAAACTATGAATTTACAGATCTTGATGATCTATTAAGCAAAAGCGATTTCACAAGTTTGCATGTATCATTAAACAAAGATACCTATCATCTAATCAATAAAGATAGGCTAAAAGCAATGAAGAGCACAGCATATCTGATAAATACTGCAAGAGGAAAGATCGTTGATGAAGAAGCATTGATAAGAGCATTGAAAGAGCATTGGATAGCTGGAGCTGCATTGGATGTATTTGAAGAAGAACCATTGATCAATTCAGAGTTAATTAATCTAGATAATGTTGTATTAACTCCTCATATCGGAAGTGCTACTATTGAGACTAGAGAAAAGATGGCAGAGATAGCTGCTATGAATATTATAAATACATTCAAAGGTTCAAAGCCTATCTATCAACTAAATCTATGATATCTCTAGAGCCATATCTCTTAAAGATATCTTCATACCTCTCAACTCTTTCTCTCTTTAATTGCTCACCATCATACATCTTTACAAAGTATATTGCTAATATCCTCTCTTTATTAGCATCTAATAACCTTATGCTAAAACTCATTCTATTATTACTCTTTACTTCCCTTAAGAATTGTACGAATCTTATAGCATTCTTCTTTATATGTATATGACTCTCTCCTTCTATACCAACTCTAATCCATTCTTCGCTAACCTTGATAGGAAGGTTACTTATTGCTACTTCTGCTACTGCATTACCATTACTTATTGCTGCAATGATATCTTCCTCATTAGTCAAATCTCTTAACAATTCTTCTAGCATATTGCTACTAACTATCCATCATATTTATCTAGTTCTATTGTATCATGCCTAGATATACAATCGGTTCCAACATATCTTAACTCTTCAAACTTTATGGATCCAGTTGGTATAAGATTATCTCTCTGCTTACTTTTAACCAACTCATTAATTACATCTTTGTGCTTTGAGCATACAACTCCTATAAGATACTCTCCATCTTCTGACTTTATTGAGATAATATATACTGGAGGGTTCACACAATCTCTTCCTTCATCTCTTATTGTGCAATATGTAGGGATCAAACGGTTATACTATAATGGATTAACAATATATTCTTTCCATATTATTTATTAATATTAAGCTAGTATCAAGCATATGCCAAAGAGTAATGATATGCAAACATTATTGCTAGAGCATATGGATCTAGTGTTACAGACTTTAGCATATTTCGAAGAGATGATTGCTAATATGAAGTTATTAAACATAAAGAAGGCTAGAGAGATGGATGAACTCATTGATAGATATGAAGGTTTTGCAGATAAGGTTCATAGGAAGAATGTTGAGAAGATATGTAAAGGTTCGATCTTTGGATACCTAAGAGAAGATATATTAAGATTTATGGAATTGACAGATAATATTGCCGATGCTGCTAAAGAAGCGTCTAGAGCATTAAACCTAAGAAAGATACCAGAAGATATGCTTGTAAACTTTCTTAATGACAATACATTAAAGTATATCGAGGTTAGCATAAAAGCATCAAAAGAACTAGCTAACCTCATAAAATGTTTAGATAAGAAGAGAGATGAGATAATTGAATGCACTAGATGTATAGAAGAGATAGAAGAAGAGAGCGATCAGTTAAAGAATCAAGTATTAACTGAGTTATATAGCAAGACTAGAGAGTATGATATCTTAACAATATTACAATTTAAAGAGTTTGCTCAATTGATAGATGCTATAGCAGATAATAGCGAGGATGCAAGTGATGTAGTTCTTATAATGATAGCAAAGGGATATGCGTGATAGATCTAATATCAATTATATTATTGTATACAGCATTTGTATTTGGTTGGAATAACTCTGGTATAGTTACTGGAAGTATAACATCTACTGGTTTTATATATAAAAAGGCTATAATCATAGCTATCTTAGGCTTTCTTCTAGGATTTTATTTAGAAGGAGGCAAGATGAGCTCTGTGTTACTTGACATTAGCAATACAGAATTAAATATACAATTTATAATAACTAGCATAATATTAACAATCTTCTCTTTGTTAGGCTTACCAATAAGCATGGTAAATATTCTAATTGGTTCTCATATAGGATTTGCGTTAGGTATGAATACCATTATAAATACTAATCAATTATACAATATAGTAACAAGTTGGTTAATAACTCCATTGCTAGCAATATTTGCATCTATATCATTCTATATAATATTGACAAATATATTGAAAAGATTTTCTTTATTATCTGTTAATAAGTTTTATGGAATATCTATGCCTTTACTAACATTTTATACCTCATATACATTAGCAGCAAATAATATAGGTTTGCTTTATACAAACAATCTTACATTCTTCTTACTGCCTTTAGCATCTATAATAGGAATAATCAAAGGAAAGAAGACAGCATTGTTCGTAAGTGAGGGAGTAGTTGGACATAGTCAAGCAACTATATTCAGTAGTTTATTAGCAAGCTCATTATTACTATGGATATTTACTCAATTTGCAATACCATTGTCATTATCACAATTATTGTTAGCAAGTCTATTTGGTGTCAATCTATATAGAAGGCCTATAGTATATAATAAAACTAGGATGTTTATGCTTATAGCATCATGGATAGGCTCAACTCTCGTGAGTATATTATTAGCGTATTTATCTACTTTCCTCCTTGGCTCTCTATAGCCATAAGAGTATTTGTAGCTCTAACTCTCTCCATCCTTCTTATCTTATTAGTTACAACCTCTCTAACTTTTGCTGGATCGTCAGCCTCAACTTTAACAAATATATCATAGACACCATAAACACCTCTAACTTCTTTAACCTCTGGTATCTTTGCTAACTCATTTATTATCTCTTCTTCATGTCCTAGATCGCAATTTATCAATACATATGCTATTGGCATATCATTCTACTACTTTTTGTTATATTTAGAGGTATCGAACCTTATTTCTTTACCAATTCTTGCAAACTCTGCTAGTAATGCTGCTAATTGTATATCTGGATGTGCACCTATAGCTAATCTGTAATCATATTCTGCTAATGCTGCTAGCAACTTCGGTTCATTGATCTCTTGCAACTCCTCATTTGCTAATTTTAAGAAATCTCGCTCAGATATACCATATATCCTTAATAACTCTACAAGTTTATTCCTTGCTTCGCTGAACTTTCCTGATAATGCTAATGATATTATATCTTTAACTCTTTTCTTATCTGATACGCCTATAACCTTCTTTACATTACTACTATTCACGTTTCCTAAATTGGCCGCTGCTTGAAGTATATTTATTGAATGTCTAAGGTCTCCTTCAGTAAACTCGTAGATCTCTTCTAATGCTTTCTTCTCATACTTTACTCCTTCATTCTCACATATCTTTGCTAAGTGTTTTATGACATCATCTTTATCTAATGCTTTAAATTTGAATATTACACATCTACTCTGTATAGGCTCAATGATCTGTGATAAATAATTACATATTAGTATAAATCTAGTAGTTCTAGAGTAATCCTCCATTACCCTTCTTAACGCTGTCTGTGCATCAGCAGTCATCTCGTCAGCCTCATCTAGAATTATTATCTTGAATGGTATATTTTGCATGCTAGTGAATCTAGCAAACATCTTGACCTTTTCTCTAACCATGTTTATACCTCTCTCATCAGAAGCATTAAGCTCTAGAGTATTATCTCTCCAATTCTCTCCTAATAACTCTCTTGCTAAGCATAATGCTATAGTTGTTTTTCCTACTCCAGCTGGACCAGCAAATAATAGATGTGGCATCTCATCTGGATCTTTTATTATATTCTTTATGCTATTTACAACTTCTTCTTGATCTACTACATCATCTATCCTCTTAGGTCTATATTTCTCAACCCACATAAGCTGATGAATCTCCATGCCTCTAATAGAATAACAACTTCTATTAAGTCATTGTGTTAAATAGCTAACCTTTATTTATTACCATTACAGATAATAACTTGGTGCTAAATAAAGAAGAGGTATTAAAAATAGATAGCGGTCAAGTGTATAAAGTTTACGAACAATGGCCTACTTTAGCGGAGGATAGTATGAAGATAGATGTAAACATGCATAGTATCAAACCATCAGCATTAGTATTATCAGGAATGGGAGGGTCTGGGACCTCTGCTGATGTTATATGTGATATATTATATGATAAAGCAGATATTCCAGTCTATGTTATTAAAGGATATCATCTTCCTTCATTTATAGATTCTAATGCTTTAATAATTGCAATTAGTTCATCTGGTAATACTGAAGAGACATTAAGTATCTTTACAGAAGCTCATAAAAAAGGTTTAAAGATAATTGGGATATCTTCTGGAGGGTTATTAGAAAAAGTCTGTAAAGATAACAATTATATGCATTTAAAAATAAAAGAGAGTGTAGCACCTAGATATTCTCTTCCTAGCATATTATTTGCAGTATTAAATGTAATCTCTAACATAGAAGGTATAGAATGGCTTAAAGAGGATGCATATAAGAGCATTAATATAATGAAGGAGATCAGTAATTATATAAGTATAGATACCGATATAAAAGATAACATAGCTAAACAGATAGCATTTTACTTTAAGAATAGTATACCAGTTACATATACTTCTCCATATTGTAGAAGTGTAGGCATTAGATTTAAGAACTCATTGAATGAGAATAGTAAGAGTTTTGCTATAACATCTGATATAATAGAAGCATCACATAATGAAATAGTTGCATGGATAAATAAAGATGAGTTTAAGCCTTTATTTATAAAGGATGTTAGAGATGGAGAAGAGATTAGAACAAGGTTTGATATCTTCAAAGAGATTATTAGTACTCAACATGAATTTTATGAATTGCCTTTATTCTCTAAAAACGCTTTAGCAAATCTAATAGGAAATCTATATCTATTAGATTATACAACTCTATATCTAGCTGTGTTAAGAGGGATAGATCCATTACCTATGGAACCAATTATTTTATTAAAAGAAAGGATGAAGAAACTCAATTATATTAGAAAAATGGGTGTAAATATATGAACGTTAGAAAGATGAAAGAAGATGATATAGATGATATAGCCAATATATATCTAGAATGTTTCCATGGTATGAATGATATCAACATAGTTAAAGAATGGATCAGATTAAAATATTTAGGATATCCAGCAAATAAATATTATATTATTGAGAATGATGAGATCAAAGGTTATATTTTATGGATAGAGTTAGGAGGTTTTAGAAAAGATGCAGTAATAGAACTAGAACAGATAGCTATAACTCCTAAAGAACAAGGTAAAGGATTAGGTTCAAGATTGATAAGAGAATCGCTCAAAGATATTATAAAAGAGTTAGAGGTAAGAGGATCTAGACTCAAATTGGTTAAAGTAACTACTGGCACTGAGAATCAAGCACAAAGACTTTATAAAAAAACATTAAATGCAAAACCAGTTGCTGTTATACCAGACTTTTTTAGAGGAGATGAAGTTATACTAATAGCTAGGAATGATGATCTAAATATATAACATTATTACTAAATTCATATCAGTAATACATATTACATACATCATATTTTATCATCTAATAGTATTATAAAATGCATGTATAAACCATATAGATGTAGATGTGGAGTGTTATTAGATAAAGAATGGATGAGTAGATCTCATAAATGTCAATGGCGAGAGAAGAGACAATTCATAAAATTGTTTATAATAACAGAACTAATATTATTATCAGCAGTAGGAATAATATGGCTATTCAGACTCTAGCAATATCCTTATAAATTTTTGATATCATACTATCATATGCGAGTATTTCCAAAGCAAGAGTATGATGATAGATATGAAAGGCTAAGAAGTTCAATGGCTGATATAGATACTATAATAGCATACAATCCTAATAATGTTACATGGCTTACTGGTTTTCTAGGAACGGTTTATACTAAAAGGTATGCTGCCTTTGCTAGCGGAACAGCTTTTCCAAGAGCGATCTTTAATATTGATCAAGGTATAAGCATGGTTGCGGTTGGAGGAGAAGAAGATGCTATAAAAGAAGAGACATTTATAGATGATATAATAACACATTACCCTCATAAAAGGATAGATGCTATAGCAGATGCTCTTATAGATAAGAAAGCAAAGAAAGTAGGTATAGATCTAGGAGAGTATGAAAGCATAACTGTTAATGAATTCAATATTCTTAAAGAGAGGTTATCGAAACATGATATAGAGTTAGTTGATGCTACTAACATACTAAGGAATCTTAAATTGATAAAGAGTGATAGAGAGTTAGAAAAGATAAGAGTTGCTACAGATATACAGAATAGAGCATTTAGCAAATTCTTTGCTAGTATTAGTAAAGGTATGAGCGAAGTAGAGATAACTAGAGCTATGTTTGATGCACAGTTTGATGCTGGATCAACTGAGATCGGTGTTGCAGTTCCATGGACTCATCCAGGATATGCATTCTTCAGAAGACAGTATCCAGATAGAGTTATGAGAGATCAAGATCTACAATGGATAGATGGAGGAGCTGTATATCATGGCTATTCAAGCGATTATGATATGATCTATGTATTCGGAGAACCTACAGATAAGCATAAGAGAACATATAAGATAATGCAAGATGTGTTCAAAGAAGGTATTGAATACTTCAAGCCAAATAGAAGGATTATAGATATAGCATATGATATAAGAAGAGTTATGAAGAAACATGATACAATAAATCCATTAGAGCCAGAGATATTCATAGGTCACAGTTTAGGTTATAATATGGTTGAAGAGCCATACCTAGCAAGTTGGAGTGATGCAGATCTAACATTAAAACCAAACATGGCTTTTGCTGCAGAATGGTTTGTGGCAACTGAATATGGACCGATACTATATGAAGAGAATTTTATAGTTAGAGATGATGCTATAGAGATGATAAGCTCTGGATACAAGATTGAAGGAGATATAATATCAATCAAATAAAATATATCCATCTTTAAATTTATTGATAATATGCAGATAGGTTTAATTGGAACTGGGTTAATGGGAGGAGCAATAGCAAGAAGATTATTAGCAGAAGGTTTTGAATTGATAGTATATAATAGAACTAGAGAGAAAGCAGAAAAGTTGAAGATGTTCAATGCCAAAGTTGCTGATACTCCTAAGCAAGTTGCTGAGGAATGCGAATTGATTCTTACTGTATTGAAAGATGCCAATGCTGTAAAGAATGTCTGTTTTGGTAAAGATGGGATAATTAGTGCTAATAAAAAACTAGTGCTAGCAGATGTTAGTACTATAAGTCCGATACATTCTAGAGAGATTGCTAATGAACTTAAGAATTATAACATAATAATGCTGGATACTCCAGTAATGGGAGGACCGCCATTAGCAGAGAAAGGTGAGTTAGTAGTCATGGCTGCTGGTAATAAAGAAGCATTTGATAGATATGAAGATGTATTCAGAGCAATTAGTAAGAAGATATTCTATTTAGGCTCTAATGGTTCTGCAGCCTCAATGAAACTAGCAATGAATTTGCAGATTGCTATGCTTGCATTAGCATTATCAGAAGGTATAACATTAGTTAAAGGAGCAAATTTAGATCCAGAAAAGTTTCTAGAGATATTAAACTCTACATACTTTAAGACTGGCATGAGTGAGAGGAAAGGACCGAAGATGATCAAGCATAACTTTGAGAAGACATTTGCATTAAGCATGATGTTAAAAGACTTGCATACAATAAACTTTACTGCTAAAGAGTTCAATCTAGCATTACCTATGAGTAGTATTGCAGAAGAGCTATATAGAATGGCTACAAATCTTGGATATGGTGATCTTGATTATACTGGCATACTAGCATTCATAGAGAAGGTTAATTCACAAGATTGAAATTTGATTATTAGTAAATGATAGACATGAAGAGTATAATACATAGGAAGCCAGAGATAAACGATGAGATAATACTGATAGCATCTCTTCCAGATATGGGGAAAGTAGGAGGGTTAGTATCATCTTATTTAGCAAGAGAATTAAATACAAAACTTGTTGCTAGTATAGAATCTAAAGAGAAGCCTTGGGTTATATATAAGGATGGAGTAGCGAGATTACATACTGACATATATAATCTATACTCAGATGATAAAAATGCTATAATGATTTTTACTGGTAATACTCAACCACAAGAAGGGTTTGAAGTATTTAATCTATGCAAGATGCTGATTGAGTTAGTTAAAAACTTTGGTAATATTAGAATGATATACACAGCTGGAGGGTATCTTAAGGATAAGGTTATCGATGAACCAAAGGTATATGGAGCTGTAAATAATCCTAGATTATTGAATATACTGGATAGGTTTGATATATTAACACTAGGAGGAGAGATTAGTACTATAACATGGTTCAATGGTTTAATACTAGGCATTGCTAATGAGTATAATATAGATGCTATAGGATTATTTGCTGAGATAGATAACCCTCACATAGAACAGCCTAGAGCTGCTAAAAGCATAATAAAGATATTGACTAGAATGATCAATGATGAATTACATCTAAAGTCTATCTAACTCTACTTCCTAACGGCGCCTCTCCATCAGTAGTTAACCATATAGGCTTACCATTTACATCTGCTGCTAAAAGCATTCCTTGTGATTCAATACCAGCGATCTTTCTAGGTTCGAGATTTGCTAATATTATTACTATCTTATTAACAAGTTCTTCTGGCGCATAATATTCAGCACCTCCTACTACTAATTCTCTTTCTTCATTCCCTAGATCAACTCTAGCCTTTACTATCTTCTTATATCCTTTGATCTTTTCTGCTGAGATTATCTTTGCTACACGTATATCCAACTTACTAAAATCTTCATATGTTATACTCATATTATGAATGTTTTATTTACTCCTCTATAAATTAGTTATTAGTAAAACTATTAAAACGTTGATGTTAGATGTATGTTAATGCCGCCGTAGCTCAGCCTGGGAGATGATCCCAAAAGCACTCGGCTGAAGACCGAGCTGTCGTGAGTTCAAATCTCACCGGCGGCATCACAACTTAACTAGCGACAATTTTACTTTCTTTTTCTAAGGACCTTATATCCTTCATGATCACAAACATACTCAAAGCCTTGTTCTAACAATACTTGAAGCTCATCTATATTTTTAGCAGTTTTAACTATATACTCACTTTCTTCTTCAAACTTTATAAGCTGTACATACTTTAATGTATTTTTAATATCTTTATACCCAACTATATTTCTTTGAACATGAACTATATCTCTTGTCTTATAGTATTCATTAGTAGCCTTCCAATGTCTCAATGTATGGAAGTGGATTAATAGTATCTTTGGATTTCCTAATTTATTAGCCATCTTTTTCCTTTGCCTCTCAAATGTTCTTCTTAGATTACTAACATTTTTATACTTCCAAAATACTCTATCGCCGTTTCTTGGAATGTTGTTTAACATATTTATCAATTTATTACTTATCTTACAGATACGGTGATTGCTACCTTTGCCTTTATGTATATTATTTTTCTTTCAAGATCTATATCTGACCATCTTAGATTAAATGATTCGCTAGATCTTGCAGCGGTTTCTTTAATTATTTGTAGCATAACTGCAACATATTTAGAGCATCCTGCTATTAGATCGTCAATCTCTCTTTCAGTAGGTATATACGGTAATGTTTCTTCTCTTCTTATCTTAGGTTTATCCCATTCTATTTTGTATTTCTTTGCAAAACGATCATATGCAGTAACTACATTCATCTTTCTTCCTTCGCTCCAATCATCACGTTTAGCAATGTATTCCTTAACATTCTCTGGATCTTGAAGGTTAACATTTGCCATTATCAACTCATTAAGTATCCTTTTAGTTGATTTTATTGTATCTTCAGCAATCTTTTTTCATACTCCATAGAAGTTCTGAAACTTCATCATATCCCCCTTCATCTAAAAGATTCTTTTTGTCTCATTTCTCTTGGAGAATTACTAAATTTGTAACAGTATTCTCCAAATGTATCTCTGTATTTTTGTTCCATTATTCAGTTTTCTATAGCCATCTTTCCATATTTTTGTAGAATTATGCTTTGTGGATTTATTGATAATTTCATATATACTATTCGAAAAGAGTGTCTATGAAACAATTTTAGAATGTTATAGGCTATCTAATAACTAAAATGACAGCATAATGACTAATAATCGAAATTCACAAAGCATAGAATTATGACATCTAAGCTCAGTTCGTTCAGATACTTGCCTTACTTGTCTTCATTATCCCATAACGATCTTAGATCGTTATGTTCGTCATCATCTCATCTATTCTTTATTTAAATATAATATCGCTAGTGAATTATCATTTATAATTAATTGTCTTGATATTTAGATTTCAATTTATTATAAGTTTTACCTATATCTTGTCTAAAACTATCATACAGTTAAATCTTGATTAGCTAAGATAATCAAGATATTAATTTTTAATAAATCATGATAATTAGTATCATTTCAACTCAAAATGGATAAAAATTCTAGCTTGATTAATGTGCAAGCTAGATAACACATTACATTTGTTATATATATCTTGTAAAGTTATTTGATCTAAACACTTACTATATAACATAATAACATATATTATGTTATGTTTGAAATCATATGTTAATGTTTGCTTATAGATATAAGTAATTACAAGCTAAAGATTTCTGTTTAATTCATTATTATTTTATGAATGAGTTATCTTACTTGTATAACTTTATGCATAAGACAATTAGCATGTTCATCATCTGAAAGATTATAGTTATCATTATTAAGCATTATGCCAAGTGCATCTTTGGATAACTCTTTTTTATGCAACAATGCTAAATGATTCCTATAATTCTTCTCTTCTTTATATAAAGCACCACATATATTACATTCATACAATCTTGCATTACTGCTAGTATTGCTTATTTCAATCTCTTTATACTCTTCATCTAACTCTTTATGAAATAGATTAGCATGTTCTCTAGCCCATTGTTCTAAAGGCATATCCATTCTATGATAGCATGTTTCTCCACATATCTCACAGTATGCTCTGTTAGGATCTGCTTTATAGTTAGGTATAAGCCACGTTGGTATCTTGATTGTTCTATTGTTTATAGAGATGTTATTTGCTTCTATTAACTGGAATTCTGGAATTTCTGGAATTTTATCTCTAGAACTATTAGTATTATCTAAGTTTAATTTAGAGAAGGTTCCACTAGCATCTATATTATTATTTCTATAAATCATGCTTTGTACTAGTGGAATGTTATGCTTATCTTTAGTCTTTGTATCTACATCTAAAATTCCAGAAATTCCAGAATTCCAGCAAATACCAAAATCATCTAGATCTATGTTAAAGTTATCTATATCATACATACTATATGTATTCTTTACCCTTGCTAGTGTTTTATCATCTATTATATAGTAATTCTTATCCTCATGTTTCTCTTTCTTAAATCCAAAATTAGTTAATCTACGGCCTATCTTTCTTACTAAACTTGATACTTTATTATCATCTATGTTATTATATAACTCATTTACTAAATCAGTTGCTGATACTCTATCTTTTCTTTTCTCTTTAAACTCTATAAGTTTTTTAACTATTATGCTTTGTAGCTTAATTTCGATTATTAGTCATTATGCTGTCATTTTAGTTATTAGATAGCCTATTAACGTTCTAAAATTGTTTCATAGACACTCTTTTCGAATAGTCTATACGAAATTATCAATAAATCCACAAAGCATTTAATTTAATAAATATATTCTATAATGGCTAATCTAAATAAATTTCCAGATAGTGTTCTTGAATATATCTCAAAGATTATAGCAAATTATAGAACTGGTTCGTAGGTTACAAGACTTTGAAATTACTGGTTATCCTCATATAAAAACATGATAATAGTACTTAGTTGAGGTTTGTATTCTATATTTAAACAGTTCAATGATGAATCTAATGGTCAATATCATATAGCTAAAATTATTCAAACTTTTTGTGAACCTACAGAATGGATTGATAATGAAGAGATTCGCAGGAAAGTTATGAATGAACTTAGCACTTATTCATATAAATATTCAACATAGAGACGACGGTAAATTAATTATTAGTAATGAGCCATAATATATCGAAAGTATATAGTTAAACAGAATGAACCATTGACAGTTTTCCTATCTTTAATACAAGAGATATAAAGCAAGAGGATGTTCTGTGCTTTGTTCTAATGTCTTTGAACCACGATTCGATAGAATTTATAGAGAACAAATAAAACCTACAGTTGAAGAGTTAGGCTTTAAATGTATTAGAGCAGATGATACATTCTCGCCTATATCCATACTTGATATATGGTCATATATTTTAAAAAGCAAAGTTCTAATAGCAGATATAACAGACAAGAATATAAATGTATTCTACGAAATAGGTATAGCTCATACCATAGGAAAACCTGTTATTATAATAACATAGAATGAAAAAAGATGTGCCATTTGATATACATTATATAGATATTTTATATATTCTGATGATAAGGAAGGATTTAATAAACTACGTAGGAACTCATGTATAATATTTTTAAGTAATATTAAACACACATGAGCCATATAAAGACATTATTTTGAAGAGTATGCAAATAATAAATACGAATACTGTTCATACAGAATGTATTAAGATAGATATATGTTTCAACTAAAGAATGACATTTAAGTAAGCTATTATAATTTAGTTATGCGCTGGGATAGCCGGGATTTTATAATAACCGAAGGCAGAGTGGACTAATGCGCCGGCCTTGAGAGCCGGTGAGCTTTATAGCTCGCGAGGGTTCGAATCCCTCTCCCGGCGTTATTATATATTGGTATGAAAAGTATCTATAACTATTATTGGGAAGGATACCGCCAAGTGTGAATAGCAAATTTGCAAGAATTTATCACCGATTTTAAGAATATTATTCTACTACATCTAAATTATATAATGATAAGAGTAGATCAATAAACAGTCTAATAACTATGAACATAGTCTATCAAGCATTAAATACTAGAAATGGTATTATGCTCTTCCCATAGCAAACACAAGATAGTTTGTAGGTATCTCTTTATTTTTCATAGTATTTTTTGTAGTCAATAATTACTTCAAACTATGGAACAAATGGGCCGGATGTCCAACGAATCCTCGTTACTAATCCTCTCAGTCATTAATTCTATAGAATATCTATCTTCTTAATATATCTAACAGATATAAAAATATTAGGAGTTTATTCTACCATTACTAACTCTTCTGTATTCTCTCCTTTCTCTATCAACTCTTTATCTAATTCATATTGTCTAACTGCTTCTAAATGCTTACAATTATTATACTTCTCAAATGCTATACAATCACATGCTTGATAATTACTTAATACTAAATATTCAGTATTCTTCTTAGTATTTCTAACCTTATAGCATTTATCTGCTATCTCTTCTACTATCAATATCTCATAATTACATCTCTTCTTCTTTACCTCTTTCTTTACAATATAACTCCTCATTCATAGAATAATAAATAAAAGTTGGAGTTATCTGATCAAATGGATAGTATAATTGCTATTGATACTATCTACTATCAATTCTTTATCTAACAAACCTTTACTCCAAGCAAATACAATTATTGCATCTCTACCTCTGAATATATAGTATTGTTCACCTTTACTAATATCTAAACGCACATTATTGCTATCATGATATAACTTACTCTCTGGTCTATGTTTCAGTCTGAATATATTTACAGACTCTTCTAGATTTCTTATAGCATTCTCTTTGCTATCTATTATGCATTTAACATTATTGCTAACTACAATCTGTATAGTATTTCTTGGTATCTTTACTATCCTCTTTATAATATCTTTTCTCAAAAAGAACTGATAGTATGTTTGCTCTCTAATAGTTGCTACAAATAATATTATATCCTCTGCTTCTTCTTGCTTATAAGCAACTAATAACTCGTTTAGTATCCTTAGATTATCTACTAAGCATATTATAAAGCCTCTATCCAACAATCTTTCTGCTTCTTCTAAGTAATGATTACTATCCCTAAATGCTTCTCCAACTACTCTCATTACTCTATAATTATCTACTGATGGAAGTAGAGATAGAGTTAAGAGCATGGCAAGAAGAGTTGAAAGATGAAGTAATAGAAGCTTTAAGGAATAATAATCTAGTAGTATTACAAGCTCCTACAGGCTCTGGCAAAACACTATTTGCTCTAATAACAGCATTAGCATTGAATAAGAGAGTGTTAATAGTAACTAGAACTATTAATGAATACGATCCAATAGTTAGAGAACTGCATAGGTTAGGCATCTATGATTATACACTATTAGTAGGAAAGGAGAAAGGTTGCTTAATACTAGGAGAAGAGTTGCTAAGGAAGGTAGAAGAGAAAAGCAAAAGAAAGACGTTAGACGGGATACTAGGTATAGAGGATAAAGATAATGAGAAGACTGCAAAGAACCCTATCTGTAGCAAATGCTATTACTATCAAGCATTAGGAGAAGTGTCAAAGGATCTAACAATATTAAACAACTTAGGATATTACTATGCTAAGAAGAGGGAAGAGTTAGCAAAACAAAGAGCAAAAGCAGTAGGAGAAGAAAGAGAGAGGTTAGAGAAAGAGTTTAACAAATATAGTATATGCCCATACAGATCATTATTATCTTCTGCACTAGCTAGCAGAGTAATAGTTGGTACTTATGCATATCTGTTTAAATATTTAGAACAGTTAAAGCGTAAGGAAGAGGATTTAGAAGCATGGTTAAACAATCTAGTAGTAATAATTGATGAAGCTCATAACTTAGAGAATATACATAGCATGGATGATAAAATAATTAAGAAAGAGAATATTGAAAAGGCAATAGAAGAGTTAGAGAAGCATAGAGAAGATATTATTAGCAGTTATTTTGAGGTTAAAAATTTGAAAGATTTGGTATCAGATATAATGAGAATGTTATCTGCAAAGTATATCATAGGAGAAAATAAGAGTTGGTTAGAGGATTACAAACATTTATCAGATAACGCTAGTGAGATAATGATAATCAGAGCTATAATTGATAAAGCAATTGAGATACTAAAAGACCTAAAATCAAAGATACCTGATAATGATTATACAAAGTTATACAAACTTGATAAAAATACATACAGATTAAGATACATAGAGTTAGAAGCGTTAGGAGATGCTATAAACTATTTAATAACTGAAAAGAGAGCATATAGCAACTATACAATGTATATAGCAGAAGCATTAGCAATGATAAACAGCAGTAATACTAGAGTATATAGCAATGGTAAAGATATTGAGGTTAAGGTAATAAACCCTTCATATTTGCTAGATATTCTAAATAAGAATATACCTATACTAGCAATGAGTGGAACCATGCCTTCTAAGGATTATATGGTTAATGTTTATAATATTAATGAGGATAGGATAGTAGAGTTTGATATTAGTAAGAGAAGAGATGTTAAGCCATTAATCTTTACTAGGTTCCATGTTGATCTTACTACTGAGTATAAGAAGAGAGATAATGATATGTTTAGAAAATATGCAGATAGGATAGTAGAGATAAGCAAGAATGCAGAGAAAAGCATACTAGTAATGTTTAGTAGTTATGAGATGCTTAATAAGATAGCAAACTATTTACCTAAAGAATTAAAGATATTGAAAGAGTATAGGAAGACTAGTATTAAGAAGTTCCAAGAGATATTAGTAAACCTAGCAGAAAGTAATAATAAAGCTGTTATTCTAGTAGTTGCTAGAGGTAAATTAACAGAAGGTATAGAGTTTGTTCATAATGGAAGATCATTAATATCAGATATAATCATAATAGGAGTACCATACAAGCCTTATGACGATTACATTAAAGATAGTATTGGTTTTATCAATAACAAATTAGGTAAAGAAGCATATAAAGTAATACTAGAAGAGATCTATATTGCTGTTAAGCAATGTATTGGTAGAGCTGTTAGGAGTAATTCAGATAGTGCAAAGGTATGGTTATTGGATAAGAGGTTCAAGAATAAGTATTGGAAGTATAAACTCTAACCCTTTTTTATAATAAAAATAGGTATTGGATA
Organism: Candidatus Nitrosocaldaceae archaeon; assembly: GCA_026002835.1. Next base: position 22,430 of record BPGC01000003.1, read on the forward strand.
GTCTTAATTATTATCGCTTTTTCTCTGTTCCTTTAATGTATTCAGTATAAACTCTAAAGCTTCTATTAGAGTATCAAGTTCACTACCATTAAATATCAACTCTACCTTTCTTGGTTCATGTATAGTAAGCTTGTCTCGCTATCAAAATCTTCAAAACCCTTTATTCCTTTTACTCCTTTTATCTCTTTTAGACCATAATTATAAATATTGACTTTCCAACCAGTACTTGCTATATCCTCAAATGCTAATGTGTAGCACCATGTCCCCAATCTCCACCTCTATACCCTGTAGTCCCAGCAAACGCTTTAAGAATATTACATACAAAGAATTCTTCTTTTACCTCTATCTCTGCTCCTTCTATTTTCATACTATTATATAATAGATATGAATAGCGAGGAAAAGAGGGAGTTATTAAAATGGATGTATAATTTAGGCATACCTTTCATGGCGTTTAGGAGTGATAAAAGTCCGATAGTTAATGATTATATCAACTATTTAGACCATACAAAGAGGTTAAGCTTAGAGGATACTATAAAGTATCTTGAGGAAGGGTATCTAATTGCTAAGATAGAAGGTAAGTTATTCAATAATGAGAAGTATAGTTTTGCTATTGAAGCTGAGAATAACAAGGTTAAGCATGGTAAAGGATTGGATATAGGTATTACATATACAATACTCAAGAGGTTTCTCAACTTCTAGGCTGTGTAGAAACCATCAACACTTGAATGATTACTATCAATAAGATAATACTTAACCTATATGCATTATATGCTATCATTCTAAACATTAACTCTCTATTCTCTGCTACTACTCTTTTGCTTCTAATATTATCATCGAATATCCTCTTGATAACAGATATAACAGCTTCTACCTTATTCCTCTGATAATATATCTTCTTATATTTATCCCAATTACTCTTCATATCTAATCTATACTTACCTTTAATGGCATTCCTTCTTACTGGTATAATGCTATTAGCATTATACCTATGAATTAATTCATGATTTGATTCAGAATCATATCCTTTATCAGCTATAACCAATGATAATGGCTTTATCTTTACTATTCTATCTATTAATAATTTAAAATCTATACTGCCTAACCTAAATTTATGATCTATTAACTAAATAGTAAGAATAATGCCTATTATAGGCTATGTTGCTTATTATGATATTGCTCATTTTAATTGTATATTACCATCATTATAGCATTTAACACCTTATGATATAGTAACTGATTATAGCCTATGCTATAAATATAGAATATATACATCATCTTGTATTATTGCTTTATAATGCTTCTCTAGTTAGATATCTTATTATATTAAGCTTAAACCTCTTTGTTCTATAGTATTCAGATATACTTCTCTTCATATCTATAAACTTGTTATAGAATTTACAATGGAATAGATCCTTCTCTCCTTGCCTCCAACATTCCTCTACAGCATTAAATTCAGGAGAAGCAGTTGGAAACCATATTACAGTTATTGTATCTTTATTCTTATCTAAATACTCTATAACCTTCTTTGCTTTATGCTGTTTAGCATTATCCATAAATAGTATCATCTTATGGAACTTCTTATGTAATTCTTTAAGATATTTTAAGAATGTATTAGTATTAAACCTATCATACTGTCTAAATAACTGTTTATTATCTATACTTAAAGAACCAAATACGAATGTCTTATTATGTGAACCTATTATCTTTACTATTGGTCTATAATCTTTGTATATCCATACCTTCTTAACTATAACATCATATACAAATATAGATTCATCTAACATTATTACATTAAAATCATCTGGTATATTTCTTATAGCATCTATAGCTCTTTTTTAAAATCTTCCTTCTCATTTATAGATGCTGTTTTGATATGCTTCTTTATAGGAACCTTCTGCTCGAATCCCCATTTATGCAGTAATCTGTATATGTGTGTCTCACTATAGATAATATTAGCTTTCTTATATATCAATTCTTTAACTTCTCTTACTTTCCATCCATATCTATTACTCATTAACTCTTTCTTTATACTAATCTCTATCTTCTTATTGATTAATGATGGTCTTCCAGATCTTGGCTTATCTCTTAAACCTTCTATACCTTCTATTTCATATCTATAGAGCCATTTGTATGCCCATGATTTTGCTCTATGAAGTTCTTTAGCAGCATGTGCAGGTAATATACCATCCTTCTTTATACGAATAATTAATAACATTCTCTCTTTAACCCTAGCATCTCTTTCATTCTTATATGCTCGTTCTAGATCAATATATCCCTGCATATCTTATGTTATTATTAGTGATCAATAAGCTTTACTGTATCTCGAAATTAAGTTAATCAGTATAGTTAAAGCTCCAGCTCTACTATTATGATTAATGACATATGTTATTCCATTGAATACTTGCCATAGGTTCTCCTCTCTTAACAATTCTACTTTTAACCTATTATCCTCTCTTTCTATCTTTATTGGTGTTGATTTGTAATACTTCATTGGAAAGTTTAGTTCTGCTAGCTTCTCTACTATCTCTTTATTTATTATCTTTCTAGCCATCTTCTTATACATTATTGCTAACTGTTCTGCATAGGCTAATGCTGATTCTAAAGCTTTCTCAAAATCTACTAATAGCTCTTTAGGATTACCAATATGCCTTCTACTAAATGTTATACCTCTTACTTTAGCTGTTGCACCATTCCTGCATGCTAACCTATAACTGAAGCTATCTACTGCTAAACTGCTTGTTCCATCTATACTATTTCTTATTGATACACCAAACTGAACCATATCATTGATATCTACTTCTTTTAACTTATCTGATAGCAAATCAATTACTATAGCATTCTCATGTCTATCTGTTCTGCTTCTTAATATCTCTAGATTGTATCTATCCTTTACATTATATACCATATCCTCTACTAGTTGATTAGGTATTACTGCAAAGTTTTTGCCAACTAACCCTACTATATCTAAATGTTTGCCATATATGCTATTAACCTCTTTTACTACTGCTTTTGTAAACCTTATTGGTTTTAATGATCCTTCCTCTGTCTTTAGATAGATTTTACCTTCTCCTACTCTGTATTCTGGAAATGGATATGCTATATCCTTCAGTATTAAACTTGCTTCTAATTGCTCTACTAACTCCATAGTCTCTCATAATATAATTATATAATGATGAGAGAGGAGATTAGGAAATGTAATAACTGTGAACATTTTGCAGTATGCTCAATTATTAGACATATACTAGCAATACAGAATGAATATGCTGAAGATACTAGACCATTTGATATCAATGATATAGCAAAGATATGCAGATACTATAGTAATATTAATTCTCTTGTATAACTCCTCATTTTATTTATAAAATAAAAAATATGAATGGTTTATGCTATTACTCCTTCTTTCCTAGCATTCTCTTCTGTATCTATATAGTAATCAACATATGTTCCCTCTTTACCTTCTTCCTCTCCTAACCCTATTATTACAAACCTCTTACCTTTTATCTGATTATACTGCTTTATTAGATCATTAAACTTACTCTCAATTACTGTTTTAGAATTTAATACTAGTTCCCTTCTCTCATTATCTAACTTTATCTCTTCATCATCTGATTTATCTATGCCATTAATTATCTTAACATCTAATAGCCATGGATCTTTCTTCATTTTGCCTACTCTCTTACCTTCTCTTGGTTCTGATAATGCCTCAAATACTGCTTCTACTTCTTCAGATGGATACCAGAATGTCTTACTCTTATTAACCTCTCTAGCCTTTTCTCTATTGAATTGTATTGCTTTAGCCATTCTTTGCTCATAATATAATAGTATAATACCCCTAATCTACAACTAATTTTAGATAAGAAGATAATATGCTTCACTCTATACTTTAAATTTAGATATGAATATAAGATATTATGTATCTTAAGAAACTATTCAATATATTCAAACCTAAAGATGAGTTAATGAAATTAGTTGATGATATTGAAGATATACTAGGCTTTATAGATCCTAAAGTCATCATTCTATTGTATATAATAAAGAGAATAAGTAATTGTATAAAAGGTAGAGAAAGTATAGAATGTATAGAGGATGAAGAGTATTATACTCTATGCTATGATAAATATAAGTTCTACTATCCAAAGCAGTATCTATGGGATGATATTATTAAAGATATAGATAACATGTCATATAATCTAACATATGCAACAAATAAGATAATAGAACTTAACAATCTATCTGCATATAAGATAGATTATACTAAATTTGAGAAAGATAAGAAGAGTAGAGAAATACTAAAGAGAATTGTAGATATTGTAGATGAGGATGGGAATGAATTACGTAAGATATTAAAGTATATGCATAAAACATATGATGTTGTAATAGTATGCTGTCTATTAAAATAAAAATTAAGATTTTATTACTCTCTTCCTGTATGAATATACCATAAGTGCTGCTATAGATGCTCCTACCAATCCAACTGCTCCTACCATTCCTTCTGGTAATACATTGAATGTTACATCAACTGTTAATACTATACTACTATCTCTAGTAAAGTCTGCTACTATAGTCCATTCTCCAGCCTCATTTAATGTTATTGGATCGCTTAACCATATGAATGGATCTGGTATTGTATCAGGTGCCCAATTCTCATCAAACATTGGTATTGTACTACTTGGTGCATTAGCATATACATGTAGATCATTTATAGTAACTGGAGAGCCTAGACTCATGTATAATACTAAGCATTGTATATTCTCACCTATCAGTAATGGAGGATCATGAGGTAATATACATAATAATGCATGTATACTTCCTTTCTTTGCATTGAATAGGAATGCTCCTTGTTCTGGTATATTATCATTAGCAGACAATGATTCTAGTAAATTGCTTATAATATTATCTATCTCATCATCAGTAAAGCCTTCATCTATTAATCTATTCTTAATCTTCTCTAATAGATCGTTTATACCATTATATTCACTATCTTTAATTTCTTTATTATCACTCTCTTTTTCTGCTTTTGCAACTATCTTGAATTCATATGTATTATTTGCTTCAGCAGCAAATTCATATTTCTTATCCTTCTCCATATCTGCTAATATATTACCATCATTATCCATAAGCCATATATTATATCCATCTATCTCTATATCCCATTTTAGAGTTACATCACTATTATCATTTGCCATATATGCTACTCTTAATGGCCACTCTATACTATCGTCTAAAGTCATGAAATCTCCATATGCTCTTCCATTTATTACAAATGGCCAGTCTGGATGGTAAAAGTATACCTCTATATGCTCTCCTATAGGTGGAGGAGGTGCTATTGTATCTAATCCTTTATCAAAGCCATCTGTAGATGTATCAGTTGCACCAAATATAGCATCGTTAGATTTTAGGCTTTTAGCCTTTGCTTCTATCTCTCCTTTAATACCTTCTTCTGCAGATACATTAACTATAGGTATTATTGATGCTACTATTATTGCTATTAGCAGTAATCTTTTTGCTTCCATGTTATGATATTAGCATAGTGAAGTTAAAAAATATTACTTGATAAATGCTATAGAAATTATCCATTATTGGTTATTTATCCTAACCCTATCTCTATCAAATAATAATATCCAATATCCTTTACCTGCTTCTATCTTATCTGTTAGAATATAATTATTATTTATAGCATCCCATGTATATGCCATATTATAACCATTATTGTTATCAAATGATAGTGTAGCATTATCATATACTGAACCAATCATATGCCATCCTTTATCTAACTCTATATCTATTGATGTTATAGGCTTGCCAATTATATTTATAGTATCATTGGTAAATGATAATAACCAATACCCTTTATATGGTTCTATCTTATCTGCTAATATATAGTTATTATCTGTAGCATTCCATGTATATAGATAGCCATCAAACTCTATATTATCTATTGGTTCTAATGGTATGCTAATCATATTCCATCCTTCATATACATTAAGAGTAAAGTTTGTATATACATCTATTATCTTTATAGTAGTATCTATAGCATTGTTATTATCTTTAACAGTTAGAGTTACTAGATAAGTTCCTGTTTGATTATACTTATGCTCTACTATCTTACCAGTAGCAGTTGTATTATCTCCAAAGTTCCATATATATTCTATTATCTCATTATCATCATAACTATTACTAGCATTGAATATTATTGGTTTATTTATTAAAGTATAGTTTGATGATTGTATTATAGCTGTTGGTGCTTTATTATTAATTACTTCTTCAAATATACCATCTCCATTATTATCTATCTTCTGTTCATATGATTTATCATTAAAGTTGATGTTGTATTGATGGACTTCGTTAGGATTAGTTGGTATATCATCTATCTTTATCTCAACCTTCTTACCTTGCTCATCAACATTTGAGAATATTAGATTGTAAGTGCTTGTATCATTACCAACAACTTTTGTAATATAGTTATCTGTAGCATTTAATATTACTACTGCTTCATTTGTAGGATCATAGAATGAATTTGGTATCTCTTCTACTATTGTATTATTTACTAATCCAGTTACTCTTCCTTGCGAGTCATATACCCTTAACTCTCCAGGACTATCCAAATCAGCCGAGAATATCTTTCTATCATCAAGTTTTAATTGAAGATAATCATCTGTAACCTTTTTGATACGGATTGTTAAACCTTCATTTCCTATATATATTATTTTGTTAGATAAACTCTCAGCTACGCTATAATGTTTCATTAACTGATCTGAGCTATAATGAATATTATTATTTATTAGATCTAGAGATATTATAGTGCCTAAATCATAGCATATAACTAAAATAGATTGGCAGTAATCAGAAGATTTAGATTTTGCAATAAAAGAAATAATAGTATTGATATTTAGTAGTTTCTTCCCATTGTCATTATGATATTCAAACCACATATAACCATTACTTATCTTTATTCTAGGAATTTCTTCGCCTAAAGATATGCTATCCATACTATGTATAGTTAGTTCTGATATTTTATCCTTAGAATAATCTTTAAATTCTACCCATTTTAACCAGTCTTTAGAAAATAGACTCATTGGAGCAGGTAATGTGAGGGATATTTTATCGGCTATATAAGATGTTAAACCCATTAAACCATATAATTGATTCCCATTATAAAGATCTGGTAGATAGTCTACAGGTATAGATCGATCGCCCAGTAGATCTCCTAACCAATGCCCTAACTCATGTGCTGCTAAGTTTGCTTGCATTAATGGTATGCCATGTTCATACTCATCTTTTAATCCCATAAGAAGTATTGTATCAAAAGTTGTATTATCTGCTTTAAACTCATCAGCTCCACCGTCTTTGTCTGTTGTAGCAGAACAACCACCGCTAATTGGATCTTTAGAACCGCCACAGAATATACCCTTGGGGAGTAATACTTTATCTAATAATTTAAATACAATAATTCCTTTATCTCTACCTTCATAATCATATTTAGTAAAATCTATATCTGGGTCGACTAGTTTTATAAGATCCTGTATTACATCGTCGTCAAATGGTGGTTCTAGTGGTATGCCACTTAAATAATCTGTAGACCACTTGAAGTTATAATAAGATACTATCTCTCCATCATCTTTAAACTCATTATCCTTAGGATAGAACTGGAAATCCATCAATAAAGTATACCTAGACTCCTTTAGATAATAATCTCTAACTATGTTAGCTATCTCTCTCCATATTCCTATAGTGCTAAGATCACTCCAATCTACTTCATCCTTATCAGTATCTATAAATACAATTCCAACATTAACCCTTTGTTCTGCTAATATAACCCTAATAGCCTTGTTATCTGTAGATTCTATTCCACACTTGCTATTACTCTCATCATTACAATGTCCATCTTTATAAACATCATCTACATAATTATCAACTACATGTATACCATACCAATATGCTCCTATCTCTTTAGGCTTATGAGTAAATACACCATTATAACTCTTCTCTCCATTCAATACTTTTATAATATTATTACCATTTCCATCCTTAGCAAAGTCCCATGTACTATGGTCTGGCTCTCCATTCTTATCTTTAGCTATCCATAATTCAACCCTCTTTAACCCATTATCATCAGATACAGAGTAAGATATCTCAAATGATTGATTATCATCCAATGCTAGATATTTAGGATTAACATCAAATGCATCTACAGTTGGGAAATCATCTATATTATTAGTAACTATAATCTTGCCTATCATCCATGGATGTAGTGCACAATAGTATGGATACTCCCCTTCTTTATCAAATATATAACTGAATATTGCTCCTGATGTAATTATTCCAGAATCGAATATATCATCTACTCCATTGCCTCCTATAATTGGAGATACACCGCTTGTTACTGTATGACTAGTATCATCATTATTAATCCATGTTACTGTAGTTCCTGGCTTGATAATTAATATTGCTGGATCATAACATAGATTACTTTCTGGATTATCTTTACATTCATTTATTGTATTAGCTGCACCTTCTGGTATACTAATCATTACATTGTTATCAGTAATAACTCTAATTAGCATCTGAGATGGACTAGGTTCTCTATCTAACAAATTACTAGCATTATTAAAATCAACATCCTTCCATATACCAAATTGTAACCAATAATCGCCTTCTTTATCAAATGATACATTAAATGCTACAGTTGCTTCATCATTAACTGCTAGATCATATCCTAGATATTTATAATCACTCTTTACTATCTTGCCATTATTATCCCATATAGAATATCCTACTATAAAGTTGAATGGTGTATTTCCAGTATTCTTTATAGTTGCTGCTATAGTTGTTATATCATTAACATTAATTGTTGTAAGTTGATTAGGAGTATATGATATTATCTCTCCATTTATTGGTTCTCCTTCTATAATTTTTCCGAATACTTGTATTCTATGATTATTAGTATCAGCTACTATTATTCTATCATTATTAGGATCATAGGCTACTCCATTTGGATATATAAACTCTCCATCATCACTTCCAAAACTTCCAAATTTGAATAAGAAATTACCATTACTATCAAATACTTGTATTCTATCATTATTACTATCAGCTACTATTATTCTATCATTATTAGGATCATAGGCTACTCCATTTGGATATATAAACTCTCCATCATCACTTCCAAAACTTCCAAATTTGAATAAGAAATTACCATTACTATCAAATACTTGTATTCTCTTATTATTAGTATCAGCTACTATTATTCTATCATTATTAGGATCATAGGCTACTCCATTTGGATATATAAACTCTCCATCATCATCTCCATAACTTCCAAACTCGAATAAGAAATTGCCATTACTATCAAATACTTGTATTCTATCATTATTACTATCAGCTACTATTATTCTATTATTATTAGGATCATATGCTACTCCTCTTGGATCATCAAACTCTCCATCATTGCTTCCTTCACTTCCAAACTTGAATAAGAAATTACCATTACTATCAAATACTTGTATTCTATCATTATTACTATCAGCTACTATTATTCTATTGTTATTAGGATCATATGCTACTCCTTCTGGCCACAGAAACTCTCCATCATCATATCCATAACTTCCAAATTTGAATAAGAAATTACCATTACTATCAAATACTTGTATTCTCTTATTATGGGTATCAGCTACTATTATTCTATTATTATTAGGATCATATGCTACTCCTCTTGGATCATCAAACTCTCCATCATCATCTCCATAACTTCCAAACTCGAATAAGAAATTGCCATTACTATCAAATACTTCTATCCTATCCTTCCAACTATCAGCAACTATTATTCTATCATGATTAGGATCGTATGCTATGGGTTCTGTTACATCGTTATCGCTATAATCAATCTCTTTAATAAAGTTACCATTGCTATCTAATATAACTATTCTAGAAAACAGAGTGGTGCTATCCATATAAATCTCTTCTACAACATCAGCTACTATTATTCTATCATGATTAGGATCGTATGCTACTCTTTCTGGATAACTATCTGGATAAATATACTCATCATCAAATGAATTGACCTCTTTGATAAAATTACCATTACTATCAAATACTTGTATTCTATTATTATTTCTATCAGCTACTATTATTCTATTGTTATTAGGATCATATGTTACATCTGTTGGATCATCAAACTCTCCATCATCATCTCCATAACTTCCAAACTCGAATAAGAAATTACCATTACTATCAAATACTTGTATTCTCTGATTATAGGTATCAGCTACTATTATTCTATTATTATTAGGATCATATGCTACTCCTCTTGGATCATCAAACTCTCCATCATCATCTCCATAACTTCCAAACTCGAATAAGAAATTGCCATTACTATCAAATACTTGTATCCTATCATTATAGGTATCAGCTACTATTATTCTATTATTATTAGGATCATATGCTACTTCTCTTGGATCATCAAACTCTCCATCATCATCTCCATAACTTCCAAACTCGAATAAGAAATTGCCATTACTATCAAATTTAACAACACCATTAGATACTAGAGCATATATATTACCTTCATCATCAACAGCAACATCTCTAACATCAGTTAATGTAGGCTCATCTGGTATCTTGAACAAGAATTGATATTCATCAGTTTCAGCTTTAACATCAATAGGAATAACGGTAGCAAAAGATCCTAATAGTATAGCAATCATCAATATTGCTACTGCCTTCATCCATAAACCATACTATATGATGATTTATAAGTATTACTATGATGATTTATAAGCATACTAAAGATGTTATTATCACTAATATAAGACAAACTATTTAAAGCCTTTAAATACTATAAATACTAATGGGTAGAGGTAGATGTATAATAAGTGATAAAGATCTAGTAATCTTAGATCTATTATACAAGCATAAAGAGTTAAGGCTAATAGCAATAGCAGATATGCTTAATACAAAGCTGCCTATAATTAGAGATAATATAACTAGATTGAAAGGTTTAAGGTTGATAGATAAGAGAGCAAAGGTAGAGAAGAGTGGAGTAGGCTCTTACTATCATCTAACAGAAGAAGGTAAGGTTGTATATAATATATTGAAGAGTAAAGATGATAGCATAGGTAAATTCTTAACATATCTAAATAGTATTGATGATCAGATAATAAAAGAGCTAGCAAGTTATCTAGAAGAGAATAAGGATAAGATGATAATCTTTGATAATAAGGACTATGATGATAAAGAGTTTGTTATTAAAGCATATGAAGAATTAAAGAAGGATAATGGTGAGCATTTTATAGCATATACTAAAGGAGTTGAAGAGGATACATTAAGGGTAAGGATAGATGATAAGGAATGGCATGATCTTATGATAACATACATAACAGAGTATGGCAATACTAGAGTAATAGTAAACTGCTCATTTGCTGATATACTAACCATGGTTAAAGACAAACTAGGGTTTAGTGATCCAAATATATTCATAAATGAGATGATTAGATTAAGGCATGCTATAACTAGAGTAAACCATAATCTAGCATTACCATTTGCAATTGGCAAAGATAGGTTTATAGTAATAGGCTTTAAGGATAAAGGTGTATTTGTTAATGATAGAAGAGCAGCAGAGTTGTTAGAAGAATACTTTAAAAAGGTATGGAGAGATGCTGTAGAGTTTAAAGAGTTGGATGAATATCTTAAAGATGATGATAGATACATTAGCGAGTGTATTGCTAACTATATAGAGGGAACAGCATATGCTGATGATAACAAACTGTTATATGCTATAGCAGATAGATTGAAGAGTTCTGAGAAGGTTATAGTTAGAGATGAAGAGATAATAAATGTTTATAAAGAGATTGAGGGCTTGCAATATATAATCATAGATAAGAATGGTAAGATGTTAGATATAAGCATAGATTATGCTTTAAGTAAAGGTAATACAAAGATACTAACAAATGGAGATAAGATATATATCAATACAAGAAGGATAGATAAACCATTGATATCAGCAGTAATAAGCAATAACTTTATAATAATACCATATAGAGATAGAGCAATAATTAGCAATGATCCTATACTTATAGATCTATTAAAAGAGTATTTCTTAACCTTATGGAGTAATGCAAATGATATAGAGTTTAGAAAGGTAGATGAGGAAGAGTTGGATAAGATGATAAATGATGCTAAAGAGAGGCTAAAGAGTATTGGAATTACTTGATGATGAAGAATTACCAAAAAGTTTTAGGGCTGCAATAGCATATAATATTGCTAATAATAAGTTTGATCAGAATATTGCTAATATATTTGCTAATACCATAAAGAGTATGAAGGGTTATAAAGAAGGAAGTATAAGGCTTGCTAATAATATATCTGCTAATTATGGCGAGCATATACTTCTTATAGTTAGAGATAGAGAATACGCTATAGCAATAACTAGAAGGATTGTAGAGAGTAACAAAGATAATTTAGAGATAGTTATAGTAGCAGATGATTTGTATAAGCAATATATAGATTATAGATGCTATATTGCTAATATATCTGATATAGTTGATAATACTGCATATTACAAAATAGTTGAATACTGCAAACCACTGCTAAAAAACAAGCCAGTTCTAGGTATAACTTTGAGTAGTAGCATGATATTATCATTATTGAAGAGTGATTGGTCTTCATATATAGATCTTGAAGAGAGGAGTAATGGTATAATACATGAGTTGCCAGTCATATGGGTATGTATATACAATATAATAGAACTATTTGATGATATAGATAGATTTGCTGAGATAATAGCTAAAGCATCACTTGCTCATGATAAAGTAATATTGATAGATTATGATAATACATATTATAATGGAGATGCTATTGCTAGATTGTATGAGTTGATAAGTATTATAAATTAATGTATAAATAAAATATTAGGTATTGATTTTGAATTCGAATACTGTATAGTTATAATTAGCATATCCACCAGTACGTATAGGTAGCTTAAAATCAATAGTATTGCCAAGTGCATTTACAGGAAATGCTAAATGTCTCCTTCAATTGACTTTCCATCTTCAACTCCTTCACTAGAAGATATACTTCCATCGCAGTAGGTATCCTTATCCTTGCACACACCCAAAATAATTGTCTCACCGTTATATCTAATAGGAGCAGCTTCATACTCTCGATCTGCTACAGATATAGCAGGATAAAGACGCTTGACGATCTCGAATCCACGTCTGATCTCTTCCTCTCCATATGTGCCAATAATGCGTATATCATCCAACTTGTTATTCTCAACTTTAACATGCATTACTGTACGATCTTGAGCAAAACCTACCCACTGCAATATAACTTTTATGCCATCTTTTTCTTGAACTTCATTTGTATCTATAGTCTTTATCCATGGTGGTTCATGCCAGAACTTCCTACACTCATTCAAACTCATTATCTTTACATCTGATGCTTCAACTCTGGGAATTACGTAACCAAATGGCATCTCCTTACTTCCTACAACAACGCCTTTTACATATGCACAAACATCTTTGTCAGAAGGTAACTGTAATGGTTTCTGGCTTTTTACTTCTAATACTACTGTGGAGGATTGAGTAGACGAATCTAATTGGAATATATAAGTATTTTCTACCACTGCAAGATTGCTTGGGTATCCATACACACTTATAGTAGATCCTTTATATTCATCAGCACTACTCATAAGAGCATTAACATTACTATTATCAAATCTAGCTTTAGTCTCTATTATATTGGATATCACATCAGAGCTTTGGGTATTACTTGCTACTAACACTACTATTATGCCTATGACAACTGCTATGCCTATGCCAATACCAACCTTTGCTTGCATATTGTTATACGATACTAGATATGTATATAAACTTTCTTAGTATTATTATAAATTAATATAATGGATAACATAACCTATGTTGATGTAAAAATGACTGTAACATGGAAGAGATCATTTCGTGCTGCTCTTATGATAGTACTCTACAGTATAGGATGGGTTATAGTAGCGATGATCTTAATAGGAGTTGGCAGTATAACTACAATTGCTAGCAGTATCTCAAGTTTTGGTGGTATTGGTACTTCAGCTGCTACTGCTATTAGCATAGCTCTATTTATTGCTGCTTATATTGTAGCAGGAATAGGCGTATTTGCTGCACAATTAAAAGTATCTACAGAATTAATAGCAGATGTAGAAAACAGGTTAAAGGATAGAACTTAATCCATTTTATTACCTATTATGTTACCAATGATCCATCCAAGAAGACCACATCATGTGGTGCATTAGTTGCTAACTTTAATTCCATTATAATCATGTGCTCTGTTACAAAGAAATGTTAGAACATTATGGTTGATAGTAAAGATCTTGCATAGATAACGTGGTTCTGGACAATATCTTCTTTCATTAGGTGGCGTAAGTCCTTCCACGACTACATCTGCAGAGACCGCTATATCAGTTATAAGTAGATGGTCAATGGCATAAGCCCCATCTATCACACAAGTAGTTGGGTAGATATGTGAGGATAATATATCTGATTCATGTTTAAGTCCTTAGCCATTAAAGATTCTCTTATATTTTCTGGTGTGATGCGATGAGAAGAAAATAAGATGCGCTCAAAGCATAATATGAGCATATAACTAATAGTAGGATTGGATATACATAAGAGTACATATGCTACAATAATAAATAGAGAAGGTAAGATAGTAAAGAGTAAGATAAAGAATGATGATATCAAGAAGGTTGATGATGCAAAGAAGAGGTTGAGGATATTTGGAGTTATTAAAAGATGAAATACTCCTTTACCTTATTAACTGGTTCTTATTCTAAATTCAGACACCATAAATCCAAAAATATAGTATATAAATAATATTAAACTTGTAGTTATAGACAACACAGTTAATACAATATGATCATATATACCCAATCCATCGCCTGATCTATAGGAAATCAATTCATATTGTTTATCATCTATGCTAAGAGTAGCTTTTGTGGCCTTATCTACAGTATTGTTAAGACTTATTGTTATATTATGGTTAGAGTTAGATATAATGATAATGCTATTACCTTCTTTATACATAGTAGAATTATTTGGTAATTGTATTCCTAGTTTATGTATGTAACCAATTAATTTATTTTGTACTTTGCTATTATCTGTATCTTGCCAATAGAATAATAAATATTCAGATAACACATGCTTTAAAATAAACAACGAGATTATAAAAAATACTACTAGTATAAATAATATTATTAATCCATTTAATATTTTGAATTTGTTTAATCTTGCTGAGGATCTAAGTATATATGCAAGTTTTCCAATATAATTTATACGTATAGATATAATTATTATAAATATTAGTAGTTCTAATAGTATAAAGCCTGGATTAATGAGTATGTTGAATATGCCAATTGTCCAGTTTGATATGAGTATGTTAAATATATTTTGTATGTTGAGTATATTTAATATGTCATTTTTTATATTTGATATACAAACTTGATCACCTACTATATTAAATATATCACAATAATTAGATGTAGATATGCCATATATAATTAATATAAAATATGCTAAATTAAATGCCATTATGTAACTTCCTTTAAGCCACGCCTTAGAACGTTCTTTTAGTTTCAAATAACGATACCTCTTTAGAAAAAATATCCTAAAATAATCTTTAGCTTTAAATGCAACCACTATACTTGTTATTGTATAAAGAACAGTTATTGTAATAGAAGTAAATATGAACAATAGTTGGTTTTCTCCACCAAATGAACGTACGAATACAGCAAGATTAACATTAATAAATGCAGCTACTATACTTTGCACTGTTAATGTTATATCAAAAGAAAACATTTCAGGTGTTATAAAACCATCTCGTAAACGTGAAAATCTACTATGTAAAGCAAACAATATAGCAAAAGTGCATGTGAATATGTTGCCTAGCAAGAATGATAAGAAAAAGTTATGTGATATTGGTAAAACATCTACACCAGAAAAGTAATTACTAGCTATAAATCCTAATACAGCAATCGTTATAGAATTAATTATTATTAATATATCTATGTAAAACTCTATGTTATTTGGTGATGAGCCTACACCTCTATGCGATATAGCCATAGTGCTAATAATTAAAAATTACCTTTAAGGGTTTTTCTTTATTAGAATTTTGAATTTTAGTATCTTGGTAACTATATCAACGTAGATTATTAATTAATCTATTATACCAATATTCATTGTAATGTTTTATAATCAGAAACATAAATTGTATGAAATGTTTCTCATAAGCAGGGAAGGTATCTATATCATCTAATTTACGATATATTTTATAAGCTTCGACTAAGTAAGAATTGGATCTTTCAAATGTTTTGGTAATTGCAATTTTTATATTATTAGTTTCTTGATTATAATAACGTATCCATAAAGAAGCATTATTGTTCTTATAATAATCTTCCATTTCATTACCACAGCCCATAGATTTTGCCGCAGCTGACATACCTGCCATAAATAGATCAGATAACAATTCATTATTACATAAAGATAATTTTCGTTCTATATATAATGCCATATGTTTACCTGCAGCACCTATTACAGCACCATATTTCCCATCATAACATTCTTCTATATCATTTTCTGATAATATGTCAGAATTTTGTAGAACATAATCTTTATACTGACCTTTACATGCTTTAGAAAAAGCTTCTACTGCAGAACTTAGAATGTTTAATTTATTAATCTTATTTATTATTACCTTAAATGTAAATGGTGCAATAAATTTATAATAAGAAAGAGATTCTAAATCTTCGTCTTTATCCATAATCCTATCTAATTGTTCAGCTAAACTTAAGGCTAATATATGAACATATATTAGTTCGAATTTATCTTTATCGTTAATATTTATATTTGAATTGGCAGAATAATGTTTAATAGCTCCATTTAATAGTATTTCTAAAATTGGGTGGGTAGTTATAATAAAATTTGAATTAAAGATCCTGTTAATATTATAAAGAAGTAGTTGAGAATTTACAGATAGGCTATTTTTAATTTCGTCAAGATTTTCAAATGAAAAATCTTTATATTGAATCGAGATTATTTTGGCTAAATCTTTATCCATATAATGGATAAATTCATTAAATATGGGATATATATCATCATAACTTGAAATAAAATTGTTGATATCGTGAACAAATCGTTCTCTAAATTTTTCTAGTTGTTTATTAATCAATATGTTACCTTTTATTAATAAATCATTATAATATTTGTTATTAATGATTTCTTGACCAGCTGAAGTTTGTTTTAGTATGTTGTATGAGAATATATTATTTTTACAGAACCCAATTCCAGTCATAACCTATAATCTAACGTACATAGTATATATTAACCTATCATTTTCTTCATTTTATACACTAGAGCTGGAGCTAACCCTAAAAAGTGTGTAAGTGGAGGTGATAATAGAATGTGTGAGGAGAATAAAGATAACAACATGGATTATAATACATTGGTTAATGAGATTGCTGATTCATATATGGATAGAATGAGGAAAGGAGAGAAGATAACTATTACTACAATATTAGCAGATCTAATATCAGCTATTATGGAGAGAGAAAGGAGAATATATCTAGAGAATACTGATGATAATGCTAATGGTTATTACTCTAGAAGATTACAACTAGCTATAGGTAAGTTAGATCTAAAGATACCAAGAGTAAGATACTCTAATACATTCAGACCATCATTATTGCCTAAAGCATGGAGGAGAGTAGATAAGGATTATGAGAATATAATATTAGCATTATTAACAAATGGATATTCAAAAGTAGATATGGAGAGAGCATTACATGCATTAGATATGCCATATTCTGAGGATAGAGTTAAAGAGATTATAGAATTGATACATGAGAAGCTTGATGCTTATAAGAATATGCCTATAAAAGATAAGTTATTTGCAGTATTTATAGATGCATAGCATTAGTATGAGGGTAGATAATAAGGTTAAGGATATAGCTATCTATACAGCATTAGGTATAGATATGGAAGGATATAAGCATATACTAGGATTTTGGGTAGTTGAGGGTAGAGAGAGTAAAGCATTTTGGGCTGATATATTACAAGATATGATATCTAGAGGTTTGAAGAGAGTAAGCATATTCATAACAGATGACTTTCCAGGCGTTAGAGAGATGATAAGAAAGCTATTCCCATTATCAGATCATCAACTATGCTTTATACATATGCAAAGAAACCTTAGAAATAAACTATCAAAGAAGGTATATGCTAAGATAAAACCAGATCTATACCATATAAAGATGAGTAGTAATAAAGAAGAAGGTAAAGAACATTTCAATAATATATGTAATATCATAGAGGAAGAGGATAAAGAGTATGCTAAGAAGTTAAGAGCAAAAACTGATAATTATCTAGCATTC
Source organism: Candidatus Nitrosocaldaceae archaeon (assembly GCA_026002835.1). The sequence continues at coordinate 40,842 of BPGC01000003.1, forward strand.
TTATCATATCCTTATGAGATAAGAAGGTATGTATATACTACTAATGCTGTAGAAAGCATAAATGCTGGATTAGAGCTTATGAGAAGAGAGTTAGGAGGTTACTATCCATCTAAACAATCATTAGAGGTTAATTACTTTATACAGATAGCTAACCTTAATGATACATGGAGTAGAAGACCGATACCAGCTATAAGAGCTAATCTATATGAGATAAGACAGATAATGACTATGAAGTATGAGTTAAATGAGTTAGTATAATTATCATGATTATTATCATAGCGTAAGCTATAATCATCATAATTATTTTTATTATTATAGTATCTTAATGATTAGAGATTAGCAATAGATAATGAACAGGAAGTAATGAATATATACACTAGTTATCTATAGTAATATTGCTTACACAATATTTAGGGTAAGTCTCCTAGAGCTATGTCATAGAACTCTAGATTAGAAGAAGGATAGTAGATCTCTACCTCCCTCTATTATCCAATCTTCAGCATTTGTATTACTAAATGCTTTAATATGCTCTGCTAACTCTAGCATGTTATTATACTGCTTATTACAATGCATGCATATTATATAGTCTCCTTCTTTAACTAGAGATACTATGCTCTTCTTACTCTTCTTATCTATTACTATACCAAACTTATTATCTCCAGATCTCTCTTTGTTATCTTTAAAGTTTATCTCAATAGGTTCAACCTTCTTATCATTTATACCATGCAGATACTTTAAATGCTTTTCAATATTTGACTTCTCTCTATACAATGCATTGCATATATCACATTTATACAATCTCTCAACATTAGGACTTAGCCCTAATACCCGGGTTCTAGGGCTTCGCCCTAGTGGTATAGGCTCTTCATTCTTATGGAATAAACTAGAATGCTTGTTATACCATAAATCTAACCTCTGTTCCTGCGGAACATCGGTATTGAAACCTTCGGTTTCAAACTCTTCTTTACTTTCTGGTATCTTACCATTTAATGAAGGATAGCAACTCTCTTTACAGATTAAACAATATACCCCCTTCTTATCTCCTTTATGGTTTGGTATATAACAAATATTATACCCTACTACCCCCTTGATATGCTTCTTATTATGTTCTCTATACCACTCTTCTACTCCTTTATCTACTATCAGATACTTCTTACAGGTATTACAAACTACTATATTCTTCCCTCTCTTTATTACTCTCATCACTAAATAATCATGCTTGCTTCTCCTTCCCTCTCCTCTTCTCTTTATAACACTAAAACACATGCACAGCTTGGACAATTTGACAGCTTGTACAAGTTCTACTATTAGAGTAACTTGAGCTATTAGCTATAATCTGCAACGATTTGCAACGATTTCACGCTTGAGCTATCTGAAAGCTACTTTTCTAACTGTTAGCAACTTTTAGCAGTTCTAAAAGTTATGAGTGATCTCAATAGGTATAAAATCATTGAATTATTGAAAATGAAGATCAGATAACACAAGCATAAAATCATTGAAAATCATTGCAGATAGTATCAGATAGTCATTATTATCAAAATTTTGATAGTATTCTCTAGCGATATAAATAGACAGAAAGAATTAGTATTTAAGTATTTGCTAATAGAATAAAAAATTGAGCATAGCTTACGCTAGGCACTTAATTGCATTCGTGATCAGACAGGAATACAGCATCCAATGATTCATCATCTACTTCTATATCTACAGTAGCAGTCTTCTTACAGTTAGAACATTCAAACTCGTTGAAGAATTTATTAAATGCTTCACTTGTCTTTCTATAGATCCATTCTCTATTCTTACTATCAATTATCCTAACCTCTACCTCCTTATCTCTGAAGCATTTATGCTTAGCAATGAACATGCTTATGCTTAATCCCTTTGGTATCTCCTCTTTGCATTTAATACAGCGTCTTATCCTTTCTATCTCTCCATTATTGACTAGGTATAACTTCTGTATCTTCTCCTCTTGTTTTGGTTTAGTATCTTGCTTCTCTTCCTTACTATCAGTATTATTGTTAGTATTATTATTCTCATTTTGTGTATTAGTATTATTATCGTCTAGGTCAGAGGTTATATCCTCTAGATCTGGCTTATCTTTAATTGAACAATTTAACTTATAAGTTATCTTTTCAATAATTTTACTAGCAAAACCTTTCTTATCTAGTAACTTACTTACAGTCTTCTTGCTTAAAGGCTTTACATTCTTATATGAACAGAACTCTAAATACTTCTCATATATATCCTTGAATGGTGTATTGATACCTTCTGCTTTCTCTAAATACCTATCAGCAAACTCCTTAATATGATCATCCTTCCATATCATACCAAATGTATATCTCTTTACTACTTCAGGCATTAGTAATCTAAGGTTATTAACTTCTAAATATCTCTCTAATCCTGCTAATAACATATTAAATATACCTTCCCTCTCTTCTAACAGTATTTTATGATAGTTAAGTATTATCTTATCTTCTGGTATAGAATATTCAAATGGTACAATACATAACCTCCTATATGTTCCAACAGTATCATCATCTATCTCTGGTTCTGGGTTAGTACTAATTATTAGATTAAATGTCTTCTCATACTCTTGTGGTCTAGCATTTAATGTTCTAGCAGATCTCTTACCAGTGCTAATCAATGCTTTTAGTAATCTGCCTACAATCTTTACCCTAGTTGGTTCATCAATAACTACTAAATGCTTATCAACACATGCTACAAACTCTGGATTCTTACCTTCATCTTCCCTATTACTTATTAATGATATATTACTATCTCTAACATAATCGTTCATTATATCCTTAGCAACCTCTAATAGAGTAGATTTACCATTATTACCATAGCCATGAAAGATAAATGCTACCTCTTCTATCCTTTTTATCATACATAAACCTAATACAGTTGCTAGAAATATTGCTAAATCTCTATTATTTAGCGTTATAGTCTTTAAGAATTCAGCAAATCTTATGCATTTAGCATTAGCATTATAATTAACATTCATAACTTTAGTAGGATAATACTTTTTAGTATTCTCTCCATGTTCAATAGGAATATATCTCTTAATCATATTATCATACACTAGCAAATGAGTTTTAGTATTGATTGCTAGATCATTATAACTATCAAGCATATACTTCATTATATGGAACTCTTTAAACCTATCATCTGTTTCTAGTGTATGTAATAACTCATTCCTCTTATTACCAGATGCTATACATTCTTCTAACTCTTTATAATAATCTCTATATGTCTTCTCTACATGTTTTTTATCTGCCTGTAAGTTCGCTAATTCTCTTTTGTATATATCAAAAGTTGTATTATCTCTTCCATCCTTTGCTCTCTCTACTTCCTCTTCTAACTCTCTAATCCTCTTATCATACTCTTGTAATATCTCTTCCATTTCTAATTCTAAATGATCTTTCTTATCTCTAACATAACTCGTAAGTCTTTTAACTAATTGATTATAGTTTATCTCTTCCCATTTGCATTTATTCCAATGATACCAATTACCTTTAGTCTCATCCCTATTTGCTGGTTTCTCCATAACATAGATATAGTCTTTAATAAATTCTGCTTCTTTCTTATTATTATCTAAATCATATCTTAGCAAACCTAATGCTAAATTGTATGCTTTAGAGTAACCTAGACTCTTTAATACTGTTAATATATCTTCATCTCTCTCTTTAATACCAAATACTTTTGATAATGCATTTGCTAGATCTTCACTAACCTCTTTAGCAATCTTATATCCTGATACTCTCTCTATATCTTGTTTGTATGTCTGCTCTACACACTGCTTTATCCTATTATCTTTCTCCTCATCATTAAATGCAATACATACATTCTCTACCATAAACTTAGCAAACTCTATATCATACCCTTTCTTCCTCAAATAACCAGACAATGCTAAGCAGATTATATCTCTAACTCCTTCTTTATAGTATGGTTTTAATGCTTTAACTATATTATTGAATAACTCTAAACCTTTACTCATCTCATTTACAATAGAATTATCTACAAACTCAAGGTGTTTAGCGTTATAGACTTCATAACCATCTCCTAGAAATATGCTAGCATGTCTATTACCAATTATCTCTATGCCAATCTCTTCAAACTTCTTGTTTTGAAGCAAACCATTAGTTAGATAGTTATGCCTCTTACCTTCATGCATTGTAGTATTGATCAATGTATATTCATTTATCTTATAGAAGTTGAGAAACCTCTTGAGTATTGTATATGTAATACCTATATCCAATCCTTTACCATGTTTAACCTTGTTATTCTCAGCTTCAATAGCAAAACTATACTTCTCATTATTGAATAACTTACCTTCTATCTTAGCAATTAGATACCCTTCCTCAAGATACTTTATAGTATCCTCTAAACTCAACCTCTTTGTATGATCTAAATAGTTGATATAATCATTAACTATCGGACTCTTATCACTCCTAAACGCCATGAAAGGTATGCCTAAATTATACATCCATTTTAATAACTCCCTCTTTTCCTCGCTGTTCATATCTATTATATAATTATAGAATAGGAATGTATAGTGAAGATAGAAGGTTAGCTAGTATCATAAAAGGAGCTAAGTATAGAGAGAATAGATTGCCATGCTACTTCTGTAACTTTGAGTATAACCATATAATAGCGATAACAATAAGCAGCTTCTGTCATTCAATAGTAATAACAAGCAAAGGTATAAGAGAGTTTGGTAAGAAAGGGTATAATCATTCTGAGATAGCAGAGTATTTTATATGCGAGAACTGTTGGCATGTATGGAAGATGGTAACAATATTCCATAAAGGTGAAACAGCATTAGCAATGGATAAGGTTAGTATGAAAGAGCTTGGAGAGATATTTGGAGAAGAGAGCAAGGAGTTCATAAAAGAGGATTATGTAGAGCTCTTAGCAGTTCATGATATATAACCATTATTTTTATTTTGATATACTAGAATAAGGGTGAGAGAGTTATGAAAAATAATTAGAGTTTATACTTCCAATACTTATTCTTGAACCTTTTATCTAACAGCCATACCTTAGCACTATCTGAATTGCTCCTAACAGCTCTGCCAATACATTGCTTAACAGCAATATAGATCTCTTCCAAAATTACTTTATATGCTTCTTTATCTAACTTGTTATTAATAAAATTAATACTATCTTTGATATAATCATCATAAGGCTTGTATGGAACACCTATTATGATTATATCTGATATTAGTGATTTGTTATTATGAACAAACTCTATACCTTCTGTTAATTTACCTCTAGCAACTACTAGAATAACAGCTTTATTATTATTATTTTCTGCTAGATTTACTAATATCTCTTGGAACTTTTTAATGCTTGTCTTTCTATACTCTTTCAATACTTTTAATTCTTTAGGTAAATAGTTTGCTATCTTATTTAGCATATCATAACTGCTGAACATTACTAATACACTCTTTTCTGCATTCTTGCTTATCTCTACTATCCTATCTGCATATTTTCTAAACATATCATTATCTCTCTTCTTATATTCAGTAGTAAGATCTACATGGAATCTAGTAAAGATTAATGGCTTAACATCTCTTCTCTTACTAATATCAAACTCTACTATCCTATCCTCATTAATATTATAGACATTAACCATATAATCCTTAGAAGGCATAGTTCCACTCATTGCTAGTATAGGTATATTTCTATTGAGAATATCTAATAGATATGAAGGGTTTATCATTTTAACTTCAATATCTTTACCATTGCTATATACTCTAGTATTGTTAGAATTTATCATTGCTAATGCTTCTGCTATATACATTGTATGGTTAGTATATGCTCTCTTTTCAGTTATTAAATAGTTTATAACATCTCCTAACGCTTCTAACTCTAAATATCTTAATCTGTATGTATTTTTATCAAGTTTGTATAACTTTGTATAGTCATTATCTGGTATCTTTGATTTTAGTTCTTTTAGTATCTCAATCGCTTTATCAATTATAGCATCAACTATTACTGCTTCGTTATCATACTCTTCTAAATCTTCATAATCCTCTAGCCATTCTTTACCTTCGTAATCTATTTCCTCTTCATTATATTCTTTTATTCTTAACATTTTTGCTATATCTGTTACTAACTCTTTTAGGCTTCTAACCTCAAAATAACTATTAACAATATCTTCTCTATGCTTCTCTAACTCTTCTATTGCCTTTTCAACATTCTCTTTCTTAATTATTTTATCATCCATGTTATGTATATTCTCTAAGTTATGAGCTTCATCAATTACTACTACTAGATTATTTAACCATGCTTCTAAATCTTCCTCTTTACGCTTTAACTGATCTAAATACTTAAACAGATATGCATAAGTACCAACTATTACTTTGCTAGCTATACTGATTAACTTAATTTCGAGATACAGTAAAGCTTATTGATCACTAATAATAACATAAGATATGCAGGGATATATTGATCTAGAACGAGCATATAAGAATGAAAGAGATGCTAGGGTTAAAGAGAGAATGTTATTAATTATTCGTATAAAGAAGGATGGTATATTACCTGCACATGCTGCTAAAGAACTTCATAGAGCAAAATCATGGGCATACAAATGGCTCTATAGATATGAAATAGAAGGTATAGAAGGTTTAAGAGATAAGCCAAGATCTGGAAGACCATCATTAATCAATAAGAAGATAGAGATTAGTATAAAGAAAGAGTTAATGAGTAATAGATATGGATGGAAAGTAAGAGAAGTTAAAGAATTGATATATAAGAAAGCTAATATTATCTATAGTGAGACACACATATACAGATTACTGCATAAATGGGGATTCGAGCAGAAGGTTCCTATAAAGAAGCATATCAAAACAGCATCTATAAATGAGAAGGAAGATTTTAAAAAAGAGCTATAGATGCTATAAGAAATATACCAGATGATTTTAATGTAATAATGTTAGATGAATCTATATTTGTATATGATGTTATAGTTAAGAAGGTATGGATATACAAAGATTATAGACCAATAGTAAAGATAATAGGTTCACATAATAAGACATTCGTATTTGGTTCTTTAAGTATAGATAATAAACAGTTATTTAGACAGTATGATAGGTTTAATACTAATACATTCTTAAAATATCTTAAAGAATTACATAAGAAGTTCCATAAGATGATACTATTTATGGATAATGCTAAACAGCATAAAGCAAAGAAGGTTATAGAGTATTTAGATAAGAATAAAGATACAATAACTGTAATATGGTTTCCAACTGCTTCTCCTGAATTTAATGCTGTAGAGGAATGTTGGAGGCAAGGAGAGAAGGATCTATTCCATTGTAAATTCTATAACAAGTTTATAGATATGAAGAGAAGTATATCTGAATACTATAGAACAAAGAGGTTTAAGCTTAATATAATAAGATATCTAACTAGAGAAGCATTATAAAGCAATAATACAAGATGATGTATATATTCTATATTTATAGCATAGGCTATAATCAGTTACTATATCATAAGGTGTTAAATGCTATAATGATGGTAATATACAATTAAAATGAGCAATATCATAATAAGCAACATAGCCTATAATAGGCATTATTCTTACTATTTAGTTAATAGATCATAAATTTAGGTTAGGCAGTATAGGTAATAATGCTTTATACTCTTCATTAATAATTAAATTCATATCATATAATAATAAAAATAGGGTTAGAATATGATATTGATATCTCCTTCTATATTGTTATTATTAAGGAACTCTAATAACTTATCTCTATTATTGAATTTCAAGATATAATTCTGCTTCTATCTTATCTGGCATATCCTTCCTATTTAAGAAGTTAATTGCCTCTATACTATTGCTAATATACCTATTCCATATCAGTTTATTCCTCTTCCTTAATGATATTATATTATCACATCTAGGACATCTGCTAATATCATAGTTATAATAATTCTTAGCATTATCATCTAGATATTCATAATTACATCTTCTGCATAATATCCTTATTAAACCCTTAAAGTTTATCTTCTCTTCTAATGGTAACTCTATATACTCATCTTTGCTTATAATTGTATTAACCCTTTCTACCATCATGATATAATAAGCAAGAATATAAATTAGACAAGATATACATCTTAGAACCCCTGACCAGATCGTAATAAGTTTATTACGATTAGAACCCCTTACCAGATCGTAATAAGCTTATTAAGAAATAAGTATGGAATTTATTATTTCATCAGTGATCTTAGACCCTGTTACTGATAGCAGATCTGCATAGTGGATAGCTCTAGTTGTAAAAGCATAAAACCTTTTACTCCTTACTATCCTGCCTTTCGTAATTTTATCAATTCTAACTAAAAATCCTCGCTTAACAAATAAATCAACTGCTTCATAATATCGTTCGTAACGGTAAACCTTCATTATTGCTAATGCAAGTATATTCTTACCTAATGTAAAACATACCTTACCATTTACATTTGCTACAGGCGTTACATGTATCAACATATCATCATTTGAATTTAGTATATCAGTTGCTCTTTCATATTCTAAATATGCATCTACTAATACTAATACCGCATACAATGGTAAGTCAAGCAATTGACATAATAAACAGAGATGCCCCTCTAGTGTTAGTTCGTTATCTTTAGCATACCAAGAATCCTTTGTCTTTATCTCTTTATTGTATATCTTTAATAACCTATCAGTAAGATTATTCATCTGGTTATACTTTCTCTTCTTATACTTCTCTAGCATTTTAACTAATAACAACAAATATTCACGCTGAGAGCTTAACAAAAAATTGAGATGTTTTTGTGGCATATACTTCATTATTCTACCACCAACCTTACTTTACTAGGTTTATCTACTAATAGGTCTGCTCTACTCTCATAGATCTTCTCTATTTTGTAGAAAGCAAACTCTGGTAATCTATCTTTATCAGTATTTACAAATGCGATATAACTCTTCATAAGTATTGAACTCTATCATATCTCCTTGCTTAAGCATTTTACCTTCCTCTTCCTCACTTTCTCTATCTTCTGGCTTTGGTGTTGGTACTCTTTTACCTTCTGCTTCTTGTTCCTCTTCTTTTGACATATTGCTTCTTGCTGATACTTCTTCTTGTTTACTACTTGCTGGTATCAGTATCGCTTCTGTCTCACCTTCTGCTTCTTGCTTCTTCCTATATTCAATGAATTCATCTGCTATTACAACAAAACCTAACGTCTGTACAATTACTACTTTATCTGCTTTTACAAGCTTGTAACTCTTTAGTAATACCTTTACAAAGTCTCTTCTGCCATTCTAATGGTACTTTAGAGATTACCTCTAACAAGTAACATTGGTATCTCTGTCTTTGCTCGATATTCATACCTTCCTTATTGCCTTCTCTAACTCTCTTAATGCTTCTATGTCAAGTTTATCTAATATTGTCTTATCAATATAACCTAGATTATGCTCTTTACATGCTATTGCTAATGCTATATGATCTATGATACCCCTAAAGTTGTTTATCTCTATATGCTTTCTAACAATCTCTTCATAACTATTGGCATTAATTACCTCTGCTTCTATCTCCTCCTCTTTTCTATCTTTAGCCTTCTTTACTCTTGCATGCCCATCAATTATGTATAGTTTGTTATCAAGCCTTGCTACTAGTATCTTACTATCAGCAATTTTATTATATTCATTGCTATGATATGTTATCCTTTCCTTTAATTCTATAAGGTCTTTTATTGCTACCTTCATGTTATCGCCTCTAGTATTTTACTTGCTGTATTGTTATCAAACAGTTCTATCTTATTACCAGAGTTTACTATCTTATACCTCTCTAGTTCTGTTCTGCTTAATCTATTGTCAGCAAATTCCTTAATTGATATGAATGTTTTAGTATTGAACTGCATTTGTACAGCTTCATTTACCTCCTCTTCTCTTCTAAAGATACCATGTTTGATCAACGCATAATAAACAGCAAATGTTATAGCTTTTGCTCTATTCCTTATATGCTTCTTATACTCATTATATCTTGCTAAGATAACTGAGCCTATACTGCTATCCAACTGCAACTTTACACATACGTTAGCAATTTTACTATCATCTCCCTGCTTCTTATCTCCCTCCAATGTACCCAAAGTTGCTTCTTGGTATAAGCCCGGCTTGAAATGGTCATAGCATTCCTGTATAGTCTCCTCTTCTACGTCTAATACAGCTCCACAATTGCTACAAACTGATCTCTCCCTCATAGCTATAGACTGTCTTCTTATGTTCGCATTTCATATCATAGAATAATAGTCTGAGAGGGGCTAGCAACTGCTTCAGTATAGTTATATACCTATACATATTGTACCATACATTATAATATTAACAAATAATATAAGTTTTTATATGGTTACATTACATATAAAATAATATGCCAAGAAAAGGTTGGAAGACTACATTACTAAGAGAAGAGGTATATAACAAGTTAAGTGAATTACATAGAATCAAGAACAAACAAGGTAAAGAGAGTAGATCTTTCGCTGGTTGGTTGAATGATTATCTGTTAGAGATTATAGAAGAGCATGAACTGTTATCTAGAAAAGCACCAGCATTAGAGTTCTTAGATATAGCAAGTGATGGTTCAATAGCAATTAAGGATCATTTTGAAGATAGGATAGTAGAGGTAGAACCACACGGAGATAAGAGGATACTGTATTGTAGATATTGTGAAAGGGATAATTGCTTACATGTAGGTTTCTGCTTTGCTATTAGAGAGGTTCATGAAGAGTTAAGGAATAGAGGTTTCAAACTACCTAGAGATATAGCATAATTATCTATTGATGAAAGAGCTTAAAGAATTAAGTAATAAAGAATTAAAAGAGTTGATAATAAAAAAGATAGAAAGGATAGAAGAGTTACTTAAGGTCTAATCTCCTTAATATCTCATATACTATTTCTTTTAATTCTTTAACTTCTCTTTCTAACTCATTATTGCTTATATAATCCTCATCTGTATCTAAACCACACTTTATACAGAACTTGCTATTAGGACTCAATACCTCTTTACATCTCTTGCATCTAACTATCTTTAATCTTGATTCTTCTTTATGCTCTTCTAAACCAGCTATACTTGCTAGTGTATTATCTATATTTATGCCTGATAGATGAATATATTTTTGGACTACTTTTGTTCCTAGTCTCCAACCAAAGTATGAACATAATTGGGCTTCAGTCATCTTATTTGCTAGATGAGTAGCTCTGCTATGCCTTAGTATATACAATCTGCTTCTCTTCTTAATGTTTGCTAATCTCATTATTTTTTCAAACATCTTTTCAGATGCTCTCAAGCCTATAGGTTTGAATTTATGATTTGTAGCTTCAGATAGCCATAGATATGATTCTCTATCATTCTTAAATGGGTGTATATTCAACCATTCTTTAAGCAATGATACATATACTACTACCCTAGTTATCCTCTCTCCTGTCTTACCTCTAACTATTATCTTTGCTCCTAGTCTATCAAACAGTATATCTTTTAATTTTATATTCAATAGCTCTTCAGGTCTTGCTCCAGTTTCATAGCCAACAGCTATAAACGCTTTCCTTTGTATGCTATCTGCTGTATCTATTAGTAATTCTATCTCTTCTTCAGTTAGAAAATCGTCATAAGATAATGCATTATGATCTCTCTTCCTATCTTTACTAACTCTATTAATAATCCATGCTACTTGTTCTGGATAATACTCATTATTTCCATAGATAACCTTGTAGAAGTATTTTAGTACTTGTCTGAATTTCATTATAGTTGAAGGACTATAGTTTCTATTGTCTATCTCCTCTATTACCTTCTTAATATCCTCTTTTGTAGCATTACTAAAGTCTTTAGATAGTATCTTACTAACCTCTAGCAGTATAGTTATGCACCTTATTATCCATAGGGATGCTTTACCACTCTCTTGCATATACTCTACAAACCTTAGAATACTATCAGCGTTCTTATCCTTTTTTGCCTTCTCTATCCAATACTTTAGCCTATCTTCTCTTTTATAGAGATCTCTCCTCATCAGATTATAATTACTCCTACGAACTGTGGAATCGATGGGCCGGATGGGATTCGAACCCATGACCTTTCGGTTATCAGCCGAACGCTCCAGCCAAGCTGAGCTACCGGCCCTAGATGCAGATAATCAGCAACTCAAATAAATTTGTAACAATAAGAGAGATTAATATTTCCCATTCATAATAGGAAGAATATTGCTAACTATACTTGCTGGAGGTACTGGTTCAGTAAAACTAGTTCGAGGATTTAAGAAAGATGAGATTAGTATAGTATGTAATGTTGGAGATAACATATGGCTATATGGCTTATACATATGTCCAGATATAGATACAATAGTATATGGTCTTGCTAATTTATTAGATAGAGAAAGAGGTTGGGGAATTAAAGATGATACATTCAATTTTATAACACAACTCAAGTCATTAGGATTAGATCCATGGTTCAAGATTGGAGATAAAGATCTAGCAATACATGTATTAAGAACTAAGATGCTCAAAGAAGGTAATAGATTATACTATATAACAAAATTCTTTAGCAATAAATTTGGAATTAAAGCAGATATAATCCCAGCTTCAGAAGATGATATAGAAACTCTAATTCTAACAGATCAAGGCTTAATCCATCTTCAAGAATTTTGGGTAAAGCATAAAGGCATGTTAAATGTGAAAGATATAATCTATAAGGGAATGAATAATGCTAAAGCTACTACTAGAGTATTAGATCTTATAGAGGATTCAGATGCTATAATTATAGCACCAGCCAATCCCATATCTAGTATAAATCCTATAATATCTATAAGAGAGATAAATTATGAATTAAAGAAGCATAAAGACAAATGTATAGCAATAAGTCCTATCATTGGAGAAGATGTATTTAGTGGTCCAGCAGCAAAGTATATGCAAGCGTTAGGCTATGAGATATCTCCTTATGGCATAGCCAAGTTTTATTCTCCGTATATAAGTAAATTGGTGATTGATGATAGTGATAAAAGGTATATAGATGCTATAGAGAATGATTTTGGAATTAAAGTTTATACAACAGATATAATGATGAGAGATGAAGAAGATGAAGATAGATTAGCAGAGTTCATAAAGAGTGTTATCTAATGATATGCATAATAATTCCAGTAAAAAAGTTAGAATATACCAAAAGTAGGTTATCAAGCATCTTGAATAAAGATCAAAGGATAAGATTATCACTCTATATGCTAGAAGATCTATTAAATGTAATAGATATAGCTAATAGGAATATCTTTAAACCTATAGTTATAGGCTCTGATCAAGCGGTTAAAGAGATAGCAGATAGATTTGATGCTTATTTCATAGAAGATGCAAATGAAGGAGTTAACGAAGCAGTAAGGTTAGCAGATGATGTTGCTAAAGATTATGATGCTAGTTTAGTAATACCAATAGATCTTATTCTCTTAGAACCAATAGATCTTATAATGCTATATGATATAGCAGAAGATATCGATAAAGGAGTTATAATAACACCATCAGCTAGACTCGATGGCACGAATATATTGTTGAGGAAACCATCATCTATAATTGATACATATTATGATATGGATAGTTATCTATTGCATATGAATAAAGCATTAGAAGACGGGTTAGACGTTAGAATATTATTAAATACAAGAATTACATACGATCTAGATAGCATAAGAGATCTCAAATATGCAATTAATACTAACATAAATAAGAAGAGTATATTATACTTGAATATGCTAAAGAGATATGTTAGTAAAAGTTAGAGTAATTCTCAATGCAAGAGATTACTCAATAGAGGAAGAAGATTGAGTTATTAAAGGCTTAAAGAGAAACCAAAAAAGAATAAAGCTAATCAAGTTCTAGTATTAACAAAATATTATAATAAAAATGTAAAGATAATATCTGGTTTTAAGAGCAATGATAAGATAGTTCAAGTAGAATGAAAAAGTTATAATTATATTATACTCTAATACAGTCTATGCAAGATGTAATTGAAGAATTAAAGGCTATAGCAGATAAGTATGATATGAGGATTATAGATCAAGAAGGTGTTATAAAATTATACAATTCTGATGTAACTCCAATACAAAGAGCGTTATCTGGATTAAATGATATAATGGAATTAGCATATACAACTGCTGAACATCATCCATATTGGGGAATGTTATATAATAGCATAGAGATAGTAAGAAGATTATTAGAAAAATGGGATGATGAGTTAGATGATGAAGATATAGATGAATTGGAATGGAGGATTGAAGAGATTAGGAATATGCTATCAAGGTTTAAACAATGATCCTTGTTAAATGCTTCAATTCTACATAATCACCTTCTTTTATATTATATTTATCAGTATAACCAGCATTAACCTCTAACACATATTTAGCTGGTTCGTCTGGTTGATATGTGCATGCTTCAATATCATCTTTGCATGGTTGAGCATTCTTTGTTATATGAACAATCTTTCCATCTGAATTGATCCATATCATATCTAAACTGATAATCATATTCTTCATCCAGAATGAAGTTCTAGCTTCTCTATCCAATATAAAGAACATCCCAGCATCTTCTGGGAGATAATCTCTATACATCAAACCTAATGCACGTTTTTCATTAGTATCAGCTATCTCTACTAATAGTGTTCTATCATTTATAAAAGCCCATTTCAATTCATAATAATAGATCTTTCCATTAATTACTTCCTTAAGTAATGGATTTATAGTTAACTCTATTCTTTCATCTGTATCACTAATAACAAACTTATATGGCAACTCTCCTTTCCATTCTTTAACAAATATTCCATTACCTTTATTCTCTAACTCTATACTATAATCACCAAAGGATAGTTTATATTGTTTTGATTCATCGCTACTTTTTATACTCATAATTATAGTAGAATCTTCCAATTCATTAAACACATCTAGAGGACTCTTAGCATTCTTATTTACGATCATTATACTTAATTCTGATAAAGTTATATTGCCAATTTGAAACTCATCAATAAATTCTGGTTCTTTAACACTATCAGTAACCGCAATTCTGGCATTTATAACATCTTTAATGACTCTTTCTTGAACTATAGGTTCATCTATATTGTATGATATTCCAACTATGATTATTGCTGCTATAATAACTGCTATAATACCTCCAATTAACGCTATATGCATAACATCTCTTTAAGTATATATAATTAAAATTTATCTAAAGAGTAGATATATAACTATCATCAATCTTTGATATGCTATGAGTGAACAAGATCTACCGCCATGGTTAAAAGAACAAGTTGCTAGATTTAATCAACTACAACAGAATCTGCAAGCGATACTCATGCAAAAGCAGCAGTTAGAGATAGAGATTGCGGAGATAGATAAAGCATTGGAAGAGTTGAAGAAGGCTGGAGAGGAAGATTCGGTATATAAAGCAGCAGGTCCAATATTGATCAAGGCTAATAAAGATGAGGTTATTAAAGAGTTGGAAGAGAAGAAAGAGTTAGCAAATACTAGGAATACAGTATTGAGTAAACAGGAGAGTAGGATTAAAGAAAGTTTGAAGGAAGCACAAAGCAAGTTGGAAGAGATGCTAAAAGGTATGACTGGAGGAGCACCTCCAAGAGCAGAGTAATGAAGAAAGTAGGATTATTCCAGCATATTAAAAAAGATAAGAATGTGTTAATAACAACGCATAGACATGCTGATATAGATGCTTACTGTTCAGTTTATGCTTTATCTAAGATATTGGATATCAAAGGCATAAAATCAAAAGTTTATTTTCCTAATGGATTAAACGAAGATGCTAAGAGAATCTCATTGTTATTGCCATTAACAAATAGAATTGATATGTTTGAAGATAATGATATTATAATAATATTAGACACAAACAATCCAGCATTACTAGCAGATATAACCGATAAGGTTATTGGAAGTAAGAGTAAGAAGATAATAATAGATCACCATCCTTTGATGCAAAATAGTATAGATGGAATACAATTCATAGATACAAAAGCATCATCTACATGTGAGATTATATGTAGATTAACTAGAAAGAGTAAGATAAAATATAGCAAAGATATAGCTAGTGCATTATTGCTAGGAATATTTACAGACTCTCAATATCTATCATTAGCAAAAGAAGATACTCTCAGATGTGTAAATTATCTTAGCAAGTATGTATCATTATCAGAGATAAAAGGAGCATTAGCTAGAGAAAGGAATTATTCTGAGCGTATGGCAAGATTAAAATCTGCTAAGAGGATGGAACTTTATAAGATAATCAATAAAGAACTTATCATAGCTGTATCAAAAGTTGGCTCTTATCATGCCTCTGCTGCAAAAGCGTTAATAGATCTAGGTGCAGATCTTAGCATAGTTATCAATAAAGATGATATCATTAAAGTTAGTATGAGAGCTAGTAATAGATTCTATTCTTTAACAAATTTGCATCTAGGTATTGATATAGCAAGTAAGATAAGTGACAAAGGAGGAGGACATCCTACTGCAGCCTCATTTATTAGCAATAAAGAAGATGCTTATAGAGATGTATTTGAGATAATAAAAAGTATGAATTACAAGATAAGTAAGATCAAGATCTGATACCTTTTATTATATCAACTCCATGACTAGAACCTATTATATCAGCTCCAGCGTTGATCATCTCTATGGCTTTTTGATATGTATGAATCCCTCCAGATGCTTTTATCTTCACCTCATTATTAAGAACACTTTTTAGTAACTTTATATCATCTAAAGTAGCACCTCTAGTTAGAAATCCAGTTGAAGTCTTGATATAATCTGCTCTAGCCTCCTTAACTATGTTAGCAATAGCAATTATCTCCTCTTTTGTTAGATAACCTGTCTCTATCAATATCTTTACTGTTATGTTACCAAAACTCTTTGCCATCTCAACTATTGATATAACCTCTTTTCTTAGATAATCAAGATCGTTAGATTTCAAATATCCTATATTAATGACTGCATCTAATTCATCTGCTCCCAATCTTATTGCTTCTTTAAGTTCTGATACCTTACTCTTTATAGATGTGCTTCCAAATGGAAATCCTATAGTACTTCCTATTCTTATACCACTATTCTTTAACAATTTATATACTAATGGTATATACGATAGATTAACTGATACAGCCCTAAAATTATACTCTAATGCTTCTCTGCATAACCTTCTTATATCGTCTTTTGTAGCATCAGGCTTTACGCATGTATGATCTATCCTCTTTGCTAACTCTATTGAATTCATATACTTTTAACTACTCATTAGCAGTTAAAAGCATTCTGATTATCCTATTTATTATGCTTTGTAGACTAATATCTTTATTGATCCTAACAACAAATAATAATGATATTAGCATATAATATAGATGAGAGATTAATAAAAAGGGGAGAGATATTATTATCATTAGATTTTGTTGATAATTATGAGCAAGAGCTAGCACTAATGAATTAGGAAGACCATATAAGATTACTAATAATTATGCACAATTCTTAGCATTAATAAGATATATGTTAGATATATCAGATAATAGAAGGTTTTAGCATTAAATATATTAATACCAGAACTTAAACCAGTAGACTATTCAGAGATAAGGAAGAGGCTCATGAAGATCGATTATAAGAAGTTAGATATAAAGAATGATAATATAAGCATATCATTAGACTCATCTCTAAAGTTCATAAATCATATATGCTAGAAAGCATGGTATAAAGAAGCATTACATAAAGATACATTTTGCTATTAATGTTAAAACTAAATAGATATGAGGATTACTAATGATGATATTCATGAAAGCAGCATTAGATATGTTAAAGGATAATAATATAGATAAGATATATGCTGATGGAGCTTATGATAATATAGCATTATACAAGTTATTAGAGGATAATGGTATAGAGGCTATTATTAAACCTAGAATGAATGCTAGAGATGATAGTATTAGTAATATTAGGAATGAGAATGTTAGATGTATTAAGCAATTAGGATATAAAGAATGGTCTAAGTATATGGTAAGAGATGGATAGTAGAATCAGTATTCTCTACATTTAAGAGATTATTTAATGAGTATTGTTTATCTAATAGTATGAATGGTATAGTTAAAGAGTTAAGAGCAAAGGTATGGATATACAATATGTTAGTTAGGATGGTATAAAAGAGAAAGTATAGATAATGAGATATTGTAATGATAATAATATGTTATAATTGATCCACAAAGCAAAATTAAAAATAAATCTTTTTCATCGTCGTGTATAATCTTTATGCTCTAGGGCATTGGTGCATTTGGGTGATTGGTAGTGGCAGGCTGAACTACTCGCCCGAAGGCTCGCAGCTTACACCTCCACCCCATCAACGCCATCTTCTTTGGCAACCCTTCACCATAAGGAAGGTAGCCTTTTCTTGGGAAGGGCTTCCCCCTTAGATGCATTCAGGGGTTATCCCAGGTGGCTTAGCTGCTCGGCTTGCCTTGTCAGACAACCGATCCGCCAGAGGCCACGCTGCCCCGTTCCTCTCGTACTGAGGGCAACTTCCCCTCAGGCTACCACGCTTCCATCAGGCAGAGACCGACCTGTCTCACGACGGTCTAAACCCAGCTCACGTTCCCTTTTGATAGGCGAGCAGCCTCACCCTTGGTCCCTGCTGCAGGACCAGGATAGGAAGAGCCGACATCGAGGTACCAAACCGCGGGGTCGATGGGAGCTCTCGCCCGCGACGAGCCTGTTATCCCTAGGGTAACTTTTCTGTCACCACCAGCCCCCAATAGTGGGGACATGATGGATCGCTAGGCCTGGCTTTCGCCTCTGAATCCCCTGCGTTTAGGAATCCAGTCAGGCCGGCTTTTGGCCTTACCCGCACCGGCGGAGTTCTGACCCGCCTGAGCCGACCTTTGGGCCCCCTCGCTATCTTTTCAAGGGGGTGCCGCCCCAGCCAAACTGCCCACCTGCCGTTGTCCCTCTTGCGAGGTTAGCGATACGGTCATGGATAGCTGGTGTTACACTTGCGCCTCCAGTGCCTCCGGAGAGGCACCTTCGACGGCTCCCAGCTACGCTCTGTATCCACAACCATACCGCAGCAACAGGCTGCAGTAAAGCTCCACAGGGTCTTCTCTCCCCGATGGAAGTCCGTGGACTGTTCGTCCACGTTATGTGGGTTCACCGGGTTGCAGACGGGGACAGTAGGGCCCTCGTTGTTCCATTCATGCACGTCGGAACTTACCCGACAAGGCATTTGGCTACCTTAAGAGAGTCAGAGTTACTCCCGGCGTTTAGCGGCCCTTAGCCCGGTTGTACCCAGGTTTTAGGTACCGCCACTGGCCAGGATTCGACGACCATACTAACCCTTTCGGGCTTGCGGTCGCCTGTGTTTTTATTAAACAGTCGGGACCCCCTTGTCACTGCGACCTGCAGTCCCTACTCCTCGTAAAGACTGCAGGCACCCCTTATACCGAAGGTACGGGGCTAATTTGCCGAGTTCCCTCGCCTGCGGTATACCCGATACGCCTTGGCCTACTCAGCCAGGGCACTTGTGTCGGTTCTCGGTACGATCTTGGAAGCATCTCTCTTGGCATACTTTCACTGTCTCCAGGAATCAGGCAAACCCTGCTAACGCAAGGCTATTCCTTCCTCGAGCAAGTTCTCGTCATTACGACACTCCCTTGCTCTTGGTAAGTTAAACAGAACGACAGTTCTGCTTGCCTTATCCTGAAGCGATATACCAAGATAGTAACGATGCTTCCAAGGCACTGGAATATTAACCAGTTTCCCTTTCGGATAACTCTGTTGAGGTTATCCTTAGGATCGGCTAACTCCCGGCTGACGACGCATTGCCGGGAAACCCTTGCCCATACGGCGACCGGGATTCTCACCCGGCTATGCTGTTACTACCACCAGCATCTACAATGGAACCCGGTCCACTGGATTTCACAACCCAGCTTCTCACCAGGCACCACGCCCACCTACCACGCTCTCATATGAGAGATCTGGAGTATCGGTAGTTAGCTTTAGCCCCGTCCATCTTCGGGGCCCCCGAGCTCGGCAGGTGAGCTGTTACGCACTCTTTAAAGGATGGCTGCTTCTAAGCCTACCTTCCTGCTGTCTAGGCTCGGAGACGCCCTTTCGTTTGACACTTAGCTAACATTTCGGGACCTTAACTCCAGTCCGGGTTGTCCCCCTCTCGGTTGTGGGGCTTACCCCACACAAACCCGCATCTGGGCTTCTACGATGCTAGCACCTTCGGAGTTCGAAAGGGTAGTGAGCCCTTTCGAGCCCTTGCTACCCCATCGGTGCTCTACAGCGCTAGCCATCTCAGCCCAGGTAGGACTGCGATCCGCTTCGGTGGGAACTAGCGATCACCGAGCTAGATTGGTTTTTGGCCCCTAGCCCCAGATCAGACGAACGATCTGCACGTCAGAACCGCTGCAGGCCTCCACCAGGCTTTCGCCTGGCTTCGCCTTGTCCAGGGCTAGATCGCTCGGTTTCTAGCCTTACCGCCATGACTAGGGCCCTTTCAGACCCCTCTCCTAACTCCTTGCGGAGCTGCGAGAGTTCGGTTTCCCTTCGCCTCCGTCCATAGACTTAGGCTCGCCATGGCAGTAAACTCGCTGGCCCGTGTTTCTAGACGGAACGCACCACTCTAGTGCCTCTACTACTGTTGGGCGTACGCTTGCGCGCCGTTTCCAACTTCGAAGCTCCTTCCGAGCGGTGCACGTCTGTAACCACTTGGTTTCAGGCTCTTTGCACCCCCCTTCCGGGGTACTTTTCAGCTTTCCCTCACGGTACTAGTGCGCTATCGGTCTTGAGAGGTATTTAGCCTTGGAGGCTACTTTCCCCCATCTTCGCCAGCCACTGCCAAGGCCGGCTACTCTAACTAGTAGCCATACCTCTTCCCCTTTCGCTTACGGGGGTGTCACCCTCTATGCCTACCTATTCCAAGGTAATTCAGCTAGAGGAAAAGGCATGTATTGCTACTAGCATACACCACATCCCTTTTGCATTACTGCAAAAGGTTCAGTTTGGGCTCTTCTCCTTTCGCTCGCCGCTACTTAGAGAATCTCGGTTGATTTCTTTTCCTCGCCCTACTCAGATGCTTCACTTCGGGCGGTTCGCCTTCACCTATTACTAGGTGAATCCCCTTGCGGGGAGGATTCCCATTAGGGGATCGCTGGATCAACAGTCGCGTGCACCTCCCCAGCGCTTATCGCAGCTTGCCACGCCCTTCATCGCCCCTCAAGCCTAGCCATCCACCAAGTGGCGTCTCCGCACCGCAACCCTAGAATTGCACGATTATACACGACGATCATTGTAAGCATATGCTTACTACGTCACTTCATCCTGTATTATATACAGGATTGCATCAGATGGGTCATATGTTATTTGTATGCTCGGTCTAAACTAAGGAGGTGATCCGGCCGCAGGTTCCCCTACGGCCACCTTGTTACGACTTCTCCCTCCTCACCGAGCCCACGTTCGATGATACCAACTTGGTACCATCTCGCGCGGACCCGGCTCGGATGAAGCGACGGGCGGTGTGTGCAAGGAGCAGGGACGTATTCACCGCGCGATGTTGACGCGCGATTACTAGGGATTCCAGATTCATGAGGGCGAGTTCCAGCCCTCAATCATAACTGGGGTAGGGTTTAAAGGATTACCTCACTCTTCCGAGCTTGGAACCCGTTGTCCCTACCATTGCAGCCCGCGTGTGGCCCAAGGGTTTCGGGGCATACTGACCTGCCGTGGCCCTCTCCTTCCTCCGTTTTAACAACGGCAGTCTCCCTAATTCCCCCCACCATTCCTGAGAATGATGGTAGCAATTAGGGACGAGGGTCTCGCTCGTTACCTGACTTAACAGGACACCTCACGGCACGAGCTGGCGACGGCCATGCACCTCCTCTCAGCTCGTCTGGTAAGGTCTTCAGCCCGACCTTCATCCTGCTGTCGCCCCTGGTAAGATTCCCGGCGTTGACTCCAATTGAACCGCAGGCTTCACCCCTTGTGGTGCTCCCCCGCCAATTCCTTTAAGTTTCAGCCTTGCGGCCGTACTCCCCAGGCGGTAGGCTTAACGGCTTCCCTGCGGCACTGGACTGGCTCGGAGCCAGTCCATCACCGAGCCTACATCGTTTACGGCTGGGACTACCCGGGTATCTAATCCGGTTTGCTCCCCCAGCTTTCATCCCTCACCGTCGAGCGCGTTCTGGCGAGGCGCCTTCGCCACTGGTGGTCCTCCACGGATCAGAGGATTTTACCCCTACCCGTGGAATACCCCTCGCCTCTCCCGCCTCCTAGTGTAACAGTATCCTCCGCAGCCCACCTGTTAAGCAGGTGGATTTAACGGAGGACTTGTTACACCGGCTACGGATGCTTTAGGCCCAATAATCGTCCCGACCACTCGGGGTGCTGGTATTACCGCGGCGGCTGACACCAGGCTTGCCCACCCCTTATTCACTAGCCTATTTACAGCTAGCAAAAGACTCCCTTAGCGGGAGCCACTCGGACTGACCCCGTCGGGCTTTCGCCCATTGCGGAGGTTTCGCGCCTGCTGCGCCCCATAGGACCTGGGCCCTTGTCTCAGTGCCCATCTCCGGGCTCCTCCTCTCAGAGCCCGTACCGGTTATAGGCTTGGTGGGCCATTACCCCACCAACAACCTGATCGGACGCAGTCCCATCCTGAGGCCATATAGATTTGAGCCATAGCCCATTCCAGAAACTATGACCTATCGAGGTTTATCCCCAGTTTCCCGGGGTTATCCTCGTCCTCAGGGTAGGTTGACTACGTGTTACTGAGCCGTGCGCCACCCTTGCGGGTTGACTCGCATGGCTTAGTCCCAATCCGATAGCAGTCGGGTCCGGCAGGATCAACCGGAGTCGATTATTTGGGAGTACGGCTTGATTAGTATAAGACCGAGCTTTATACTAACATATGACCCATATCAGATCCAACAGTGTTGGATCCTCATCAATTGTTAGCGTAATTGGAGGTCTATAACGCATCTTGTGGGCTATGCCCAACTACTTGTTATAGACGCCGCCGAACTATTACGCTAAATTATATCTTTTATTTATGGAGATATAAATCTTGTGTACGCTACAAACCTATAAATAATCGATGAAAATTGATAGATTTATAGATCTATTTTAGTAACATATCTTTATAAAAGTATTTATATCTTTATTATAAACATTAAATAACTAATATTTGATATATTAAATACTAGTGATAAAGCTCATGCAATTCGCATTAGAAGTATGAGGGAACGATTATGACAGAATTAAACAAACATGTATTTAAGCTGAGGGATACTATGCATTTTATTATGAAGAATCATTAACTGATAATATAAGGTTATGACCTGTAATAACTTATATAAACCATGCTTATAGAAGCATAGCATTACTGGCTAAGATGACAATAACATTACAAAACATATGGTAGATTTAATTTCAGAACTGATGCTGGTGCTACATTACAATATGCTAAAGAATGGTGGTATCCTTATGGTATAGAATATCCTAATGGATCAGAAAAAGTATATTAGAAGAAGGTTTGAAAATATTAAAAAGTTTATGGACTGATGGTTTCGTTAACTTTGGAAAACATTTTAGAATAAATATTAATATGCGAAAACCTTACTCTAATATTCCAATAACTATAGCTGTTAAAGGGAAAAAGATGTTAAAGATTGCAGAGTTATATACAGATATAATAGAATTCTCCTATTTGTTATCAGAAACAATAAATGAAGTTTCTGATAAAATACAAAGATCACTTGATGTTATAATAGGAAGAAATGAACAAGAAGAAGCAGTTTGCTATGAAGTATGGTCTCAACATTCTTTATCATGCTAATAAATATGGCTTAATAGAAACTCTAGAGATTATAATCAAGAAGATCGCGCAATATAAAAATGCTGGCATAGATCAGTTATTACTTGCATTTCAAGATCCTTTAGATATATACATTGAGATTGTTCATGGATACAACTAGTACATTATAAATCTATATTGTACATAAACAATGATGTCTTATCTAGTAATATATTTCCAAAAAGTATATTGAGAATGTATTACAATTTCCAAAATTATTTATACCTAGACTAACCGATATACATTATGAAAATACCTAAAGAGATACCTTTTTTTGAAGAGGATGATATAGAAAGTATAAGTAATGATGTCAAGAATATACTGAAGTCTAAAAGATTAGTATTAGGAAATTATACTAGGGAGTTTGAGAACAAGTTCGCAGAATATATAGGAACAAAACATGCAGTGGCTGTAAATAGTTGTACAGCTGCATTACAGATATCATTAATGTACGCAGATGTTAAAAACAAAGAAGTGTTAGTGCCAACTAATACATTTATAGCTTGTCCTAACACAGTTATCTATAGTGGAGGTAAACCAGTATTTGTTGATATAGATAAAGATACATTCTGTATGGATATCAACGATTTGCAAAATAAGATAAATTCTAATACTAGAGCTATAATGCCTGTGCATCTTGGTGGTTTACCAATTCCAGAGATGAATGCAATAATAGATCTATGTAAAGATCATAACTTGTATCTTGTTGAAGATTGTTCTCATGCACATGGAGCCATGATTGATGATAAGAAAGTAGGAAGTTTAGGAGATGCTGGATGTTTTAGCTTATTTGCTACAAAAATAATGAGTGTTGGAGTAGGAGGAATCTTAACTACAAACGACTCTAATTTGGCACAGTTTGCTGAAGAGTTAAGACATCAAGGAGGACTAGGAGGACCAGGTAAGATCGAATCGTTTGACAAATTTGGTTATGATTGGATGATGAGTGAGATAACCGCATCTATAGGAATTCATCAGTTGAATAAGTTAGAGAAACAGTTAGAAAGAAGGAATAGAATTGCCGAAGAGTATAGAAAACATCTAACAAATATTGATGGAATAGAATTGCCACCTAGTTATGATAATATACGTAACTCATATTGGAGATTTATAATCAAACTTGACAAAAGTATAGATAGAGATCAATTAAAAGATAAGTTAAGAAAAGATTACAACATAGAAGCGGGAGTATTATATCCATTACCATGTCATCTACAACCACTATATCGTAAGATGGGTCATAAAGAAGGTGAATGTCCAGTAGTAGAAGAAGAATTGAAAAGACAATTAACATTACCAATAAACTCATACATGGACGATGAAGCTATATCATATGTTATATCAACGTTAGATAACCTTTTACAAAGGTAATACAATCAATTTTATTATATTTGCTTTGTGGATCAATTATAACATATTATTATCATTACAATATCTCATTATCTATACTTTCTCTTTTATACCATCCTAACTAACATATTGTATATCCATACCTTTGCTCTTAACTCTTTAACTATACCATTCATACTATTAGATAAACAATACTCATTAAATAATCTCTTAAATGTAGAGAATACTGATTCTACTATCCATCTCTTACCATATACTTAGACCATTCTTTATATCCTAATTGCTTAATACATCTAACATTCTCATTCCTAATATTACTAATACTATCATCTCTAGCATTCATTCTAGGTTTAATAATAGCCTCTATACCATTATCCTCTAATAACTTGTATAATGCTATATTATCATAAGCTCCATCAGCATATATCTTATCTATATTATTATCCTTTAACATATCTAATGCTGCTTTCATGAATATCATCATTAGTAATCCTCATATCTATTTAGTTTTAACATTAATAGCAAAATGTATCTTTATGTAATGCTTCTTTATACCATGCTTTCTAGCATATATGATTTATGAACTTTAGAGATGAGTCTAATGATATGCTTATATTATCATTCTTTATATCTAACTTCTTATAATCGATCTTCATGAGCCTCTTCCTTATCTCTGAATAGTCTACTGGTTTAAGTTCTGGTATTAATATATTTAATGCTAAAACCTTCTATTATCTGATATATCTAACATATATCTTATTATTGCTAAGAATTGTGCATAATTATTAGTAATCTTATATGGTCTTCCTAATTCATTAGTGCTAGCTCTTGCTCATAATTATCAACAAAATCTAATGATAATAATATCTCTCCCCTTTTTATTAATCTCTCATCTATATTATATGCTAATATCATTATTATTTGTTGTTAGGATCAATAAAGATATTAGTCTACAAAGCAACTTTCTTTATACACACCTATTGTATGAATGATATGTTAGTATATTATTAATGGTATTAATGGATCAAATTTGCTAGATGGCGATGCAGCATCGATCTTTTTCTGCCAGATATAGAAGGTTTTGATAAAAGGTTTCTTTATGAAGATGAATACATTAAAGAGCAACTGAATCAAGATCTAACAATTGCATTCATGTATTATAACAATTCTAAACATCTTTACATAAGCATACAGATATCCAAAGATATACATCTTTGGAAGATTCTTTACTGTATGAACCAATGATGTCTAACAAACCACAAGCAAAAGTGATATAACGTAAAGATGTTATAATAACTGAGGAACCGTTAAAGAAAGGTAAATTATTCATATTTATACACCCTAATTCAACATTAGCAGAGGCTGTGCTATACTGGTTTGAAGAAGGAAAGTTTATGATAGGTTCTTCTATAGAAGATAGATATGTTATGTTCTCTATATGAGTTATGTAGATTCATTATATAGAATCGTTTTATAGATCGTTTGCAGAACCTATTGTAAAACATTGGCAAAAACTACTAGTTCAAGTGTGCAAGAAGATTATCTATATGTATTGATAATAGTATGCATATGCTCAGTAATTCTAGCCTTATATATTAGGAAACGTATCTTTAAATGGGAAGATCATTAACAGTTAAATCCAAGTTAATAGTATGAATAATGGTTTGGGATTTAAAGAGTATATAGAGGTATCGAAGTTAAGGATAGTAGTTGTATTAGATCTAGTAGCAGTAACTACTTTATTAGCAGCAAGTAAATTGCAAGTAACCGCTGAACAGATAATATTCCTGCTTATTGCTGGCTCTTTAGCATCTATGGGTTCTGGCGCTATAAATCATTACTATGATAGAGATATAGATTCATTAATGAGTAGAACAAGCAAGAGACCAATTCCATCAGGAAGGATAAAGGCTAAGAATGCACTAATATATGGTATAGCATTAAGCATAGCAGCTGTTATAATAGGTTATTTTACTCTTAATGCAGTAGCAGCTGGATTTATAGCATTAGGTATAATAGTATACATATTTGTTTATACATTGTTATTAAAGAGAAGGGATGTATCAAATATAGTAATAGGAGGTTTTGCTGGTTCATGTGCTTCATATGCTGGTTGGGCTACAGCAACTGGTTCTATAGATCTTCTAGGCTTCCTTGTAGGTTTTATAGTATTCCTCTGGACACCTAGCCATTTCTGGGCTTTGGCAATAAAGATAAAGGAAGAGTATGCAAATGCTAAAGTTCCAATGCTTCCAGTGCTGGTAGGTGAAGGTAAAGCTGCAAAATATATACTATTAAATACTGCAATTCTAGTTCCATATTCAATAGCTATAACATTCTTAGGTTTAGGTTTGATCTATCTTATAGTAGCAGTATTATCTGGCTTGATGTTAGTTATGTATAATGTAAAATTAATTAAAGAACCAAAGTCTTTAGCATTTAAAGCGTATATGGCATCTAATCAATACTTAGTTGCTGTATTTCTAGGTTTGATGTTCGATGCTTTATATAATATACCTATAATTCCTTAGCTAGTTCTATTCTACGCTTATCTTTTGATATCCATCCTACTCTAATTAATCCATATATCTCTAAATCTAACAATATCTTATTAAATTTAGATTCTGTTATCTGTATACCATCTTTAGCAAGTATATTCATCAGTTCAGCATCCGTTAGATTATTATGCTGTTTTATCTTCTCAAATACTATATTTCTTAATGTGTATCTCATACATATCAACCATAAAATGCTTTATCTATAGGTTTTGGTATTGCATATGTAACGTTCTTACTCATAGATGCATACCATGCATTTACCTCATCTGTAACTGATGCTTTTGTCCTTTTTAATGCTTCTTGAAAATCGTTCATGGATATCTTCTTGCTATTTCTGTTTATAGCATTTATAACTGCTTCTCTACATAAGCCAGATAGATCAGCTCCTGTATAACCTTTAGTAATCCTTGCCAGTTCTCCCAATTCAACATCCTTTCCTAGAGGCATCTTTTTAGTTAATATCTTAAGGATCTCTAACCTATCGCTTTCTTCAGGTGGTTGGACATACAATATTAGATCTAATCTTCCTGGCCTTAGTAATGATGTATCTATGAGATCTGGTCTATTTGTTATGCCAATAACCACTACCTTAGAAGATATACTATCCATCTCTGTTAGTAATTGGCTTAATACCCTCTCAGATGCTCCAGAATCTTCGCTATCTATACTCCTAGCTCTTGCTAACGAATCGAGTTCATCAAATATTATTATACAAGGAGATGAATTCTTTGCTTTTCTAAAGATATCTCTTATCGCTCTCTCGCTCTCTCCTACCCATTTAGATAATATCTCTGGACCTTTTACAATTATCGTATTAGCATTACTCTCTTTAGCAGTAGCAATAGCAAGCATCGTCTTACCACATCCTGGAGGACCATAAAGCAATGCACCTTTGGGAGGAGTTATACCCATCTTCTCAAATTTTTCTGGTTTATTTAATGCAGTTATTATATTATCTTTCAATGTTTTCTTAATATTATTCATGCCTCCTACATCCTTGTATGTTATCTTTGGTGTCTCTACATAAAACTCTCTCATAGCAGTTGGTATTATCTCCTTCATTGCTTCATAAAAATCAGAATTGGTTATTATCATTCTCTCTAGTAATTCTGGAGATATATTCTCATTATCAAGATAGATTTCTGGCAGATATCTTCTTAATGCCTTCATAGCTGCTTCTCTACATAATGCTCTAATATCTGCTCCAGTATATCCATGTAACTCGTTTGCTATCTTCCTAAGATCTACATCGTCTGCTAGAGGCATTCCTCTGGTATGTATCTGTAATATCTCTAATCTACCATCAATGTTAGGAACATTAATCTCTATCTCTCTATCAAACCTTCCAGGTCTTCTTAATGCTGGATCTACGCTCTCTGGTCTATTTGTTGCTCCTATAACTATAACATTACCTCTATCAGATAAGCCATCCATTAATGCTAACAATTGAGCTACTACTCTCTTCTCAACATCTCCAAATGCTTCTTCTCTTTTAGGAGCAATAGCATCTATCTCATCTATGAATATTATACTAGGAGCGTTCTCTCTAGCCTCTTTAAATATATCTCTTAATTTTGCTTCTGTCTCTCCATAATATTTGTTCATTATCTCTGGACCGTTAATAGAATAGAAACTAGCATCAGTCTCACTTGCTATAGCTTTAGCTATCAATGTTTTACCACATCCTGGAGGACCGTAAAGTAATATCCCAGTATGAGGTTCTATTCCTAACCTTTGAAAAACTTCTGGATGTTTTAATGGTAACTCTACAGTCTCTCTCATTTTTAATATTTGTTCTTTCAAACCTCCAATCTCTTCATAGGTAACTCTAGGCTTTCTATCAGACGATGTATCTGTTAAGATTGTAAGCTTTGTATTCTTATCTATCTTTATAACATTCTTTGGTGATGATTTGAATAACTTGAAATCTAGATAGTTACCAAGAATAATAACCGAAACTTCATCCCCTTCAACCATGGGTATATTCTTTAATCTGGTTTTAACGAACTCTGTAAACTCTTTGTCTATCGATATCTTGTTTAAAGATAATAATGTAGCACTTCTTGCTGTTTTAGCTTCTACAGCTCGTATTGTAACTAGTTCATTTATGCTAACACCAGCATTCTTCCTAGTCTGCCCATCAATCCTTATTATCTCATCATCTTCTTCATCATCGGCAGGCCAGACAGTAACCGCAGTTCTCTTCTTACCTATTATCTCTATTATATCACCTGTTGTTATCTTTAACGCTTCCATAACACTCTCATTTATCCTAGCTCTCTTCTTACCTACATCTCTCTGCTTAGCTTCCATAACTCTTAATTGTATAGATTCTGTTCTAGATTTCATTGTTGAACACTTACAGAGTTGCTGATTCTCTACTAAGGTTTACTATCTGTATTTCACTAACTCCTTTGATAGTTTTAAGTTTATCTTCTAATTGTTCCATCTGTCCTTCTTTATCATCCATAGCAAAATCTATAATTAATGCGTTTAAACCGAAAGCTATAGGTTCTATATTAGATGCTTTAATTGCCATTCCATCTGGTAATGAACTTTCTATATTATTCTTCAACTCATCTAGATTAGTCTCTATATCTTCTGGCAATATCTTTATTCTAACTATTAATCTAGCCATATTTTCACCTATGGACCTTCAAAGTTACATTCCTTGCATTTGTAAGGTCTTGAGAACTCTCTACAACTCTGACATCTCCATATCTGTACTTTCCCACAGCTTGGGCAATTAAATTTGACAGATTCATCATTAGGCATTATTGGTCTATTACACGAAGTGCATATTGGTAATTGCAAAGTTCGATTTGCCATATAGCATTTGATATTAGGATATAATTTATATCTTCCTCATTTCTAAATTAGGTTGTAAAGTCTGTTAGTTTCATATTGCCTTTGAACAAAGGTTCTGCATTATATCCTAATCTATTTAGATAACTAGCAAACTCTTTAACATAACCATGAATTGTATATATCTTCTTTGGTTCTGCATCTTTAACAACTTGTAATAATTCATTAAAATCACAATGATCACTTAATGGAAGTGTATAATCATGCATAGAATATCTATTATTTATAGCCCAACCAGTGAATGCTATAGTAATTGCTGAATACCTGCTTTTCATATCTTTTATGAACTTTGATCTAGTGCTTTGCATAGGAGCGATCATAACCCATGGTTTCTTCTTAAGTAAACCTTCTTCTTCAGCAAATGAATAAGGTAAAGCATCTATGAGATCTATACCTAATTCTCTATATACCTTATTTATCTCATAAACTGTATCATATAGATAGATAGGCTTCCAATGCTTAAACAGACTTGTTAATATCTGTGCTTTGCCCAAAGGATATCCTAGAAGTATTACTGGAACGCCATGCGAATATAATTTAGAGATTATATTATTTGCCATATCACAGACTTTATCTATACTAGGAAAGTTAAAACCTTCTTTACCATAAGTAGTCTCAATTATTAGAGTATCACATCTAGGAATTTTTGCTCCTTTCAAGAATGCTCTATCTCTAATGCATATGTCACTAGTATATAGTATACCATCTATCAGTAATGATTTTGAGCCTAATACATGTCCAGAATCTATAAGTTTAATACCATCAAACTCTTCATAACATTCAATATCATAACCTCGTTTCTTTGCTAATGCTACAGTCTCTTTAGATGCTATAATCTTACTATTTTTAGTAGGCATATGCATATGATCTGAATGTGCATGAGATATGAATGTTAGATCAGCATCTATACTCTTGCTAGGATCCAAAGCAATCTTTAGATTGTTATGCTCTAGTAATAAACCATGTTTTGTTAATGATATTTTCACATAGATTTAGAGTATAATGACATAGAATAAACTTATCTATTTTGTAGCATATACTTTATATGCTTCTCCTTTATAGTCTAGATAATGTGCTAGTTTAGTGGCATCTAACTCATAAAACTCTTTCTTAAGTCTTGGATGTAATGCTTGATAAACGTTATTGCTTATTAATATCTGATTAGGTTTTGCTAATTCAGTTATCTTTGCAGCCATGCTTATTGGATATCCAATTATATCTACATGTGATCTTGAACCTATTCCATACTGGATAACAGCATGTTCTCCTACATCCATACCGATCTTTATCTGTAATTCGGGATAACCATGATCTTCTAAGATAGGATTTATACCATACTTTATTATATTTAAAGCAGATTTGGAACATTCTATAGCTGTATCACAAGCGAGATAATAATTTTTCTCAGTAGGAAAGTATCCTAATACAGCATCTCCAACATATTTTAATACATATCCACTATAATTATTTATTACAAATGTCATCTCTTGAGAAAATGTTTGTATTATAGTAGCTAATTTATGAATTGGAAGCATACTGCTCATCATGGTAGAGTTTACTAGATCTATATAGAAGACTACTAATGATATCTTTGAATTAACTCTCTTCCTTAAGTAATTCTCAGAACGTTCTAATGTTGCTTCAAATTTTATACTTTTTGTTAATGCATTTAATACCCTACTCTGAACCTCAACTCTATATCTATTAACATCTACAGTATTTTCATTAGTTTTATTACTAATTGGTCTTATCTCAAACATCTTTTTAAAGCGAACATTATCCATATTGTTATTAATGTTATATATCACTCTTAAACGTTAGTATTAGCATGCATACATATTTATTAAACAATATATAGATCTCTTATTATATTTTCTGTAATGAAGATAACTATAGGTATACCTTCTTACAATGAAGAATCAAATATTCTCAATCTGTTAAATGTTATAAGTAAAGATTGCTATGAGATAATTATAGCAGATGATTCCAATGATAATACTCCTTATCTTATTAGTAAATTTGCTTCTAGCATAGATAAACCAGTAAGATTGATACATAACAATATAAGATTAGGAGCATATAATGCATGGAATAATATATTCAAGCATGCTAGAGGAGATGTTATTGTATTATATGATGCAGATGTATATCCTTTAAGTAATACAACTAGATTATTGGTATCATGCATAAATGATAGAGTTGGTTTAGTAGTTGGAAATCCATTATCTATAGATAAGTTGAATATAGCAGCATTAGCATCATCATTTAATGCAAAATGGGCTAGATGGATGAGAAGGTTAATGTTATCAAAATATACAACGATAGGAAGGGCATTAGCAATAAGAAGCGATATAGCAAAAAGGATAAGGATACCAGATGTAATATCTATAGATCTATATCTACAATGTAAGGTTATAGAGGCTGGTTATGATATAGTATATAATGATGATGCAAAGGTATTCTTCAAACCTGCTCAGAATCCTAGAGATTTCTTATTACAAGTCAGAAGAGCGGTTAAAGGTCATAGAGAGTTGTCAGCATTGATCAAAAAGACTGGTATGAACCCTAATCCATTAAAATTCTTGCTTGCTAGCCTTATAAGCATATTCACAGATCCATTAGGCTTCTTCTCAGCCTCTCTTTTATATCTATCATATCCATTCTATTCGCATCTATTGAAAGATGATAGTTATAGATGGATTATCGCTAATAGCACTAAATATTTGGAGCAAGAGGTTATATTTCATAAATTAAGAAAGCTATAATGTTGTTATGATTATATAAACTTGATAGTATTACTAACATTATATCTATAAGAATAATATTTAAAAGCATGTTACAATTAATTAACAAGAATGAGTAAAGAAGAGATGCTAGAGTTAGTAAAGAATAGCTATGATAGCAAACCAAAATATGATGAGATAGAGGCAGGAGTTCCAGAAGATTATGAAGATATCAAGACATTAAGAGACTTGTTAGATATATCATACAAGTATGCAAGTATCAACGAACAATTAAAGCGTAATCTAGTAAGGAAGAGGAAGAATAACGAAGATCCATATTATGGCATAATTGGATATGAGGATTATGTAATACCAGCAACTGATAGGGCTATAATTGCTGGACATGATATACTCTATGTTGGAGAGATAGGACAAGCAAAGACAAAACTAGCAGAAACAATAGCAAAAAATCTATTATCAAAAGTTCCAGTTATAAAAGGATGTTTGGTTAATGATATACCAACTACTTTAGATAAAGAACATCTAGCAGCACTGCTTGCTGGAGAAGAGCCTATAAGAACCTCACCAGAGTTTGAGATATGTAAAGATTGTGAAGAAGCTATAAAGAATAATGGTTTAGATACACAGATAGTATGGAAAGATGGTTATGAGAGATATAGGTATCTATTAGCGACTCCAGATATTAGCATAAAAGATCTAGTAGGACAGATTGATGCTATAAAGATAGCAAAGAGAGGAGTTGAGATATATAGTATAGAATCTTACTCTCCAGGACAATTGTTACAAGCTAGACATGGGATCTTTTGCATAGATGAACTTCCAGTATTAGATCCTAGAAAGCAAGTAGCATTATTAAGTGTATTACAAGAAGGAAGGTTTACTACTGGTGCATATCCAGTTATCTTTAAACCAGAGTGTAGGATAATAGCTACTGCTAACCCAATAGATTATACACATGCTGGAAAGATCATAGAACCATTATTCGATAGGCTAAGAAGCCATATTCATACACACTATCCAAAGAGGTTAGAAGATGAGATGGCTATAATGGTACAAGAGGCGAATATTCCAGATGAGAATGTATTCTTGCCTATCTTCATACTAAAGATACTAGGAAGGATAACTCAGAACCTTAGGGAACATCCAGATGTTAATAAAGAGAAAGGAGTTAGTGTTAGGATAAGCATTCATGCATTAGAATTGGTATTGAGCGAGGCATTTAGAACTAGAAGCATATATTATGATGTACCAGCAATACCTAGACCTTCAGATCTATATGCTATAGAACAAGCTGTCAAGTTTGAACTATCTGAGATAGATGATAATAGAGAGAATAGAATGAATCTATTAGAGCAAGTGATAGATGATTCTCTAGCAGAGACTGCTAGAGAATACGTAGAAGAACTAACAAATGCTCAAGTATCAAAGATAAGGGATGAGTTCATAGATAACAAGATCTTCTACACAAGTCAGACTATGCTAGGAAAGGATGGGGAATCTTACCAAACACAATTAGAAAAATTCCCAACATTAAAAGAATTGGTAATGAAAGTTAAGGGTAAAGTAGAGAAAGAACAGAAAGAGTTCATAGATATGCTAAAGAGATATAATATAGATACACGAATATTGTCTAGAGAAGATATGAATGGGGAGTTCTTAGCATCAGTTACTGAGATTGTATTAGAATGCCTTAGAAGCCTTAGACCTCCAGTAGTTGACAGAAGGGAAGGAGGCTATGCAACCATCTAATCTTTATTATAAAAGGTTTGCATATCTAGAGCATAGGGATTCTGAGAATAAAGAAGGTAAGGATCAACTTAGTAAAGAAATTATGGATAAGATGATGATGAGTATTGGCAGAGAGGTTATAAGAGAGAGGAAGGTTAGCAATGAAGAGTTAGAGCAGAATCTGCAAGTTATGCTTAAGAGCGAAGGTATAGATGCTAACAATCTTGATGAGAATAGTCAAGAAGATAAAGATGGAGATGGAACTCCAATAATGAATTATCTAAAGAGTAAAGGTTATCTTAAAGATGGAGATAAAATCCTAACAAAGAAGAGTTTCAATGCTATTGGTGCTATGATACTCAGGGATGTTATGAAGGCATTAAAGGAAGGAGATTTTGGCATGCATGAGACTATAAGATATGGTAATGGAACTACAGTATTAGATACTAGCAAACCTTATGAGATTGGAAATGATGTTAGGTTATTGAACGTTCCTAAATCTTTGCTTAATACTGTACAAAGACTTGCTAGAAGCAATGATAAGATATCTATACCATTAAGCATAGACGTTGATGATTTCGAAGAGTTTGAAACAATGGAAGATGTTAGGACTGCAGTAGCATATTGTATAGATCTATCATCAACGATGCGTTATTCTACCATGCTAGGAGATATGAGTAGGATTGAGGTAGCAAAACGAGCATTGTGGGGCTTGTATGTATTGAATAACAAATTCTTCCCAACTGACTCTATATACATAATAGGGTTTGGAGCATTGGCATCCAAAGTTAAACCAGAGGATATACCATATCTAAAAACATTCGAGCCTGGAAATGACTTTTTGCATTATACAAACTATCAAGCAGCGTTTAGGCTTGCTAGTAAGGTATTGAATAAAGATGGAGCAATTAATAAAAGAATAGTTCTTATAACTGATGGTCATCCAAGTGCTTGTTTTGTAGATAATGAGTATGAGAAGGAGAAGATATTAGCTGCTAGATCTTATACGCACTTTTATCAGCCTGATAAGAACACATTGGATAATGTTAATGATAAAATGAATATGAAGATAGATACAACTAGCGGAGATCTTGTATATCTATGCTATAGATACAAGAAGGTTGATAAATATATTGGCGATAGAACTATTAGCGAGGCAAAGAAGTGTTATAGAAATGGTATAGAGATTGATACAATTATGGTTAGTGAGGAAGATGCATTGTTATCATATGTAAATGAGATGGAGAAACATGTAAAAGGCAGATCTTATTACATAAATCCAGCAAATCTTGAACAAGTACTTATTACAGATTATATACAGAATAAGAAGAGAAGAGTTAATACTAAGAGACTCTAATTTTTATTATGAAACTGATCATAGCTATCTCTATAGCAGCAGTAATATTACTCCTAATCTTTGTCCAATCTAATAAATTTTATGGAGAAAGAGTT
The DNA here is from genome assembly GCA_026002835.1 of Candidatus Nitrosocaldaceae archaeon. The sequence goes on from BPGC01000003.1 coordinate 77,411, forward strand.
TATACAGATTATCCAAGTTTTAGTATTGAAGATATGGCTAAAGATAGCGATATTATAGTATTAGGAGTTGTAGAAAGCATAGATGATCTAAATTATAATATATACATGGCTAATATAAAAATAGAGGAAGAGTTTACTGATTCTTATAATGATACATATGTAATAGTTAGAGCATATAATGCTGATAAATATGTTAATGAGGTATCTTTAGAAGAAGGAGAGCGTGTATTGTTATTCCTTAAAGATTTCTATGATGAAGGTTATTATCAAGTGCCATACGGTGCTCAAGGCAAGTTTATAATAAAAGATGGAAAAGCATATAATAATTTGAATGTTTATGATGAAGATGAGATAATAAAGATCATCAAAGAATATTTAAATAGATGATCTAGAATATAATTATTAATATTGATCAGTTACAGAATTGACAGAAAGGTTTAGAATACAAGATTAGGATTCGCTTTCTTTACTTTCTCCCAATCTGCTAAGAATCTATTCAAACCTTGATCAGTTAATGGATGTTTGATCATCTTTTCTAATACATCTGGAGGCATGGTTACAACATCTGCTCCTATCCTAGCTGCTTCTATAACATGCATAGGGTGTCTAACACTTGCAACTAGAACTTCTGTATTAAATTTATAATTCTTGAATATCTCTACTACTTCTCTAATCACTTGCATACCTTCCTGTCCAGCATCATCTAATCTGCCGATGAATGGACTTATGTAAGATGCTCCAGCCTTTGCAGCCAATATAGCTTGATTTGCTGAAAATATTAGAGTGCAATTAGTCTTTATTCCATCGTCGTTCAAACTTCTTATCGCTTTTAAACCATCTGCTGTCATTGGTATCTTTACAACAACATTCTTACCAAACTTCTTGAGTCTATGTGCCTCTTCAATCATGCCTTCATAATCAGTACTAACTACCTCAAGGCTCACTGGTCCTTTAACAATTTTAACAATCTCATTCATTATATCTATTGGATCTCCATTCTCTTTTGATAGCAATGTAGGATTTGTTGTTACTCCATCTACTAAACCCATATCATTATAATGTTTTATAAGTTCGATATTTGCTGTATCTAGGAATATCTTCATGCCATCTCTAACCTCATATCTCTTTATCTACTTTTCTTTCAAGAAATTCCTAACTTTATCTGCTATATGTTTAGCCTTTAAACCATATTTATCTAGTAATTCATCAGCCTCTCCAGACTCTCCAAATCTATCCTCAACTCCAATTCTTAGCATCCTAATGGGTTTGGTCTCAACAACAACCTCAGATACAGCAGAACCTAATCCACCATAGATATTATGCTCTTCTATTGTTACTATACCATTAGTATTAGCCGCATAAGTTATAGCATCTCTATCTATAGGTTTTATACTAAACATATCTAATACTTTAGCAGAGATGCCTTCCTCTTTTAAGATATTTGCTGCTTCTAATGCTTCATAAACCATTAGCCCACAAGCAAGAAGTGATACATCATTGCCATCTCTTAATATCTTCGCTTTACCTATCTCAAACTCTTCATCCTCTTCATAGATTAGAGGAGATGATGGTCTTGCTAATCGCATATAGAATGGTCCATCTATATTTGCTATAAGTAAAGTAAGTTTTCTAGTAGCAATAGCATCTGCTGGAACTAATACCCTCATCCTAGGTATTGCTCTCATAGTAGCTATATCTTCTAATTGTTGATGAGATGCTCCATCTGGACCAACGCTTAAACCACCATGAGATACTACGATCTTTACATTAAGATTTGGATATGCTATAGCATTCCTTATCTGATCAACACATTTACCTGGTATGAAAGCAGCATATGTGCTCGTAAATGCTATTTTGCCTCCTAATGCTAAACCAGCAGCAATAGAGACAGCGTTACTCTCAGCAATACCAACATTAAATAATCTATCTGGGTATTTACTACTGAACATAGATGCTTTTAATGATTGAGTAGTATCTGCTCCTACTACTACTACATCCTTATTTATACCTCCTAATTCTATCAATGCTTCGCCATAACTTGTTCTCATATCTCCTTGCTTCATCTACATAACCTCCAATGCTTGTTTAGCATTAGCTCTAAGATCATTAATAGCTTTGCTAACATCATCTTTACTATAAACTGCACTACCTGCAACAATTATCTCTGCTCCAGCTCTAACCACATCCATAATATTATTCTCATCAACTCCTCCATCTGCTTCAATAATAACTTGTTTATTCATATCTTTTAGCATCTCATGGATTCTTCTCATCTTTACCAATGTTTCTGGTATCAATTTCTGACCAGAAAAGCCTGGATATACAGACATTACATTCATAAGATATAACTCATCCAATTTATCTATAACATAATCTGGTAATTCTGTGTTCGGATTTATTGCTATCCCAACCTTCTTATTCTTATCCTTGACTTTACTAATAACTTGATCGAGATCATCTTTATTACAAACTTCAACATGAACAGAGATTATATCACACCCAGCATCTAAGAACTTGTCTAGATATTTTAATGGATTAGTTATCATCAAATGCGCATCGAATGGAAGGTTTGTATACCTTCTCAATGCCTTTATAGTAGTAAAGCCAAATGTTATATTAGGAGCAAAATGTCCATCCATAACATCTAGATGGATAATATCAGCATTACCTTTATCTGCCTTTATAACTTCATCCTTTAGGTTAGCCATATTACCAGCAATTATAGATGGAGCGATAAAGATCAATACCCTAACTCCTCCTTTATTATTTTTGGAAGTGCTTCCTTCTTTGGAGCTTTGCCATGCCATTCAGGAGCCCATTCCATAAATGATACACCTTTACCTTTAGTAGTATGAGCTATTATTACCGTTGGTCTATTGATAGTCTCTTCTGCTCTATCTAATGCTCTTATTATCTGCTCAAAATTATAACCATCGATCTGTATAACATGCCAGTTAAACGCTCTCCATTTAGCTGCTAATGGTTCTAAAGGCATAATCTGCTCGGTAAAACCATCTTGCTGTATACCATTCCTATCTACTATCGCAGTTAGATTATCTAACTTGAATTTGACAGCAGACATTGCAGCCTCCCATACTTGCCCTTCTTGCAACTCTCCATCTCCTAATAATACATAAGTCCTAAAATCCTTCTTGTCCAATTTAGCTGCTAATGCTATTCCAGTTGCTACTGATAATCCAATTCCTTCAGATCCTCCACAATACTCAACTCCTGGAGTCTTGAAATCTGGATGACCTTGTAATCTGCTGCCTAATTTTCTTAATGTTTTTAACTCTTCAACTGGAAAATATCCAGCTTGTGCTAAAATTGAGTATAGTAATGGAGCAGCATGACCTTTTGATAATATAAAACGATCCCTATCCTCCCATTTAGGGTTCTTAGGATCATGCCTCATCTTGTAAAAGTATAATGCTACTAACAACTCTACTGCTGATAAGGATCCTCCAGGATGTCCAGAACCAGCTTCTGTAACTGCCTCTAGAATCAATCTTCTAGTATTTTTAGCTATCTCTTCTAATCTTGCTATGTTTACACTCTCCATATCATCACCTATGTAATGGCACCTTAGTTATTAATTGTGCCTCAAACCTATCTATATAATCATGATATGTTTTCTTTGATAATATTAGTGTATAAGGTCCTTGAGTAGATATGGCAGCTGCTATATTACATAACAATGCTGCCTCTAATAGATCTGCCTCTGAAGATAATGCTAATGCTAATATTGCTGTCATCGCATCTCTAATACCAACCGATCTTCTATACTCCTTCTCAACCAATGAAGGAATGCTTATTATGCTATTATCTTCAAATGCAATTAGACCTTTCTTACCTCTTGTAAGTATCAAGTATTTACAAGATAATCTAGTTAACAGATTTATTCCTAAATTGTGCATGCTTGATTCGTTAAGGATTGATATTCCAGTAGCCTTGCTAGCTTCTTTTATATTAGATTTTATTGCTGTAAAGCCTATAAAGTCTAGATAATGTTTGACCATAGGTTGTCCGTAAACTGGTATATTCATCTCTTTTGCTAGTATATTTATATGCTTTAATAATCTAGGAGTTATAGTACCTTTATCATAATCAGATATACATATACAATCTATCTTATTACTATCTATTATATCTTTTATATTCTCAAATAGTTTATCTGCAATATATTTAGGAAGATCATCTGTTACCTCTCTATCTATCCTTAAATGCAAATGGTTATCTAGATAATATCTAGTTTGTAATGTTGTATCTCTATCTATCTTTAATATAGCATTTGTATCTATACCCTCTTTTCTTAATATGGAATCGAGTTCTTCACCTTCATAATCCCTTCCAACAACTCCAGCAATGTGAACCTTACTTCCTAACGATGTTATATTAACTGCTAGATTAGCAGCACCGCCAGCGAATGATCTCTCCTTAATAACCTTGCTTACTGGTATTGGTGCCTCTCTGGCAAGTTTTCTAGTAGCAGTCTCTATATAATGATCTAATATTAGATCACCAACTACTAGAACATTCTTGCTCCCAATCCTTTGTAATATTTCATGCAATCTATTCCTTGCATCTATAGTAAATGATGCCATCCCTTTATGATCACTTCTATAAAGCAGAATAAAAAGCTTTGTAGTATAATTTTCTAAACTTTCTAGAAATGATTGACTATTTACTTGTTGATTCTATTTAAAATTTTGATAATATATTGATAAGTGATGGAATTATATCTTAAAACTTATCATGTATATGTAACTTTATAACATCTAATATTATTTTACGAACCTTATTGTTGATTATATATGCTATACTTGGATTTGTTCGCTCATTATCACCATTGATAAACTCTTTGATATATAATCCACCTTCTGCTCTTATTATGAATTCTGCTCTTCTCTTACTTATTATATTGTATTGAATATCTTTAATTCTTCTTATTCTAATTATATCCGCTCTTCTATGCTTAACTCTAGTTGGTGTCTTTTGAACTATTGGCTTATTGATCAATTCTTTGACTTTTATTAATGCTTCTTCATCTATGTTAGAAAGAAAGGTTACTAACGCTCTATACGTTTTGTCATAAGATAACGATTTTAATCTTCTTACTTCATCTTTATTGCTAAAGTGTAAACCTTTAACATTAACATATTTACCTCTGTTTATCTCCTCTTCTATTAGATCAAGAGATATACTCCTTCTCTTAGGATATTTTATCTCAATTATAAAAGGTCTGTAATCTAAGCATCTAACATCTATATCTTCTCTTCCTGCTGCGTGAATTGCCGAATCTTTTCCTCTACTATATTTAAGGATAGGTTTAGCTATCAATTCTTGTATAGAAGTTCTATATAACTTTCCTCTTCCTTTACATAATTCACAACCATCTATACATTTACATAACCATCTAGCTTGAGGTATTCCTCTAACCAATTTTTTATATCCTCCGTAGATATAAAGACTTTTTATCTCTAATCTATAAGAATTATTTATTAAATCTATCAGTATGGTTATATGAGGATCATGCTTATCTATAATCTTATTAAAATCATTGGCCAATAATTTACTGATCTCTTTATTAAGATACTTTTTTAATGATATGAATTTATTAGTAAATGCTTCGTCTTTCTCGATTATATACTCAGGAAGGATTATACCAACAAGAAATGTATTAAATTCTATGTTAGCAATTTGTTTTTTAAGCTTGTTGTATATATGATAAGCATTGATTGATATATTATTGCATATATCACATTTGTTAGATGCGTAGAGATTAAGTGATGTTCTATTTATACATATATTGCATAAATTCATCTAAAATCTATTATTCAGAATAACTCTATATAATTACTCTCCATTAACAATATCATCATTTATTATCTGTTCATCAATAGTTATACATGTTATAGTTGTACAATCTGGTTTCAATTCTTCTGGAAGTATTGCTGATATCTTACCTTCTCTATCATAACATATAATAATTTTATTACTCATATATACAATATATTAGTCTACATATTTATAATTTTTATATAAATATTATAGTAATATGTTATTACTATAAATGTTAATGTATTATATGAGTTGTGATGCCGCCGGTGAGATTTGAACTCATGACATCAAGAGATATCCCCCGTTATAAATACCACCATTTATTTTTTATTTAAATATATAATGCTTAAACCTTAGAAATAAGGTATTAAATCCTTCTTATCTGTTATGTAATAATGATGAAGATAATCTATCTAGAAGAGGAGCATGTATTACAATTAAGGAATAGTATTAACCTTGATAATAATTATCTTTCTAAAAGTTCATTACTATATATACTAGATGGTATAAAGGTTCTGTTAAGTTAAGGGACATGACTATTTAAACGAAAGACTTAAAGCTCCCTATTACCTAATAATAAGTGGTAGGTATGTCAGGCTCTAAATGGATTGTTAATGATATAGTTTGTAGAGATAGTAGATATCTTACAGATTTTATTAAACCAGAGAGTGTTGCCCTAACTATTACATCTCCCCCTTATAGAAATGCAATAGACTATGACACTCATATTGCAAACAACAAACAACGTTATAGGGGTAAATGCATATGGGGGACGAATGAGTCAGATACAAAAGAATATCTAAAAATAATGAAGAGCATATTTGATCAAGTTTATGAAGTTACAATACCAGGTGGATATTGTTGTATTGTGATAGGTTATGAAGTAGTTAAAGGTGAAATAATTCCTTTACCTAGTCTCTTATTAGCAAAACTTCTTTCAGATAGAAAGAAGAAATGGAAGTTACGAGAAGAAATAATTTGGAATAAGGTAACAGCTGGAAGAAACGGAGTAGGTAACAGATTTAGTGTAACTGCTAAATCGTTAAAATCAAAGACAACACATTTCCTAAACTATTATGCTAATATTATGCATGAATATATCTTTGTATTAAGTAAGGGAGATACAAAAGTAAGAATCAATAAAGAAGATACATTACAGAGAATTATGAAATTAAAATTACATCCATATGTTTATAGAGAATTGGCTAATTCGGTATGGAATATAGCACCTGTACCTCCTAGGTCCATAGATCATCCATGCCCATTCCCTGAACAAATACCCTGGAGATTAATCCAATTATATTCAAACCCTAATGATGTAGTACTTGATCCTATGAATGGAAGCGGGCAAACTACAAAAGTAGCCAAATATCTTAATAGGCAATTTATAGGTGTTGATAAAATAGAAAAATATGTAGAGTTAGCCAAGAAAAGACTCGATGAACCTCCTAATTTATCAACATTATTATGGATTGAAAAATGGGGGTCCATGGATACATCTACATGGAAAGAACAATCATTAGAAAAATATTCATGCTAACGATGCTAGAGAAAAGCATATAAAGTATAACTACGTATATACTAGCATAAGTACGCTAAAGATAAATGCGAAAGCAACTCGGAGATTTGAAACGCTCGTGATCTCTGATAAAATTGAGTTAGAGGGTTTTTCTAGATATCTTGTTGAGTTAGAGGGCAGCCAACTTTCATCTAGAGATGAGTCTGTAAAGCAATTAACATTAGAAATAGGTTTAGACGGCTCGATTATAATTAAGATTGAAAAAGTAGCAGAGGAAAACACTGAGACGATGGTTAAAAGATTATTGAATTTACTACCTCCTGGTTACGAACTTTATCATATAACAGACTCCGCTAAAATAATCAAAGGAGTTAGAGGCAAATATTATCATTTTAAACATAAAGTCAAAAGTGATTATATTTCCTTTAATATAGGAGCTGGAGGCAAACCATACAAGATCGTTTTGGGTAGTTTATATGATGTGAACTCTAAAATTCGGATAGTATTAGAGAACATACCAAATGGACCGTTTAAGAAAGCTGATATGGTTCATGTACTTCCTCAAAGTATAGTTGAAAATAGGCAACCTATTAAAGCAGCATTGGATATATTAGAGAAAGAGGGGTATGTTAGAAAAATAAGTGCAGATAGTGTCTCAGAACAATACGTAAGGACTGATAAACCAATACCACAAACTAAACTTTCAAGAATAGAATAAGGGGTGTTAGTAATTTTGGCTAAGATAATTAGAAAAGAACTTGAAGGATATGTGAATGATTATTTTATAGAACATGGGATTGAATTTAGATGTAAGATAACAGATATTGATTACTATGGTATATTATTCGAGATCGAACCAATTAAGAATACACAATCTTATTTCGATGCTATAGAAATGGCTAGTATGTTTATAGATAAGTATGTCATAGAACACATGCCAAACTATAATAATTGAATAAGAAATGGGGGCGTAAGTTAGTCTGGAGAGACTGAGGGTCTGCTAAACCCTTAGTCGTGGGTTCAAATCCCATCGCCCCCACTATAGATCAATATTAATAGTATTATGCATTATTTAATTCAATCGTATGTAATTGTATTATTTATCTATGTTATCTTCGGCTATTTTCTTCTCTAATCTCTTTTCCCATTCATGATAAGTAATACTGCCTTTCTCTTCTAGTATTTCTATTAATGAAGTTACCATTTTATCTACTACTTCAAGTTTAGTAAATAGATCTTCAGCTATAGGCTGTCCTTTTTCATTTATGAAATATCCTCTATCTGATAGATATGCTATGACTATATTTCTAATTACTTCAGAATCACTCTCTCCTATTCTATTCTTAAAGTCTTTATCTAAAATATCCCATATTCCATCTGGTAATGAAACATATACTCTTCTAGTCATAAATTCTCAACCTCTATAACTTGTTGGTCTAAAGATTCTATCTCTTTGCTTGTATTATATTTGTGAGCTTCTTTTATCAACTCTCTCCATCCTTTAATCTCTATACCAGCTTCTTGTGCTGGTGTTTTCTTTATCGCTTGGTGTTTTCTACAAAAGTTGTAATGTATTATATAACCATCTAGTAAGGTTTGAGCTGTGTTATCATTCTTTAATCCTCGCATTGGCTTTAATCTATCCTTTAGTGTTCCATGTAACCTTTCTATTATGTTATTAGTCTCTCTAGCTCTTATTCCTACTCTCCTTACCCATTCTACTCTGTTAGCCTTATATCTTGAGTAGAATACTTTACTAAAAGCTTCATCATAAGCAAATGAACCATCTGTAAAGAATGCTATTGGTCTTTGTTTCTCTAATGCTTGTTTGAATACTAATTTAGCATTCTCACTATTTCTACCACTACTAAGCAGATGTGCTACTATGAATCTAGTATCCTCATCTATAGTTTCCCAAAAGAATCTACCCTTACCATCAACCTTAATCTCAGTTTCATCATGATGATATTTACCAGATAGTTTTGGCTTTAAAGTCTTAACATACTCTGATACTAATCTAGAATATTTTTGTATCCAACTCCATATAGTAACTTGGCTTATCTTCTCTCCATAAATATCTTCTATTTGTTGAGATACTTTTCTTACAGATAATCCTTCAAAATACATATTCAATGCTGTTACAATTATATGATCTGGTACTCTCATTCTAGGAAATGAATTACCATTATCAAAGAATTTATGCTTACAAGACTTGCATAAGTATCTTTGTGAACCTTTCATTATACCATTCTTAACTATATTGTTTGAACCACAATGCTTACATGTTAATGCTTTTTGCATATCTATATTAAGACTAAACCGTTATTTAAATGTAACGTATATGTTACAAATATGTTACAGTAGAAATTTTAATAATTTATCTATGTCCTTTAACTTAACAGAACCCATTAGTTGCTATCTTTATATATATGCTAAAATCTTTAGGCATAGCATGCTCTCCTAAGTGAGATGCATCTAACCCAATAGTCTCGTTTATAGCCATTAATCTTTTGTTTAACTTCTCAAAGACAGATAGGAAATGAGTTAGACTAGAAGGATTATCTGGATCTCTATTAGATGGCAATATATTTAGTAGATATACTTCATCATATTTAGAACCTAGTCTATCAACTCTACCAGCCCTCTGTATCAATATTACTGGATTCCATGGAAAGTCATAATTTATTACATATTGTGCATTCTGTAGATTCTGCCCAGCACTCAACTTATCCGTAGTTACAAGTATGCCACCTCCCTTCTTAAAGTCTTTTATTATCTTGCTATCATTACTAAAGTTGCCATCTCTATCTATACACTTTATACCAGATACTAGCATAACATCATTTATGTAATTCTTAATAGCATTATATAGATAGAAAGCGGTATCATAATATTGTGAAAATATTATAATACCATTATTCTCATTTATCTTATCATATATCACTTTTATATTAGTAATGAATGTATTAGATTTGTAATCTTCATGTTTAAAGAGCAACCTTTGTAATTGTTCTTTATCTCTAATACAACTAGAGATAAACGCTTTTACTTCTTCATCCACTAATTTACACCTCGCTTTAACTTCTTCATCCTTAAATACTTCTTCTGGCTTCGGCAACTCTTCATCCTCTTCCTCATCATACAGTTGTAATATATCATCTTTCATCGTTGGAGGTATAAAATATCCTTTCTCCTTTGCATAAAATACCGCTATATCTATATACTCTATTATTCTATTTAATGTTTGATTATATGCATATAAACTACTCTCTAATCCTCTTATCATACTCTTGCAATATCTCATACATCTCTATCTCTAAATGATCCTTCTTCTTTGCTATGTATTCATTAAGCTCTCTAACCAATATGTTATAGTTTATCTCTTCCCATTTACATTTGTTCCAATGATACCAATTACCTTTAGTCTCATCCCTATTTGCTTGCTTCTCCATAACATATACATAGTCTTTGATAAACTCTGCTTCCTTGTTATTATCAAGATCATACCTTAATAATCCTAATGCTAAATTATATGCCTTAGAATAACCTAGACTCTTTAATATTATAAGCATATCCTCATCTCTCTCTTTGATACCAAATATCTTTGATAATGTATTTGCTAACTCTTCTCTAACCTCTTTAGCAAGCTTATATCCTGATATTCTTTCAATAGATTGCTTATATGTCTGCTCTACACATTGCTTTATCCTATTATCTCTTTCTTCATCATTAAATGCTATGCATAAGCATTCTACAATAAGTTTAGCAAACTCTATATCATACCCTTTCTTTCTTAGATAACCAGATAATGCTAAGCATATTAGATCTCTAACTCCTTGCTTATAGTATGGTTCTAATGCTAATCCTAGATCCTCTAACAGTTTTATAATCTCTTTTGCTTTCTTATATATCTCATAATCTATCTTTATAACTATGTAATGGTTGTATATGTTTATATTTTTGCTAGCGATTATAGCTCCTTTGCTCTATAATCTCTATACCTATGAACTTATCGAATATTTTATTCTCTCTCTTATCCTCTGGCATACCAACTACTTCTAATACTATATGCTGCCCTCCATTAATTGAATCACTAGTTAGAGTAGCAGTATTAACATTAAGATATGCCATTATGAGATCGAATATCTTCCTAACCTGCTCTATGCTTAGACCTATACCTTTCTTTACCTTATTATTCTCAAGGTCAAAGATCACTATATACTTACCATTAGGTTGCTTCCCTGCTAGTAAACCTACTTTACCTCTATTCTCTATATGCTTTAGTATCTTCTCTTTAGGATATACCTTTTTACCATCAAAGTAATTACTATAGTTATATAGCATAGGTGATTTGTCATCGTTATATGGTATTATCGCATACCCTCTATCACATAGATCGTTTACCTTATCCTTGTTATCCATGTCTATAATATAATTATAGAATAGGAATGTACAGCGAAGATAGAAGGATAGCTAGTGTGATAAAAGGAGCTAGGTATAGAGAGAACAGATTACCATGTTATATCTGTAACTTTGAGTATAACCATATAATAGCGATAACGATAAACAGCTTCAATTACTCAATAGCAATAACAAGCAAAGGTATAAACCAGTTTGGTAATAAAGGAAATAACCATTTGTAGATAGCAGAGTATTTTGTATGCGAGAATTGTTGGCATGTATGGAAGATGGTAACGATATTCCATAAAAGCGAAACGGCGTTAGCAATAGATAAGGTTAGTATGGAAGAGCTTGAAGAGATATTTGGAGAAGAGAGTAAGGAGTTCATAAAAGAGAATTATGTAGATCTCTTAGCAGTTTATGATATATAACCATTATCTTTATCCTCTATGCTTAATAGTTCATCTAATGTCTTTCTTTTACTTTTCTCTTCTATCTTCCTTAACAACTCTTCTCCTAGTATTAAGCAACCTTTCTCTTTACCAACTAATATAGTCATATATCCCTAACCTATTCAATTCTCTAACTATCGGATCATACTCATTTATAGTTCTAGTTACTATTAATACTCTCTTATTCAATACTAATGTTGTTATCAAAGCGAATAGTGTTTTACCAGAGCCTGTAGGATCTTGTAATGCTACTAGTTTATTGCTCCTTAAAGCTTCTATTACTTGAGCCTTTAACTCTTCTTGCCATGCTCTTAACTCTATCTCTACTTCCATCAATAGATAATTAGAGTGATTAGAGTAGTTGGAGAAGCATTCATGGATAGCAGTAATTATCTAACAGAAGCAGAAAGGCTATTGGATAGAGGTTTTGTAATATGCTTAGTAGATAATCTAAGAACCTTAGCTATTAGTTGCTTATAAGCAAGAAGAAGCAGAGTATATAACACTATTTATAGCATGTATTAGAGAACAGACATACTATCAGTTCTTTTTAAGGAAGGATATTATAAAGAGGATAGTAAAGATACCAAGAGATACTATAAAAATTATAGTTGGTAATGCTATTAAATGCATAATAGATAGCAAAGAATGTTATGAGAGAGTTAGAAGAATCTATTTAGACTAAAGCATAAACCTGAAAGTTATATTATGATAGCAATAACATGCTTTTGGATATTAGCAAAAGTGAGCAATACTATATATTCAGAGGTAGAAATGCAGCAGTAGTATTTGCTTGGAGTAAAGGGTTACTAGATAGAGAATTAGCAATAGAGAGTGTTTAATAACTATACTATCCATTTTGTTAGATAACTCCACTCTTTATTTATTATTCTATGAATGAGGAGTTATATAGCAAATAAGAAGGTATTGAAGAAGAAATGCAACTATGAAATATTAACAGTAAAAGAGGTAGCAGATAAATGCTATAAGGTTAGAAATGCTAAGAAGAATACTGAATATTTAGTATTAAGCAATTATCAAGCATGTGATTGTATAGCATTTGAGAAGTATAATAACTGTAAGCATTTAGAAGCAGTTAAGCAGTATGAAATGGATAAAGAGTTGTTAGATAAAGGAGAGCATACGGAAGAGTTGATAATGCTAGAATAAACTCCTAATATTTTTATATCTGTTAAATATATTAAGAAGATATATATTCTATAGTATTGATGACTTCTATAGTATTGATGACTGAAAAGATTAGAAACGAGGAATCGCAGCACTCTTGCCCATTGATTCATATATTTAAATAGATTTTTATTTGTTTTAAGTTTAGAGAGTAGAGAATGGTAGATTTAAGGTTTGTATATGTAGTAAGCGATAATTGGAAAGAACATCTAAGATATGAATGGCTTTATGTGTATAAAATGGCTAGATTTTATCAATGGTGGATAAAAAAGAATTTTAGATTATATTATAATATTAAAAGTGATGTTATGCTAGTTATTGCTAACAAACTTACCAGATGGCGGTTTGGTATGAGGGATATAGTTGAGGATCATAGAGAGAAAGGTGAACATAATTATGATATCTATCTATCTTATTTTAAACCATTGATATCCGATTGTTCTATAGGTTATTATATGGATAATCTAGGTCTAGTTAAATGGAAGTATTATAATGGACAAGGAGATCCTATAAAATTTCTAGCGTTAGAGAATTGTACAAAAGTATCACATATAATTTTACATCAGATAGCAAAGGATATGAGAAAAGAGATCAGAAAGAAATATCACGATGCAATCCATGATCAATGGGCTAAGCATATATATGGAGAAGAAGATTACGATTATTATAATGAAAAATATGAAAAAGTTTCTAATAAAAGCAACTACATCTTTGCAACTATGAAGATACCTAAACCGTAATATTCTCAAAAAATTATGGTTTATTATTAATCAAACTCTTACATGTACTAATTCCTTTAATTTATGCATGGCTACTTCTGCTGCTTTCTTACCAGATAATAACATAGAACCGAATGTTGGTCCCATTCTAGGCAAACCATAGGTTTCTGTAACAGACATACCAGCTGCTATCAAGCCTGGGTAAACTTCTCCTGTATGCTCTACTACAGCATCTTCTCCTTCTAAAGACATCGGATTCATACCAGAAAACTCTACCAAGCCTCTATCTCTCAATCTCTTAACTGCTACTGAGTCATGACCAGATGCATCTATAACTATCTTTGATTCTAATGCAATTGGATCTACACATGTTATATTTCTAGGTAATGCAGATACAGGCATCCAGTTAACTACTACTCCAGCAACTCTATTCTTCCTTAATATTAGATCATCGAATTTTGTAAGATTCAAGAATCTTACACCAGCATCACATGCTGCTGCTATCAATTTAGAACATGCATTTGGGCCTGGAGTTGCATACAATCCTTCACTAACTTTCTTATACTTTATATTTAATTCATCGAATATCTTGTTTGCTGGTTCTCTAACAGTAACTGGGTTCATCATATAACCTCCAACCCAGAAACCTCCTCCTAAATAATTATTCTGCTCAACGATCAACGTCTTGAATCCCATACTTGCTAATTCTTTTCCAGCCATCAATCCAGCTGGTCCAGCTCCTATGATTATCACATCAGAGTCCGCATATTCTATAAATGTTTCATAGAACATATCTGCTATCGCTCTAGTTATCTCCTTCTCACTTACGTTTGCGAATATAGGCATAATCGATAATTGATACAAACTTTATTTAATTGCTTCCTTCATACCATGCTTTTGCTTCTAACTTATCTATCTTATCTCTAATCTTAGCCATTTTATCAGATAGTTCTTTGAATATATCTTCGTTAACTATATTATCAATATTATAATTCTCATCTATTAGATCAAAGAACTTCTCTTCTCGCTCCATATGAAGATCTAAGAATGTTACATATGCATTTAATAACCTTGCAACTGGTTCAATATCTTTACTTTTAAGCCATTCATCTAATGCTTTAGATACCATCTTTGCCACTCTTCTACCAAATTCATGTTCTATCAATAAGGCATCTATCTCTCCTTGTAACTCTTTATATTTTAGAGTTGGAAAGAACGAACATTCTTCCTTGCTATGATGACATTTGTCTATAAACTCTTCTATAGTAATTACAAGTTCTTTTATATCATCATAAGGAATATACTTTCCTTCATAAAGAAGATCGGAGCATTGTTTTGCTATATTCCTTAATCTTTTTATTGTTAAATGATCCTTCCTTAAATTGCTAGTAAACATTAAGCTCTATACATATTGTAAAGATAAAAATGTTAAGATAGATTTAATTAAGAATTGTTCTAAAGCATTAATATGTCAAAACCTATGAGAAGAAGGAGGAAGGAGAATAAGATAAATGTTAAACTATTCTTAGGATTAGTCCCAGCTATAATTGCTACTGTATTGCTAGTAAACCTTGTCTTAAGCATGCAGAGAGGAAATGAGCAAGAGTATATGAAAGAGGTTGAAGGTGTATGGCAGCAAGCATCCTTGCTAACAAAAGAGTACGATTCATGGTTTACAAAATGGAAGAATGGAGAGCTTACAGATGCAGAGATGATAGATATAACGAAGAAGAATATAGATGATATGAATCTATTAATAGATAGGTTGAATAATATAGAACCACCAGAAAGGTTGAAGGATGCTCATGAGTTTAGTGTATTATCACTACAATATGAGAGAGATAGCAATGAGGAGATAATAAAATATATAGAGACTAAAGATGAGCAACATCTAGAGAAGAGTCAAGATCTATTCCAGAATGCATTTGAGTATGAAGGTAAAGCATTTACTGAGTTTAGTAAGGCAGGAGTTGGCTTTGATAGAGGAACGGTTATAAATATTAGTGAATAATTCACTCTAATCTTTTGATATTGCCCTCTAGTATTCCTAATCCTATATGGATTCTATCTATATGCTTTGATAATTCTTCCTTAGTATCAAACCTAGATTGGCAGTAAGGACATAGAACACCTTTAGGAATATCAATCAATGGCATAGGCTCTTCATGCGTTTTTATATTACCAACAGCACTCATCTGAGTTATTATACCAATTATCTTATGATTATCAAGAACTACTAATCTTCTTATATTATGTTTGCTCATCAATGCTATAGCTTCGCTCACTTTAGCATTAGCATCAATAGTTATTACTGGTTTGCTAACTATTCTCTCAACTTTAGAATTTAGATCTATTCCTTCAGCAATAGCTTTGTAAAGTATATCCTTCTCAGTAACTATTCCTAGCTCATCATTCTTTACTAAAAGACTAGTTACATTATTATCTTTCATAACCTTAACAGCATCTGCTATTGTTTTATTACCATCTATAGTAATTGGAGTAGATATGAAATCTTTTACTGGTTTATTTAATATATCCATGCTCTCTAATTGTTAGTTTGCATATTTTAAACCTTGCTAAGTTATAGGCATCTTCTTTATCTTCTCATTTATCTGCTTCTCGATATCATTCAATAACTCAATTAGATTCTCTTTGTTAGCATTAAAGTAACTATCACCTTTATCTTTGATCCTTATATTGTATATCCTAAGATCTCTATGTGCTTCTGGTAGATTCTCAAGTAATATGGAACCAAACTCCCTAGGATCTAGTAATTTAGTTATATACTTTATTGATTGCTCAATATCACCTTTATCAACTATACTCTTTGTCTTTGCAACATGCTCGGTAAGTTCCTTCAATCTTTTAACTGGTTCTGGAGTTTGTTGAGCTCTAGGAGCTCTCTCTATACTCAGTTTTTCTGCTAACTCTTTTATCAATTCATATTTTTCTTCTTTATTGAAACCAAATGTTGATGACTCTGTTTTTAATACTAAACCTTTCATCTGTAAAGTTTGTAATGCTTCTTCAATAACACGCCTATCCAATCCAGTTATCCATACCATCTTACCTACTGAATCATACCCTCTCCTTAATGCTTCTAGTATAACTACTTCAATAACTCTCTTAAACATTATCTCTCCTCTTACATTCTCAAAATCTTTATCTCTTACAGCCTTCTTTGCATAGTCTATATCTATCTCTATTGCTCTCTTTAAAGCACTTAATGCATCTTCCGTTCTATTCAATAATGATAGATAGCATGCTCTATTGTACCAAGCCATACCATTATTAGGATCTATATCTATTGCCTTCTCAACACATTCTAATGCTTTCTCATAATTCTTCTCTGCATAATATGCTAAACCTTTAAGGTTCCAAGCTTCAGCATTATTAGGATCTATATCTAATGCTTTATCATAACAAAGGTGTGCCACGTTAAACTCTTCTTTAAGGAAATGACAATATCCTTTCTTTATTAACGCATCTACAAAGTTTGGATCGAACCTTAATGCTAGATCAAATGATTTTATAGCAGCATCTAGATTCTCTGATGCCATCTGGTTTATTCCTTTCTTGAATAGATTTATCTTTGATAAATCTCTATGACTTAGGGATTCATTAACTGAAGGTTTCTTCTCATCGTCTTTCCTTTTCTTGAACAGTCCACGCATAATAATTCTACTCCTAAAGCAAATAAATACATTTTGGTTTTTTATATCATATTACCAGTATAATTATTTATATCTTTGATCAAATATTAGACTAAAAATAGTATGGATTAAAGAAAATAGGTTAATATATCTGCAAAAGAATACCTATTTAAACTGTATAAGATATCGATATAATATGAGTGAAAAGATAGAATTTAAGATGCTTGATTACGAATGCATAGACAAAGATACAGTAACTTTTAAACTTGAGGATGATACTATAGTAAAGATTAAGGTAGATCTTGACAGAGTAGGAGTTGCTACAAATTATAGAAATCCAGATGGTACTCCTCATTATATGATAAATACATCAGTAAAAGTAAAGATCATTCCTAGCGATAGAAGGTTCTCTGTAGAGAAGAGTAAGATGAGAACGAATAATATACCTTCACATATAGCATAGATTATGCATAAGATATTAGCAGTAGATATAGATGGTACTCTAACAGATAATGGAGGAGGTATTATAAACCTAGAAGCGTTATCTATGTTAAGGAATCTTGTTAGATTAGGATATAAGGTTGTATTTGTTAGTGGTAGATCATCTGTTGAAGGTTACATCTTAGCCATGTTTGGAGGTTTAACTAGAGTAGCAGTTGGAGAGAATGGAGGAGCGATAACAACTTCTCCTTCAAATCATATATTATTAGCAGACAAATCTTATAGTTTAAAGGCTTATGAGATATTAAGAAAAAGTTTAGATAATGTAAAGTTAAAAGATGTATTTCCTAGGCTTACTGAGGTTGTATTACAAAGAACGTTTGATATTAGAGAAGGAGCAAAGATATTAAAAGAACATAACTTACCAGTGATAATAACTGATAGCATGTATGCTTATCATCTTAATTATAAAGATATCAACAAAGCTGTAGGTTTCAAGAAGGTATTAGATATGTTTAATATCAAAGAAGAGGAAGCTATAGCAATAGGAGATAGCGAGACCGATCTTCCATTATTCAATCTATGCTCTTATAGTATAGCATTAGCAAATGCAAGTGATGATGTTAAGAGACATGCTAATTATATAACAAGATATGAAGAAGGAAAGGGTTTAGTAGAAGCAATAGAACATATAGTATTGAGTATACTAAGATAGCCATGAGCTTTAGAGAGATCAAAGATGAAGTAAGGCTGGTATTGGAAGAAGCATTAAAAAGTCTAGGTTATCCATTAGTAGAGTTCAATGTTGATGAACCTCCTAAGAAAGAGTTAGGAGATCTTTATAGTAATATAGCATTCCTATTAAGTAAAAGACTGAAAAAGAAGCCAAGAGATATAGCTAATGAGATAGTCAATGTTATAAAAAAACCAGATATTATAGCAAGGATAGAAGCTCATCCAGCAGGATATATAAACTTCTTTATAGACAATCTTAAATTTGCAAATAAAATTATAGAACAAGTTAATTACCGTTATCGTATTAATCCTATAGATCTTGGTAAGAATACTAGGGTTGTAATAGAACATACCAGCGTTAATCCTAACAAAGCATTGCATATAGGACATGTTAGGAATCTAGTTATTGGAGATACACTCTATAGAATGTTAAAATTCACTAACCATGATGTATATGTTCTTAATTATATCGATGATTCTGGTTTACAAGTAGCAGATATAATAGTAGGATTCTATTTCTTGAAGATGCCATTAGATACTAATAAAAAGTTTGATCATTATTGCGGTGATGAGGTTTATGTTAAGGTTAATAAATTATACGATGAAGATTCATCATTATTAGATAAGAGAAGAGAAGTTCTAAAGGCTATGGAAGATTATGATTCAGAATTAGCAAAATTTGCTAGAGAGATAACTGATAGAGTATTAAGAGAACAATTAAAGACATGCTGGAGGCTAAAAGCTAGATATGATTGTTTGAACTTTGAATCTCAGATAATAGCAACTAAACTATGGGATAAGATCAAAGCGATATTGATGGAGAAAGGAATTGCTAAGATAGATGACGATCCAAATTCAAAATATTATAAATGCTTAGTAGTAAAAGCAGGAATCGAAGGTGAAGAAAAGGTATTAGAGAGAAGTGATGGAACTGCTACCTATATAGCAAAAGATATACCATATGCTGCTTGGAAAGTTGGATTGATAGAAGATCCATTTGCTTATGAAGAATATAAAGAGCAGTTCGATGGAACTATACTTTATAAAACTGTCTTAGATGGTAAAAAAGATCTAACATTCGCAAATGCTGATAAAGCGATCACGGTTATAGATGTTAGGCAAAGTAGACTGCAGAAGATAATAAGTAAGATATTAGAAGAGTTGAATAGTAATAAACCATATATACATCTAGGCTATGAGGTTGTAGCATTAAGCACTGATACAGCAAAGCAGTTAGGAATAGACATCAAAGATAAAAGGTTTGTTCATATGAAAGGAAGAGAAGGAACTTATATTAATGCTGATACAATGCTTGATAAATTACATTATAAAGCATATGAAGAGGCTAAAAGCAGAAATCCTGATCTAAAAGATCATGATTTACATTATATAGCAGAGAATATAGCTATAGCAGCGATAAGATATAATATGCTTAAACAAGATCTAGATAAACCTATAACATTTGATATCAATGAGACATTAAGACTGCAAGGAGATACTGGACCATATATACAATATTCATATGCTAGAGCATATAGAATATTAGAGAAATGGATGAATAAACATAATAAATCAATAGATGAGTTGGGATCAATTAATTATAATTATATAACAGATGAGGAATTATTGTTAATAAAAGAGTTATCTAAGATTGACTTGATCATCGAGGATGCAGTAAATAATCTATCTCCAAAGAGTATAGCTAGATATGCTTATAGATTATCGGATCTGTTCAATACATTCTATGAAAAGGTGCAAGTTATAGATAGCAAAGAAGAGGATGCTAGAATTATGCTTATAAAATTATTTACAACAACTATGGTTATATTATTAAATCTTCTAGGTATCGAACCTTTAAAAAGGATGTAACTTTGAAAGGATATCTTATATATAAAGTTTCCAAAAAATTTTAATGCGTGTTTGTGTTAGTGTATCTGTACTATCATGAAGGTAGAAGGGCCAGATAAGAATGGTATATGTTGGCCAAAGTGTACTTGGTTCAAGTGCGAGAAGAAGGTATTGAAACCTATGGGTAAGGTATTATGGTGCGAATGGCTGGAGCAGCCTTGTATAGGACCGTCATGTGCATATGCAAGTTGTATAAGGAACAAGTTGCTTAGTGGAAATAGATGCGGATTAGTCATAAAAAGAGTAACTAGGGATGTTGTAAAACCAGATGACTTTAAGGTTAATGTCAAGTTAAAAGGAAAGCTAGCAAATATACTAGATGATGATGAGATAGTCTAGAATAGATGGAGTTATTACCAGCAATATATTTTTGTTAATACCATGGAGATGATAGAGGAAGGTAAAGATGTATTACTATACTATACTCAATCCAAGAAATGGCTAATTAGTGTTAAGAGGGATAAGAAGGTTCATACACATATTGGAGTTATTGATCTAAATGATATAATAGAGAAACCATATGGTATAGAAGTAAAAAGCAATAAAGGAAAAATAGTATATGCTCTAAAACCAAGCATATATGATTATATACTAAAGAGTGAACGGAAAACACAGATAGTATATCCTAAAGACCTAGGATATATAATAGCAAGAACTGGATTATCAAGTGGAGATATAGTTATAGAGATAGGAACTGGAAGTGGAGCATTAACTACATTCCTAGCAAATATAGTAAAGCCAAATGGTCATGTCTATACTTATGATCTAAATGAAGAGTTTGTAAGCATAGCAAGGAAGAATGTAACGAAGACTGGATTGGAAGAATATGTAACATTCAACATAAAAGATGTTAATCAAGAAGATATTGATATAGAAGCAGATATGGTAGCTGTAGATCTAGGAGATCCATGGAATGTTATAGATTTTATAAAGCGTGTATTAAAACCTAGTAAGATGCTAGTTGCTATATGTCCTACTATGAACCAAGCAGAGAAGTTAAGCACAGCATTAAGAGATGGGTTTATAGATATAGAGTGTAATGAGATAATGATCAGAACTATAGAGGCTAGAGAAGGCATGACTAGACCATCATTTAGAATGATCGGACATACAACATATCTTGTATTTGCGAGGAGAGTATATGATAGCCGATGAAGAATTATTAAAATTATTGCCGCCTAGATCTAAGAAGAGCAAGAAAGGAGACAATGGAATAGTATTAGTAGTAGGAGGAAGCAGATTATATCATGGAGCACCGTTGTTAGCATCGTTAGCTGCATATAGGACTGGAGTAGATCTTGTATATCTGGCAGTTCCTAGAAGTATTAGCATTCCTATAAGGGCTTATAATCCAAGCATAATTGTATTACCATTACCAGATGATAAACTTACAGTTGGTAGTGTTAATAGATTATTATCTATGCTTCCGAAGCGTATAGATGCTGCTGCTATAGGCATGGGTTTAAGCGCAAGAAAAGACGGCTTATTAAAACTAATAAAAGAGTTAGATGCTAAATTAGTTCTAGATGCTAGTGCTTTAATACCAGATATATTATCAGTTGCTAAAGGTAATGTATTAACTCCTCACGCTGGAGAGTTCAAAAGGTTATTTAATATTGAATTAGCAGATAGTGAAGAATCTAGGATTGAAGTTGTTAAGAGTTATGCCTATAAATATAATCTAACAATATTGCTTAAAGCATATACTGATATTATATCTGATGGTAACAGAGTAGGATTGAATACAACTCATAACTGTGCTATGACTGTAGGAGGTTCTGGAGATGTGCTTGCTGGTATAACAGCTGCATTATTGGCAAAGGGTTTAGATACATTCAATTCCGCATTATTAGCATCTTATATAAATGGTTCTGCTGGAAATCTTGCATATAATAAGTTAGGATTACATATACTGCCTACTGATATAATAGATAATATTCCATATGTAATGAAGTGGTATGAAAGGATAACTGACTAGAATACAAATATTAATGGCTTTAAATAATGATAGAGAGAAGCAAGATGGGTATGTATAAGCATATAGCAGAGACATGGCAAAGACTATGGAAAGATAATCCTCCAGAGTTAAGAGAAAAAGCTATTGTATGGAGGAGAGAACCAACCATATTAAGAATCGAAAAACCTTCTAGATTAGATAAAGCTAGAATGTTAGGATATAAAGCAAAACAAGGATTCATTGTAGTAAGAATTAAAGTTGGAAGAGGTGGTATGAGGAAGCAGAGACCAAGATCTGGTAGAAGACCTAAACATATAGGTGTAGTAAAGATAAAACAGGATATAAGCATGCAAAAGGTTGCTGAGAGAAGGGTTGCTGAAAAGTATCCAAATCTAGATGTATTAGGATCATATTATCTATACGAAGATGGAAGGAATTATTGGTATGAAGTATTGCTAGTTGATAAGAACCATCCAGCAGTCTATAAAGATAAAGAGATGAGGCATAAACTAGGCTTGATCAATGCTTGATATAATTCCTAGTCTCTCTTATCAATTCACTTAAAGTATTGAATGCTTTTGCAACATCATTCATATCTACAAGCATTATTGTATCTGTATAGCAACTTATCGTATCTTCTATATTTATACGCCTTCTAGCAAGTTGATTATAAAATATCAATGCACATCCTGGAGTCTTTATTATCTCTTCTGGGCTTTGTACTATAATTGCAGCTAATCCATCTTGAACCTCAAGAGTATCTTCAATAAATAATACTTTCATCTTTTCTAAGATTACTTGATCAAAGATCATAGTTATACTATTGACTCCTTGTGATACGCTTATGAAGCTATCATAATGTTCAGTTAAAGGTTTAGCTATCTTTTCTATAATATTCCTACTCTTTATTACTGATATCTTTGCTACATCAGTCTTTAATATTATCTTACTATTTGCTACTATATCCTCTACATTTCTAGCTGGTAAAGTATACTCATTTTTCAACCTTTTAAGAGCGGTTATTATACTATCTATATTAACATCATTATTAGTTATCATATCTACTTTAGGTTTGATGAGTCTAGCCATAGCACTAAGATTAGAGTATCCTCTCTGTAAAGCATCTTGAAATGAGAGATCGTTATCTATTATTGCTTTGACAATCTCAGTTATGCTTGTGACTGAAATAGGTCATCTACCTCCATATATGACATATATTGACCAAAAAATATAAATGTATAGTTAGATTAAAGAGGTGTATGAGTAAGAAAGCAGTTT
The DNA here is from genome assembly GCA_026002835.1 of Candidatus Nitrosocaldaceae archaeon. Next base: position 101,503 of record BPGC01000003.1, read on the forward strand.
TGGCTTATTCTGGCGGCTTGGATACAAGCGTAGCCATTAAGATGCTTCAACTCAACTATGGTTATGATGTTATAACAGTAACTGTTGATGTTGGACAAAATGATGATCTTAAAGCTATAGAGGATAAGGCTAAGGAGATGGGAGTTATAAAACATTATACTATAAATGCTATTGATGAGTTTGCTAACGAGTATATTACAAAATGTATAAAGGCTAATGGGTTATATCAAGGTAAATATCCATTAGCAACTGCATTGGCAAGACCTTTAATAGCAAGCAAAGTAGTTGAGATTGCAAAGAGAGAAGATGCTACTGCTCTAGCTCATGGATGTACTGGTAAAGGTAATGATCAGATAAGATTTGATATAACTATGAGATCGTTAATTGATCTTCCTATAATTGCTCCTATAAGAGAGCATAATCTTACTAGGGATAAAGAGATCGAGTTTGTAAAAGAGAATAATATAAAGATAAGCGTTGAGGCTAAGAAATATAGCATAGATCAGAACCTATGGGGAAGGGCTATTGAAGGTGGAGTTATAGAAGATGAGAATATGGAAGTTCCAGATGATGCATTTAGTTGGGTTAAGATTAAAGATTTGCCAGATGAACCATTCTATATGGATATAGAGTTTGATAATGGTATACCAATATCAATAAATGATAATAGTGGAAGTTTAGCCGAACTTATACAATATGCTAACGAAGAGGCTGGAAGGAATGGAGTAGGAATAATAGATCATATAGAAGATAGAACTATAGGCTTAAAATCTAGAGAGGTTTATGAAACTCCAGCAGCTCTCTGTATTATAGAAGCACATAAAGATTTAGAAAAGTTAAACTTGACAAGGAATGAATTAAGGTTTAAAGAATTGGTAGATGATGAATGGTCTTGGTTAACATACTCTGGTTTATGGCTCGATCCATTGATGAACGCTTTAAATAGTTTCATAGATAAAACTCAAGAACGTATAAATGGCAAAGTTAAACTAAAACTATACAAAGGTGCGATGAGGGTGGTAGGAAGAGAATCTAGATACTCGCTATACAATAAGAGACTAGCAACATATGGCAAAGATGAGTTTGATCAGAGACTAGCGAAAGGGTTTGTAGAGCTTTGGGGCTTACAATCAATATTAGCAAACGAGGTGCTAAAAAGATGAAGAAGGTAAATTGTCCAGAATGTGATGCAGAGATCAAAGTACCAGATGATGCAATTGAAGGAGAGATAATAACATGCCCAGACTGTGGAGCTAACTATGAGATAGCAGAGATTAATGATGAGGTTAAGATAGTAGAAGCAGAGTCAGTTGGTGAAGACTGGGGAGAATGATCAGCATAATATATGATAGAGTTAGATGGGAAGAAAAAGCCCTACTTAATGCAGCGAAGAAGTTAGGCTATGAAGCTAATATGGTAGATGCTAAAGATATAGTGATAGGAACTGATAATGGAACCTCATCAAATTATTTTGATATCATAATACAGAGATGTATTAGTCATTATAGAGGCTTGTACCTTACAGCATGTCTTGAATTTTTAGATAAACATGTAATAAATTCTTACCATACATCAGAAGTGTGTGGTAATAAATTATTAACATCATTATACTTGAAGAAGAATAATGTTCCAACTCCAAAGACATGGTTTGCTTTTAGTTCTGATATGGCTAATGAGATAGCAAATAAAGTTGGTTATCCATTGGTATTAAAGCCATTGATTGGCTCTTGGGGTAGAATGGTTATTCCTATAAAGAATAGTGAGATGATGGAATGGCTTATAGAGATGAGAGAAGAGAACCAGAATCCCTTGAATAGAATTTATTATCTGCAACAATATATCAACAGACCTCCAAGAGATATAAGAACTATAGTTATTGGTGAGCAAGTTATAGCAGCGATATATAGATATGCACCAGAAGGAGGATGGAGAACGAATATAGCTAGAGGAGGAAAAGCTGAGAACTGTCCTATAACCAACGAACTTGAAGATATATGCATTAGGGCTGCAAAAGCGGTAGGAGGAGGAGTATTAGGAATAGATCTCATGGAAGATAAGGACGATGGTTTGTTGGTTCATGAGATAAATAATACTGTAGAGTTTAAAGGCGCATCTAGTGTTAGCAACAAAGATATACCTAATGAGATAATAGAGTATGCGGTTAAGAGTGAGTAATATGAAGGTTGGAGTAGTAGGAGCATCTGGTTATGTTGGAGGAGAATTGTTAAGGTTACTAGTTACACATCCAAAGATCGATCTTAATATGGTTACATCTAGGAAACATGCAGGAGATTATGTTCACAGAGTACATCCAAGTCTTAAAGGTTTCATAGATCTAACATTCTCACCATTAAATATTGATAAATTAGCAGAGAATGATATAGTATTTACTGCAGTTCCTCATGGTAAAGCGTTTGATATAGTTAAAAAATTATATGATGTAGGAGTTAAGGTTATAGATCTTAGTGCAGATTATAGGTTAAAAAATCCTAAAGCATATGTAGAGTATTATGGTTATGAGCATCCTTATCCAGAGATGTTATCAAAGTCTACTTATGGAGTTCCAGAATTACATAGGGATGATATAAAGAATGCTCAACTGATCTCATGTCCTGGCTGTATGGCTATAACATCATTGTTAGCATTAGCACCATTAGTAAAGAACGATCTCATAGATATGAATCATTTAGTAGTTGATAGTAAGATAGGATCTTCTGGTGCTGGGGGTAAGCCATCTGCTAGCACACATCATGCAATGCGTTATGGTGTTATAAGACCATACAAACCAGTAAAGCATAGACATACAGCTGAGATAGAGCAAGAGTTATCACTAATAGCAAAGGCTGATGTTAAAGTTAGCATGACACCTCATGCTGTAAATGTTGTAAGAGGTATACTATGCACAAATCATACATTCCTTAAGAAACAAGTTACTGTTCAGCAGTTATGGAAGGCATATAGAAGCATGTATAAAAATGAACCGTTCATAAGATTGATCAGAGATACCAAAGGCATATATAAATACCCAGATCCAAAGTTTGTAGTTGGTTCTAACTTTTGCGATGTAGGATTCGATCTAGATGAGAGGAATGCTAGATTAGTAGCATTATCAGCATCAGACAATCTTATGAAAGGTGCTGCTGGAACTGCGGTTCAATGCATGAATATAATGGAAGGTTTTGATGAGAAAGATGGTTTATATCATACACCGTTCACTCCAGTGTGAAAGTATATGATTGTTATAAAGATTGGTGGTAGTATAGTAGATGGTCTGCATGAAAGTACCATGCGAGATCTTAAACAATTGATAGATGATAATAAGCAAGTTGTTATAGTTCATGGAGGAGGAAAAGAAGTAACAAGGATTGCAGAGCAACTAGGAAAAGAGCAGAAGTTTATAGTATCACCAGGAGGGATTAGAAGCAGATATACTGATAAAGAGACGGCTATGATCTATACAATGGTTATGAGTGGAAAGATCAATAAAGAGATAGTTTTAATGCTTATGAAGAATGGGATAAATGCAGTAGGATTGTCTGGTATAGATGCTGGTATAATAAAAGCTATGAGAAAGAAGAAGTTGATAATAATAGATGAGAGAGGTAGGAAGGTTGCTATAGAAGGTGGATATACTGGAAAGATATCAGATGTTAATGCTGATATATTACATCTATTATTAGAGAAAGGATATACTCCGATTGTATCACCAGTTGCTATAAGTGATGAGTATGATATGCTTAATGTTGATGGTGATAGAGCTGCTGCTTATATATCTGGAGCATTGAAGGCAGATACAGTAATATTCATAACAAATGTTGATGGATTATTGATGGATGATAAATTAGTCAAGAATTTAACATACGATGAGGCAAAAACTATACTTCCTAAGATTGGATTTGGGATGGAAAAGAAAGTTTTAGCATGTACAGAAGCATTAAGCATGGGAGTTAAAGAAGCTATTATAGCATCTGGCAATAGAGAGAATCCTATATCATCAGCATTGAAGCATGATAATTGTACAGTGATAACTAATGGAAGAAGATAATTATCTGCCCAATACATATCAAAGGTTTCCTATAAAGATAGTAAGAGGTAAAGGAGCAATAGTTTGGGATGATTCTAATAAAGAGTATATAGATCATATGGCTGGTTATGGAGTTGCGATAGTTGGACATTGTAATGATCGAGTTGTAAATGCTATCAAAGAACAAGCTGAAAAATTACTAGTATGTCATCCTTCATGTTATAACGATACTAGGCTAAATTTCTTAAAAAAGTTAGTTAGCATAGCTCCTAATGGTTTGAATAAAGCATTTCTCTGCAATAGCGGAGCTGAAGCAGTTGAAGGAGCGATAAAGATGGCAAGAAAATATACAAAGAAGCATGGAATGATAGCCATGGTAGGATCTTTTCATGGTAAAACGATGGGAGCGTTATCTTTAACATATTCTCCAAAGTATAGGAAACCTTTTGAGCCATTGCTTGATGGTATAAAGTTTGTTCCATTTGGAAATATAGAAAAGTTAGAAGATGCTATAGATGATAGTATAGGTTCGATAATATTAGAACCAATACAAGGAGAAGGAGGAATTTATGTCCCTCCAGATGATTATCTTCCTAAAGTTAGAGAGTTGTGTAATAAGCATGATATACTTTTAATATTTGATGAGATCCAAGCTGGATTAGGAAGAACTGGCAAACTATGGGCTGGAGAGAATTGGAATGTTACTCCAGATATAATGTGTTTAGCGAAAGGTATTGCTGGAGGAGTTCCTATGGGTGCTGTATTAGCAAGAACTGATATAATGGATGCATTATCAATAGGCGAGCATTCTTCAACATTTGGAGGTAACCCATTAGCATCTGCTGCTGGTTATGCTACTTTAACAGCATTAACCGAAGATGGATTAGTTAGAAACGCTTCAGAGATAGGCAAGGTATTCAAAGATGGGTTATTAGCATTAAAAGATAAGCATAAGATAATAAGAGAGGTTCGAGGATTAGGTTTGATGTTAGGAGTAGAATTAAGGTTTGATGTTAGGAATGTGTTATTTGATGGAATAGATAATGGTTTACTATTATTATACTCTGGCAAGAATGTGATAAGGTTATTACCACCGTTAGTAATTGACGAATCGTTAATAAGAAAAACCTTAGATATAATGGATGTATTATTGACAAAAGAGGAGGAGAGGAGAAATGTTAGATAATATAGATGAGAAGATAATTAGTATATTAAAGGAAGATGCTAGGAAACCATTTGTAGATATAGCAAATGAGGTAGGCTTATCTGAATCAGCGGTAAGAAGGAGAGTAAAATCATTAGTAGATAGAGGCATAATCAAAAAGTTTACTATAGAGCTAGCAACTAGTGATAAGACTAGCGCTTTGGCATTGATATCGGTAAGTCCTTCTACAGATACTTCAAAGGTATCTGAAAAACTAAAATCGTTAAAAGGTATCGATGTTGTCTATGAGATAACTGGACAGTATGATATAGTTGCAATTATGAGTGCTCCTACAATAACTGAGATAAATAAGTGCATAGATAATGTAAGAAGGATTGAAGGAGTAGATGATACAAATACAGTTATAATCCTGAGAACTGTAACATAATCGTTATAGAATATAATAAAGTTAGTGTAAATAGTTATTTGTTATACTAAATTAAGGAGTTTTTCAGAGAACGATATAGCGAAATCTGCTGATATTGTAGCGAAATCTGTATATATAGTATGAGATGATATACTAAACATGGAAGATCCAAACTATTATGCTATGTTATATAATGAGTATAATCATAAGGATAAAAAGATAAAGATACTAGATAGTACTTTAAGAGAAGGAGAACAGCATCCAGGCGTATCATTTACAGTAAAGCAGAGAGTACAGATAGCATGGATGCTAGACTATTTTGGAGTAGATCAGATAGAGATAAGTCCAGTTATATCTAAAGATCATGAAGATGCTACAAAGACAATAATAAAAGCAGGGTTAAGCGCTGATATAGTTACTCATGGAAGAGCGATTAAGCAAGATGTAGATATAGCATTAAGATGCGATGCTGAATGGATGGCAACTTATATGGGCATATCAGATGTACATCTAAGATCAAAATTAAAGATCGGGAGAGAAGAAGCATTAGAGAGAGCAGTTAGTGTGGTAGAATATATGAAAAGTCATGGATTAAAATGTAGATTTACATTAGAAGATGCAAGTAGAGCAGATCCAGAGTATATCAAGAGGTTTGCTATAGCATTGAGTAATGCTGGTGTAGATAGAATAAGCATACCAGATACAGTTGGAATAATGCTTCCTAGAGGTATGTATAACTTAGTAAAGATGGTTAAAGATACAATAGATACACCATTAGATGTACATTGTCATAACGATCTAGGTTTAGCATTAGCAAATGCACTTGCTGGAGTTGATGCTGGAGCAGAACAGATACATACTACAATAGATGGGGTAGGTGAGAGGAATGGTATACCAGCATTAGCAGAGACTGCAGTAGTCTTAACATTATTGTATAGAAGTAGAGATGATTTTAGACTTGATATGCTTAAAGATCTATCAAAGTTATTAGAGCAGTATACTGGCATAAAGACACCAGAATCCAAACCATTAGTAGGCGATAGTGCTTTCAAGCATAAAGCTGGAACTCATCTTGCTGCAGTATTAAGAGAACCAGCAGCTTATGAGATAATAAGTCCTAGAAGCGTTGGTAATAGACGGAGAATTGTATTCGGAGAATTGGCTGGAAAGAACGGTGCTATGTTCTTATTAAAGCTTTTAGGTTTAGATGGAGAAGCTAAGGATGCTGAGAAGCTAGCACATGGATTGAAAGGATTAAGGATGGGAGATATACTAGAGATATTTCTAGATGAAGAGCTAGAGCAAAGAATAATTAAGAATGAATAACAATCTATGATGGTGTAAAGATATGATAAGTTGTCCAGAATGTGAAGGAGAGATCAAAGTACCAGATGATGCAATTGAAGGAGAGATAGTAACATGTCCAGATTGTGGAGCGAGTTATGAATTAGTTAAAAAGGATGATGGCTTTGATATCAAGCCAGCACAGGTTGTTGGCGAGGACTGGGGCGAGTGAATAGATTAGCAATAATCTATGATCATGTAAGATGGGAAGAGAAGGCTCTAGTCAATACTGCGAAGAAGAAGGGTATTGATCTAGAGACTGTAAACTCTTCAGATCTTATAATAGATCTAGATAATGAAATCGATATGCCAGATCTAATTCTACAACGCTCAGTAAGTTATTTCAGAAGCCTACATTCAACAGCAGCATTGGAAGGGAAAGGAAAAAGAGTAATCAATCAATTATTTACCAGCATTCATGCTGGAAATAAGTTATTTACTCATACTTTGTTGAAAAATGCTAATATACCAACTCCTAGAGCATTCATAGCATTTACACATGAGAATGCGTTGAAAGCTATGGATAGAATAGGCTATCCTGTAGTTCTAAAACCTACAATAGGTTCTTGGGGAAGGCTCATAGCATTGCTTAATGATAAAGATGCTGCTGATGCTGTCCTAGAAGATAGAGAGCATATGTTCCCTATATATCAAATTTATTATATAGAAGAGTTCGTTAAAAGACCTCCTCGAGATATTAGAGCTATCGTAGTTGGAGAAGAGGTAGTTGGAGCTATCTATAGATACTCTGGCATGAATCAATGGAAGACTAATATGGCTCTTGGAGGTAGAGCAGAGCTATGCGAGGTTAGTAAAGAGATGGAGGATCTATGTATCAAAGCATCTAAAGCATTGAAAGGAGATATAGTTGGTGTTGATCTTATGGAGAGCGATGAAAAAGGTTTGTTAATACATGAGGTTAATAATACTACAGAGTTCAAGAACGTTGCAAGAATTACGGGAGTCGATATCCCTAGCAAGATGATAGATTATGTATTATCGTTAAAGTGAGATTATGATATCTAATGTTTATGCTATAGAATTATTGAAGAAAGCTCTAGAGATATATACTCCATCAAAACAAGAAGAAGAGTTAGCAAGGTTCATAGCGGAAAAGGCTGAAAACGAACTTGGTTTTGAACGGATCTATATTGATGATGTAGGTAATGTTATAGCTAAGAAAGGCGAGGGAGAGCCTAAGATAATGCTTTGTGGGCATATGGATACGGTTCCTGGGAAGATACCAGTAAGGATTGAAGATGGTTTGTTATATGGAAGGGGTGCATCTGATGCTAAAGCACCATTGATATCAATGCTATTAGCAGCATCTATGGTTCAGAGAGAGTATGGCACAATAATATTTGCTGGCTTGGTTGATGAGGAAGGAAATGCTACTGGTGTTAAGAATTTGGTAAAGAATAAGATCGATGTAGATTATGCAATATTTGGAGAGCCTAGTGGTTTAGAGAATATAACCATAGGCTATAAAGGAAGATTAGCGTTAAAGATAATCTGCGATGTGGGAGATTCTGCTCATGCTAGTGCTCCCATGCTAGCTAAAAACGCAATAGAAGAGATGTATGGTATATGGTATGCTATAAAAGATCTTATTGAGGATGAGAATAGCAAGTATGATAAACCTTACCTTACAGCTTGTTTAACAGAGATCGAGGGAGGAACAAGCCATAATGTTACCCCCGCAAAATGCAGCATTACTGTAGATATAAGAATACCAACTAGATATAATACTCATCAGATACTAGACATGGTTCATAATACTATAACAAGCATAGCAAAGAAGAGAGATATTGATATAAAGTATAGTATAGAAGATAGCACTGAACCATTTGAAGCAGCATACAATTCTCCATTAGTTAGAGCTTTAGTATTAGGCATAATGGATATTACCAATAAGAAACCAAAATTGGTTAGAAAGACTGGAACTGGAGATATGAATGTATTAGGTAGTGAATTAAAGATACCAGTAGTTACATACGGTCCTGGAGATGCACACTCTTCACATTCAATAGACGAGCATGTATCTATAGATGAGTATATAGCAAGCATTGAAGTCTTTAAGAGATGCATTTATCATCTATCTAGACTTCATAAAAGAAAGAAGAGTTAAACTATTTTTTCAAATAGTTAACAGAAACTAATTTATGCAATAATATTTTAGTTCTGATAATGTCTATAATAGGAGTTAGTAAAACTGATATTATAGAAGAGTTTGCTATGGATGTTAAACTAGGTTTATCTAAGAAACCAAAGAGTATAAATCCTAAATATTTCTATGATGAAGAAGGTTCTAAACTGTTTGAAGAGATATGCAAACAGAGAGAATATTATCCAACCAGAACTGAAAAATGGATAATTAAAGAGTATGTTAGCGATATATTAGCATATGATGATAACATAAGCCTTATAGAATTAGGGAGCGGGAGTTCTAATAAAACCAGATTCTTTATTGAGCATCTGTTACAAAAGCAGAGAGAATTGTATTATATGCCTATAGATATATCATACTCAGCATTACAGTCTGCTATAGATAATTTGTCAAATAGTTATGATAATCTTAATGCTATAGGCATAACGGCAGATTATATTGAGGGTATAAAGATTGCGAGTAAGATAGTAAGGAAAGATAAGATAGATGCTAGTAAATTGATACTATTCCTAGGTTCAAGCATAGGAAACCTAGAGTTAGATGCTTGTAAGAACTTCCTTAGACTATTAAGGAATAATATAAGTAAAAGAGATCGTCTGCTTATTGGATTTGATCTAAAGAAAGATGTGAAGATATTAGAGGACGCATATAATGATAAAGCTGGAGTAACTGCTAGATTCAATCTTAACCTATTAAGAAGGATAAACCGAGAGTTAGGAGGTAGATTCGATATCAACAATTTTATGCATAATGCTTATTATAATGAGAAACATTCTAGGATTGAGATGCATATAATATCTAAGATCAAACAAGATGTTTATATAGATGCATTAGAAGGATATGTAAAATTTGATGAAGGGGAGAGCATACATACTGAGAACTCTTACAAATTTAGTATAGAAGATATAGATATATTAATCAATTCAGTAGGCTTAAAAGTAGAGAAGCATTATACCGATAATAAAAGATGGTTTGATCTAGCATTAATAAAAATTTAGGCATCTTTTGCACATCTAAATCCAGCAAAATGTATCCTATCATGTGCTCTGAAGAAGTTTCTATAACTATTCCTTATCTGTCTTCTAGGAGTTGCAAACGAGCCTCCTCTCAATACTTTCTGATTTATTGCCCATTTATCATTATATTCTTTAAATAATGATCTGAAGCCTGGATATAATGTATATTCAGAACTAGTCCACTCCCATACATCACCGATCATCTGATAACAGCCATAGTAACTCTTCCCTTTTGGATATACTCCAGCTTTACTAGGCTTCCATAGAAATGATTCTAATAGATTAGCATGTTCATCAGTTGGCTCTTCATCTCCCCATGGATACAATCTCTTCTTTTGATTCTCTTCATCCCAACTAGCAGCTTTCTCCCACTCTGCTTCTGTAGGTAACCTTTTTCCTGCCCATCTAGCATACGCATCCGCTTCATAATAACTTACATTAACAACTGGCTCGTCTTTATCTATCTCTCTAAAATCAGTAAGATCTTTCTTCATCCATTTACCATCTATATTCTTCCAGTATAATGGTGCTTCAATATTATTCTCTTTTATAAAATGCCAACCGTCATCTAGCCATAATGCTGGATCTTTATAACCACCATCCTCTATGAATTTGATAAATTCACCATTGGTTACTAACCTTTTATCTATCTTATATGGATAAATGTATACTTTATGTTCCGGTAATTCATTATCATAACAGAAACCTTTGCCATTAAAACCTAGATCATATAAGCCACCTTCAATCTCTACCATACCTTCAACTTTCTCTTTAACCTTCTTAGCCTTCTTTATAACTCTTGGTTTATAGTTGTCATCAGCATCTGGGAATCTGTTAAAGTAATGCTGTAGATCATAGATCATAAGTTCTTGATGTTGCATCTCATGTTGATTAGCAAGCATTATCTTATACTTTGTATCCGCATCCAACGGTTTCTCTAATAATGCTAGTATCTGTTTATCTACTAACCTTCTATACCTTAATGTATCTCTAACCAATGGTCTGGGATACCTTCCTCTCAATGGTTTTGGTAAGATATATCCAAACCTTTGATAGTATGAATTTAGGTATTGTATTCCTTTGATATTAGGTTTGAAGTTTGTTCCTAATTCTTCTAAGATCTTGTGATAGAACCAATTCGTATGAGCCAAATGCCAATTAGGAGGGCTTCCAAAATCATCAGATTGCATTACTGCATCCTCAATATCTAATGGTTTGAAGAGTTCTAATGTTAACCTTCTAGTCTCTATAAACTCCTTCTTTATCTCATCTATATCATGAGTATATATCTGCATTGTTAAGATTTGAATTATAAAAGTAATTAAGCCTTACTCTCAATCCTATAAATTATAATTAAACCGTTACTACATAGACTTTACAATCACTAGCAACTGGATTATATATCCTTAATTCATCACATAGCCTTTTTACAATAGTTTCAGCCTCTTCTCTATTCTCAGCATCTATAGTTATAGTTAGCATCTTTGCAGTCCTAACCTTCTTTACTGATGAATAACCTCCTTTTGCTATTAGATCTTTTAAGATAGTATCACCTTCTGGATCGCTAAGATATGGTTTAGGTTCAATGATAACATTTACTTTATACTCCATATGCTTTTAAAAATATAATTGATATATAAACGATGAACGGTTTAACCTTTTTATTTCCTATTATTCAATGCTAATGTAAGCCTCGGTAGCTCAGCCTGGTAGAGCGCTTCCTTGGTAAGGAAGAGGTCGCGGGTTCGGATCCCGCCCGAGGCTTTCTAAAGACTTATATTAAATGCATTATAATAGATAGTAAAAGCGAGGAAGGATATATTACAATATTATGCTTTTTCGCTTTTAAAAGAAAGTGAAAAGAATGAATAAATTTCAAGAGTTAGGACTAAAAGAAGAGATAGTTAAAGCATTAGATCTTCTAGGTTTTGAAGAACCATTTCCTATTCAAGAAGAGGCTATACCACTAATCTTGGAAGGCAATGATCTGATAGGACAAGCACATACTGGGACTGGAAAGACAGCAGCCTTCTCTCTTCCAATACTGAATATGCTGGAAAGCGATGATAAGGTTCAAGCATTGATACTAACACCTACTAGAGAATTAGCATTACAAGTTACTGAAGAGATGAGAAAGTTTGCAAGATATACAAAGATAAAAGCTGTAACTATCTATGGAGGACAGAGTATAAATATACAACTAGATGCATTGAAGAAGAATCCTGATATAATAGTAGCAACTCCAGGAAGGTTAATTGATCATATGAAACGAGGTTCTATAAGATTGGATAATATAAGATTCGTAGTTATAGATGAAGCAGATAAGATGTTTGAGATGGGTTTTGTAGATGATATAAAATTCATATTAGATAGAATAAGTAATGCTCAAATATTACTATTCTCTGCTACAATGCCAAATGAGGTATATGAGATAGCAAAAGAGTATATGCATGAACCAAAGAATGTATTGCTAGATGCAGATGAGTTATCAGTAGATAAGATAAACCAATCTTACTTAATAATAGATGGCAAAGAGAAGTTCAAATATTTATGTCAGCATATAAGAAGAGATGGTCAAACCATAATATTCTGCTCAACAAAGAGTAGAACACGGATAGTTGCAAAAGAGTTAAAAGATAATGGATTCAATGCTGCTCCAATACATGGAGATTTAACACAAAGCAGAAGAGATAGTATAATGAATGGATTTAGAAAAGGGTATTATAACATTCTAGTTGCTACAGATCTTGCATCTAGAGGAATAGATGTACCAGCAGTAGGCTATGTTATAAACTATGATGTACCAAATGATCCATTATCATACTTTCATAGAATAGGAAGGACTGCTAGAGCTGGAAAAAAAGGTGAAGCATTAACGTTAGTATCTGAATATGATAGAGAAGCATTTGATAGAATATTAAAAAAGACAGAAGTTCCAATAAGAAGGCTTAATGAACAATTAGGTATAGAAGTTAAAGAGTATTCAAGAAGATACAAACCTAGGAACAAACAGACTAGATTTAGAAGAAATTATTATGGATTGAAGAGTAGATGGTAATTAACCATCTAAAATATCTTTTATATTTATTTAAATTATTTAACTATTAATTCGTTAGATATAATCTATTATTAATAAGATTTATTGATTGATATTTTTGAAGGTGGGGGTGGGATTTGAACCCACATATACCCGCTCTGCAGGCGGGCGCATAGCCGCTCTGCCACCCCACCGCATTACAATCTTAGAATAAAGATAATTTAAATCATCATCGTTTAAGTAATGATCTGAATGCTAATCTTATATCTTCATCTCTTACAGTCTTCCTTCCAGCATGTGTTGCTAACTCTATAGCTTGTTTCGATATATCTATAGCAAACTCTTCTAAGATTCTTCTAAGTTCATCTGCTGCATCATCACTAACCCTTTCAGCTCCAGCTTTCTTTATTATCCTATATACAGTTGCCAAACCTATCTCTGGCTCTGCCATGTATATATGATAAATACCTCCATTTAAAAAGTTATATTCTATCTGATGATCATATTCTAATATGTTGATAGATGCACATGTACATCTTACTGATGATGAACTGTTTGAATTAAAAGAACATGTATTTACTATGCTTGATAATTTAGATATAATAGCGTTATCAGTATCTATGGATCTAGAGACATCTAAAAGAAACTTATTATTAAGATCTAAGAAAGTATTACCTTTTATAGGCATTCATCCATGGGCAGATTATGAAAATCTTGATAATTTCATAGATTTTACTATGGAAAATAAAGATAGAATATATGGAATAGGAGAGATCGGACTTGATAAAAAATATGTTAAAGATGAAGAGGGATATTCGAAGCAGAAAGTAATATTCAAAGCAATGCTAGATATAGCAGAAAAATACCGTAAGCCAATCTCAGTTCATACAAGAGCAAGTTTAGATGATGTATTAGATATATTATCATCTTATAAATTATCAGTATTGTTACATTGGTTCTCTGGGAGTAAGAAGCAATTGAAGATTGCTAATGATAGAGGATATTATGTATCGTTTGGTCCAGCATTATTATATGCTAGTGATAAACCACATCTACTTCTTAATAGTGATAAAGATCTAGTATTAACAGAAACTGATGGTCCAGTGAGGTATCCTAGATGCTTTGAAGGTAGGATGGCATTACCTTCATACTTGGTTAGTGTAGTATATGCTATGGCAAATATATTGAATATGGAATATGATGAGGTTTGTATTATGCTTGAGAATAATGCTAAACGTTATCTATCCATAGATACAATAAAATAGTTGTTAAGCATGCATGTGAGTATATGAATAGGATTAAGAGAATAGCAATGCAATTGATAGAAAGATATCCAGATCTATTTACTACTGACTTTGAGAGTAATAAAGAAGCTGTAAAGAAGGTAGCCATATTTAGATCTAAAGAGTTAAGGAATATGGTTGTTGGATACATAACAGATTATATGAAAGATAAATATGCAGAGAAACAAGAGGTAAGTGCTGAGGCTTAAAATTTTAAACCATTTAACATACTATCTACTAATTCTTCTTGTAATTTATAGCATTCAGCACATAACGATGCTAGAGAAGGCTTGCCATAAACATCTTTATTACAGATCTTGCAATATTTACTTCTATTTGATAATTCACCATATAGATATTCCTTATAAATATCTGATTTTTTATCAATTTTCAATTTTATAATAGCAAGTTCTATATCATCTAACTGATCTAACTCTAATCCTTTACTATCAAATATAACTCTAACTATCTCTCTTTCTAGTATCAAAGCATATTCACCAAAAATGTTAGATAGCATCTCTTTCAAGGTTTTAGGATCTTTCTCTATTATTGAGATATCTATATTGTAAAGATCCATATATCTCTTAATATGATTAGTTATTGTATAACCAAAAGTATTTGTAAGACGATCGAATATCTGTGATGTTAAATAAGAAATATCCTTATGCGGAATTAAACTATGTTTATCTACATCAAATGGTTCTTTTATATTATTCACATCTTAAAAATGTAAATGTGCTATTTAAATGTTGTATAACTAGTGATTTTATTCTATTGAGATTAGTATTTTTTTACCATCTAATTCACTTTCTTGCCAATTAACTCCATTTATTACATCTTTTAACAGTTTAACCTCTTTAACTCTAACAAGATATGCTAATTCATCTAACAAATTTTCTAAAAGGCTAACTGTATTATCATCTAAATTTGCTACATATGCTATATCAAGTATATCCGTTGGATTATAACCCCGTTCTTTTCTTAATGCTTGTAAGCGTCTTGCTATATCTCTAACAACTCCTTTTGCTATGAGTTCTTGATCTCGCTCAGTTGTTAGGAATACAAATATCCCATCTCTCTCTGCTAATGTATAACCTTCTTTTACTTCATAATCTATATCTACATCATCAATACTTATCTCAACCTCTTTATTGTCATATGCTAATACAAATTTATCATTGCTTAACTCTCTAATAACTTGATCATAATCTAGATTATTAAATGCATCTAATACCTTTTTAAGATCTGCCTTTACTCTAGGAGCTATCTTCCTTCTATTCAATGATAATTTTAATGTTATAGGAAGCATGTTATCAAGCATTATTATAATATTATCAATCATCTTATCTTTTAACTCTACTATCTTAACTTCTTGAACATTAATCTGATTCTTCAATAACTCTATATAATTCCTTAATATTTTAGCATCATCTCTCTTTATAGCAATGTATGCTTTAGATAAAGGCCATCTTCTCTTTAAACCAGCTTTGTTTCTAGCAGCATTCGCTATAGATATAACATTACTCATTATATCAAATGCTTTCTCTATCTGATCATTAACAAACGTTGGCTCTTTCTTTGGCCATCTCTCTAATAATATACTATCTTTATTAAATGCTTTAATTGCTAAATAATCCGTTATAAATGGGGTTATAGGATGAAGTAGTATATCTGTAGTAAATAACGCATCTGATAATATAGCATATATAGCCAACCTTCTATTTTTACTAGCTTCATCATCGCTCCATAACTCATTCCTAGTTAATGGCAGATATGTTTGGCTTAGATCGTTTATTATAAAATTCTCCAATGCTCTTGCACCTTCATGATATCTACATCGCTCATAACTATTAGTTACTATCTCTTTAACTCTTTCTAGCCTAGATAATAACCAAATCTCACTCTCTTTAAGAAGATTATTATCAATAGCCCATCTTACATTATGTTTATTGATATCAAATTTGTCATAACTACTATTCTGGAGGAAGTATACATGTAGATTATATAATGTATTTAATATCTGATAAGTTCTCTTTAACATCTCATTGATACTAAAGTTCAAAGGATCTATAGGACTAGCTTTCCATATAAAGTATAACCTTATAAGATCTGCTGGATATTTGCTGACCATCTCATAACCATCTATAACATTACCTAAACTCTTGCTCATTTTGTTTCCTTTCTCATCCAATACATGACCTTGGAAGAGGAATGATCTGAATGGCGCTTTTGCATCACCATACATTATAACGCTCTCAATCAATAATGTATATGCCCAACCTCTAGTTTGATCTATACCCTCAGTTAGAAAAGGAACTGGAACTAATTCATTGAACTCTTCATCTGTTAATGAAGCATATGGAGCAGCTCCGCTATTATGCCATGTATCTAACACAAAAGGTTCTCTATATGCATCACCATTACATTTCTCACATTTTATGATTATCTTATCTATCCATGGTCTATGCAGTTCAAAATCTGTACCATCTGGTAACTCTTTAGCATTCTTTATTATCTCTTCCCTACTGAATAATGCATTCTTGTGCTTACAATTACTACAAACCCAGATTGGTAAAGGGGCTCCCCAAACTCTTTCTCTAGATACACACCATGGTTTCTGCTCAGCAATTATAGATAAGAACCTATTCTTTGGTTCAGGATAGTAATACTCTACTTTATCTGCTGCCTTTATTGACAAATCTCCAATCTTGCTAACCATGTTAAAGTATTCCCTTCTTGCTAACCATATCAGTTTATGTTTAGACCTCCAGCATAATGGATATTCGTGTTTTATCCTTCCTATCTTTACTAGAGCATTCCTTTCTCTCAACTTTTCAACTACATGTATATCAGCATCTCTAACAAACATACCAGCAAATATTCCTGCTAACTCAGTAAACCTAGCTTGATCGTCAATAGGATTAAAGATCGGAACATTCCTTCTCCTTGCAACTGAAAAATCTTCTTCTCCATTTGCTGGTGATAAATGAACTATACCACTTCCAGTTGCTGTATCAACAAACTCCTCAGCAGCAACGAAGTGTATTGAATCGCTTAACTCCTTCAAACCTGGTATGAGATCAATTAATGGATGTAGATACCTTTTACCTTCTAACTCTTCACCTTTTATACTTTTTATTACAGAATACTCTTCTATCTTTAACTCTTTCATAAGTTCTTCTAATCTATCTTTACCTACTATCCATCTCTCATTATTTACAGATATGTATAAATAATCGGCATCTGGTTTTACTCCAACCATCTCATCTGTTACTACAGTAAAAGGCATTGTGGTCCATACTATTATATAAGCATCCTCATCAACCAATTTTACTTTGTAATATAACGATGGGTCTTCAACGGTTTCGTAACCTTGGTTAACTTCAGCATGGCTTAATGATGTTTGGCAACTTGGACAATATGCTACTATTGCGTAATCTTCAACTAATATACCTTTATTCCATGCTTTTTTAAGATATTGCCATTCTCTCTCTATATATTTATCATGATATGTCCAGTAAGCATTCTCATGATCCAATGATATTCCTAATATATTATCAACCTCAACCCATCTCTTATTATATTTATGAACGATCTCTTTACATTTCTCTACAATTTTCTCCATTCCAACCTTCTTCAAATTCTCTGCTTTACTACCAGTCAAACCTAATTCTTTCTCTGCTTGAAGCTCAACAGGTAAACCTTGAGTATCCCATCCTGCTCTAAATATAACATTATATTTTTGCAAAATATTGAATCTATACCATAAATCCTTCATTATCCTTCCTCTTATATGCCCTACATGAGGTTCTCCATTCATAGTTGGAGGACCTTCTATGAATCCTATCTTTGGCTTATCTTTAAGCTCTTCATTTAGTTTATCTTTAACCTTTATACTATTTTCTCTAACAAACTCTTCAAATGCTCTTAGATCAAACTTCTCCATATTAGAGAATGAGTATAAGAGTAATATAATAACCTAATTCCATCCTTTTAAACTGTATATGTGTCTTTAAAAATATCTAATTTGATATGGATGGAATATATAATATTCTATATAGGATAGTTCATAGATATTATTTCCTATAAAGGATATTTTATTTAAAAAGTTTCCAAAAATATATAAAGAAGGATAACGCATAATAATCTATGACTAATAATAATACATTTTATTTTGGTTTATTATTAGTGATAATATTTAGTTTTATGACTATAGATGCAAATGCATTAGATATCTCATTAGATGAAGATACTATAACATATTCAGATACAATAAATGCAACATTAAGAATAAACTTGGATAGTATCAATGGTATAGATGAGAACATACCATTTGATAGTATTATCAATATAGTTTTAAAAGGTAATGATACAATTACAAACTCATTCTATCTTAATAGTAGTGTAATATATAATGATATTATCAATCTAGAACTGAATACTAGTATTGATGATATAAACTATACAGATACATTTACTATAATTGATTATAAATATCTATTTAATTGGGATGAGATAACATATAATTATGCTAATGAACTACCAGATAATGTTAAAGAGTTTATAGATGAGCAGTTGGAAGCTGCTGAAGAAAATGGATATAAATTTACAAACACAACAAACTTTCAATTATTTAAAGAACAATGGAGAGATGGAAAAGTAGATGTAAATCCGGTTAGAATAAAGATAATAAAAGAACAAGTTGAAAATGGTACGGCTGTTTATGGTAATACTATAGTAATTGAAGTTAATAGATTCACAAATTATGATGAGGATGAAGAGTTAGAAACTGTATTAAAGATATATGATCAGGCATCTTTTGATAAAGACGATCAATACACCTTTGAATTGAAAAATGATGACGGCAACATATATCATCCAGATGTTACTATTTTATATTCTAACAATAGGCCTAGTATATCATCACAAACATTAGAATATACTATTAGAATTAGTCCATCAACGCTTAACGGTAATTATACTTTGTATAGCGAATTAGACACAACACTTGGTATAACATTGGTAACTTCTAGTATAACATTTACCGTAACGGGAGATGGAGATACGGGAGATGATACTGGTGATACCGGAGATACGGGAGATGGAGATACGGGAGATGATACTGGTGATACCGGAGATACGGGAGATGGAGATACGGGAGATGATACTGGTGATACCGGAGATACGGGAGATGGAGATACGGGAGATGATACTGGTGATACCGGAGATACGGGAGATGGAGATACGGGAGATGATACTGGTGATACCGGAGATACGGGAGATGGAGATACGGGAGATGATACTGGTGATACCGGAGATACGGGAGATGGAGATACGGGAGATGATACTGGTGATACCGGAGATACGGGAGATGGAGATACGGGAGATGATAC
Organism: Candidatus Nitrosocaldaceae archaeon; assembly: GCA_026002835.1. The sequence goes on from BPGC01000003.1 coordinate 121,338, forward strand.
TGGTGATACCGGAGATACGGGAGATGGAGATACGGGAGATGATACTGGTGATACCGGAGATACGGGAGATGGAGATACGGGAGATGATACTGGTGATACCGGAGATACGGGAGATGGAGATACGGGAGATGATACTGGTGATACCGGAGATACGGGAGATGGAGATACGGGAGATGATACTGGTGATACCGGAGATACGGGAGATGGAGATACGGGAGATGATACTGGTGATACCGGAGATACGGGAGATGGAGATACGGGAGATGATACTGGTGATACCGGAGATACGGGAGATGGAGATACGGGAGATGATACTGGTGATACCGGAGATACGGGAGATGGAGATACGGGAGATGATACTGGTGATACCATCAATTCATTTTTATTAGATATCTCACTAGATGAAGATACTATAACATATTCAGATACAATAAATGCAACATTAAGAATAAACTTGGATAGTATCAATGGTATAGATGAGAACATACCATTTGATAGTATTATCAATATAGTTTTAAAAGGTAATGATACAATTACAAACTCATTCTATCTTAATAGTAGTGTAATATATAATGATATTATCAATCTAGAACTGAATACTAGTATTGATGATATAAACTATACAGATACATTTACTATAATTGATTATAAATATCTATTTAATTGGGATGAGATAACACATGATGCATGGTTCTATGATAGTGCTAATGAACTACCAGATAATGTTAAAGAGTTTATAGATGAGCAGTTGGAAGCTGCTGAAAGTATATTCATGAATTATACAGATTTCCAGCTATTTAAAGAACAATGGAGAGATGGAAAAGTAGATGTAAATCCGGTTAGAGTAATGATAACTACAGAACAGATAAGTAACCATACAGAAGTAATTCCTAATAATATAGTAATAGAGTTCAATAGAGTTAATACTCCAGTATTTAAAGTATATCATAAACAAGAAGCAGGTAAAGTATATACATACAAACTGCTAGAACGAGACAATAATCTATATCATGGAATAGTTAGAGTAGTAAAGAGTGATGAAAGAAAAAGTGTATTCGCTCCTATGATACTCTTATATAACATAACTATAAATACTTCAAAATTGGAAATAGGTAATTATACTTTATCAGTAAATATTGATACTAAATTAGACATGCCTATATTCAAGATAGATGATGTTATGATTGATATTAAAAAGCCATCAAGTCTAGAAGGTTTCGATTATGTAAAATTAGTGGGCGGATATGTTATAATAAATTATAATGATTTAGAACTTGCTATAAACGCTACAAAACATACGTTAGTTGGTATAAGAGAGATAACTGATCCAAATATAGATCTGAGCAGTTATAATATATTAAGTAGGATATTTGAGATCAAGTTCTATGATAAAACTAAGATAGATAACATCAAAGTATCAATACCACATATAATAACCAACGAAGATCCAAAATTATTACTCTATAACAATGGTTGGATCGAGGCTAAAAATGTTACTAAGACAAATAATATAATGAGCGGATATATCGATAATGAGGGAATAGTTCTAATAGCTTCTAAAAAACCAGTAGTAACAGATAACGATGATAATAATGATGTAAGAGAGTCAACTAGAAGAGTGAGTAGCGGTGGCACAATCTCTTCTAATATTATTGATACAAGTAAGAGATTTCCTATATTGGTTAGAGAAGTAGAACCTAAAACTATCTTTGATGTAAATGTAGCAAAATACGGATTATTATTAGATTCGTTAAAAGTATCTCTAAAAGAATCTAGTAATATATTATACATTAATATAATCATACCAGATAACCTTCCATTTGTAGTTAAGAACAGCATATCACATTTTGAATTAACATCAAGTATGTCTAATATCATAGATAAGATAGATATCCTATTCAAAATAGATGGTTATTCAGATATTAAATTTTATAGAATAGGAAATGGATTAGTTGCTGAAGATATAGTTAAAGTAGATGATGATATATACAAAGCAAGCATAAATAGTCTAGGAGAGTTTGTCTTAGTTGGCATAAAAGAGTCTTCAAATACATCTATAGAATCTGAAGCGGTCTTTCCTTCTATTGAAAAGAAGAACGAACCAATTAGAGATAGATTAATTAATGATGCCATAAAACCAAAAGAGCATAATTATATATTTGATGTATATGGCTATGAGTTAAAGATCGAGTTTTCTGGAACTATAAATATCGTAGATATTAAGGAAGATGAGAATAGCATATTGTTAAAGGTTAGTAATATTAATAGCGAGAAAATAGTAATAACTCTTCCTAGAGATATCATTGATGCTAAAAGAATGAATGGAGAAGATGCCAAGTTTATAATACTTATAGATGGTAATATAGCTAGTTATGAAGAAGAAAGATATGATGATTATAGAGTAATAGCAATTGGGAGTGTACCCCTCAAAACTGGAACACTTGCTAAGGGAGACTCTCATACCATATTACCTCCATTTAACTCATAAAACTCTTTTGGTGTTTTATAGTTTAATGAGGAATGTGGTCTTCTATAGTTATAATCAATGAAGAACTGTTCTATCATCTTATCTGCTTCTTCAAATGTATCAAATTCATACTGCCATATATAATCCTCTTTTATTACTCTATGGAATGCTTCAATATGTGCATTCTGATCTGGTCTATTCTTACCAGTAACCTCTTGTTTTATACCATATACTTTTAATACATTGATGAATCTATTACTAGTGTATTGCATACCTCCATCATTCCTAATTGTTAAATTATCAATCTTGTTAAATCTATCAGTCATAGCTTTATCTAATGTCTTTATAGCTTCATTGGTATTGCATTCTTTGCTAAATGTATATGCTAACCATTCTCTAGTATAACAATCTATTATATTGAATAGATAGCACCAACCATCTTTATTGCACCATATGTATGTTATATCCTGTTCCCACAGTTGATTAGGTTTAGTTGCTACTGTTATTACTCTCTTCCTGATTATCTTATTTCTTATATTATTCCTCTTTATTAAATTAAGAATCTTTAACAATCTATATACTTTCTTCCTATTAATCTTAATACCTTCTCTATTTAATATAGCTGTTATCCTTCTAATGCCATATGAAGGATGATCTAATGCTATCTGTTCTATCTTCTCTAATAACTCTAGATCTAATCTCTTATCTAATCTTTTATCTGCTCTATCTTTATGTTTATAATAATAACTACTTGTAGCATAACCAGATAGTCTAGATGCTTTCCTTATACCAAATTTAGTTAATAGTTTAGCATGAACCATCTTTCTTACCTCTTTCTTAGCCCCTTTTTTAATAACTCATTTGCTAGTGCTAGATCAGCTATCATCTCTTTTAATCTCTTATTCTCTTCTTCTAACTGTTTCTCTCTATTAGATACATTACCAGCTAAAGCTTTACTACCTCCTTCTATGAATTGTTCCTTCCATCTATATACCATAGATGCTTGTACATTATACTTCCTACATATCTCTGCTAATGGTTGATTGGTTGTTAATAACTCTAATACTATCATCCTCTTCTCTTCAATACTCCATCTCTTTCTAGCCATAATATACACCTCCAAAACTATACCTTAAAAATTGCTCAAAACGTTCCAGCTTTAATGGGGTACAGTACAGCTCTATGAGCCTCATCAAATACTATTAATGAGAAATCTTTTAATGATAATATATCATTCATTAGATCATTTCTAACTACTTCTGGTGTAGCAAAGTATATCTTATGTTTATCCCATATTGCTTTTCTATATATTGGATTAATACTGCCAGTAACTACAGCTATATCTTTTATCTTCAAGAATCTAGCAAATGTATCTTTATGTAATGCTTCTTTATATCTAACTTATAATCTAGTTTGATTAACCTCTTATCTCTGAATAATCTACTGGTTTAAGTTTAGGTATTAATCTATTTAAAGCTATAGTAAAACCTTCTATTATCTGATATATCTAACATATATCTTATTATTGCTAGGAATTGTGGATAATTATTAGTAATCTGATATAGTTTGCTAATTATGCTTATTCATCTCTTCTAACTCTTTATCATAGTTATCAACAAAATCTAATGATAATAATATCTCACCTCTTCTTACTAATGCTTCATTATATGCTCTCCAATCTCTAGGCATATCATCTTAATTATAATGGCGATCAATATCTTTTATGTTGCTAGTGATCTATCAGTTATTCGACACAGCAGCTATCAGTTATACCAGTTAGATGTTAAGAAAGTAATCATATTATAATTAATAATTTACTATTAACATATGTAAATTTTACTTAGTTTTATATTATATAAACACTAACTATTATCATGCATGAACTAAAAGGAAAGTTTGCATCCTCTACAGAGAAGAGGAGAATTGTATGGGAGGAGATAATATGGCCTCTGATATTAGAGAAAGATAGGCCATATTTTACAATAGAAGAGTATCATAAAAAGAGAGATAAATATTCTAAGGAGAATAATATAAACTTGAAAATTATAACTGGTGGTTTTGTATCTTTAATAGTTAAGGGTTTAATTATAAAAGATAAAGATCCAGATGTATATTATATACATTATAAATTGATCCCATATCTAAGGAAGAAGACAGTATTAAGTTATGGACAAGCAGCTAGAGAAGTAACAGTAAAGTAATATTATAAATCTAGAACTGTAATATCTTTGGCATACTACGTTTATGGTTAGCATTCCTGTGTAATGTTAATATCTTATCTACCTTCTTCTTATCAAATAATTTAATAAGATCATTAATACTAATCCTCTCATCAAATAAACAATAAAGGATTGCATCTATCTCTTCATAACTTAAACCTAGTTCTTCTTCTGCTGTATGATCTTCCCATAATCTAGGACTGCTCTTCTTCTTAATAATCTTCGCATCTATATCTAAATACTTTGCAAGTTCTCTAACTTGTAACTTGTATAGATTTGCTATTGGTAATAGATCTGCAGCTCCATCTCCGTATTTTGTAAAGTAGCCAATTAATAACTCGCTTCTATCACTTGTGCCTAACACCAAACTATTATTTAGGTTTGCATAATAATATAATAAACACATCCTTAATCTTGCCAATAGGTTACCAGCAGCATATCTATTTTCTGGCAAGTTATTCAATATATCTTCATACATCTTATCCAATTCAATTACCTTATAATTTAAGTTAAATCTTTCAGCAACTGATATAGCATCATTAACATCATCTCTTGGTGTTGTTTTAGAGTATGGCATGATTAATACTAATGTATCTATATTACTTAAAGATGCAAGAGCAGCAACTACTGAAGAATCTATACCTCCACTCAAACCCAATACAAAATTTCTATTAGTATTGATAGATTCATATCTTAGGAATGATACTATCTTATCCTTTATATTCTCATAATCTATATTCCTTATTTTATCTAATATATTGCTTGGATTTATTGATAATTTCGTATAGACTATTCGAAAAGAGTGTCTATGAAGCAATTTTAGAACGTTAATAGGCTATCTAATAACTAAAATGACAGCATAATGACTAATAATCGAAATTAAGCCACAAAGCATTATTCCTAAACATTTTATTTTTATATGATGCTAAATACTTATATTCAAATACTCCTTCAATATAATAAATTCATATATTATACTATGAGCAAAGAATGGATAAAGCAATACAATTCAATAGAGATAGAGCAAAAGAGGTTAATAAGAGTAAGACATTCTGGTATCCATCTGAAGAAGTAGAAGCAGTATTTGAAGCATTATCAGAACCAAGAGAAGGTAAGAGAGTTGGCAAGATGAAGAAAGATCCATGGCTATTAGATGTTAAGATAATTAATGGCATAGATAAATCAGATGGTAAAGAGATAAGATTAGATAATAAGAGAAGAGAATTAGTATTAAACTCTAAAACTGTAATAGAGAGCAAGTTTAATGATATAATAAAGCAATACAATCAGATAAAAGGTAAGAGGTTTGTAATAATAGGATTAGGAGAGGAAGAAGGTAAAGAAGGAACATATGTTGATTATTATATTGATACAGAAGAGAATGCTAGAGAATAAGGAGTAATAGCATAAAACCATTCCTATTTTTATAAAAGAGGTAATACAATAACTAATTCATATTCTATATTTAATGTACAATCTGTAATTATCATCTCTAGCATAAATTAAGAATTAAAAGATCCCATTGTTATACCTTCTTCAAGTATGTTAGCAATAGCATAGCTATAATAGATATACTTGAGGTTATAATGCTATATAAGAATGCATAGGAACCAAAGATATCCCATAATACTCCAAATACTATATTTGCAATAAGATATGATATGCCTATGAATAGATAATAGATACCATATGCAGTTCCTCTAACCTCTTCTTCACTATAATCTGCTACAACAGCTCTTTGTACAGTTTCCATTATACCAATGTATGAACCATATACTATAGCCATCAATATTACAATCTCTATCTTAAAAAATAAGAAGCCTAGTATGCTAGTAATAAGGAATAGAGAGAAACCTATAATTAATACCTTTAGCCTTCCTATTCTATCTGATAATACTCCAGAAGGATAAGATATAAGAACATGTGCAAGATTTATTATAGCATAGAGTATAGGTATTATTGCATCTTCTAAACCTAGAGATATAGCAGATAATAGTATGAATGAAAAGTTGAATGCTCCTAAAGAGAATATGGTTATGATAGATAATAATAGCAAGAATCTACCTTTAATGATTAATCTAAACTCTATTCTTTTACTATTAACCTTCTTCTCTTTTACAAATATAAAGAATGTTAATGCTATAATACCTGGCAATAACGAGAATAGGAAGATGCCTCTTATACCTATAAATGATAATAATATAGATGCTAGTAATGGTCCTATTATTGCACCCATCTGATCTAGAGATCTATGTATGCCAAAAGCTTTACCTATCTTATCTTTGCTTATAGATTCGCTTAACAATGTATCTCTTGCTGGCGTTCTAACTCCTTTACCAATTCTATCACTAAACCTTATGATCAATACATCTAATGGATTATAAGATAATGCTAGTAATGGTTTTGATATTGTTGATATTAGATAGCCTATGAATATAAACAATTTCCTCTTCTTAACTTTATCTGATATATAGCCAGAGAATACCCTTGAGATATAATTAGTTGCTTCTCCTATACCTTCAATGACTCCTAATATACTACTAGATGCTTTTAGTTCATAGATTATAAATATAGGCAATATGCCAAATGTCATCTCTGAAGATATATCTGTGAATAAGCTTATCATTCCTAAACTTAAGATATTTCTGTAATTATCTGAACTCTTCAAAGCAAGATATATTACAAACTTGATAAATTTATATGGTTAAAATAAGCATGCATAAGGCAATTACCAATATGCAGAATACCTATCTTTTTATACATACACCTCATTATTATAATAAAGTAAAATCGAGAGTATTTTTGAGTGTATAATAACTAACATTTTCGTTCATATACCAAATCTTGTTGCTAAACTAATAGTAAGGAATAGATCAAGCATATGCATATAATATCTTATGATAAAAACAATTACTCTCTATATTATCAGATGAATCTTTATGTGCTTATTTATTAAGGCTTATAAGATGGCTTACTTTCCTTCTTACCATTTCCGAAACCAAACAATTCATCAGCATTTTGTTCAAATGTATCCATTAATCCGCCTACACTGCTTCTTGCGATTGCTCCTATCATACTTTTATCACTCTCTCTTTTAGATACATTAGTTTGCATCTTCTTCATAACATTTTGTAATGCTAAGTTTGCAAAAGCCCTTTTAGCTTCAACTGCTGCTTTCTTACCTTCTATATCTGCAAGTTTCTCCATTATTGTTAAATATGTATTAGGATCAGTTGGTTGAGGAAATGTTGGTTGCTTATTCTTTAACTCCTCAAGTTCTTTTCTAAGACTTTCAATATATTGTCTTAGTTCACTACTTGCATCTTGTTTTAACATACCTTCTAAGTTCTTCAGTGCTTGGATTTGAGATATTAAATCATTTATCGTAGGTTGCTCATTAGAACCTATCAGTCCTTTCTTTTCCAATGCTTCTACTATCGCATTTGCTAATGCTTGAGGATCTAGAGATGGTTGCTGCTGTGCTTGAGAAGTATTATTATCTTCCTTAAACATCATTTTTACCATATCAAAAGCCATCTTCTTTGCCATCATCTCTTCTGCCATCTTCTGAGCCATTTTTAATGTTCTTTCGATAGATGATTCATTCTTATTAACATTAGTTTGCTGAGGATTATACTGCTGTGATTGTTGATTAAGCAATTGCTGCATCATCAAAAACATCATAGGATTCATATTACTAACAGACTGTGCTAAATCCCTTGCTTTCTTTAGTTTATCATATGCAATGTTAGTTTTTATAGAATCCAAAAACATGTTTGCTGATACTGGATCATTTAGTATTGTATTTGCATTGTTCCTTGCGGTATCTTCGTCAACACCTTTGCTTTTAAGATATTCATAGATCATCTTACTAAACAATTCTTTCTGATTCTCTTGCTTTTCTTGTTTTACTTCATCTTCTTTACTCACAGTATATCACCTTCTTGTTCATCTTCATTATTTTGGTTATTATTTACATTACCAAACCCAAATGGAAAGAATTTTAGCATATCCATAGGACTATTCATTATATTTGGATTAGTTATTGCAGCAAATGCATCAAACATCCTCTTCTCTTGCTTACATCTATTACAAAGTCTCATCTCTAATAGATTAAGATAATCCATTATCGCATCGTATTGCTGTGCTTTTTGCATGTAAACTTCCAAATCTTTAAGCTTTTCCTTATACTTAATAGCAGCATCTCTAAAGATATGATACTTAGCAAGTAGTTCACCATACTCTTTCTTAAGCTTCATTGTCTCTTCTATAGGCGATATATGGTTTACAACATATTTCACAAACTCTTTCGGATTCTCTAATACAAGATGATTAACTTCTTTCATTGATGGCAATAATGTTAAGAACATCTGAGTTCCTAGCTCTAGTATTAATTCATGTATTCTTGAATGAATATCAATCTCTTTAGCTTGTATTGGCTTTTTGTTATCTTGTATCGCAGTTAATATCTTCATAACATACTTGCGATCTTCTTTCTCTTTCTCTTCTTCTTGTCTATCTTCCTCTATTCTCTCTTTCTCCTTCTTTATAGGTTCTACTATACCTTTGAATTTCCTAATATCTTTGACTATACCTTTAACTATCTCTAGATCCTCTTCATCTGGTATCTTTATTTTATTCCTTACTTTCTTCTCTTTTCCTTCCTTATCTACAGCCATTTTATAAATATCTACATAATTATCATCTTTCTGCTTGGTAATTGATATAGAGAGTATATTATCCGCATCTAGTATTGGTATAAATTTCTTGGCAAAATCCTCGTTATTAAGTTGATTAAGATTCTCTAAGATTTCTTCTTTCTCCATTGTGTTATATATCATACAATGTGTTATATTAACCTATTCTAACAAAGTTTCTCTAGTCTAACTTACTAACGTGAGCACTAACTTACTAACGCAGAACTAACGCATTACTAACGTAGAACTAACTAGCCTAAGCGTGAACTGCGTTAGTAAAATACCCTACTCTACGTGCTTATTTACGCATAAATCATGCTTAAAATTATACTTAGAATATACTTAAGAATATGCTTTAATACATAATAGTTATAATATAAAATCTAACTCTAGAAGCATAAATTGATTCTTAAGATGTTTATGCTATCTTAACATTACTTCTCTAATCTTATAATGTATAGGACTACTCAATTCCTTTAATAATCTGCCAGTATCACTATCATCTATTATATTTGATAATAGATCAGAGATAATTAATATCTTGATCAGTGTTGGGTGTAGATAATATATATCTGTAGACTCTTTAAATGATTCAATATAAGATTTATACTTTCTTAAGATATTATTTCTCATACTCTCTGTTAACATTATAAATATAGAATCTAGTAATGATGTAAGTATATACTCATCTATTGACCTTTTATCATAAAGTGATGGATAATATAACGTTGTATTCTCAGAATCTATTAGTATTCTATGCAATAATTCATCAACAACTACACATAAGAAGAGTAATACGTAACTTCTCTTATACCTAAAGTAGAACTCTATATGATCTTTTATTGATAAAATAGATGCCTCAATTATTAGTGCATCTATTTGATATTCATAAATCATGCCATTATCTAAACCATGTAATATACCATCTATAATTATAGATTTATACAAGGCTAGCCATGGTAGAATAAAGTCTTCAAAATCTGTTAAATTCTCAACATGGTTTTTTAATGACTCATTATAGATATTAAAGAATGGGTTTACAGATTGATAATCTAATATATAATCATGCATTTCATAAACCTTATCCTCTTTAATTATCAATTCTTTTACTCTATTTTTAACATTTATTCTAACTGTATCATCTATCTCTATCCTTATCTTATTTGAATCATAAGATATTACTATTAAATTATCATCCTTCTCTATCTTAGCCTTATTTAGCAATCTTAATTTTATGCCAAACTCATTAGAAAGATACCTTTTAGTTTTATCTGACATAGCATATAACTCATCAAGTGTAAATAATACTCTAGAATCAGATATGCTATTATAATCTATTGTATAAATACCATTTTTATCAATCAATAACAATGCTTGAAGAAGGTATCCATTATCAAGTATACCTCTCTTTCTATCTAAATCTATTATAATATTTACATTTTTATCATCTATAGTTATGATCCTATCTTCAATCTTTACATCTGGATTATCTAGAGTTATTAGTGTGTCGAATAACTGATAGATCACTAGCAACATAAAAGATATTGATCACCATTATAATTAAGATGATATGCCTAGAGATTGGAAATCGTATAATGAAGCATTAGTAAGAAGAGGAGAGATATTATTATCATTAGATTTCATTAATAATTGGGATAAGGAATTAGAAGAGATGAATAAAGGTAAAGAAGGCAAACCTTATCAATATCCTAACTCATTCATATCATTACTAGCAATAATACATGCATATCTATTACCATATAGACAGTTAGAAGGTTTCATTAGAGCATTAAGCAATTATACTAACATTAAGGTTCCAGATTATACTAGCATAGCATGGAGAGTTAATAGATTAAATGTTAAGATGGATAATAATATCAATACAAATGAACCTATTATTATAGTAGTAGATTCTTCTGGTATTAAAGTAGCTAATAGAGGAGAATGGATGAATAAGAAATGGAAGGTAAGAAGAGGCTTTATAAAGATGCATATAGCTGTTGATATCAAAAATAAGAAGATAATAGCATTAGAGATAACTAGAGAAGATGTTCATGATAATAAGAAGTTTAAAGACCTTATAGATAATATAGATGCTAAAATAGATAAGGTTATAGTTGATGGAGCATATGATAGTAATGATAACTTTAATTATCTAACAGATAAAGGTATAGAACCAGTAATTAGAGTAAGAAGTAATTCTATAATCAATAATAGTATAAGGGATATGCATGTATTAGATCAATTGAGTGATTATACTAGATGGAAGCATAAGCATGATTATGGTAAGAGATGGATAGCAGAATCTGTATTCTCATCATTTAAGAGAATGTTTGGAGAGTATATTAAATCAGTAAGATGGGATAATATGGTTAAAGAGTTGATGGTTAAAGCAAGTGCATATAACTTGTTTATATCTATGAGTAATGGATATGGTTAAGAGATATATGATATGTACTCTGTTAATGAGTTATTCAACACAGCATAGAGTTATATTAAAATTATCATAGAGCCCTTTCTTGAACTCTTCTGTTATCTTTTTATTAGTTAATGCTTTTAATGCATCTTTAGATGCTATACATTTAGTTAAATACCTCAATACTAATATGCTACCTTTAAATGATAATGAGTAATAGTATGCTATAGTATCCTTCTCATTCTTAGCCTTTTTGTATGTTACTAACCCTCTCTTATGCATTCTTTTTAAGGCTTTGCGTATTGTAGTTTCATAAGATTTATCCAACTTGCCATACTTCCTTAAATCAGATGCATAAACATACTTTGCTATATCTCTTGGAGATTGATCCTTCTTTAATGCTAATGCTCTAAGTATATATGGTTCTAAATTCTTCGATGGAGTGCTATCTGTATGCATTGTATGGAATGCCATGCCATATAATATAGAATAATCATTATCTTTAAGTATTTTGCAATTATCATCATGGACAATAAAATAAGAGTAATAATAGATAGAGAATTGGCAAAAGAACTAAGATCTATGATGAGGAAGGATGATAGCTATAACACAATTGTAAGGATGTTGTTGGAAGAATATAAGAAGAGGAGGGAGAATAATGGCTAACATACATAAAGAGAGAGAAGAGGATATATGGTTGGGAGGCAAAAGTCCAAGGCTTACTCCTACACAAAAGAGGAAGATAAAAGAGTACTGCTTAAAAAGAGATGGAAAGAGATGCATGATTTGTAATAGAGAAGAGCCTAATATAGATAATTTAGAAATCGATCATAAAAATGGTAATCCAGCAGATCATAGAGCTGAAAATTTAAGACTGGCTCATCACAGATGTAATGCTAGAGAATATCACAAAAGGATGTCTAGTCAATGTCAGAGAGATGCAACTAGGCAGGCATCATCCTTTAACTCACCAGAAGTTATTCTAAACAGAGAATACGAACCTGCTTTCCGTAAATACTGTTTCAAGAAAGTACTAGAATGTGTTAAAAATGGTACTACAATAAAAAGAGATGATTTAAGAAAAGAGGCAAGAGATTATGTAGGATGCAGTCTACAAACCTCCTATTCATATATGGAGAGGCTATTTCTTGACAATGGCCCATTAGAAGAAGTAGAAGATTATTACACTGGAGAGAAATATGTCAAGTTCAAAGATCCTAAAGATGCTAATCTATCAGTAGAGCAACTTATGCTCAAATATCCTAAAGAAGGAAGGAGGTATTCAAAGAATGTTGATCTTGAATAACCTTATCTTTTTTATTTATTTCTCTAGCGATTTAATCCTTATTTATCATTATATTAAATACATTATTGATGAACATGCTAATCTAGCATTAGCATGGGATAGTAAAGGAGGTGCTGATGATGCAGAGTAAAGCAGAACATAAACTATCTATCCCTAGGATAAGTAAGAAAGAACAGTTCTTAAAGGATCCAGATGTAAAGAGATGGTTTGATACATTAGCATATAACAGCTATCTAAATGCTGATGTAATGGCTAGGAGATTAAGACTTTTCTGCGAGAAGACAGATATTTTGCCAGATGATATAGTTAGACTTGCTAGAAAGGATCAGATAGCTCTAAGGAACATAATCTTAGACTTTATAAATAGATTAAATCTGGAAGGTAAAAGTAGAGAGTATCAGAGAGGTTTTATAAAAGCTATAAAGTCATGGCTTAGATACTGGGATCTAGATATTCCTAAGAGTATAAAGGTAAAGAATGCACCAAGTGAGATATCAAATAGAGAAAGAGTACCAGATGAAGATGAGTATACAGATGTTATTAATAGAGCAGATATAAGAGCAAGAGTAATGATTGCTTTAATAAGTAAAGCTGGTTTAAGACTTCAAGTATTAGGCAATTATAATGGTACAGATGGTTTAAGGTTAAAAGATATGCCAGATATACAAGTAATAAATGGTAAAGCTATATGCAAACAATATCCATGTATGATAAAAGTTAGAGTAGAGTTAAGTAAGAATAGAAGACCATACATAACTTTTCTAAGCAAGCAAGGAGTAAAGTATTTGCTAGCATATCTTAATGATAGGATAAAGAATGGTGAAGTATTGAATGAAGATAGTCCTATAATAGCATGGGATAATAAGCATAGATATGGTTATCCAAAGCATAGGAAGAGTAGATTCATAGTAACAAGTAGAATATCAGCTGAGATTAGAAGAGTTATAAAACCATATAAGTTTAGACCATATGTATTCAGATCATATTTTGATACACAATTACTATTAGCAGAAAGTAAAGGAAGAATAAATAGAGACTTTAGACAGTTCTTCATGGGCCATAGTGGAGATATAGAGCATGTATATACATTGCATAAAGGTATGTTACCAGAATATCTAATTAAAGAGATGAGAGATGCATATAATAGATGCGAAGAGTATCTAGATCTAGAAGTAAGCAAGAAAGATGATACTGAAGAACTTAAGACTAATATAATAAATAAGATAGCAAGTATGAATAAAGAGGAGTTGCTAAAGGTTATGAGTATATTCTCATAACCAGCAATAACTTAAACAGATAGTAGTTAATGCAAATGAAGCAGAGGTATTGATAATGAAATATGGCTTTATCTATAAAGCAACATTGCCAAATAAGAAGGTAATTTTAGAAAATTCAAAGTGCATGGTTCCAGATACACATAGTTAGCGGGCCCGGGCGGACTCGAACCGCCGACCTACAGCTTAGAAGGCTGCCGCTCTATCCAAGCTGAGCTACGGGCCCTAGATATAAGCAATAATTAAACCCTTAATAAAACATTAACTCTCTAGCATAACAGTAAAGATATTGCTGTGCATATCCAGCATATATTCCAAAGTAATCTCTCATCTTCTTAGATGCGGATTTATATGATTTATCAGTAAGATTGTTTATTGGCAAACCATAATATTTTCTTAAAACCTTTAATATCCAAGTATCTATAGGAAATGCTTCTAGATGTTCTAATGAGAATAACAATACACAATCTGCTACTTTATTTCCAACTCCTTTGATATTCATCAATTCATTTTTAGCCTCTTCATACCTTAGATCTTTCAATCTCTCCAACTCTATTATATTATTAGATATAACATAACTAGCCTCTTTCACATATTTTGCTCTATATCCTAAACCATAACTTGCTAATTCATTTATACTGATATCTGCTAATACTTTAGCCTCTGGGAATAGATTGAATTCATAACCATTCCATTTTATCTTCTTACCAAACTTTAAGAGTGATAAAAGCATCTTTCTAATACGCTTAATGTTTGTATTACTAGAACAGATGAATGATATTAAACATTGAAACGGATCTTGCCTTATTATCCTTAATCCTTGAAATCTCGATATGGCTTCATTGATTATCTCATCTTTATTTATACTATAATTTATCTTATCTATATCATCGTCTAACCTAAAAATATATTTTATATCATTATTATTATATGATTTTCCATTTAAATCATCTGAAATTAGTATAACATCTGAACCGTTTATTATGCACCAATTATCCTCTAATCTATACCATATGAATACTTGACCACTCTCTAATGTTAGTCTTAAATTCATAGAGTTAGGTATTAATTCTACTAAATGTTAAGGTATTGATATGCCTAAACAAGTATTTGATAAAGATGAGATAGTTAGGTTAGCTGATAAAGCTCAAGAGTGTAGAATAGTTAGAAGGAAAGATAAGGTTAAGATAAAGATAAGAAGGTCTAGAATGCTTTACACCTATGTAGCAAACGCTAATGAAGCAGATGAGATTCTTAATAAGATAAATATAGAGAAAGTAGAATTTTAAAATATTATCCATTATTGGATAATATTTTAATTACACTTAAATAATAGTTTCAATCAAGTATAACATGGCAGCAAGAGACAATATAATTCATAGAAAAGAAACTATATCTGTAATAGATCCCAAAGATGTTGATGAAGAGACCGTAAATGAGATTATAGAATTTCTTAATAAAGCAGAGAGTGCTGAACAGATTGCAGATTTTATTGAACTAGAAGAAAATAGAGATATAGGTATAAAGATAGCAGAGCGAATATTAGCAAAAAAGAAAGAAGTTAGAGAATTCAAATCATTAGAAGATGTAGCAGAGATTCCAATGATTGGACCAAAGAGATTAGCAGATATAATCGAGTCTTTTGAGATAAAGAAAATTGAACCAGAACGATTAGAATTCAAAGCGTTACTATTGAAGAATCCAAACTATTTTGGAAATGTAAAGGATATAGCAATTGAACCAGTGAAACCTAAACAGAATGATACTAGATATGAAGAGTTAACATGTATAGGATATAACCCAAAGTTTGAGAGGTTGGAAGCAATAGTTCATATAAAGAGAAGTTATGGTTATGGAAGCAGTATATGTGGTAATGGAACTCCTGAATATGTTAGATTCTTTATAGATTGGAATAACGATGGCAATTGGGAAGATCTAGGAGTAGTAAGTTTTAGAGCATATAACATTCCAGGAAGGAAACCATTAGAGTATGATGTTACATTAAAACTAGATGCAAGAAAGAAACCTTGTAATATAGAGAATCTTCCTAGAGTTAAAGCTATTTTATCATGGAATGTAATTCCTCCAGCAAATGATCCAAATTATACTCCAGTATGGGGTAATAGTAAAAATGCTAATATACAAATAGATAAACGTACTTTAATAATAACGGATATAATCTCAACAGATAAACTTAAGATCAATCCAAAACTTATACCTATAATAGATCTTAACAAACCTTTAGAGACTAAAGAACTAGAGTATGATATTCTTCAACTAAATGAGTTATACAAAGAGAAGGTAAGTGCTAGCAGATTTCTATATCCAACAATTTACAAGATGATATATGCATCTAATATAGAACCAGATTTACCAATAAAAGATATTATAAAACCAGAGATCGTTGATGATATACTTAAACTTCAACAGAATATAAGGTATGAAGAATTAACATGTATAGGATATAATAGAGATCAGGACGAATTAGTAGCAATTATAAAGATCAAATTACCATCTGGTTATTCTGGAGATCTATGTTCAAAAGGTAGTAAAGAGTATGTAGCATTCTGGGTTGATTATGGAAGCGGTTGGCAATATGTTGGAACAACATCAGTAAATGTATACGATTTTGCTACCATACCAGCAGAAGGACTAGATTATGCAGTATATCTACCATTAAACTCATTAGATAAAAGGCAGTCATGTGAGAAAGGAGCAAAGATATTAAAGGTTAGAGCAATCTTATCATGGAATGTAACTCCTCCAAATAATCCAAACTATAATCCTCATTGGGGTAATAGGAAAAATACATTAATACAATTAGAACCTGGCATCTCAACAACTGGCCATAATCCAGTAATCCAATCTGTAGGAAATATGGCAGTTGCTAACATAAGTGTTAATGGATTAGCAAATGGAACTCCAACTGGAGGAGGATGTGAAGCAAAAGATAGTCCATTTGGTGGAGCAATAAAGATAACTGGAAAGATAGCAAATCCTCCAGATACACTTGGTGGAGGAGCAAACCCATTACAATATAAAGTATATGTAAGTGACGATGGTATCAACTGGGAACAGTTAACAAACAAGTTCAATCTATGGTATAACGATCTAATCAATGGCTCTTGGGGAGCAAATACAAAATATGAGCAGAAATTGGATAGTAATGGCTGGTATACATATATTGAAGATCTGACAGGAAAACATCAAAGACATGTTACTGAGAATGTACTAGCTATATGGCAATCTAATGGTAAACAAGGCAAATATAAGATCAAGATTGAGGTCAGAGATCCAAATAATCCTATGATAATATATACAAGTAATGTAGTTGATATAATGGTTAATAATAAAGCACCAAAAGCATCTATAAATATAACCTCTGGCGGAGGTCCATGTTCTGACTTTAAGATTAATGATAAGATACAAGGAACTTATTCAGCATATAATACAGAATACTTTGGTCAATTGACTATATCTGTAGAACCTAATCTAGGTGGAGGAAAGTTTGATAAACCATTGCCTGGTTCTTCGAATACTACAATAACTAGAACTTATCCTACAGTAAGCACAAATGGAGAGAATGGCATATGGGAATTAGACACAACTGGAATGCCAAAATGTGGTTATATAATAAGAATAAGAGTTTGGGATAGAACGATAGTAAACAATAGTACTTGCAATAATTATTCTGACAGTGATGTAGTAGGACTATGTCTAAGGGAAGAATAACCTTCATCTTTATTTTTGAAAAATAAAAAGATTATGGCCAGATACCTCTAGCATTTACTGCTTCAACTACTCTATTTACTGCTAATACCATACTTCCTTTCCTAAGATCTACTTTATACTCTTCTGCTGTTTGATATACAGCGTTAAATGCATTTACCATTTTATCTTCTAATTTATTGATAACAACTTCATGAGACCAGTAATCCCTAGTCAAATTCTGTACCCATTCAAAGTAACTAACTGTAACTCCTCCAGCATTTGCTAGTATATCTGGTATAACCATTACTCCTTTATTGAATAATATCTCGTCAGCCTCTGGTGTAGTTGGTCCATTAGCTGCTTCACCAATTATCTTTGCTTTTATATTGTTAGCATTATCTTTAGTTATCTGATTTTCATATGCTGCTGGTACTAATATATCACACTCTAATTCTAATAATTCTGCATTAGTTATCTCTTTTGCATTTGCAAATCCTTTAACCTTTCCTGTATCAGCTTTATGTTTGATCAAAGCTTCTACATCTAAACCATCATCATTATATACACCGCTCGTTGAATCACTTACAGCTATTATAGTAGCACCCATCTCACTCAAGAATCTAGCAGCATACGTTCCAGCATTACCAAAACCTTGTATTGCTACTTTAGCATTATTCATATCTATATTGGCCTTCTTAGCTCCTTCTCTAACACAAAAGGCTAAACCTTTCCCAGTAGCTTCTGCTCTTCCTTGTGAACCTCCAACTGCTAACGGTTTACCAGTTATAACTCCTGGTGTCATCTTACCTTTCAAAGCACTATATGTATCCATTATCCATGCCATCTCTCTACTAGTAGTATAAACATCTGGTGCTGGAATATCTACTTCTGGTCCTATTATGTCTGATATGGCATACGCATACCTCCTTGTTAACCTCTCTAACTCATTTACACTCATCTTTCTAGGATCACATACTATCCCTCCTTTACCTCCTCCTAGTGGTATATCAACTATAGCACATTTCCATGTCATCCATGTTGCTAATGCTTTAACCTCATCTAGTGTTACTGCTGGATGATATCTTATTCCTCCTTTATATGGTCCTCTTGCATCGTTATGCTGAACTCTATAGCCAGTAAATACTCTAACACTTCCATCATCCATCCTTACTGGAATAGATACCTCTAATACTCTCTTCGGTTTTCTTAGGAATTGATGTAAACCTTCATCTAGGTTTATCAGCTTTGCTGCGTCATCTAACTGTTTCAATGCATTCTCATATGGATTTATACTCATACAATTAGCAAAAGTTGTGCTTATTTAAAACCTTTGCTATATATACATCTTTAAATCTAATAGAGCATATGGATATTGCTACTATATTATCAAAGATGCATGAAACCCTTAAGAAAAGCAGATCTAAAAGGTTAACAGCATTAAGAGAGTTACAAGAAGAAGAGGATAACCCATTCAAGATACTCATAGGAACTATAATATCTGCTAGAACAAGGGATGAAAATTCTAAAGTTGCAGTTAGAAGGTTATTTAACAAGTTTAGGGATCCAGAAGCTTTAGCATCTGCTAGTATAGATGAGATTGCTGAATTGATAAAAGAGGCTGGCTTTTATAGAATTAAAGCAAAAAGGATAAAAGAGGTAGCAAAGATTATCCATCAGAAATATAATGATGAGGTTCCTAGTAATATAGATGAATTGTTAGAACTTCCAGGAGTTGGAAGAAAAACTGCGAATTGTGTATTGGTATATGCATTTGATAAAGATGCCATACCAGTAGATACTCATGTTCATAGGATAGCAAATAGATTAGGTTTAGTTAACACTAAAGAACCTGAAGAGACCGAAGAAGAATTGAAGAAGATAATAGATAGGAAGTATTGGAAGAGTATAAATGATACATTCGTTATGTTTGGACAGAATGTTTGTAAGCCAATAAAACCGTTATGTAATGAATGTTTACTTAAAGATTATTGTAAATACTTTAACGCTTCTTAGTCTTTAACAATATTACTAATACACCACCAACTACAGCTACTGCAACAACTGGAATGAATGATATAGGATTCTCCAATGGATTACCAGATAATACCTCTACTATAACTTTACCTCCTATAACATTATCTAGATCTGAACTATTCTCTTTGCCATAAACTTCTAATGTATCTAGAGTAAACTCTCCTATCCTTAATCTATCCATGATATTCCTTTGTCCATTGTGAATACTTAGTTTATCGTTCTGCATGAACGATATTCCAATCTGTCTATCTTCAAACCATGATTGATCATTCTCATAATATTTTACATATCCTAATTGGTCTGTGAACAATGCTACGGTTAATCTTTTTGATGGCTCACCATACATTATTATCTCAAAGAATTTATCTCTCTCATTATCTCCAAACCTTATAGAGGATTTTGCTTGATCATAATTTGGTTTATAGATCAATTCATTCTTCAGATTAACTACAAAATTTGCTATATGTTTATGTTCTAATGGGATTACTTCTGGATCATCTTTTGTCTTATTGAATGCGGATGCTGGTATCTCTATAACCTCTATCTTTCTAGATTCTTCTTGAGCGTATACTATAGCTATATTGCTGAATATTAGCATTATCATGATAATTGTTAATATCTTCATCATGTTATCTAGTATAAAATAGGTATAAATCTCTATGTGTTATTTCCATAATTATAAAAACTATATCGTTAGTATAAACAAAAATATTATTTGGTTTCTAATACCTTAACTCTTACTTCATTATAACACTTATTACAGTACCATTTTAGATTATATGGTTTCATCTCTAGATAATCAAATAACTTTCCGCATTTGGAGCAGTAATCATAACTATACAAGCGTAGCATCTTCGCTTGAACTGCTAATGGTTCTTGAGCGGTACTCCTTAACATCTCCTTGTAACATGATTTACAGTACCATCGCATTCTGTAAGGTTTCAGATCTAAATAGTCGAAGAGCTTCCCACAGCTATTACAATAATCATATCCGTTCATACTTACATTTAAACACTTATAATTTAAATAATTTTCTTATATATATTATATATAACATATAGTAGGTCAATAATTTATTAATACTTAAGTTTGTTATATTATAATAAGTTGAGAATATACTCCGATAATTATAGATATCATAAAAGATATTTTTATATAAATATCATATTCAAGGAAGATTTAATAGATCAGTTTATATAAATATATAAAGCAGCATACTCTTCTCTACCTAGAGAAGCAATGACTACGATGGAGAATATATTAAACGATGTTATAACTAGTAAAGATAAGGTAGTTACAGAGGAGCAAGCAAAAGAGATATTACAAGAATATAATATCAAAGTGCCAGAGTATGCATTAGCAAAGAGTGCAGAAGAAGCTGTAGAAGCAGCGAGGAAGATGGGCTTTCCATTAGTTATGAAGATAGTATCACCTCAGATATTACATAAGACAGATGTTCAGGGAGTAAAAGTAGGAGTTGCTAGCGAGGAAGAAGTTAGACAAGTTTTCAATGATATGTATGGAAGGTTAAGCAAAGAGTATGATGTTAAAGGTGTATTATTAGAGAAGATGGTTCCTCAAGGTATAGAGCTTATTGTTGGTTTACAATACGATCAGCAATTCGGACCAGTGATAATGGTAGGATTGGGAGGAATATTCACTGAGATATTCAAAGATGTGTCATTTAGGATGCTACCTATAACAAAGGAAGATGCATTATCAATGCTAAATGATCTTAAAGGTAAGAAGATACTTGAAGGATTTAGAGGGAGCGAGGCTATAAACAAGGATATGCTAGCAGAAGCGTTAGTAAATATAGGAAGATTAGGAGTTGATATGGCAGCTTATTACGATAGCGTAGATTTCAACCCAATTGTAGTATATCCAAATGATTACAGAGTTGTAGATGCAAAGATATTGTTAAGAGATAAACCATTGGAGAAGCCGATATCAGATGCAGAACCTAATGATGAATATATGGAGAAGTTCTTCTATCCTAAATCTATAGCAGTTGTAGGAGCATCTGCAACGCCAGGTAAAATTGGCTATTCTGTATTAGATAGCGTAGCAAATTATGAGTATAAAGGAGAGATATATCCAATAAATCCAAAGAGAGATGAGATCTTTGGCTTGAAATGTTATAAATCATTGACAGATATAGGCAAACCAGTAGATCTTGTTATAGTATGTGTTGATGTATTACAAGTTCCAGCATTGATGGAAGAAGCAGCAAAGTTAGGGATTCATAACTTTGTGATAATCTCAGGAGGAGGAAAAGAGTTAGGAGGAGAAAGGGCTGAAGCAGAGGCAAAGATTAAAGAGCTAGCATTAAAGCATAAGATCAGAGTTATTGGACCAAACTGCATTGGAATGTTTAATGGAGAGAACAGATTAGATGCTGCATTCCAAGGGCATGCTAGAATGATTAGACCACCAGTAGGTCCAGTAGCATTTCTTACTCAAAGTGGAACTATAGGAATAAGTTTCATGGAGAGTGCGGAATCGTTTGGCTTAGGAAAGATGGTAAGTTATGGAAATAGATCTGATGTTGATGAAGCTGACATGATCTGGTATTTTGCTAGAGATCCTACAATCAAGGTTATAGGATTGTATGTAGAAGGATTTGGAGATGGAAGAAAGTTTGTAAATACAGCAAAGAGAGTAATTAAAGAGTATAAGAAGCCAATAGTAATATGGAAGAGTGGAAGAACAGCAAGAGGTGCAAAACAAGCAGCTAGTCATACTGGCTCATTAGGAGGAACATACGCAGTAGTCAAAGGAGCATTAGATCAAGCAGGAGTAATAAGTGTTGATAGCTATCAAGAGTTAGTAGGAAGTATAAAAGCATTAGCATGGCAGCCTCCAGCAAGAGGAAATAGAGTAGCGTTAGTAACAAATGGTGCTGGTCCAGTTATATCTGCAATTGATCAATTTGAGAGATTAAATCTAGAGGTAGCACCAATAACTGAAGATACACTAAAAGCATTGAAAGAGTATTATCCTCCAACATATCCAACTGGTAATCCTATGGATGTTACTGGCTCTGCTACAGCATCTGATTATCAGTTTGCAATCCAAAAGTTCATGGAAGATCCAAATGTTGATATAATAATGCCATGGTTCGTATTCCAAGACGATCCATTAGAAGAAACTATAGTTGATGTATTGGATGAGTTTAATAAAAAGCAAGATAAACCTTTGCTTATAGGATGTATAGGCGGACCATTTACAGAGAAGATGAGTAAAGAGATAGAGAAGAGAAAGATCCCAGTATATCATGAGATCATACCATGGGTAGTAGCTGCAAAGGCTTTAGCAAAGTATGGAGAATTAATAGGCAAATCTTAATCTTTATTTTTACAAGCAAACATAATAATACCATTCTATAATTATAGATGGTATTGCAGCCATTAGCATTAGTAGATAAAGCATATCAAGATGGTATTTTGGATAAGAAGATGTATGCTAAGATAATTGATAGATTTAGATATGTTAAGGAAGGTATAGCTAGGATAGAGAGAGCCTCTAATATCAAATATCCAGATTATTATATAGAACCCAACATGATCTTAAGTGTATCATCACTAGATGAATTTGGTATATTATTTGCTAGAACATTACCAGTAATAATAGATAATAAAGTAAGGATAATAATACAATTAACTGCTCCATTAGTAGCATTTGGTTTGAAAGGAACGATACATGCTATATTAGCTCATGAGTTCTTACATTATCTAGAGTTATTATCTAGGATAATAAGGATGGAGATAATATCAGATGAGATAGCAAATACATTATTTGAGAGTGAATACTCAGATCTAACCCGATTGCTAGAAGCAAAGGCTGTTTTTAATGATAGATCATTATTAAGACTATTATCAAAGAAATTTATAGATGGTTTGAATGATAAAAGGTTAGAAGAGAAGAGCATAAAATTATGGTTAGAGAAAGGATATCCTAGCAAGAAGATAAGCATAACTGATAACATTACTAGATTATCTATGAATGCTATAATCAATACTCCAATAGATAAGGAGTTAGAGCATAAAATAAATGATATATTGAAAAAATCTGAGAAATTCAAGAGATAGAATATTTATTTATAAGCAAAGTACTAATCTAGATTGTGCAGAGTATCATAAGCGATAATGAGAGGAAAGAACTCTTAGATTTGGCAAAAAAGACTGCTGGAAATCATCAGATAGTCTCTTGTTGTATATATGGTTCAAAGGTTGCTGGTTATGCTAGACCAGATAGTGATTATGATCTAATCCTTGTATTGAAGGATTATAACGATCTGATTGAGTATATCTATTACCATGGTGATAGAGGTTTGGATGCCTCTATATTAGTAGTTGATAGTGATATATTACTTAAAGATGCAACAAAAGCTGCATTAGGAGAGTTTGTAGTTGGGAGGTTATTGCATCCATACGAGCCATTGATCAACGATGAGTATCTTAAAGAGGTTGAGATTGCATATAAGAAGAGAGTTATCTTAGAAGCTATAAGGGAATTAGCAAAAACTCCATTTTATAAAGAGTTTATAATACCAATAAGGTATTTCTTACTAGCAAAGATCAAAGAGAGATCTAAGATATATCCTCATGCTCTCTATAGTTATATAAAGACTTATACAAATCAATTCAGCAAGAAGAATCTAGAGTTTACTCTAAATGGATTTAGAAGCGCATTAAAGTTGCTGGAAGAAGAAGGTTATATAAAGTTCTATGACAAAGATAGCATAATTATATTGGCAGATATAAAGTATAAGAGGAATAACATAGCAAATATAATAAATGGAATACTAGCATACATGGTTCATTTCTATGCTGGTAGGAGTACATTGAACTTTTTCAGGCAAGAAGCAAAATCAAAGTTGAAGAGGAGAAAAGAGATTAGAGAATTGGATAAAGAGTTCTTAGAACCAGAGAGAGTTCTTAAGATCAGAGATGCAATACTATTACATGAAGAAGACTGGCTTGATGAATTATTAACTTATATGAATGTTAGAGATCATAACATAACCATTACTAAGCTTGGAGATATACATGCGACTACTACGCTCTATAAGATAAATGATAATCTGCGATTGGTTGCAAAACATTATGCTAGTATTAAAAGGTTCAAGTGGATAGGACTTAATGCATGGATGATAGGTTTGGTAAAGTTTGATACAGATCCTTCTCAAAGACAGTTGAATGAGTATAAGGCTTTAAGGATATTAAAGGAACTAGGCTTTAATGTTCCAACTATAATAGGTTTATCATATAAGTATAAAACTACAATAACAAAATATATTGAAGGCATAACATTAGATAAGATAATTAATGATATATTAAACAATAAAAGTAGAGATGCTAGTAAGATCAAAGAGTTTGGCAAATTATTATACTCAATACATAATCATGGTTATATGATCAAGGATACAAAGGCTAACAATGTAATAATACATGATAATAAATTATATTTAACAGATCTTGAACAGTTTAAAAAAGATAATGATTACGCATGGGATATAATATGCTTCATATATTATTCTATAAAATTTACTAGTAATGAAGATACTGCTAGGTTGATAGTTAAAGCATTTCTTGATGGTTATACTAATGATAATGCCATAAACTGTAAGCATTTGATAAAGCAAGCACTAAGTAAAAAGTATCTCCCTCCATTCTATCCAGCGTTAGTTATTAATACAGTAAAGGCAGTATGGAAGGAGATGCATAACTATCTATGATTTTGTCTTGAACTTTGTATACTTACAAGCACCACAAGTGTATCTATCTTTATGTTCTGCCATGAAATAACCTCTTCCACATCTAGGACATTCTAATCTAGTCCTTTTAACAGACTCTCCTTCTATGTTATAATATTTATAGATGCTAGTGCTCTTATGTTTACCCATTATTGCCCTCCTCTTTCTTCTCTAGTTCTATCCTCTTAAATATATATTCTGGTAGATATTTTCTAGCGGTATCTTTATCATTATATATATAGAATAATCCCTTAACGTCTCTTTTGCCACTTTCACAGTAAAGTTTTATAGGTATGATAAATTTGTCGATATTTAACTTCTCTTTGAGCATATTAATTGCATCAGCTCTACTCAACTTACCTCCTACATCTTTGAATATACATGTAACCTCTCTCCTATCTAATAACAGATTCTCTTCATCTCTTATTATCATGATCTCATCCAATACTCTTTTAATCTATTATGAAACTCTTATAAACCTATAGTTGAGAATTAATGTTATGAACAGATATATGGTGCATCTAGAGAATAGAGGATTTAGCGTTAGAGATGCTAGAGAATTGCTAAAAAAGGCTAAAAGCTTAGCAATAAATAACGCAATTATAAGAGATGCTAGGGTTGCCAGTAATCATATAGAGTTTGATGTAGGAATAGCAAAAGAAGAGATTAATATATTATTAGATAGGTTTAAGAAGATAGCCCCTATTAAGAGATGCGTAGAGATAACTGAGAGAGAGATCAGCAAAGATGAAGCAGTAGAGTATGCTAGAATGTTATTCAATGAAGAGAGGTATTGGGAGGCTCATGAGGTTTTGGAAGGTGTATGGAAAGATAGCTATAGTGATGAAAAGTTGACAGTTCAGGGAATAATACTTGTTTGTGCTGCACTTGTTCATATGCAAAAGGAAGATAATGAAGTTGGATATACGATATTAAAGAGAGCATTACCAAAACTTGTAATGGATAACTATAAAGGTATTGATATAAGAAGGATTAAGAATAAGGCTGAAGATATGATAGCAAAGAAGAGAGTTGAATTCTTCAAGATCTAAGGATCTCTATAGCTTTTGTTAATACTTGATAACCAAATAAAGTGCCTAACGAGCCTTTCTTAGCATAATTTTCCGTAAACCTATTAGAGCCATTACTCTCTATATCTTTACTAGAGACTAGTAATGGAACTGGATCTGCACTATGACCCTTCTTTATACATGGTGTTGAATGATCTCCAGATATTATAACTGCTGCATCATCTATAACCTCCAACAATCTACCAAAGAACCTCTTATCAATATCTTCTATGCTTCTCTTCTTACCCCAAGCATCTCCATCATGTCCAAACTCATCGGGTCCTTTAAGATGCACATATACAGCATCATAATCTTCAAGTAGAGATGATGCTGTATCTGCTTTCTTCTCATACTCTAGTAGCCCTCCAGCTTCAGTAAAAGGCATATTTACTACTTTAGCGATGCCTTTCTCTACTGGCATATCTACAATACATGAAAATTTTAATCTATACATCTCCTCTATTGGTTGTAATTTTGGTATTCTATTACCAGCATCCCTTAACAATATACAATTTGCCTCTAACATATTATTCTTCCTTCTCTCAAGGTTTACTGGATGATTATTCATAACTTTGATAGATTTAGTAGTAAACTCATTAACCAACTTTGCTGCTAGTTTTGCAGCTTTATCATCTATCAATGGCTTACATTTCTGGACTTTCATATCGCTCTTCTCTTTAGCTATGCCCATACCTTTTACTCTTTCATATGCTGGATCTGTATTAGATATCTCTGCAGATAACGGCATCTTATTACTCCTTATGCTTAATACTACTCTATGACCAGTTGTATGAACTAATTCAAATGTAGCATCGGTCAATTTAACCTCTCTCTTTATATCATCAACAATTTTAACTGCCTCCTCTTTAGTAAGACTTCTACCAACCCTTCTATCTATTATCCTCATCTTGCTATCTATTGTAGCAAAATTCCCTCTCAATGCTAGATCTCCATCCTTAAGATCTATATCAGCTCCTATAGCTTCAATAACTCCTCTTCCAACATAATCTTCATGTTTAAATTTATAACCTAGCATACTAAATACTGCTATATCGGATTCTGGAGGTATATTCTTACCTACACTATATACTTGTCCCATAACTCCATTCCTAGCAAGCTTATCCATATTTGGTGTATATGCTGCTTCTAATGGTGTTAAATCATTAAGAGAAGGATGAGGTAGATCTCCTACACCATCTAATAAAACATATACCAGTTTCATGGGCATACCTAATTATGCTTTGTTTATAAATGTAATTTCATATCGTTATGCCTATTATAGTAAATTTGTTAGTAAATAGTATTTGACAAACATCGTTATTAATGCTAGCATGGGTATTTGTTATATGGTATACATTATATCTCTAGCGTTAAAATATTATATACTAGATAGATGCAGAGGTGTTCAAGTTGGCTGAATTAAGGCACGATCATATATTCGAAAAGTTTGTGATAATTCCTAATAGCAATAAAAAAGAATATTCTAATGGTAATTGTCCTTACTGCTTAGGTAACGAAAGCATGACAAACGCTACAGTATTAGCATTGGTTCAGAAGAATGGTATGCTTAAAAGGGTATATGATGATTCTGAAGAGATTAATAATTGGTGTGTTAGAGTATTTCCTAGCAATAATCCTATTGTTACTCAAGATACAGATACAACTTATGCAGATAAACCATTTGCAAAAGAACCAGCCTATGGGCATCATTATATTCTAGCATTGGCTCCAGACCATAGAAGTCCTTCAAAGTTATCTGTTGAGCATTGGACTAATATTCTAGTAGCATTGCAAGATAGGATAAAATGGTTATATAGCAAAAAGGGGGTTACATATGTATCAGTATTCATGAATAATTCAAAGTTTATTCATCCTCATATGAATATAATAACATTATCATCAATACCACCAATAATAGAGAAGACAGCAATATCTGTTCATAAATATATCGATGAGAAAGGCTCATGTCCAATATGTGATATAGTAAAGTATGAGAGTAATAGCTCTAGACAGATATTTGCTACAAACTATTTTATTGCTATATGTCCATGGGCTTCTACACATCCTTATAAACTTAGAATATTACCAAAGAAACATACTGTAAACTTTACAAGAATAACACAGAAAGATATAGATGATCTAGCATTAATTATAAGAGTAACTCTAGGTGCATTAGCAAATACTATAGAGAGCGATGAATTTAATCTGGTATTCAGATTACCACCAGAGAAGAAGCAGAGTAAGCAATTCCATTTGTGTATTGACATATATCCTAACGATAACGAGGCTAGTATTTTAGGAGATGAGTTTGGTATTTATATAAATAGATTAAAGCCAGAGGATGCTGCTTCAAAGTTAGCATACGCAGCAAGAAGAGAGTTTGCAGAGATAATGGGAGTAAAGTAGAGTTGGTTTTATAAATGAGTTAACAATAGTATATAATATGCAATCGCTATTCAAACCAGAGACTGGATTAGCATTTGCATCTCTAAGTCTAGCATTGGTATTCATATTCTACTTTATCTCATTGTTTATTGTATTCACAAAACCATTAGATATAGGAACTACAGTCTTGGCACAGCAAGCATGGCAGAAGATATTCATAGGTATGACAGTATTTGGTTTCCCAAACATTGGCTTATCTATTGCTACTTATATATTAGCAAAACGCAATGCTCTAAAGATAGTAAGCATAGTATTGATTGTGCAAGGCATAGTTATAATTGCTGGAATGGCTGATGCATTATCAATAAGTTCCAATTTTATAGATGAGTACAAGTTATTGAATATGGAGATGATACCTCAAGCATTTCTCATAGCTGGTGTAATACCTCTAGGATTGGGAATACACCTCTTCACTCTCAAACCTCAGAAGAGAAGTAGATTCTTTACTCAGTAAAGTATATTACATTTTATTTATAATATAATCTATGGAGAACGTTCTAATCCTACAAGGAGGAGGCTCGTTAGGAGCATATGAGTGTGGAGTTTTCAAAGTATTAGATGAGCAAAATATAAAGTTTGATATAGTTGCTGGAACTTCGATAGGAGCAGTTAATGCATCTATAATATCTGCTAGTAAATATGATCCAGCAAAAGCATTAGAAGAGTTTTGGTTAGATATTGCTGATAAATTTACTCCAGAATATCTTCCATATCCATTCAATGCATTCTATTCCTTATACATATCATCAATCTTTGGGAATCCTAAAGTATTCAAACCTAGATGGTTCAATCCTTATGATAAATGGTATTATTTATATGATCTAGAACCATTAAAGGATACATTAATGAGTTATATAGATCTAAATAATCTAAGAAATAGGCTTATAATAACTGCTACAGATTCAGTTCTCTGGATATCTGTAGCATTTGATAGTAATAACATAAGATTAGATACAGATCATATATTAGCATGTGCTGCATTCCCATTTTATGGCATAAAATGGATTAATAAAGATAATAGATACTTGTGGGATGGTAGTCTATTAAGTAACACACCATTGAGAGAAGTTATCAATGCATCTCCTAAAAAGAGTAAGAATGTATACATAGTCAATCTATTTCCTAGAGTCCATGATACCATACCCACTAATCTATTTGAGGTGTGGCATAGAGCAATGGATATAATGCATACTGATAAAACCAAACATAATGTAAAGATGTCAAGAGTTATAAGCAAATACCTTAAAGTCATGCATGATATGCATGATTTATTAGATCATAAGAACCCAAAGTTTGCTGAGATTGAGGAAGAGTATCATAGAATTGCTGTAGATAAAGGAGCTATAATTAACAAGATAGTTAGGTTTGAGAGGATGGAAGAGACACATTACTTATTTGAGGATGCAGATTTCAGCATCTCTAGCATAAAGAGGTTAATAGAGAGAGGGGAGAAAGATGCTAGAAAGATTTTAAAATATAGGAATGATACATTTTAATAAATTGTTTTTAGAAAAAATTCTAGCCATATGATTCATATCTTATATCATACGTCTTATCTGGCCTCTTCTTCTTCTCTTCCACAAAGCCTAATGGTTCTAGATATTGTAATACGCCATCAACTGTTCCTTGCCAACCACATACATAGAACATAGTATTCTCTGGAGTTATCTTTTCTCCTACCAACTCTTCTAATGCGGATTTACCAGTAGTAGGATCTTTCTTTAAGAATGTTTCTACTCTACCTTTATGACCTCCCCATGATCTATTAAACCATTCATCAGGCCTGCTTATAGTTGCTCTATATCTAAAGTTCCACTCATCCCTTCCTTTATCCAAACTCTCTTCTTCCAAATCTGTTAATAACTCTCTATAGCTTAGTTCATCAACATAACTCGCTCCATGCAATACTATAATCTCTCTCTTATCTCTCTTAGCTTTAAGATGCAAAGCCATGCTAATGAATGGTGCTAATCCAGTACCTCCGCCCATCATAACTATTCTCCTTGTCTCTTTCCTACCATCAGGCCATTCATTTATCAAACCGAAAGGTCCAGTAGGTTTGAGCCATTCTATCTCATCACCTTCCTTTCTATCAAATAATTCAGTAGTTAGTCTTCCAGGAACTGGTTTCCTAACCCAGCGTATTAATAATTCAAAGTATTTCTTCTGCTCTGGAGGAGATGCTATTGAATATGCTCTCCTAACTATCTTTCCATTTTCGCTCTTTACTGGTAAGCCGATAGTAACAAACTGCCCAGCCTTAAAGTCTGGAACTTGACCTTCTACTGGTTTTATTCTAAATATGGCTAGATCTTCCTTATATACCCGTATGAATGATATTATGCCTTTATTGCTTACTACCAATCTCTATCCAAACCACTAAACTAAACGGAACTATAAATATATTTTGCAAGATTTTAGCTTATGAGTATTATCAAAACTTATTCTCAACGTTTATTAGAGATGGTTTTGTATGTGATACATGGTAGATCTTATATATGGAAGAAGTTTTACTGAACTAATAGATGAGATTCCTTTATACTTTTCATTAGCAAGGAAGTATATTGGAATAAAATTGTTACATGAGAAACATGCTATATTTGGTTCAGCAGATATAGTTAATGTATGTAATTTACATTGTAAGCATTGTTACTGGTGGTTAAATAGAAAAGAAGAAGAAGGCTTGAGTGCTGAAGAGTGGAGGAATGTTATTCATAATGTATTCAAGAAACATAAGGTATTCAATGTTACTCTAGTAGGAGGAGAACCATTACTAAGACCAGATGTTATTGAGGTATTCTGCGAAGAGATGCCTAGGCAAATATGCGTTGTTACTAATGGAACTTACCCAATAAAACATTTCGATGGATTATACTTTTATTGGGTATCTATAGATGGTAATGAGGAAGTTCATGATAAGATAAGAGGCAAAGGAGCATATAGCAAAACAAGGAAGAACATCTTAGATTATATAAATAGCGATAAGAAAGGTAAGCCAGCGTGGAAGGATATCTGGTTATCTTATACAATAAACTCTTTGAACTATAATTGTATTGAGGATGTTATTAAAGAATGGCATAATAAAGTTAACAAGATAGCATTCCAATTTCATACACCATTCATGAAGAACGATCCTTTAGCATTGCCCTTTGGCAAGGAGAGGAATAAAGTTATAGACAATCTTATAAGATTACAGAAACAGTATAAGAATTTCATAATGAATCCTCCAGAACAATTGTCATTGTTCAAGGGAAATTGGGGAGGAATAGGAAATATACCTACTAAATGTCCTATATATGCAATATTAGCAGTAGATCATATGGGAAGAATTAAGCAACCTTGTTGTATAGGAAGCGCTGATCCAAATGCTCAAAAACCGATCTGTGAAGAATGTGGTTTAGGTTGTTACTCAGTTCTAGTAACTAGAGGTATAACAGGCTAAATCATTCTGAAAATTTATAATAATAAAGTTAATACTTATGATAGCTTGCAGAGATCATATGACATAGTTATTATAGGCTCTGGTATATTAGGAGTCTCATTAGCATACATGCTATCGTCTCTAACGAATAAGAGTATTGCAGTTATAGAGCAAGAAGATAGAATAGCATATCACGCATCATCAAGGAATAGTGGTAAGGTTCATGCACCATTCTTATACAATCCTAAAAAGAAGAGATTGTTCGCTAAAGCATCATTTCTAGGCTTTGATATGTGGAGGATATATGCAAAGATAAAAGGTATACCATTTAAAATTGATGGTGTGCTAGAGGTAGCATTAGATGATTATAGTATAGACAGATTAGATCTATACAGGAAATGGGGTGAAGAGAACGGATTAAATAGCGATGATCTAATAATATTAGATGGTTCAGAAGTTAAGAAATTAGAGCCTGAAGTAAGATGCTTAAAGGCACTCTATTGTAAAAGAGACGCTTCTACTAATTATGGAATACTTACTAATGAACTTGCTAGAGATGCAGAGAGTAATGGAGTTACCTTCATACTTAACAATAAGGTATTTGATGTTAATGATAAGATTAGAACAAAGTCTTATGAGATAAATTATAAATTCTTGATAAATGCTGCTGGAGGAGAATCTATAGATATAGCTCATAAGATGCATCTAGCAAAAGAGTTTACAGATATACACTTCAGAGGCGAGTATTGGAAGGCTCCTAATATTTATAACAATTTAACTAAGGTAAGCATATATTCAGTTCCTAAATATCCAGAGTATCCATTCCTAGATCCTCATTGGTTAGTAAAAGTAGACGGTTCATGTGAAGTAGGTCCTAACGCAGTCTTGGTTTTTAGTCAATATGCTTATAATAATCTAGATAATCTTAAGATGGTTATTCCAAAGACCTTAGAGATGATAAACTCTGGTGCAAGAAAGGTATTATTGGATAAGCAATTCCTTATGCTTGTAAAAGATGAATTATTATCATCATTATCAAAGACTGTTATGATCAATAGAGTTAAGAGATTTTTGCCAACGATAAATCCTAGAGCATTTAAAGTAAAGAGTATTGCTGGGATAAGATCTTCTGTAATAGATAAAGATGGAAGGTTTGCATCAGATCCTATTATAGTAATGGATAATAGATCAATGCATATATTGAATTATAACTCTCCAGGTGCTACTGGTGCTTTACCATTTGCTATATATCTGGTAAACAAATTAGATAAAGAAGGTATTATAAAAGTTGAAGGTAATAAGCAAAGGTATTGGGATTTAAGGCTTATAATGGAAGAGTTGGAATAACCAATACCATTATATAATACTCTTTATGATAATGCTAGTATGTCTGAAGCACAGCAAGCAAAGGCATCAAACGAGATATTCATAGGAAAGAAACCATTAATGACTTATGTAACTGCAGCATTAGTACAGTTAGCAAACGAGCCAAGTGTAACAATAAAGGCAAGGGGCTTGAGCATCACAAGAGCAATTGATGTAGCCCAAATAATAGCCAAGAGAATGGATTCTCTAGGCTACAAGATAGGCAATGTAAAGTTAGGCTCTGAGCAGATGCAGAGTCAGAACGGAAGAACAAGGAACGTAAGCACGATAGAGATAGAGATAAGCAAGTAAGAGACCTTCTCTTTACTTTTTATTAATTTACTATGTCAAACCTTCTGCTTTTAAAGAATTATGTTATTATAACATACTGATTAATTACCAACATCTTATACGAATATGAATCTATATGATGACTATTACTAATTAGAAAGTATGTTTAATGCATACATAAATAAACTACTTGTGTTCTTATCTAAGAATATAGTTTAATGAAGGTAGCTGTAATATTTATAATAATGCTTATAATAAGTATAGTACCAAGTGCTTTTGCAACATATGATCATGATGATATCAAGGAGAAGATGCTTAAAAACTGAAGAAATTATATAATTATGAATTAGTATGTGAACAAGTGATAATATACCGTTAGGTACAACTGTAACATGTGTAGCAGAATTAAAATACAATAAAATATTTGATAAATATCCACAACTTAAATATTTATAGATTTAATAAATGATCTTCGTATGAGGCAAGGATCCAGATGATAATATAGTATTTATTTGAAGATATAAAGACATCAAAATGGAAAGATAACAATAATTATGATGATAATCCAGATGATTATATCAAGAGTAGAATATTCAGTTTTATTGTAGATAAACCTGAGAATGGGATGCTGATATATGTGTGTAACAAGTTTTGGTCATAAAGAAATTATACGCTACATTCTTTGTATTGCCTGAAAGTCTAATAGGAGCAATAGCAGCTATAGGAAGTTCGTTAGCAGTATTGGCTATATTCCTAAATAAACAACGAAAATAGTCTAATTAGATATAACATTTCTATATTTTATCCCTAATAAATAAGTAAGATGAGGATAAGATATTAATAGATAGGAATGTTATAAGACTGTATGAGTAAAGAAGGTGAAGAGAATGGGATTGAGATTGCAATATGTGAGATCTGCGGTAATAGAATAGAGTTCTGTTCATGTGTATGTCCATTTTGTGGAGAGAGAGAAGGATGCGAATGCTGTTTATTCGATGCTGCTACTGGTGGTTAAATTCTATAACCTAATATTTAATGCTTAGAACAAATAATTAAATACCATGCTATCTATAGAAAGATTATGAATACAATTAATGAACTTTCATGGGTTACTGGCGGTCCTCAAGGAAGTGGTGTAGATACATCTGCAAATATATTTGCAAAAGCTTGTGCTTTAGCAGGCTTGAATCTTTTTGGTAAGAGAGAGTATCACTCTAATATCAAAGGAGAACATAGTTATTTTACTATCAGAGTTAGTAATAATGTAGTTAGATCTCATATGGATAAGATAGATATGTTAGTAGCATTTGATGCTGAAACTATCTTTAGACATGCTAGTAATATTGCTAATAATGGTTCTATAATATATGATGCATCGTTAGATGATAAGAGTTTAGATGAAATATATACTATTGATAAACCAGCTAAGAAGAGGATAGAGAAGATGTTAATTAAAGGCAATAAGATTAAAGACCTATTAGCA
Source organism: Candidatus Nitrosocaldaceae archaeon (assembly GCA_026002835.1). Next base: position 157,295 of record BPGC01000003.1, read on the forward strand.
TTACTCAAAGATAAAGGTGTATTAATATATCCTATACCATTTAATGAGTTATTACATCAATTGGCAGAAAAGAGAGGCGAGCCTACATTAAGCAAGTTGATAAGAGTAATTAATGTTATGACTGTATCTTCTTCGTTAGCTTTATTGGACATTGAACCAAAGTATATCAATGATGCTATAGTATATACATTTAGAGCAAAGAAAGCAATTGCAGAGTTAAATATAGATGCTGCTAACACAGCATATAATTATACAAAAGCTAAATATGGTTCTATATTAAAATTAACTACAACTGATCCAGATCATGAATTAATATTATTACAAGGTACTCACTCTGCTGGTTTAGGAAAGATAACAGCTGGGTGTAGATTTCAAACTTATTATCCTATAACTCCTGCTACTGATGAGAGTGAGTTCTTGGAGGCTAATCAACTAATTAATGCTGATGATGAATTACAAGGTTTAGTAGTTGTGCAAACAGAAGATGAGATTGCTGCTATAACGATGGCTACTGGTGCTGCTATATCTGGTGCTAGAGCATCTACAAGCACATCTGGACCTGGTTTCTCATTAATGGCAGAAGGACTAGGATGGGCTGGTATGAACGAGGTTCCAGTAGTAATAACATTATATCAAAGAGCTGGACCTAGCACTGGTTTACCTACTAGGCATGAACAAGGAGATCTATTATTTGCTATACGTGCTGGACATGGAGAATTCCCTAGAGCTGTTATAGCTTCTGGAGACGTCGAAGAGGCATATTATGATACAATCTTAGCATTCAATTATGCTGAGAGGTATCAGATGCCAGTTATACATATGCTTGATAAAGCGTTATCAAATAGCATAATGACATGCAAGGCATTTGATCCTAAAAAGATCAAGATCGATAGAGGATTATTATCAGATAAAGTTAATAGTAATTACAAACGTTTTGAATTTACTGAGAATGGTATATCTCCAAGAGTTAGGTTAGGAACTGAGAACGGTATATTCTGGAATACTGGAGATGAACATAATGAGTATGGTCATATAAGTGAAGATCCAGAGATAAGAGATAGGATGATGGATAAACGTATGAATAAATTGGAATTATTATTAAAAGAGGTAAACGATGAGGAAAAAGGAGTCTTTTATGATAACAATTCAGATGTTAGTATTATATCATGGGGTTCTACAAAAGGAGCAATATTAGATGCTTTAGAGATGCTTAAAGCAGATAATATAAATATTAATTTCATTCAACTAAAGTTACTACATCCATTTCCAAGCGAATATGTTAATAGATTACTAAATAATACCAAAGTATTGATAGATGTTGAGATGAACTATTCTGCGCAATTATCTAAGATAATAAAAGAGAATATTCAGAGGGAACCAGATTACAATATAGTAAAGTATAATGGAAGGCCTATCTCATGTGAAGAGTTATATCATGCATTGAAGAAGATAATAAATAATGAATCTAAGAGAAGGGTGGTATTAAGAAATGGTGTCTAAGAAATTAACTATAGCAGATTATAAGACCGATGTGCACAATGATTGGTGCCCAGGTTGTGGAGACTTTGGCATACTTAATGCTATACAGATGACATTAGCTGATATGCAATTACCAAATCACCAAGTTGCAATATTCTCTGGCATAGGATGTTCTGGTAAGACCCCTCATTTTGTAAATACATATGGTATTCATACATTGCATGGAAGAGTCTTACCATATGCAATTGGTGCAAAACTAGCAAATCCTAAACTAGAAGTAATAGCTGTAGGAGGAGATGGAGATGGCTTAGGCATAGGAGCTGGACATTTTGTTAATTCTGGAAGGAGGAATGTTGATCTAACATACATTATATTTGATAATGGTGTGTATGGATTAACAAAAGGACAAGCAAGTCCTACCTTAAAGTTAGGAGTTAAGACAAAATCTTTACCTCATCCAAACATAAACCAGAATGTTAATCCTATAGCATTAGCAGCAGTTGCTGGGTTTACATTTATAGCTAGAGGATATTCTTATGATATTAAGCATCTTAAAGAATTGATTAAAGCAGCAATTGAACATAAAGGATTGGCATTTATAGATGTATTACAACCATGTCCTACTTATAATGATGTTTATACCAAAGCATGGTTTGCTGGTGAAGATAATATAGATCCTAAAACAAACAAACCAGTTCCTAGAGTCTATAAATTAGAAGATACAGGTTATGATCCAGTAGTTCATGAAGGTAGTGAAGAAGAGATTAATCAAAAGATGGCTCAAGTTATAGCAAAATCTAATGAATGGGGTAATAAAATACCAATAGGCATATTCTATAAGAATGAGCATATTCCTACATATGAGGATAGGATAGAGAGTATAATAACCAATTATAAAGAGTATCCTCCAGCCATACAAAAGATAGAAAGAGAAGGGTTATCTATTGCAAGGATAGATAAATTATTGGACATGTTCAGAGTTAGCCAAGTCTGATACTTTCATACATTTAGAATAAAAGCCTAAATATCAATCAACATAATATAATTAACATGGATCCACTAGTCAGTAAGGTAAAGATAACTAAAGAGTATGCTAAGGCAACTAAAGAGTACATAGATGAGATGAGGAAGAAGATTGAAGAGATGAGGAATAATACAAAAGAAGACTTGGATTCTTTAAAAGAAACAATGCTAGTATTAAGAGATACAATCGCTATATTGAAGAGTACTACTAATAAGAACGATCTAGATAATTTTAGAAATACCATGCAGACATTCAATGAGTGTATGATTAACATGAGGGATAATTTAGAATCGATTAGGAAGATAATGGAAGCACTTAGAGATATAATGATCCTAGCATCTGCTAATAAGGAGGTTAGTAATAATATTCTAGATCTAGCAAATGCTTTACTAAATAATGCAAATAATAAATTGGATGATGATAATATTATGCCTCGTCAGGATAATAGATAACCTCAGTATTAACTGTATTTATCAATCTTAAGCATGCATCTATCAATTTGTCATCATTAGGTTCTTTGCCATCAAGGCTTCCTGGGAATAACGTGTATAATCTTATGTTAGAGTTTAATACCTCCTTCAACTCTTGGTTTACTGTAGCAGTAAAAGGTCTTAACGCTCCTCTAAATATCTCTGCTCTAGCTCTTACCAATCCTGGAATCTTCTTACCTTTTGGAGCATCTGGTCCTATTATTATTAGCGTTCCATTACTCCCTTTGTATAATGATGGTTCTTCAAGAGCTCCAGGAACCATAGTATTGATAGCCTCTTTACATATCAGTGCTGGTGTATTTATATATCTATCAACTAACTTATCCCATTCTTCTCTATTAAGGCTAGTAAGTTCTCTATCATAATCATAATTACCAGTTATATGTATTACAGCATCTGGCTTGCCAAAATTGTTACTAGCAACAGTAAATATCTTCTTTATACTATCTTCATCAAGATCTATTATATGCGAATGTATTCCTTCAAACTCTTCTAATACTTTAGAATTGTTATCTTTTGAGAATAATACTATACATTTAGCATCTTTGCTCTGTAATGTATTAGCAAGCTTCTTTGCTAATTTTAGATGTCTAGATTCATTAGTTGCTATAGTTATTATTACTAACTTATTAGCAATATCTTTAGGACTGTTAGGTATAGAACAACTTATCAAGGGTTTTACTGGATAGAATACTCTGTCTGCAGGTATTACTCTTCCATTTATTAATCTGCTAATATTATCATCTGCTAGATTCAATACAATTTCAGCAGTCTCTTCTTGAGTAAGGAATTGTCCATCTACGATCATCTTACTAGTATTATTCTGTATCTTCTCAGCTATCTCTCTCATCTTGTTCAAACATGCTCTTACTATACTCTTTATCTCATCTAAATCACCTTCACCTCTTTCTTTTATTATTGCATTAGCAACTTTTGTAATAGCTTCATCTACTACCTTTTCATCATCGCCTAAGAATGGTAATGCATCTTTTGTGACTTTCTCAATCTCTTTAGAAGTTAAGCCTTCAAACCCTCCTATTCTTAGGAACTCTGCAGCTGCCTTTGGATATACAGTCTTGTATATTCTATCAGAGTGTACTGGTCCAGGATTTGTTGCTATAGATCTTATCCCTCTGCTTGTTAACTCCCATGCCAATGCTTCAGCAAGTCTATTCTTTGCTCCTTGTGCAGCTGTATATGGTGTTCTAAACCTATACGGTCTTTGTTCATACGGTCTCTCTTCAGTGAAATATGTTGCTATTGTTATTATCTTTGCACCTTCTTTCATGCATCGTAGAGCATGAACACTTGTCCTAAAAGTTCCAGTTAGATGGATAGCAACACATTGCTTGAATTCATCAAATGGCTGTGCTGGAAAAGTCTTTACTGGTCCAGACACACCAGCATTATTAACTACGATATCTACTTGCTCAAATTCATTGCTTATTGTATCGAACATACTCTTTATCCCATCTTCATCACTCACATCTACTCCAGGAAATGCTCTAACCTTTCCTTTGCTTCCTACTCGCTTCATGATCTCTTCTAACATAATTTTAGTTTCTTCTAACGGTTCTTTTCTTCTACCCATTATTATTATATTAGCGCCCTCTTCAGCAAACTTTTTTGCTATAGCTTGACCTATTCCAGTTCCGCTTCCAGTTATTACTACAGTCTTGCCATCAAACTTCATTAGTTAATGGCATTATGCTAGTATTAATAAATGTTAATACATAACATGTATGATAATTCAATTATGTTAGTAAAAATATAAAAAGATATTATTGGTAAGGATATTATAATATCTTTGGATTTTTATTCTCTGAGTGCATTAGAGTTATCAGCTTTTCTAGTATGTTCATTAACTCGACTCCTTTGTCTGTTATAGATACACAGCCGTTCTTTATATTAACAAATCCATGTTTTGATAACTCATCTACTCTCTTCATTGCTTGATAATAGTCCAATTCTACTATTCTAGCTATCTGGTATAATTTCATGTTAGGAGCTGCATTAACGGTATATAATATGCAATAGTTCTGCACATATGATGGTCTCCTCTTCATATTTTTTATTATGTCTATTATATCCTTACCCTCTCTTCTAATATCTTCTACAAAGATATTATTTTGGTATATTATATTATTCATCAAGATATATTATATACTCTACATTATATTAATGTTCCGTTTATATTATAAATTGATATATAATATATTTAATCTGAAATTACAATATATATTATAATATGATATTCTAATATATTATTATTAAATAATAAAAATATCCAATAACTATAATCTATAATACAATAGCTAATTTATTATTAATATGTATATTATATAATACAGTATATACTATCACTTATTATAGACAAGCTTATCATATATGACTTAATGATAATAATTCTACCTTTATATTATTTAGTTCTGTATCTATAATTAAACCTCCTGAGGTTAGTGATAAATTGATACTTTTTACTTTACTAACATATACATAAGATCTCCTACCCTTCTCATTTATTATAGAACCTGCAGCTTTTACTAAGCCTAAAGATTCTAACTCATGTACTCTTCTATATGCTGTACTTTTAGGTATCATGAATTGCTTGCTAATATCGGTTATAGATCTAGGTTTCTTTATGAGGTATGTTAGGATATCTATTGCTTGTTTATCTGCTAGTATCTTTAGTAGGTTATCTTTATCTATCTCATACCTTTGTTTATATATGCTCATGCTATTATAATTGTATATTTGGTATTTAAATAGAATAGATTACACTGTAATACACTGTAATACAACTAGAAATTAATATTGTAATAACAATTAATAATAAAATAATAGATAATAAGTGTTACTTTAATTACCATAATCTGAGATAAAACAATATAAACAGACAGAGCATTTTCTTCGATTATGAAGAAAGTAGCATTGATAGGTTGTGGAGCTATAGGTTCTGAGATAGCAAGAGCTATAGATAACAAGAAAGTAGATGCTAGATTGATAGCTATCTTTGATGTATATGAAGAGCGAGCAGATGCTCTAATTGGTATGCTAAAATCTAAGCCGAAGAGAATGGAAAGCTTCGACGCTCTATTAGATGAAGATTTAGATATAGTAGTAGAAGCCGCTTCGCAAGAAGCGTTAAAAGTTTATGCATCTAAAATTTTAAGAAAGTTCGATCTTATGGCAATGAGTATAGGTGCTTTACTTGATCAAGAATTTCTTGATAAGATAAATGAAATTATAAAAGAGAATAATAGAAAGTTATATCTTCCTACAGGAGCAATAGCGGGTATAGATGCTATAAAGAGTGTTAAAGAGTTGATAAATTATGTAGAGATCATAACAACTAAACCGCCAAAAGGATTGATAGATGCGCCTTACATAAAGATGAAGAATATAGATCTAGCAATAGATAAGGCTAAAGTAATCTATGAAGGTTTTGCTGATGAAGCTGTTAAATATTTTCCGGCAAATGTTAATGTAGCAGCAACGTTAAGTTTAGCTGGGATAGGAGCAAAGAATACTAGAGTAAAGATAATCGCAGATCCTAATATAAAGACTAATAAGCACCAGATTATAGTAAAAGGTAAGTTTGGAGAGTTTAATTTTGTTGTTAATAATGTTCCTAGTCCAAATAATCCTAAAACTAGTTATTTAGCAATATTATCTGCAATAGAATGCTTAAGAGGCATATGTGATGATAGGATAAGAATAGGAACATAAATGCATCTTTTTAATTATTCTGTATGAAGAGTCTAACTGAATATCTAACATTCAATACAGATACTAGAGTAGCATTTATCAACATAACAGATAAAGTACAAGATATAGTAGATAAGAGCGGTGTTAAAGAAGGGATATGCTTAGTTAATGCGATGCATATAACTGCTAGCGTATTTATAAACGATGATGAACATGGTTTGCACAAAGACTTTGCTAGATGGTTAGAAAAGTTAGCACCACATGAACCTATTGAACAGTATGAACATAATAAGACTGGGGAAGATAATGCAGATGCTCATCTGAAGAGGCAGATAATGGGTAGAGAGGTTGTAGTTGCTATAACCAATGGCAAATTAGACTTTGGTCCATGGGAGCAGATCTTTTATGGAGAGTTTGATGGACAAAGACCAAAGAGAGTATTAGTGAAGGTTATAGGCGAATAACATTAATCCATTTTTATTAATTCGCATAAATAGTATGATCTATAATTGTTGGCAATTTTTGCATGTATTTATAATATAAAAGGCAATCAACTCCTATTTTATATCCATTTAAATATGCAGAAGATGAGTTTAATTTGCATGAATGAATTACAAGAAGAGATATTAAGATTAAAGAAGGAGAGAGATGCTGTAATCCTTGCTCATAACTATCAGTTACCAGAGATCCAGGATATTGCTGACTTTGTAGGAGATTCATTAGGCTTATCACAACAAGCTGCAAAGACAGATGCTAAAGTCATCGTATTCTGTGGAGTTCACTTTATGGCCGAAACAGCTTCCATAATATGTCCAGATAAGAAGGTATTATTGCCAGATCTAGAGGCTGGATGTTCATTAGCAGATACTATAACTGCTGAAGAGGTTAGGGAATGGAAGAGAGAACATCCAGATGCAGTAGTAGTTGGATATGTTAATACAAGCGCTGAAGTAAAGGCTGAGTGTGATTATTGTTGCACATCAAGCAATGCAGTTAAAGTAGTCCAAAGTATACCAAAGGATAGAGAGATACTATTCTTGCCAGATATGTTCTTAGGCTCTTATGTTGCTGAGGTTACAAAGAGGAAGTTGTTGTTATGGCCTGGAGAGTGTCATGTACATGCTGGTATAAGACCATCATTAGTTAAAGAGATGATCAAGCATAACCCAGGTTCAGAATTCCTAATTCATCCTGAATGTGGTTGTACCACATCTATGATGTATTACTTTGGTAATGGTAATAAAGATAAACTAGGATGCAAAGTAGGCTTCTTCTCTACAGAAGGTATGATGAGATATGTAAGGCAGAGTAATTCTAAAAAGTTCATAGTTGCTACAGAAGTTGGTATATTACATAGAATGAAGAAGGATAATCCAGATAAGGAGTTTATACCATTAAATGATGATGCCATATGCAAGTATATGAAGATGATAACATTAGATAAAGTTTATAGATCATTAAGAGATATGGTATATGAAGTTAGAGTTGATAAGCATATAGCAGATAGAGCAAGATTAGCTATAGAGAGGATGCTTTCTATAAATTGATCTCAAGGCTTAGATCTATTGCTTTTACGGAATGAGTTATGCTCCCTATTGATATTATATCTACATCAGATCTAGCATACTCTTTGATATTATCTAGATTTATGCCTCCAGATACTTCTATCAGAACTTTATCTCTCAAACCCTCATCTTTTAATATAGAGATTATATTATTAACCTCACCAGCATTAAGGTTATCTAGCATGATAATATCAGCACCAGCATTAATAGCATCTCTAGCATCTTCTAATGACTCTACTTCTACCTCTATCTTATATTTATTATCATAATACTTTCTAGCAAGTCTTACAGCTTCTTTAACCGATCCTAATATTGCTAGATGATTATCTTTGATCAATATCATCTCATCCAATCTGTATCTATGAGGATAACCTCCAGCGACCTCTATAGCCTTTTTATCAAAATGTCTCAAACCTGGAGCAGTTTTCCTAGTTCCAGAGATCATAACTTTATTATTTATGCTTCTAACAGTATCTATATACCTTCTTGTTAGAGTTGCTATCCCACTCATCCTCATCATGATATTTAATGCAGTTCTCTCTGCAGATAATATCTTTTTAGCATTACCATTTATATCAATAACACTTGTGCCTTTTTTAACATAAGTGCCATCATTAACTAATGCATTTGCTGAACATCCTACTAGATTGAACAATCTTATACACTCTTCAATACCCGCAATAATAGCATCTTCTTTACATATTATATTAGCATCTACTATTTTATCTGGCAATATATTACTAGTTATATCACCCTTACCTATATCCTCATCTAAAAAGTTTAGGAGTAATCTATCTATATTCATGTTACCTTTAATGCGTATTTTCCTTTCTGCTTTATATCTAATATCTTTGCGATCTGAGAATTGTCTGGATCTACGATCAGTATTATTCCAGACCAATCTGCTGTTAGATCTGCTGATTTGCAGACTGGACATACTTTACCAGTAGTTATAGCTCTACATCTCCTACATGCAAGTTCTCTAACCATTTACTCACCTTCGACTTCCGGAGCCTTTCCTTCCAACTCTTCTTTTATCCATTCTTCTGCACCTAGGAATGGTTGTCTGCAAGTTATACCTATCTTGCCCATAGCAGCACCTTTTCCGAGGCTTACTGCTGTTATCCTAGCTCTAATCTTACTTCCTATCCTTAATGTTCTTCCTGATTGAGTTGCAACTATCATGCCATGTTTTACATCGCTCTTAAGATAATCGTCCATTATCTGTGATAAATGCAATAAAGCATCTGTTGGACCAATTCTAACAAATGCTCCAAACTCTGTAATCTCTACTATCTTACCTTCAACTATCTCTTGTAATTTAGGATAGAAGGTTAACAGTTTAAAGTTTACTCTATGATAAGTTGCACCATCACCAGCAATTATTTTGCCAACTTTATCAACATTAGCATCAACTACCATTATAACATAACCTAGCTCTGGACTGATCATACTCTCATACTTTTCTTTAAGAGTTGTCAAGGCAGCATCTTTTAGACTAGTACCTAAACGACTTGGTGGTATTCTTATAACATCCGATGTATCAACAAGAGCAAACATATCCTATCATTTGCAAATCTTTCTTTAACTTATGAATCTTTTGATTTCATTTTTACATAAGCAATAATGCTATAATAGATAACATTACATCTTACTATGATCATATATTACATAATTTAAAATAATAAGTTTAGGATTTATTATAAATTACTTGCTAGTTCATAAACTTTCTCATACCAGTCATCAGCTTTAACTATTCCACTAGCAACTAATACTCCTTTTGAACCCAACTTTATAGCAGATTCTACATCAGAACCATCAACTATTCCAGCACCGCAGATAACTTTTACATCATTAGCAACTCTTATAGAATCTGTTATAACTTCTGGTTTTGCTTTAGATACAGCTATACCACTACCTATCAATTCTGGAGGTTCGATAGCAATATAGTCTGGTTCTAACACTGCTAACTCTTTAACCTCATCTGGTGTTTGCGCACATACTACACTAATCATACCTAGACTCTTCAATCTATTGATCAAACTCTCAATCTCATTATTTGATATTCTATGCTCGCTATGGTTTATTAACGAGCCTTTAATATTGCATCCTTTAATTATCTCTGGAACTATAAACCCAGTAGTACTTCCAACCATAGCGTTATCTAAATGCTGAGCAAATACTTTTATCTTAACATTATTTGCTATGTATGCTAATGAGCATTGTGGAGGAGCAATAATTATCTCCTTATCCAATTCTTCAGCTACTTTCTCTGCTATCTTTGCTAACTCTAGACCTTTCTCGCCAGCAATCTCTTCATAATTCTTATAATTAATAATTAAAAGATTGGATTGGTTCATCTTGACCTACTTGAACTTTTCCTCTAACTTCTTCATCCTAGCTTCATATCCTTTATTATACTCTAACTCTTCTGGTACTAATGTAGCTGGATGAATGAATCCTTGTGCTCTCATATCTAACGCTCTTCTAGCAGCCTCCATCCTTATATAATCCCAGTCTGGTGTAGCAAAACCATCAATTGGACCAGTAAACTTGCCATTATGCATACTAAAGACTAACGCCATTACAATTGGTAATGAATAGTTTACTGATGCTGGTGTGTTGATCTTTACTGGCATTAATGGAAGGTGATGACTACCTCTAGTATCACCAGCAACGAAATGTGGATTATTAAATGCACTACAAACCTCCTCTGTTGCTGGAAATGCTTTCTGACATCTTACTATTGCTATGGGATCATCTTTGCCTACATACGTTCCAGCAATATTATGTAATCTATCCGTGCTTGCTGATACTATAGGTTCTCCATCTTTTGTGTTTACCGATGATACAACATATCTTCCTGGATACATAAGAGCTGCTTCTAGTTCTGCTTTATCTTCCCACATGTTTAATGCTGCAATCTTACCAGTCATAACATCCATCACATTTATTACAACTCCTTCTGCAAGATTTGGATTTATTATCAAACCAGTATTACTCCTAGCATCTACAAATATTCTATAGAATGGTAGATTAAATGCTCCAGGTTCTGTTTTATCAGCAGCAAAAACTACGAATGCTTCATTAGGTCTTTCTTCAAACTCTAGTTCAGCAACTCCAGGTCCCATACCTTTAACATTGCCAGAGAATGAATCCTTTAATAGATCTTGACCAGCTCCATAAAGCCCTTGTTCTTTAGCAACTTCAGTACCTTCTTTAAATGCATCCCACGCAAGTTTATGAATATCTGGATTGTTAACTCCTTTAGTATGACTCATAATTATATGGATATCATCTCCTGCATAACCTATGTAATAATCTAATAACATATCTTTTGCATTACTGACAACTTCTCTAACTTTTGCTACTAATTCATCACTAGGTCTTGTATGCCCTCCTATACCTCCAATGTCTGCTTTTATTGCAGATAATGTTACTTTCATAACTTGGAATATGATTGAGATAGTTAAATGTCTTTCTACATCAATAAAATTGAATATTAATTATCAAATTCTCGGCTTCTTATTATTAGCAATATAACATCAAGAATTGTAATAAAGAAAGAATCAAATCTAATTACTGATTAACAAAATTGTATGCATGCAATATACGAACGATTGTTAACAAAAATAGCTAAACATTGGATTGCTGGAAATAGCTTAGAAGATGCTATAGAATCTGTAAAATCTGCAAATAAATTAGGTATTCATGCAATAATTAATTATTTAGGTGAGCATATAATTGATAAATCTATAATAGATCATACCGTTGAAGAGTATATAGAAATACTTGATAAAATAGATGAAGAAAAATTGGATTGTAGCATATCTCTAAAACCAACACAACTAGGATTAGATATAACCTATGATGAATATTACAAAAATATAAACAAGATATTAGAGTATGCTAATAAAAAATTTGTATGGATTGATATGGAATCGTATAGCTATTTAGATAGTAGCATAGAAAGTTATCTCCAACTATTGAAAAGTTATGATAATATAGGAATTGCAGTTCAAGCGTATCTTAGGGATATTACAGTTTATGTAGCAGAGTTGTTAGATGCTAATGCGTCTATAAGATTGGTAAAAGGCGCTTATAGAGAAGATGCTAATATTGTATTTAAATCTAAAGGTATGGTAGATCGGAATTATATAAAGATTATGCAATTATTATTTAAATATGGCAACTATTTTGCTATAGCTACACATGATCAAAAGATAATAGATGAGGCATTAAAGTTAAGCAAGATATATAAAACAAGATTTGAATTCCAGATGCTTAAAGGTATTAGAGACGATCTTAAGAAGATTCTTGTTAGCAAAGGCTATTCAGTTGGAGAATACATACCATATGGCAGTAAAATATTAGAATATTCTCTCAGAAGGATAAAAGAACATCCAACAAATATATTGTTGCTTGTTAGATCTCTAATATAAATAATAATATATTTAAGATATTATAACTATATAAATGAGAAATACAAAAGAATATATACAAGTTTCTTGGAATACTTCTCAAGATAAATATGCAAACAAAAGCATTGCATACATGCATGCATATATGGCGTGTCTATGAATGGTGCTACTGCTGTTCTCATTGCTCATCCTGTTGCTCAAAACATAATTGTAAATGTTATCACTGTAGACATTAGTAATTACACTCATTTATGTATAGTTCTGCTCTGTTCTCTTAGGAATAACTCTAGATAATATCTTCCTCCAGTTCCTTTACCACTTATTCCTGAATACTTCCAACCTACAAACGGCTGTGCTCCTACCATAGCTCCAGTAGTAGCGCTCTTCTCTCTATTTACATATAATACTCCTGCTTGTATCTCATCAAAGAACTTATCTACCTCTAGTTTATTATTGCTGAATATACCAGCTGTTAAACCATAGTCTACATTATTTGCTATATTTATTGCATCATCAAATCTATCATATTGTATAACTGCTAATATCGGTAAGAATAACTCTTCCTTCAAGAACTCATGATCTTTAGGTAACTTATCTACTATTGTAGGATATACATAATATCCATTCAGATCTTCTCTAACCTTTCCTCCATAAAGTATTTTCCCATCTTTAGATGCTATATCTATGCATCTATTATACTTCTCATATGCTTTATTGTTTATAACTGGTCCAGTAAATGTATCCTTCTCTATAGGATTTCCTACTTTTAGTTTATCTACAAAGTTTATCAATCTATCCATAAATTCATCTTTAATATCCTTATGAATTATCAATCTAGAACAAGCACTACATTTTTGACCAGAATAGCCAAATGCAGCTCTTGCTACTCCTACTATAGCTTTATCGATATCAGCATCTTTGCTAACAATACATGCATTCTTGCCTCCCATTTCTGTTATTACTGGTTTTGGTCTTATTTGATTAGCCTTATTGTAGATGCTTATTCCAACATCTCTAGAGCCAGTAAATACTATTCCATCTATATCTTTGCTAGTTACTAAAGCATCTCCTATAACAGATCCAGAGCCTGTTATTAGATTTATAGCACCATCAATTACTCCAGCCTCTTCAAATATCTCTAACAATTTAATTGCACTTATTGGTGTATCACTAGATGGTTTTAATACTACAGTATTTCCAGTTATCAAAGCACCAGTGCACATACCAGTAGTGATAGCTATAGGGAAGTTGAATGGAGAGATTACAGCGAATACTCCATACGGTCTAAGAACACTATAACTCTCTTCATCTGGATAGCATTGGTTCATCTTTTTTATATAACCTTCATTCTCTTCCATTGAATATGCATAATATCTCAGAAAATCTATAGCTTCATCAACATCTGCTATAGCCTCATATCTATTCTTTCCATTCTCATATGTTAGTAATGCTGCTAGCTCGTATTTCTTCTTGCTCATTATATTAGCAGCCTTACGCATAATATCTACTCTATCTTTATAATCTAATCCACTCCATTCTTTAAATGCATCTTTAGCAGCTTTAATAGCATCTCTAACATGCTCTTCTTTGGCCTTGCTTGCATAGCCTATAACTATCCTGGTATCTATAGGCGAGATATCAGCAAATACAGAACCAGTAGTTATTCTTTTCCCATTTATCACAAATGGATATGTTTTACCAAATTCTTTATCTATCTTAATTATAGCATCTTCATATCTTGAATGGAATTCATCTTCTTTCTTATTTAGTATTGCTTTATAGAGAGTCAATTCATTCTCAAACATATCATCTATATAATCTATTGATCTTAAAAAGTTATAGGTATTAGGATACGCTTAAATAGAAAACGTAAGAAGAGTTCTTATGAAGAGCATAGAAGCCATAGTTAGAGTTGAGAAAGTTAATGATGTTAGAGATGCTTTATTAAAGAATGGCTTTACCGCTATGTCATTAGGTACAGTAGTTGGTAGAGGTGAGCAAAAAGAGAGAAAATATGATCAAGCTTTAGGCACAGAGGTCACATATGATCTATTTGCAAGGACGTATATATTGATGCTTGTTGAAGATAATAAAGTTGATGAAGCTATAAAGATAATAGAGGAGAGCGCAAAAACTGGAACTGAAGGAGATGGAGTAATATTTGTCAGACCAGTAGAAAAAGCAATTAAGATAAGAACTGGTGAAGAGTTATCTTAACCTAATTTTTATAATAATATTGTTAATATTGCGAGACTATATAGTAATGCTATGATATATCAATATCATATAGAACTAAATATTCTTTTAGAATATATCTTAGGAAACCTCATTGTTTGACAGATAATATTAATAATATGCAAAAACTTGTGTCAAATTATACCGTTCTCTAATATCCTTTTTATCTCATCTATCATATTTGCATTTAATGATACATGCAACCCATAACTTGTTGGTTTTTACTATCAATCCTTTTCTAACTAAACTCTTTACAGCATCATCGATATCCCCTCTGCATACTTGAACTCCTTTCTTTAGATTCTCAATATCTGTTTGCCTTGTTCCTATTATTTTTCCTAAATACACCTTAGTATATACTTCTCTGTATTAGTTATATCCATCAAATATAAGCATTTAATAATATAAAAATATAGTCATTTATGTCTATATATTAAGATATCTATATATACACATGCATACATTATTCATATGAAATCTATCACTAAAGAGGATAAGGCATTAGAGAACGCTCCATTAGAGATATTGTTTGCCAATAATGCTACTGCTAAGATATTGGACTCTAATAACATATCAAGAATGGGATTATTCAATATCAGATATAGCAAGATATTCTGGAGTATCTGTAAAGAGTATTGAGAGAATTACCAAAGTTATTGCATTATGAATTGGTAAAAGAGACTAGAAGAGTGGGAAAGGCTAAGATGTATAGATTTAATAAAGAAGCAAAGATAGCAGAGTTGCTTGAGAAGTTTGTAGAGTTAGCAGATAAAGATGTAAAAGATATAGTATAAGGTTCTAGCATACATAAATACACATGGTAACAATATATTGTTATTATGTGAATCTAGTAGCCTCTATTATCATAGTTCTAAAAATTGCAAAGAATAACATTTATTGCTATTTATAGAATATCATTGTCTCACATTAAATTATCAATAATTAAATATGCCATCAACTGCATCTTCTGTATTGAGTAGTAAAGATGAACATATATTCAGTAAAGAAGGTTTGATGAGTACACATGCTGGAAGAGATATAATGAAACAAGCTATGTTCAAGAGTAAGGCGTATAAACAGTTTCAATACTATAAAGAGTATTCTGAAGATGATATTAGTAAGTTTATAGAACGATTCACTACTCAACTCTACGATTATATTCGTAATGACAAAAATCCTAAAGATACATTAGATGAATTTGTTAAAGAAGTAGGTTCAGAAGAGTTATCGTTAGAAGAAGATAAGATAGCAGTAATAAAAGAGAGATTATCTGATATCAATACATTAAGAGATAGAGTATATAGGATAATCAACTCAAATTTTGTAAAGATGACTTTACCAGTATTTACAGCCTTGTTAGATGGAGCAGATAAATACTACTCATTAAATCTAAGTAAAGAAGATAAGAATGATCTAATAGACGGTCATATAATAGCAATTGATCTAAGTGAACCAATGGACAGGATCATAGATAAAGATGAAGATCTGGAATATCTTGATGATTATAGATTAATGAATCCATATATATTGAAGATTGCACGAGATAAGATTGGTAAATTTGGAGATCAAGTACTTGAAACATTCGAGAATGGTTTCAAGGATGCTAGAGAAGGTCAATATATAGACTATATCATGAAGAAGAATAGAAAGATCAACTATGAACTAATGGATGTGTGTTACAAGAAATATAGAGCGATCATGGGAACTGCTGGAAAGAATATGGCATTAGCAAGAGAACCATTAGGTGAGATATTTTATTATGGAATGGCAAAGGCTGGAGAATCGGTAGGTTGTGGAAATGAGTTAGAAGATTCATTGAAGAATAAGAGTATAAAGATACCATCATGGCCATTATATTATCTCTCATTGACAGATGATATAAAAGAAGCGTTGGATCTAACATTACGGAAATCTGATCTGTATCTAGAAGAAGCAAAGCTAGCATTGGATATGCTACCAGATAGATTTGATACAAAACCATTTATCGAGTTCTTATTCCTAACAGTCAAGCATTATAACCAGTATTGGTATAATAAAGCAGTAAAAGATTTGGATAAATTTAAACTGTAATGCAATTGTTTTTATTATTCTATATATAAGAATAGCATGTGTGGAGTAGTAAATATAGACCAACAAGAGTTGAAGAGATGGTAGGCAATGAGGATGCTAGAATAGAATTTGTCGAATGGTTATTATCATGGAAGATTGGAACAAAGCCTATCTTGCTTATAGGTCCTCCAGGAGTAGGGAAAACTACGTTAGTTAAAGCAGCAGCAAGACAATTCGGATTTGATCTTATTGAGCTCAATGCTAGTGATAGTAGAACAAAAGATAAGTTAGAAAGTATAATAAATCCATTAATAAAGAATGCTAGTCTATTAAACAAAAATGTATTATTGTTTTTGGATGAGATCGATGGAATTCATGGTAATGCAGATAGAGGAGGATTATCAAGCATATTAGCATTTGCCAAAGTATCTAACATACCAATTGTTATGGCTGCTAACAAAGAAGAAGATCCTATAATCAAAGAGTTGAACAAGGTTTGTAAAATTATAAAATTTAAACATATACCTCCGAGATTATTATTATTATATCTTGATCATATACTTGATAAAGAGAATGCAACTTTAGATATAGGAACCAAGATCAATATAATTAGGACTAGTAATGGAGATCTTAGGAGCATATTAAATTCAGCTAGTTCTAGCGTGTTATTGGGTTCAAAAGGAGCAGAGCATCTAGGAGGTAAAGTTGAGATCTCAATAGCAATAAATAGATTCTTTAATGCTAAAGATGTTAAAGAAGCGATAGAAGCATTAAGAAGTGCTGAAGGCTTTTATTATGATCCTAGGTTTGGCTATACACAAGAGATAAGACGTTTAGATAAATTATCGGCATTATTCTCTAGTATTATAAATGCTAGTAAAGATATAGATGAACTTGCTGAACTATTGAATGCTTTATCATACATAGATACACTGATTGGTAGAATGAGTAATACAAGAGAATGGAGATTGTTAAGATATATAGATCCTTTATTGGCAAATATGTTGTTTAATTATACTCGAGGTTTGAGTTATCATCAATATGATCTACCATTCATAGTAATTAATAGGATATTCAGAGATGGAAGAGCTATTAACAAACTAGTAGCAGAACTTACTAACAGATTACATCTATCAAAACAAGAGATAGCATTATACTATCTGCCGTATCTATTATTGATAATAAAAGGTAGAGTTAAAGAGTTTTTAGAAGAAAATTATATAGATACATCTATAGCATCGAGTATAGAGAAGGAGATTGATAGGCTATGATCAAACTCAGTAAAGGGATCCCTTTCAGACTTCCTAGAGTTGGTTCTGATGTATTTGCTAAACTTATGAGAGCAAAGTTGAAGTATGATAGTAAGAAAGGTATGTTTGAAATTACTGATAACACAAATCTGCAATTAGTTTTATCAATATTAAATCAAGCATTGAATGATGAAGTGATATTAGAATTACAATGTATATTATGTTTAAAAAGTGCTGGTTGCAGCGAGTGTGAATATGCAGATATATGTGATAGAAGCAATGTATCTAGTCTATGTATATGCAAAGAATGTTTGAATAAACCTGATGCTTATGAGCAATATAAGGAAGTATTACAGCAAAGATTAAAATTTGATAAGAAGATAAAGTAAAGCATGGCTACTCTATATGAAGAGAATATAAGAAGAATGCTTAATGAGAAGAGAGCTATCCTTAAAAAATTGTTAGAAGATGAAGAGGCTAATAAAGAAGAGATAGAAAAGATAGAAGAAGAGATATTAGCATTAGAAAGACTGTATGAGAACTATGCTAATAGCATGGGAGCTTTTAGAAGGGTAAAAGGCTCTAGGATGACTCACTAATATTATTTAATAAATTATAACAAACTGGTTAAATAAAATCGATTTATCATATAAATAATCTAGTTATAAAAGTATACCAACTATCTAATACAATTATAATAGTTAGTCTTTCTCGATAAAAGGATATATACTAATACTATGTAATCTCTTAGGAGTATGAAAGTCAAGAATTATGCAGCGTACGGAATGGTATTAGCACTAGTAGCATCACTAATTGTAGCCACACCAGCAAAGATATATGCACAAGAAGTATTAGTAGTAAATACTGATAAAGCAAAATATATGACTGGCGAAACAGTAAGAGTTACTGGACAGGTTCCAAGTATACAAGTAGGATTACCAATAACTATACAAGTTATCAATGAGAATGGTGCTAGATTCAATCTAGATCAGATATTTCCAAATGAGGATGGTAGTTTTTCATGGGAGTTCAAGTTGACTGGTAGCGAGGCTAGGCTTGGTCCAAGTGGCACATGGACTGTTAAAGTAGCATATGGAGATCTACAAGCAGAGACAACATTTGAGTTTGAGGCAGTAACAGCTCCAGCAGGTTTGGTAGTTGAGATCGATGGAGAACAATATACAATAGATGCTGAACTAACAAATGGTAGGATAACTAATGTTATAGCAGAACCAAGTATAGCAACTCTAACATTAGAAGTTAGCATGAACGATGATGGAAAGCTAACAGTAACTTTACCAAGGACATTCTTAGATTCATTAACTGAAGGATGTTCTGGTGATGATGATACATTTGTAGTATTATTAGATGATCAGACAGAATTCCCAGAAGAATCAAAGGCAGATGGTACTAGAACTATAACAATCGATGTTCCAGTAGGAACTACTGAGATATCAATAGTAGGAACTTGCATGGTTCCAGAGTTTGGAGTAATTGCAGCATTAATACTAGCAGCATCAGTAGGAGCTATAATAGTAGCAACTAGAAGGAATATAATAAACCTAAGATATTAAACCCAACAAATTATTTTATTATTTTAAAAAAGATTTTAATTATTAGACTGATACAGTCATAGTTCTGTTTGTATATCTGCTAATTATATCCTCTGGCAACTGTCCAAACAATTCTCTGCATAATCCTTTAAGATATCTCATTATAGCCCATGTTCCAGCTTTTATAAGCATAGTCATGAATACCTTCATCATTGGTCCATAAGTTTTGTTTCTAACTATTATGGGTATTATATCATTTATTACTTGCAGATTATGCTCCCAACATCTCCAGAACAATGTAAACTGTGCTTCGTTAAGATTAGCAAAATGCATTGAGTTCTTCTCACTAAAGTCTTGGTATAGTAATGGTGCTATCAATCCTTTCATCTTCCATGATGAGAGATCTTCAACCAGATCTATTGTATATTGTGTATCTTCAATAGTCTCATCTGGCCAACCTACAATCAATGTCAATGCAGGGAACCAGTAATTCTTATTCAATATCTTACATCCTTCTCTAACTACTTGGCCCCATTCTTCTGGTTGGAATGGTTTTGTCTTCATTCCTAAGTGTTTCTTAGCCAACCTTGGTGATACAGACTCTACACCAAGATTTGTTGCTAGCCAACGATCATTACTCATACCATTAATCCTAGACAATTCCTCTATAAGATCTGGAGCAGCAGCAACTGCAGATAATGTCATATGAGTAGTTCCTACAAATTTAGCGCCTAGCGACTTTAATCCAGACCATAACTCTACTAATGCATCCTTATTTGGAATAAAGTTCTTGTTTGTGCAGCCATATAATAACATCTCATCTGATTGTAGCCATATAGAATCAAATCCATAATCTAGATTTATCTTTGCTTCTCTTTGCAATCTTTCTAATGGAAAATCTTTCTTGCTTCTCTTGTTAACATCGCAAAAGTCGCAGCCTCTTCCACAGCCTCGCATAGCTTCAATTAATGAGTTTACAGTAGGTCCTTGGATCTCTGGTATATTATCTATACTTCTAACGAATGTATGGAGTAATGGTGGTATATCTCCTTTCTCAGCATCTTGGAATAGATCTAATGCTACCTCATCTGCCTCACCAATAACTACAGTATCTATACCATGAATTCTCATCCTATCTGGCTTTGCTAACTCCCATGCTCCGTTTCCTCCTACCAATACCTTGAAATTATACCTCTTCTTCAACTGTATTATCTTTGCGCACATCCTCTTGAACTTCATTGCTATGTATGATAATTTCTCTGGTGACATAGTAGTTGTTACTGGAGCCATGCCTAATGGATCCATCACATTTATCCCAACTACTTTAGTATCTTCTCCTATACATTTCTCTAGCATATCGGGATTTGCTATGAAGATATCTTCTCTCTTATATCCTCGAAGTAATGCTCCTTCTACTCTCCTTAAACCGCATTGTGCTACCTTTGCTTCACCAGTATTCGGATCCGTTTCTACTGGAGGACAGAATACTTTATCGAATACCCATTCTGGAACTAGTTCATATGGGCCACAGGCTATAAAACCATAAAGAAAGTTACCTCTATAATTTGTCATAAGGCTACGATCAGCGGTTAATACTATCTTCTTCCCAGCCATATCTTTGAATAGATTGTTAGTCTTGATATAAAACTCTTTTTATACTTATTAGATATGGAAAGATATGACTAGATAAAATGTCTTAACCGCTTCAAAGCAGCAAGTTTAGCATTTCTATCTATCTCCGAGCCTTCTATAGCTTCTTTAAGAATCTGTATGTTCTTATCATACAACTTTCTATCTACTGGATAAGGAACGTTATCTTTTCCTCCGTGGGCAAATGTGAACCTTACTGGATCTCTCCATGATGGTTTTGATCCATAGATGAGTTCTGCTATCAATGCTAATGCTCTTACTGTCTTTGCACCAACTCCATCAATTGCTATCAATTCTTCATAGTTTCTAGGATGAACATCATATATCTTCTTGAATATACTCCAGTTCAATCTTCTAGGCATAGCATAAGCTTCTATTCCATAGATCCATCTATCAAGTGTGTTAGGCATTAACTTATATATGCTAGAGATAGTATTATTAGGATTATCATTAGCTATATCTACGCTAATCTTTCTAGTTTCATCAGATTCTTTAGCGGTAAGATCTAATATATTATCTCTAATATCACTACTTATTATCCCACTCCTAGGTTCATTGACAAACTCTTTTACATTATTGGATAACCAATGATATCTTCTTGCCATCTTACTATTGATATCCATTCCTTGTTGTATTACAGCCCATGAACCATCTTCACTTATTATGAAAGTGTGATGATACAATGAGTAATCATCTTGTAATAATGAATTATCTACTTTTGCTGCTAATTTACTGGCATAAACCATCTCTTCTCTCTTTTTATCACTAATATTGAGTTTATAACAGATATCTTCTATCTCATATATTGCATCTCTTCCTTTTCTTCCTTTCCCTCCTGCAATCATTATGCCAAGATCTTCATTCAATACTTGCTTTAATACTCCAGTAACTACAGTAGTTACTCCAGAAGAGTGCCAATCATAGCCTAGAACACAGCCAAACGCTTGAAACCATAATGGATCTGATAATTTTGCTAGAAATCCATTATAACCTTCTTCATGAATTATTATCTTTGTTATACAATATGATAACTCCTTCATCCTTTTAGTTAACCATGCTGGAGCTTTACCTCCATGTAATGGTAATTGTATAGTATCTTTTTTATGCATATATTTATTGAGAATAATTTATTATTTAAATTAATAAATGCTAGTCATAATGAGCATATAACATACCATAGGTAATTTATAATATGTAGGTTGAATTACATAACAACTGATAGATTTATTATGAAAGTCAATCTTCATATCAAATAAATGTTTAAACCAGACAGGTACTTCCTAAATCTTTATATATTTAGTTATGTACTATTATTGCATGAAGAAAGCGAAATATATGGTAATTGGGGTAATTGTACTTAGTATAATTACTGCCTTACCTATACAGAATGTAAAAGCAGATCATGGAAACGCAATAGTAGCAGATCCAGGAGTAGTTGCAATAGGAGGTAGTACTGATCTAAGTATTCATACAGATCCAGCTGTAACATTAGTTGCTATATCATCATGGACTGTTACAGAAGGTGGTGATGGTGGTTCAGAGGATATATGTGCATTAGACCATGATGGTGATAATATTCCAAGCGTTCCAACTGGGCCATTTGGTACGGGAGCAGTAGTAACTTACACATATCCAGACGACTTTGTAGTTATTACAGATGATACAGCAGATGGAATTGGAGATGGTTGTGATACAGGAGCATCTGGTCAGTATATTACAGAAGCAACTGTAACAACAAGTATTGGCGCATTTAACTTTACTGATGATTGGGAAGTATCATTCTTAGTATTGCCAGAGAGCCCAATAGGAGCATTAGCAGTAATCGGTAGTTCAATTGCAGCATTAGGAGCATTCTTTGCATTAAAGAGAAGAAGCATTGCATAAACTCTTTTTTCATTTATATTTTTATATATTTTATATAATGTATACATCTTCAAGTGTTATTATACCATTATCATTAACAATCTGTTTTATGTCTGGAAGTATTGGTTCTAATTTAGAATGCTCATCTATAATCTCAATTAATAATGGAAGATCTAATGACAAGCCTAATATCTTCATGCTTGCTACTCCTCTAGCTCCATAACCATATATTCCTCTATATACAGTTGCACCTATAATCTTATTATCCTTTAACAACTTGAATAATTGTTCTAATATAGGCTTACCTTCATACCTATCATTACCTCTAACCCTTATCCCTACTTTAAGCATCTTCCTTCTTACCAAGGCTTGCTCAGTATTATAGATGCTAATACTCTACCAATAAATATTCCTATTATAGATAAACCTACGTTAGATGCTATATTAAGTGCCATTAGATAAAACTCTTTATCTTCAATCATATTTGCTGTCTCAAATGCAAATGCTGACATTGTTGTTAACGAACCACAAAATCCTATTGCTGTAAATAAGATATATTTATTATCTAAACCATACAATTGAACTATAACCATAAATGCTCCTAGTATTATACTTCCTATTACATTAACGCTTAATACTCCAACTGGTAAAGATCCTATAAACAGTCTTTGCGATATTATTGTGTATCTAATTATCGCTCCTAATGATGCTCCAGTAATGATGAATAATATATCACTCAATTGCATGAAGATATGGACATTTAAATATAATTAAAACATTATCTATATCATGCCAAGTGAGGTAACTACATTTAGGATAGATAAAGATGTTATTGAAAGGCTAAAGAAAGAGGCCGATGAGAAGGAGATCAGTCTAAATGCATTGATAAATCAGATATTGAGAAGATACATAGAATGGGAATTATATGAAAAGAAGTTAGGAATGATCTCTATACCAAAACAACTAGTTAAAGAGTTATGCAAATTATTGCCAGAAGAAGAGATCATTAGATTGGGAGAGAAGATGGGTAAGAATATGCTTGCTGATATAATTGTATTTATGAAAGGAAGGATAGATCAAGAGACATTCATCTCATGGCTTGATGCTAGGCTAAAACATTCTTCTCTAGAGGTTAACCATTGTTATGATGATAATAACCATACAATAATAATCAAGCATGATCTAGGTGAGAAATGGTCTCTATACCATAAGATAGTATTTGAACTTATATTTCATGAACTACTTAATAAACATGTTGATATAGAGTATAATGAGAATGTATTGAAATTATCATTCACATTATAAAAATAATTATAATGATAATGCATTTACTGCATTCTTTACGCTTTCTACACCTTTATCAAATATACTTCTCTCTTCTTCATCTAGATCGATCTCAATTATCTTATTAATTCCATCTCTTCCTATTACAGCTGGAACTCCTATACATATCCCATTAACATTATACTCTCCTTCCAGATATGCTGCTACTGGTATAACTTGTTTCCTATCCTTTATTATAGAATCTACCATCTTAGTTATAGCATTAGCTGGTGCATATACCGTAGCTCCTTTCAGCCTAATAACTTCTGCAGCTACTTTCCTAGTATCTTCTACTAATGCTTTAGCTTCATCTTTATTCAAGAAGTTGGTTAATGGTATTCCAGATACAGATGAGTATCTTACTAATGGCAACATATTCTCTCCATGTTCTCCTATAACTAATGCTTGTATAGAATCTCTAGCAATATCTATCCTATCTGCTATGAAACTTTTGAACCTTGAGAGATCTAGTAGATTTCCCATTCCCATGACTCTTTCTTTACTAAATCCTGTTACTTTATAAGTTACATATGTCATAGGATCTAATGGATTTGTTACAGTTATGACAATGCTATCTTTGGCATACTCTTTAACTTTCTCAGCTACACTCTTAACTATAGACGAGTTTGTATTCAATAGATCCATCCTAGTCATTCCTGGTTTCCTTCCAACTCCAGCTATTATAACAACTATATCAGAACCTTTCATATCTTCATAATTATTTGATCCTCTAACCTTGGTATCTATGCCTCTCTCTGATAAAAGATGGTTTATATCCATAGCCTCGCCTTGAGGTAAACCTTCAACTATATCTAGCAACAATACCTCTTTATCTACCTCTCTCATAGCTATCTGCAATGCTGCTGAACTTCCCACTTTTCCAGAACCTATTATGGTTATCATGCAATTGGCTACAGCCTAGCCTTACTTATAGTTTATTTCATGGAAATACTAAATAGAAATACAAATAAAGCCCTATAGGTTACTTTAATTGATATGAGTAGCAAGAAACCACACCTTAACTTGATAGTTACAGGACATGTAGATCATGGCAAGTCAACTATGGTAGGACATATACTCTATGAATTAGGAGCAATAGATAGTAGAACTATAGAAGAGTATGCTAAAGAGTCAGAGAAGACTGGTAAAGGAGATACATTCAAGTTCGCATGGGTTCTTGATAGGTTAAAAGAAGAGAGAGAAAGAGGTGTTACTATTGATCTCGCATTCCAAAAGTTCGAGACCAATAAATACTTCTTCACTCTAATAGATGCGCCTGGACATAGAGACTTTGTAAAGAATATGATTACTGGAGCATCAGAAGCAGATGCTGCTATATTAGTAGTATCTGCAAAGAAAGGAGAGACTGAATCAGCAGTAGAACCAGGAGGACAGGCTAGAGAGCATGCTTTCTTATTAAAGACTTTAGGAGTTAATCAACTGATAGTAGCGATAAATAAGATGGATGATCAAACCGTTAACTATAGTGAAGAGAGGTATAAAGAAGCAAAAGCTATGGTAGAGAGTTTATTAAAGCCTATTGGTTATAACGTTAGCAAGATACCATTCATTCCAACATCTGGTTGGAAAGGAGATAATTTAGTTAAAAGATCGGAGAATATGCCATGGTATAAAGGACCTACTTTATTAGAAGCATTAGATGCGTTAGAAGAGCCTCCAAAGCCCATAGACAAACCATTAAGATTACCAATACAAGATGTTTATACTATAACTGGAGTTGGAACAGTTCCAGTAGGAAGAATAGAGACTGGTAAGATGAAGGTAGGAGATAAAGTAATAGTAATGCCATCTGGAGCAGTAGGAGAAGTTAAGAGTATAGAGACCCATCATACACCAATACAAGAAGCTATAGCTGGAGATAACATAGGCTTTAACTTGAGAGGAGTTGATAAGAAGAGCATAAAGAGAGGAGATGTAGTAGGGCATGTAGATAACCCTCCGACAGTAGCAAGAGAGTTCCAAGCACAGATAATAGTAATTTTCCATCCAACTGCAATTGCACCAGGTTATACACCAGTCTTACATGCACATACAGCACAGACAGCTGCTACTATAACTGAGTTCGTAGCAAAGATCGATCCTAGAACTGGACAAGCAGTTGAACAGAATCCAAAGTTCTTGAAGAATGGGGATGCAGCAATAGTAAAGATAAGACCAGTAAAGCCTTTGTGTATTGAAAAGTTCAAAGAGTTCCCAGAGTTAGGAAGGTTTGCATTGAGAGATATGGGTACTACTATAGCAGCAGGAGTTGTGCAAGAGATAACAGAAAAGTATACTCTAGAGAAAGCAACTGCAAAGTAAGTGAAGTAGCATGGTTCAGAAAGCAAGGGTAAAGCTGACAAGCACAGATCTAAAGAAACTAGATGAGGTTTGTGAAGAGATATTGATGATAGGAGAGAAGACTGGAGTAAAGTTGAGAGGTCCGCAACCGTTACCTACAAAAAGGTTGCGTGTAGTTACTAGAAAGTCTCCTTGTGGTAATGGCACAGAGACATGGGATAAATGGGAGATGCGAGTACATAGAAGAGTAATAGATCTAAGTGCTGATGATAGAGCTATGAAGCAACTAATGAGGCTAAAAGTACCTAATGAGGTATATATAGAAGTATCATTAAAATAGATCTTCTAACCTTTTTATATTTTAGTATAAGAATAAATGAGAGTATTCATTATAATCTTGTATGAGCGAGGAGAATATAGTCTATTATGAATGTGTCAAATGTGGTACTATAACAAACTCTGAAGAGTTGAGCAAGTTACCAGAGATAAAATGTATCTGTGGTTTTAGAGTATTCAAGAAGACTAGACCTAGAATAGTAAAGCAGTTAAAAGCTATATAACATAATTATAGTAATATTATGGCAAAGGATTCGTTTCTATTCTATATTGGTGATGAGGAGAAGCGCTATAGGATCAGATTAGATCCTAGCAGATATACTGAGAAGTATAAAGATGGGAAAAAGTATTATTACGATAAAGTTACAAAGACAATCATACCAGAAGATGTATTTAAGATAATGTTCGATGAGTTAATAACACAACCTATAAAGAAACCTAACATTACATTTGATGAATTATATACCATTCTATTACAAGTTAGAGAAAGGATACGAAAGACGTTATATCAAGGCTTTGAACTAGATGAGGCTATCATGCCATCTGAGGATTTTTTGAAGGATAATATCAATAAGAATATGAGGATGATCATATTATATGTTGATATAGTAGGCTCTACTAAATTATCACAAACTTTAAGTCCAGATAAATTAGCAACATTGATCAAGATCTTTGCTCAAGAGATGTCTTATCTAGTATCTGCGTATAATGGCTATATCCTAAAATATGCTGGGGATTCAGTTATAGCATTCTTTCCTATACAAAGCGATCCATCATCTATAGCTAGAGATGCAGTCAATTGTGCTAGATCTATGGTAAATATCGTTAGATATGCTATAAATCCAGTTATAACTCAACATGATTATCCAGAGATCCAGATAAAGATAGGAATGGATTTAGGAGAGAATCAGATTGTTAGCATAGGCAAAAATCTGGATATAATTGGCTATACTATGAGTATAGCAGCAAAGATAGTAGAGTTTGCTAAAGCATGGAGAATAATAATAGGTAAATGGGTTTATGACGCTTTAGATGATGATATGAAGAGATTATTCAAAAAAGCAAAGATAAGCAAGAATCTCTGGAATTATAGAGATAGCAAAGAGGGTAAGTACTATCCTTTATATATATTAGAGAAGAGGATAGTAGCAAGAAGACTCTAGAAAGATATTTATTATTTATCTAATATACTGCTCAAGTATGAGTACTGATATCAAAGAACTCTTGAAGTTAAGAGAAGAGATCAAGTCTAAGAAGCCAGAGTTTGTAGCATGTGAGAGTTGGAGGTATAAACGTGTTAAAGAGAGTTGGAGGAAACCTAGAGGTATAGATAATAGGATGAGAAGAAGGTTAAAAGGATGGCCAAAGTTGGTAAAGATAGGTTATGGTTCTCCTAGAGTTACTAGATATCTCCATCCTTCTGGTTATAATGATGTCCTAGTTTATAATGTTGACGATCTACTTAAATTAGATAAGACTAGAGATGCTGCTAGAATTGGGGCTAGTGTTGGTAGGAGGAAGAGGATACAAATATTAAAGAAGGCTAAAGAACTTAATATCAAGGTGTTAAATCCATAGGTGATAATATGCCAGTAAACCTAAGAAAGAAGAGAGAATTAGCAGCAAGAACGTTAGGAGTAGGGATAGAAAGGATAAAGTTTGATCCAAACTATCTAGATGATATAGCAGATGCTATAACTAGAGAAGATATAAGAAGTTTAGTTACTGCAAGAACCATATTAGTTAAGAAGAAAGAAGGCACTTCTAGAGGAAGGTTTAGAATTAAGCACGAAAAGGCAAAGAAGAGAGGAAGAGGAAAGGGTAGTATGGAAGGTAAGAAGACCGCTAGAACTGGTAAGAAAGAGGCATGGGTTAGGAAAGTAAGAACATTAAGGAAGCATCTAAAGATTATGAAGGATAGAAACGAGATCGATAAAGATAAAGCAAAATTATTGTATAGAAGGATAAAAGGAGGACAAGTTAGATCTGTAGCACACCTTAGAGAACTTGCCAAAGATTAGAGATAGTTTATAACAATTTTATCAAAACTAACTATTGTATCATTATTAATATTAATGCCTTCAATCTCTAATAATATCTTCTTTACATTCTTACCATATGCATAACCTCCTATCTTTCCATCACTTCTAACTACTCTATGGCATGGAACTATAACTGGATTAGGATTATTCTTTAATATATTGCCTATAACTCTACTAGCTTTAGGTTTATCTATAGCCATCGCTAATGCCTTATAAGTTGTAACCCTTCCTTCTGGTATCCTTTTAAGAAGTTCATATACTTGTTCATCTAAACCCTTGTTATCTCTAGATTGTAACTGCTTAAGAGATCTTTTAGTCTTTCTTTCTCTCTTCCCAATCCTTTCCAATCTAGGATTATATTATCTATCTTCTCTATAGACTTATCTATCATCTGATCTAGGATATATTTATCTACAAATTCTAAAGCATACTTTGGTGCTATATGCCCTAATGCATACTCAGATTCTAACAACAATTTATTGAATTTTAATGGATAATGCGTTCCTCCTAATCCTATTGCTACTTTTCTAGCATATCTAATATCTCTTAAAGTCTGTATAAGAGTATCGCATACTATCTTTATAGCATTTCTATCATTCCATTGTTCAATACTAGAACCGATCTCTATGAATAACGATGGTTTTGACAAGCTTGTAGGACCGTGATGAGTAGCCTCTATAACTATCTGGTAATCTTTTAACCTATCTTGCTTCTTATAAAGATTTATCATATAATATTTCTGCAAACTTGGAAATGTATAGGCCAATTCTTTATCATTACCTCCAAATTCTGCTTTGTTAAAGTTACCAGTAAAATGGCTTGTTAAAGCAGGTATATTCTTCTCAGATCTATGCTTCGACAAGAATATATACGCACTAACATCAAATTGTTCAAGCCATTCAGCATATAATGCTTCTCCCTCTATTAATATAAGATGAAAATCATCAATCTTATATAGACTATCCTTTATCAATTCTGAATTATAGTTCTCTATTATATAATTAGCCATATTTTTAGCACAAATATCTAACTTTGATGCTACTAATAATATCACAAACAAATAA
Source organism: Candidatus Nitrosocaldaceae archaeon (assembly GCA_026002835.1). Next base: position 187,649 of record BPGC01000003.1, read on the forward strand.
ATGGATTAGCGTTTAATTACGCTTTCTATTTATAACTTTAATTAATGTCTTAATATGCAGCACAAGAAGGACAAAGATATATCCATATATTCTCTTCCATAATAGTATTGATATAATAATTAAGAGATACTTTGGTTCTAATAGATATTAAAGATGCGCATTATTTATAAATCGCTTTATTAATAGTAACAGCATGGATTTTGATATAGAGAAGAAAGTGAGGGATTGGTATGCTACACTAAAGTTAGCAAAGAAACCTAGTAGAGAAGATTACATGATCAATCTTAGGTTAGTAGGTTTAGGTTTGAGCATAATAGGAATTCTAGGTTTCATAATACAGTTCATATCAACGCTAGTAACATTCGTTCCAGTTGGCGGTATGTAATGAGTGAAGATAGTAAATTCTTTGCAATAAGAACAACGGGGGGTCAAGAACATGTTGTTGCTAGATTGGTAGAGAATAGATTAGCAAAGAGAAATCCTGGTTTATACTCAATATTAGTATTAGAGAATCTAAAAGGGTATATAGTTGTTGAAGCAGCTAGTGCAAATATAGCTTATGAAGTGTTATCTGGCATAAAGCATGTTAGAGGACAGATAAAAGGCGAGATATCTTTAGATGATATCAAAGGTTTCCTAGTTAAGAAACCTAGCGTTGAAGAATTGTCTGTAGATGATACTGTAGAGATAATAGGAGGTCCATTCAAAGGTATGAAAGCAAAGATAACTAGAGTAGATTATGATAGGCAAGAAGCAACTGTGATATTATTAGATGCTCCTTATCAATTACCAGTAACAATAGACGCTAACTACCTAAGGCTTGTCCAAAAAGCATAAAAAGAGTTAAATTGATTCTTTAGAGATAGGTATACATGGGTAAGAAACAAACAATATCAACTCTAGTTACAGGAGGAGAAGCAAATGCTGGTCCACCATTAGGACCCGCTTTAGGACCTTTGGGGGTTAATATCTTAGCTGTTGTGAATGAGATCAATAAGAAGACTAAAGATTATGCTGGCATGAAGGTACCAGTTAAGGTTGAAGTTGATCCAGATACAAAACAGTTTACTGTAGAAGTTGGCGTACCTCCTACTGCAATGCTAATACTTAAAGAGGCTAATGTTCAAAAAGGCTCTGGTACTCCTAATAAGACGTTTGTAGGAGATGTAAGTATGGATAGCATCATTAAAGTAGCAAAACTGAAGATGGATGATATATACGCAAGAGCTATAAAGAGCGCTACAAAAGAGATCCTTGGAGCATGTGTTAGTATAGGAGTCAAAGTTGATGGTAAACCTCCAAAAGAAGTTATCAAAGAGGTTAATGAAGGCAAATACGATGATAAATTTCAATAAAAATAAAAAGTTTAAATTTTTATCTAGTTTGTAGTAATGGCGTTAGATCATACTCTTTGTCATATCTCTGCATCTCTACAAATGTCTCAGTATTAGTTATTCCTTGTATCTCTCCTATCTTATCCATTACTATACTATGCAAATCTTCAAGATTCTTAGCTCCTACTGTAACTAACACATCAAACCTTCCAGATACCTCTGCTATGCTTCTTATCTCTGCTATCTCCATCAAGGATTTTCTTACAGTCTGTCTATGTTTTGGATCCATGTTTATACCTATAATAGCTCTTACATTGATTCCTAAAGCCTCATCATTTATAATTATAGTAAATCGTTTTATTACACCTCTCTTAACTAGCCTTTTTATTCTACTATATATAACAGATGCATTAATTCCTAGCTTTTTAGCTAACTTTGGTACAGAAATAGATGCGTCTCTGCTCAATTCACTTAATATATTCATATCTAATTCATCGTAGCGATTCAACATCTAATCTCTACATTAGGTTATTAATAAATGTAATTTTTTATATAATATGTAGAGAAACTACTTATACATACATGGAGTTGCATATAGTATATGTAATATAAATTAATATTAATACTATGGTTAATGTAAACGATTTTAAATGAGAATAAAGAGCAAAGATTAGATGATTAGCGTTCGCGTTAAAGAGTTAAAGGATATGATAAGTAAGGCTAGAGCGAATACTGAAAAGAGGAAATTTACACAAGCAGTAGAACTGATAATAACATTAAAGGATGTAGATATAAAGAAAGGATTCTCATTAAATGAGGTTATAACTTTACCACATCCTCTGACTAAGAAACCTAAACTATGTTTAATTGCAACTGGTGATCTTGCATTAAGAGCAAAGAATGCTGGTATAGATAGAGTCATTGAACCAGATGAATTGGCTATTATAGGAAGTAATAAGAGAGGAGCAAAGAAATTGGCTAATGAATATGACTTTTTCCTAGCAGAGACATCTTATATGGCTAATGTAGGTAAATCGTTAGGACAGGTTCTCGGTCCTAGAGGTAAGATGGCTACTCCAGTACCATTTAATGCACCAATAGATGCCATAATAAATAGATTCAGATCTTCGGTAAGAGTAAGATTGAGAAGGCAGATGATGATAGCATGTAAGATAGGCTATGAGGATATGAGCGATGATCAATTAGCAGAGAATGCTATGGCTGTTATAAATGCAATTGAAGGAAAGTTACCAAATGGTGATAAGAACATAAGAGATATAATAGTAAAGTTTACAATGGGCAAGCCTGTTAAGTTAAGCAATCTATTAGTCAAGGTGGCTTGAAGTGCAAGTAGCAAGAACTTATCCAGAAAGGAAGGTAAGGTTATTAAATACATTAAGAGAGTACGCTAGTAAGTATAAGACAATAGCATTAGTAAAGATGGAGAAGGTTAGAGCAGAGCAATTAATGGCTATAAGGAAGAAGTTTGGCGATCAATTAAAGATAATAATGGTAAAGAATAAGATAGCTAAGAAAGCATTAGCAGATTCTGGTATTAAAGGCATAGATAAATTATTGGATGAGTTGGTTGGTCAGAACGCTTTTATATTTACAGATATGAGTCCTTTCAAGTTATATCTATTATTAGATAAGGAGAAGATATATCTCCCAGCAAAAGGAGGAGATATTGCAACCGATGAGATAATAGTTCCAGCTGGCAATACAGGCTTGCCTCCAGGTCCAGTATTATCAGAGTTTAGAGAAGCTAAAGTACAAACAAAGATAGAAGGAGGAACTATATGGATATCAAAGGATAGTGTAGTAGCAAAACCAGGAGAGGAGATATCTTATAAACTAGCATCGTTGTTAAGCAAGCTTGGTTTAAAGCCCATAAAAGCTGGTTTAACTATTCATGCAGCATTAGAGGATGGTGTATTATATCACGCAGATGATCTAAAGATAGATATTGAAGCAAGTAAAGAAGAACTTAAGCAAGCATTTGCAGAAGCATTGAATCTAGCAATAAATGCTGGTTATCCAACTAAAGAGAGTATTGAACATATACTAAGAAAAGCATACATGGAAGCAAGAGCGTTATCTATAAACGCAGCGTATCCTACTGATGATACTATAAATGATATATTAGCAAAGGCTGATATGGAAGCAAGAGCGTTGTTAGAAGTAGCAAAGAAGAAAGGTTATCAATAAATTTTTTAGATATCTAATAGATTTAATCATATATAATGATCATAGTCTGTAATCTAGTTTTGTTAAGAATATCTCATATGCTCCAGAGATTATCACCTTATTAAGATGTCCTCCTATTACTTTCATGTTTCTATCTGATAATGTTATATGAGCATGAACTTTATGTTCATCATCAAGCATGCTATATTTCCTGCTATGCTAGTGATCTCCATCTCTTCTTCTATCTTCATAGGTTCGTATTCCTTGCTATCTATATTATAGAATGCGATCTCAGCTTTATTACAAACTCTTCCATGAAATGCTGCAGCATTTATACTCTCTTCTTTAGCAAATTTTAACAACTCTAACTTCTTCGCATCTAACTATCTTCAGCATATAATACCTATCATCTCTTATAGCGCATAGTAATGATTAATGCATATAATTAAAAAATATTGTTAATAAGAGCATAACTAGGGTTAAATAAAATAACATTATCCTTTACTGCATCTTACATTATCCGAACAATGCTGATAACCCTGCCATTGCTTCCTCTTCTCCCTTCTTCTCTTCCTCTTCCTCCTCTTTCTTCTCCTCAGCTTTTGCCTCTCCAGGCGCTCCGCTTGGCGCAGCTACTGGTGCTGCTACAGCTACTGGTGCACTCTTTAATGCCTCATCTATATCAACTTCGCTTAATGCTGCAACTAAAGCTTTAACCTTAACCTCATCTGGTTCTACTCCTGTAGCCTTTATAACATTCTTTATATTATCCTCATTGATCTCTTGCTTCAGTTTATGAAGCAACAATGCTGCATATACATATTCCATAGCCTAAGAAGAATAGAGCGGTAATATAAAACTTTTAGATTATCTTTAACTGCCTAGCTATAGCATATATAGTTCTCTTTATCTCAGCATCTGGAATAGAGTTCATCTTATCTATAAGCATCTTCCTAGCCTCATCTCTTCTAACATCTTGTGATAATACCATAGCAAATAACTCTGGAAAGCCTTCTTTTACCCAATAATCCATCTCACTAAAACGTTTCACATTTATCTTTTCTACACTATTAAATTGCGTTAGATCTATATAATCTTCAAAATCGTTAGTATCTACTTTGTTAAGTAAGATATGAATTACATTATCTGGATTTGGTGCCTTTAATACCTCGTTAAATCGTGGAGGTAATTTGCCACTCTTCACTTTTTCTAGCAAGCCTATTGGTTTTATATGAGTGCCTTTTATCTTTAACCTATTATCATGTTTAAACTCAACTACTCCTATAATTATAGAACAATAATCACCTTCATATATAGTTCCAAATATATAATCGCCCTCCTTAAATGAAGTCTTCCCAAATCCAAACATTATATGCTTTAAGTTTTGATTTATATTTAAGTATTAGCTTAGCAAAAAGATATTAATTAACTATTAATTTACCATTAACTGTGAGTAAGGAAGAGTTAAAGAAGAAGTTTGGTAAAGAACCAGACAAATATTATAGAGTTAAACTATTCGATGATCTAGGTTTTAAGAGGCAAACGTGTAAGAGATGCAATAATAACTTCTGGACATTAGTAGAGAGAGATCATTGTGCTGATTGTGAGCCATATGGGTTCATAGGAAATCCTCCTACTAATAAAAGATATGATTATGTTCAAGCATGGAAGGAAGTTGAGAAATTCTTTGTTGCTAATAATCATACATCGGTAAAACGTTATCCAGTTGTATGTAGATGGAGAGATGATCTATTCTTCACAGTAGCATCTATAGTAGATTTTCAAAGAGTAATAGGAGGAAAGATTGTATTTGAATTCCCTTATAATCCATTGATAGTTCCTCAAATATGTCTAAGATTTAATGATATAGAGAATGTAGGAGTTAGCGGGAAGCATTACACCTCATTCTGTATGATAGGTCAGCATAGTATTGCAAATGAGCAAGGATATTGGAAGGATCGATGTATAGAATTGGATTATAATATGCTTACTCAAGTATTAGGTATTAATAAAGAAGATATAATATTCCAAGAAGATGTATGGTTAGGTTATGGTGCATTTGGCTATTCCCTAGAATATTTTGTAAAAGGATTAGAGTTAGGGAATGCAGTATTTACCGAGTTTGAAGGAACTCCTAGTAACTATAGACAGATGAAGGATAAGATAGTAGATATGGGAGCTGGTTTAGAGCGATTTTCATGGATAACTATGGGAACTCCTACAAGCTATGATTGTTGTTTTGGACCAATTGTTAATAAACTTATAAACAGATTTGGTATAGAATATAATCCAGATTTCTTATCTAGATATTTTACAATAATATCCAGCAATCTGGATGAGGTTAATGATATATCATTACTAAAATCCATAGCAGCAAAAGAGTTGAAGATAGATATTGATAAATTAACAACTCTAACAATGCCATTAGAGTCTTTATATGCAATATTAGATCATACAAGAGCATTACTATTTGCAATATCAGATGGAGCACTTCCTAGTAATGTAGGGGGAGGACATAATCTAAGAGTTATCTTGAGAAGAGCATTAGCTATGATAAAAAGGATGCATTGGAATCTATCATTAGATGAATTGATAGATATGCATGTCGATTATCTAAAGAATGTTTATCCGGAGTTAGAGGAGCATAGAGATGAGGTTAAAACAATATTAGATATAGAAGTTAATAGATACAATCAATCTCTTAGTAGGATAAAAGGTATAATATCAAATCTAAAGCAGAATAAGAAGAATATAACTATAGAAGATCTCATAAGATTATATGAATCAGAAGGCATTACACCCGAATTTCTTAAAGAGCATGGAGTTATAGACATGATACCATCAAACTTTTACACTATGCTTGCTGAGAAGTATAATGAGCAGAAATTACAAGAACCGAAACCTATAGCAAATATTATCCAAGAACTAGAGCCGACTAGATTGTTATATTATGAAGATGAGGAACTCTTTGAGTTTGATGCAAAGATCTTAGATATACTAGATAACAAATATGTAATTTTAGATCAAACAGCATTTTATGCAAGAGGTGGAGGACAAGAACCAGATCATGGTTATATAAACAATTCATTTGTCAAGGATGTTACAAAACAAGGTGATGTTGTATTGCATGAGGTTGATACTATTAATGGTTTGAAGAAAGGTATGGTTGTTAGATGTAAAGTAGATGAAGGAAGAAGAAGAACTATAACAAGACATCATACTGCTACACATATAATAAACTCTGCTGCTAGAAATGCCTTGGGTTCATGGGTATGGCAGCATTCAGCATTCAAAGATATAGATTATGCTAGATTAGATATAACACATCATTCATCATTAACCAGAGATGATATAATAAAGATCGAAGAGCTAGCAAATAAAGTAACACTAGCAAACGTTCCTATCGAGATTGAGATATTAGATAGGAATGATGCTGAGCAGAGATACGGATTTAGGATTTATCAAGGAGGATATGTTCCAAGCAGAAAGGTTAGGATCGTTAAAGTTAAAGATTGGGATATTGAAGCATGTGCTGGTACTCATTGCAAGAGAACTGGTGAGATAGGCATGATAAAGATAATAAAAGCAGAAAGAGTTCAAGATGGAGTAGTTAGATTGGAGTATGTAGCTGGTGAGAGAGCATTAAAGTATGTTCAAAATATGGAAAACCAGATTCTAGAGATAACAAACGAACTAGGCTCTAGTAGAGAGAAAGTAGTAGAGTCTGTAAAGAAGGTAGCAAATGAGGCAGATGAAGCAAAGAGAAAGTTAAGGATTATAACAAAGTTCATCGCTGAAGAGTTAGCTCCTACTATAAGTAATAAGGCAAAGAGGTTTGGCTCGTTATACTATTATGGAACATATGATGATATGTTTGATGAGAATTATCATATAGCATTAGGAGAGAAGGCTATAGAACATAATCCAGATCTAATTTATCTAGCATTAGTTAGAAAGAATGAAAGTATTAGAATAATAACATTTGTAGGTAAGAATGCTAGAGAAAAGATCAAGGCTGGAGAATTGACTAGAAAAGTTGCAAAGATATTAGGAGGTTCTGGTGGGGGTAATGATAGATTTGGACAAGGAGGAGGAAGGTTTATTGACTCTTATAAAGATGCATTAGAAGCAGTAGAAGAGATAATTAGTGAAAATATATGATCGATTATAACAAGTTACAAGATAAATGGATCAGAATATGGAATGAACAGAGATTATTTGAGAGTGATCCAGATAATGACAATAAGTATTTTATAACAGTAGCATATCCATATCCTAATTCTCCTCAACATATAGGCCATGGCAGGACTTATACTCTAGCAGATATTCATGCTAGATACATGCGTATGAAAGGTTATAATGTATTATTTCCAATGGGTTTTCATTATACTGGAACACCCATTCTTGCTATGGCAAAAAGAGTTGCCGATAACGATCAAGAACTGATAAACGCTTTCATAAATATATACAAAGTGCCAAGAGATGAGATAGAGAAATTTAGAGATCCTCTAGAGATCGCTAGATACTTTCATAAAGAGATAAAACAAGGCATGATAGAGATGGGTTACTCTATAGATTGGAGGAGAGAATTTACTACCATAGACAAACTATATAGTAGATTTATAGAATGGCAATTTAGAAAGCTAAGAGAGAAAGGATATGTTGTCCAAGGTTCCCATCCAGTAGGTTGGTGTCCTAGAGATAACAATCCAGTAAGCCAGCATGATACGCTAGGTGATGTTGAGCCAGAGTTTAATGAATATACATTAATAAAATTTGAGTATGATGGAATAAAGATACCTACAGCAACATTAAGACCAGAGACCATATTTGGAGTAACTAATCTATGGATAAATCCAGACGCTGATTATGTTAAAGCACATGTAGATGATGAAGAATGGATAATAAGCGAGAGATCTGCATATAAACTCACATTTCTGAATAGAGATGTAAAGATAATAGAGAAGTTCAAAGGTAAAGAATTATTGTATAAAGAAGTAAAGATACCTATAGAAGATAGAAAGGTTAAGATCTTGCCAGCAAAGTTTGTTGATCCTAATAATGGAAGTGGGATAGTTATGAGCGTACCAGCTCATGCTCCTTATGACTATCAAGCATTAATAGATCTTGGAATAAAATTCGAACCAATAGTAATAATTGAGAGTGAGAAGTATAAAGGTAAAATACCAGCATATGAAGTAATTAAAGAGTTTAAGATAAAAGGTCAAGATGATCCAAAATTAGAAGATGCAACTAATGAGTTATACTCTACTGAATATTATAATGGAATAATGCTTGATAATACAGACATATATTCAAAGATGAAGGTTAGCGAAGCTAGAGATAAAGTCAAGCAAGATCTCATAAATTCAAATAAGGCTGATACTATGCTAGAGTTAGTAGAACCAGTAAGATGTAGATGTGGAGCAGAATGTGTTGTAAAGATATTAGATGATCAATGGTTCATAGATTATTCAAATAGAGAATGGAAAGATTTGGCTCATGAGTGTTTAAGATCTATGAATCTTATGCCAGAAGATATCAGAAGAGAGTTTGAGTATACAATAGAATGGCTTAAAGAGAGAGCATGTGCTAGAAGATCGGGCTTAGGGACAAAACTCCCATGGGATAAGGATTGGATTATAGAGAGTTTATCAGATTCAGTTATCTATATGGCTTATTATACAATTGCAAAGTATGCTGATAAGATCGATGCTGATAAGATCGATGATCAATTCTTCGATTATGTATTTTATGGTATTGGAGATACAAAATCATTAGCAGATAAGTATAATCTATCTGAAGAATTAATTGGAAAGATCAGAGATGAATTTGAGTATTATTATCCAGTAGATAGCAGACATTCTGGAAGGGATCTAATTCCTAACCATCTAACATTCTTTATCTTTAATCATGTAGCAATATTTGATAGATCTAAATGGCCTAGAGAGATCGTAGTTAATGGCAGTGTATTAATGGAAGGCAAGAAGATGAGTAAATCGATGGGTAATATAATACCATTAAGAGAAGCTATAAGAGAACATGGTGCAGATGCTATAAGAGCATCTATAATGATAAGTGCTGAATTGTTGCAAGATGCTGATTTCACCTTCGATACATTAGAAGGTATAAAGAATAGGTTAGAGAAGATATACAATACTTGCAAAGATATCGAAGATGCTTCTAGTAATGATAAAGTTGATAGATGGCTAAATAGCATATTACAACATAAAATTAGAGATATAACAAATGCTATGGATAGATTAAGAGTTAGAGAAGCTTTACATGAGATAATATATGGTATGGATGATATATTACAATGGTATCAGAAGAGGAAAGTCAATAAAAAATTATCGTTGAAACGATTCTTTAATGTTAGAGTTAGGTTACTAGCTCCATTTGCCCCATTTATAACTGAAGAGATCTGGCATATGTTTGGCAATAAAGATTCGATAATGAAAGCCGAATGGCCAAAAGTTGATGAGAGTAAGATAGATTATGAGGCCGATGAAGGAGAAGCGTTGATCATGAATCTGTTGGATGATATTAATAATATACTAAAGGTTACAAAGATGAAACCTAATACTATCTATATCTATACTGCATCTAAAGAGAAACATGAGTTATATTCTAGAATCTTATATCTTATACTGAATGGTAAAAGGAACTTTAGAGATATAATGAAAGAACTTGTTAATAGCGATCAAGCAGAATATGCTAAAAAGATGCCAGAGATGATTAGAAAGATGGTTGATGATATATTATCTGTATCAGAGGAGGCTAGGATTAGGAGGAATAGCATAATGCTGGATGAAAAGTCTTATATTGAAGATGCTAAAGAGTTGCTCGCTAGAGAGTTCAATGCTATTATCAAAATATATAATGAAGATAATGCTATAGATCCTAAATCCAAGGCTAAACATGCTCGACCTTATAAACCAGCATTATATATAGAATAGATGATTTTTATACCCAAATTGAACTTTTAAAGGTATGAAGATTGCTGTAGTTGGTATAGGAGTTGCTGGTGCTTATCTATTGAATAGATTAAGCAAAGAGCATGAGGTTATAGGTTTTGAACGTATGAGAGAAGAGGAGCATGACTCTATCTGTGCATGGGCTACTACTATTGCTGGTATGAGAGGTTTGATAGATAAAACTGGCTTGAATTTCGATGACTATATCTTGCACAAAGGAGTAAAGATGGATATAGTAGCAAATAATTCATTCTCATTAAGGTTAAAAGGATTATGTACATACGATAAGATAGGTTTAATTAAAGATCTAATAAAAGGATGCAAGATAAATTATGGTATAATGCCTAGTAATGATATAAAAGATGAATTCGATCTTGTTATAGATGCTACTGGTTTCAATAGAACTTTCCTTCCTAAACCTAAAAATGAGTTATGGATTCCTACTATACAATACAAAGTAAAATATGATAAGATGCCATTCGATGATTTTATGTTAAAACCATTTCCTAGCATGAGTGGTTACTTTTGGTACTTTCCATTAAATGATAATTATGCTCATATAGGAGCTGGAGATAAGAATAGGAAGCATAAAGAGATCGTTGATCAGTTTATAGCTAAATATGGAGGAAGGATAGTTAAGAAGGTAGGAAGACCAGTTAGATTAACTCCTCCAGCATTATGTGAACCATTTATTGATGATAATGTAGTTGGAGTAGGAGAATCTATAGGCACAGTATATGCTTTATTAGGAGAAGGGATAATACCGAGCACAACTTGTGCAGATCTGCTTATCAATAATATAGATAACCTAGAACGTTATAGGTATTTAGTGCATGAAAAGTTCAGAATATACTATGATGTCTTTAGATTTGTAAAGAGTAAGATAACCAATGAGTTTAGTCTAATAAAATATTTGCCAATATTATTAAAGATATATCTTTATATGAAGAAGAACGAAGATCGATTTGGTATGGAGATAAATATAAGTAAGTTATTTAGCATAAGTAGACTATAGTAAAGATAAAATATAAAAGATATATTATAAGCCTAAATGGAAGTATTACTTAGAGAGATATATAATAAACCTATCACATTAAAACCATATCATACACTTGATGATGCTAAGAATAAGATGATCAAGCATAATATAAGTAGGATAGTTGTTGAAGTTGATGATAAACCAGTAGGGATAATAACAGAGAAGGATATAGCAAAGATAATGCTGAAAGAAGATAGGCTGATCAATGAGATACCATTAGAAGAGGTTATGACAAAAGATGTAGTTACAGTAAATGAGTTTACTACTAAATTGAATAAGATCGCTAGGTTAATGCTTGATAAAGGAATAAGTTCAGTATTAGTAGTAAATGATGAAGGAAAGTTAAAAGGGATAATAACAAAGAGCGATCTTGTATCATTCTATGCAGATAGATTAGTTGGAAGACATAAGGTTAAAGAGTATATGAGTAAAGATGTTATTACTATAGATATAGATGATACTGTCCAAAAAGCATTAGAGGTTATGAACGATAACAACATATCTAGGGTTATAGTTGTCAGAGATGAGCAACCATTAGGTATAATTACTTATAGAAACTTGTTGCCATTAAGTTCGTTTGTAGGACATGATACATTTGCTGTGATAAGCGAGATATTTAGAAATAATAGAGAAGCGTTTATTGGCATAAGCATAAAGACGTTTGTAAGAGATGTAATGACTCATAATCTATTAACCATTAATGAGGATGAGGATCTAGCAGAAGCATGTAAGATTATGAGAAAGAATAGGATTAGTGGCATTCCAGTTGTTGATGCTAATAATAAATTAAAAGGGATATTAACAAAGACAGATGTAACAAAAGCTATAGCAGATATTCAGTAATTTATTATAGTTATCGAACCATAACCTTCTCTAGTTGTTCTATTGACAGCATTGTTATAATCTATTATAATCTCTGAATACTCTTCTAGTATTTCTTTAGCATCATCTAGAGAATTAGATATATAAAATCCTGGACAGTTGCCATCAAACTGGAAGGTAGCATGTATTACTGGCTTGTTATTATTGATCATAACCCATGATGCAAAAGGATACAATTTACAGCATCCAGGCCTTGATGGATGAAGTTTACAATAACCTTTCTTATCTAAGAATCTACATCTTAATGGCTTTCCGTCATGCTTCTCATCCTCATTCTCTTGCCTCTTCAAAGCAAACATTGTAAGTAATGTACTCACAGAGCCAAATGGTTCATCTTCTTCCCATTCAGCCATCCTAGTCTCTTTATTAATAAATTCTTGTTTGCTAATATTCATAGCTTTTGATAACTCTTCTATATCATCAATTGTTAAAGGTAACCTTCCTTGATTTTCGCAGCAGTTATGGCAATCAGGCCATATGCATTTCCATAAAACATAACCATCATCAATAGTTGGGATATGGAATATTACTCCATTAACCTCAACTTGTGTATCTTTAGCATTGGTCTTACCTAATGTAAGATCTATAATTCTATCATCTATGCCCCATTTTTCCTTCAATTTTATTAATGAGGATTCTAATCTGCCTATATCCATAGTTTTATATTATATTAGCTCATTTTTAAGTTTGTCTATGTATAGGGTGAAAGGAAAGTATGCAGCCTCTACAGAGAATAGAAGGATTGTATGGGATGGAATAATCTGGCCTTTGGTATTAGAGAAAGATAGGCCTTATTTTACCGTGCAAGAGTATCATGAAAAGAGAGATGCATACTATAAAGAGCATGATATAAGCCCTAATAAGATAGCTGGAGGCTTTGTATCCTTGATAGTCAAAGGTTTGCTTATAAAAGATTCTGATAAGGATATATACTCTATACATTACAAATTGATACCATATCTTAGGAAGAGAATGGTATTAAGTTATGGTCAAGCAGCAAGGGAGATAGCTACAAAGTAAAGGAACAAATAACCATATCCTCAAATTCTTATTAGCCCGGAAGCCCGGTCGTCTAGCGGTCAAGGAAGGGCTAGATCTCCTTGAATACCAGGCTCTGGATCTCATGAAAAGAAACCTGGTGACGGCAGTTCGAATCTGCCCCGGGCTACCAATTTTATTATTTACATGATGATCATTGATGATCTATAGTTTTAATATTATAATAACAATAAAACAATATGATAATTAATATAAATGAAATTAGTAAATAACAATATTATGACTGTAACCATTCTACTCCATTAATGTTAGAATTATTCTTTGAATTATTCTACTATTTGATAAACTAAACCTTCATAAAATTACTATTATTATTTAAAATATTACAAAACTATATTTATATAGTTAGTCGTTGCTGCATAATGTAATGAAGATACTATTATTGACATTAGCAGCAATATTATTGCTATCAATGTCATACAAATCTTATGAACAAACTGAGCAATCACTATGTAATAATCCTCCAGTAGGTTATAACGTAATCTATGGAAGTAATAGCGCTGAGGTTATACGAGGTACTAATAGCAACGATGTGATTTATGGACTAGAAGGCAACGATGTGATTTATGGACTAGAAGGCAACGATGTGATTTGTGGTGATGATGGTAATGACCTGATCTATGGAGATGATGGAGACGATTGGATTAAAGGTGGTAATGGAGATGATGAATTACGTGGAGTTTTAGGCAATGATATAATTTATGGCGATGATGGTAATGATAAAATCTTAGGCAATGATGGTAATGATATAATTTATGGTAATGCTGGTTCAGATGAACTTTATGGTAATATAGGTGATGATATACTATATGGCAATGAAGGTATAGATCTAATCTATGGTGATAATGGCAATGATCAAATCTATGGAGGAGTAGATCAAGATCTAATATACAGTGGTTCTGGAGATGATGAAGTTTATGGAGGATTAGGTAACGATGTAATATATGGAGGATTAGGTAACGATGTAATATATTCTGAGGATGGAGATGATATAGTATTTGCTGAAGATGGTAATAACGAGGTTCATGGAGGTTTAGGAAATGATAGGATAAATGGATATGATGGAATTGATATCCTTTATGGCGATGAAGGCAACGATTTTGTTTATGGAGGCGCTGGAAATGACATATTATATGGTAATGACGGAGATGATCAGACTTATGGAGTCATTGGCGATGACACACTTTATGGAGGCTTAGGCAACGATTGGCTTCATGGTGGTGTAGGAAGCGATAATTTGGTAGGAGGTGATGGAAGAGACTGGTTAATTGGTGAAGATGATAATGATTATTTAGTAGGAGGAAATGGTAATGATCATATATTTGGTGGTTTAGGAAATGATGAGATTATAGATTCCTATGGAGCCGATTTTATTGAAGGTAATGAAGGCGATGATATAATTACTGATATAGAAGACGATAATTTCATTTATGGAGGTAATGGCGATGATATAATTAATGTTGGAGATGGTAACGATCTAATATACGCTGATAACGATAACGATTTCATTAGAACTAATGGTGGTATAGACTTAATATACGCTGGTTCTGGTAACGATACAATCTATTCTGGCAATGATATGGATTTTGTATATGGCCAAGACGGTGATGATTATATAGATGGCCAAGACGGTGATGATTATATAGATGGTGGTTCTAGCAATGATGAACTACATGGTAGAGATGGTGTAGATCATTTGATGGGAATGTCCGGCAATGATATATTATACGGAGAGAATGGCGCAGATCATTTGATGGGAGGTGATGGTGCCGATAAAGCATATGGAGGTAATGATGAAGATTGGATCTTTGGTGATGATGGAGACGATGAATTGTACGGCGGTTTAGGAGATGATGTTAAAGTCACTGGAGGTAATGGTAATGATATAATACATGGCGAAGAAGGTGATGACTGGGTGGTAGGAGATAACAACGATGATATCTTATATGGTGACGATGGAGATGATAGAATAGATGGAGATATAGGAAATGATATAGCATATGGAGGTAATGGTAATGATATAATATCTGGAAGAGGAGGCGATGATGAATTACATGGAGGTAATAATTATGACGTAATAGATGGAGGTAATGATAACGATTCAATCTTTGGCGATACTGGTAATGATGTTATTGTAGGCGGACAAGGTAATGATATAACATATGCAATTGATAATATAATCAATAACGATATGGTAGAAGCAGGTCCAGGCATAGATACATGTACATCAGATCCAGATGCTGTATTCAATTGTGAGCTATAAATAATTTCCATATCCTTTTTTATGGAAAAAGTATATCGTTTATGTAATATTATTTGGCTCCGTTAACTTTAGATCATAGTTACAAACTATAATTATGGAACGTAATAGAACCCCTAAACCATTAAAACTATATACAATATATCTTTACTATTGTTCTAGATTAGCAGCTAAATGTTTAGAACCATTGATAAAGAGATCTCATGTATCAATATGAAGGATAAAAAGTATTGATATTAATATCTTCAATGTTAAGAAGGATGTTAAAGCTATAATGATAGATGAGACCATGATAATGGTAAATAGAAATATTATTGGTTATGGACAGCATATGAACCTTATATAAAGAAGTACCTATTGATGCATATATCTAAAGAGAGGACGCTATTAGTATGTTATAATTTCATAAAGAAGTTAAGAAAATTATATGGCAGAAAGATAATCTATACTGATAATGTTGATATAATCAAACATGTAGATGGTTAAGACTATGGCATGTTGTTTATGGCATAGATGGAAAGAATGTTATGGAGAGAGCTATTCAATATATAAAAGATAGAACTGAATGCTTTGATGATAACTTTCCATGTATGAAGGATAATTGTAAGAGCATGTTATAAGATGGTTTAAACTATTCATAGCATATCTTAATGTTAAGATAGATTTGAGTAAATTCCTACTAGATGGTGGTTAAGTTAACAGAGCCGAATAAACTCCTAATATTTTATATACGATTATACTAATAATTAAAGATAGTTCTACTATGTATGAATTAGGGATTTGGATCAAAACATTAATACGCCTTCGGGCCTATTATTCAATAATTGCAAACGGCCAGATTTATCTCTATGATATCTTCCAAACTCTTCTATCTTTAATAGCTCAGAACCTTTCAATACTGGTCCGTCTTTACATAATATATAAGAGCCTAAGCAACAACTTGCACATAAACCAATACCGCACTTCATTATTCTTTCTAAACTAGCTTCTGCTTCTATATTATATTTCTTAGCAATTTCTAATACTTTCTTCATCATGAGTTCTGGACCACAAGTGTAGATCATATCAAACTTTTCTCTATCCAATAATTCATTAATAGGTTCTACTGCTGAACCTTTAATTCCATAACTTCCATCATCTGTAGTAATTATTAATCTATCAGCATCTTTAAGTAATCTCCTTGCTAATGATTCAAAGATAACCTCATCCTTACTTCTCGAACCCATTACAAGAGTTATCCTAGTATCATAAGCTTTAGCAATTTTGCATAATCTAAGTAATGGAACCAAACCAGTTCCTCCACCAACTAATAAAAGATTACCATCTCTAATAGTAAAACTATTACCATATGGTCCTCTAATGCCTATAAATTCTCCTTCTTTCTTATTATATAAAGCAGTGGAACCATTGCCTACTCTCTTTACACTTATCGCTGAATACTCATCATCTATCATAACACTCATAGGGATTTCATCTATCATAGGAATCCATACCATAACGAATTGTCCAGCTTTAGCTTTCTTACTAAGTTCATCATTAAATAATAAAGTTTTAACACTCTTGCTTTCCTCTCTAACTTTTTCTATTCTAACTACTCTAACCTTATCAATGTCTAGCAATACCTATCAACTCCTTTATGCTATTGAACCCTTTCCTCTCTAAATAACTCTTTATACCTTTATTAATCTCATTAAATATATTTAGCCATGATATACTAACTGCGCTTCCTATCTGTATAGCAGAAGCTCCAGCAAGGATAAATTCTATGGCATCTTCCCATCTGCTTATTCCTCCACATCCAATTATAGGTATATCAACTGCATTGCTCAATTCATAGACACATCTAACTGCTATTGGTTTTATAGGCAAACCAGACAATCCTCCTATTTTGTTACTAAGAACTGGCTTACAAACTTCAATGTTTATATGCATAGCTCTAATTGTATTTATTGCAGTTATAGCATCTACTCCAGCATCTCTAGCAACTTTAGCAATCTCTAATATATTACTTGATCCTAAGCCTAGTTTTGCTATTATTGGTTTAGATGTTATGCTCTTCATCCTTTTTATTATATTATATACAAGTTCTGGATCATCTCCAACCTCTAAACCAACTTTCTCTACATGTGGGCATGAAAAGTTGATCTCATATCCAATTATATTAAGCTCATCGAACTTTTTGAGCATGTATACAAATTCATCCTCATTAGATCCTACAAGATTTATTATCAATGGTATATTACTATCCTTAACTTCTTGAGCAAAATAATCTGCTCCTGGGTTCGATAATCCTACCGCATTTATGAAACCTTGATCTACTTTAACTATAGTAGGATTCTCATAACCTTCTCGAGGTTCTTTGCTTATAGATTTTGATATTACTGCACCAGCTCCAGCATTATATACCCTTTCTAGTATATCATATGATATACCTAATATACCAGATGCTAACATAGTAGGGTTCCTTAACCTTATGCCTATATCAGTAGAGAGATCCATGGTAATAGCATAATAATATTGGTAATAAAGTCTAATCGTTTGCTTATTATACCTTTTTATAAGAAATCCAAGAATGATAATATATTGGATATATATGAACTGAGCATGTTTGGAATAGCTATAATAGCATCCGTACTGATAGCAAGATCAACATATGAAGGATATAATGTTACAAAAAGTCCAACATTATTAAGATTATTTTTAGCATTTCTATTTATAAGCATTGGTTTTATATTATTTTTAACAAATAGCATAATAAACGCAGAGTTGTTCTTATCAAGTCTTATAATGCAGATAATAGGATATTTCTTCTTAGCCTTCTCATACAGCATTCAATCCTCAGGCTTTAAGCATATGGTTCCAGCTATAGCATTAATATCAATTGCATTATCGCCATTATTTGTTATTCCTGGAGATTCAATAGAACATATCATTAGGTCAATTTCTTTTGTCATGATAGTTTATGGGGCTACGAATGCGATGATCTCGTATATGATGAATAAGCATATCAATACTCTAATAACAGCTAATGGATTAGCATTATTAGCATTAGGAGAGTTTGTAAGTTGGTATGGATTTATATATCCAGAATCTATATTTTATCAGATCTCTTTAGCACTTAAAGTAGGAGGTTTGGTAACAATTCTAATGCCTATCTATAGAATAACTCGAGGTGTTAGGATTGGCAATGTATAGAACTCATGTAAGGATAATTGCAGATATACTAAATGCTACATATACTGCTGATGGTACTAATATTACAAATATAGTTAGGAAAGCCAATATATCATATAACAGATTAAAGCATATACTTAATACATTAACAGAGAGAGGCTTATTAATGGTAGAAGAGGTAGATGGAAATAATAGGTATATAATTAGTGATAAGGGCAGGGAGTTCTTAGAAGTATACTCTAAATTTTATGATATGACGGAGGCTTTTGGTCTTAAGATATAATATAAACACTTAAATCATCATTAATCAGAATATGGAAAAGTGGGCCGGTAGTTCAGGGGTAGAATGTCCGCCTTGCACGCGGAAGATTATAGGTATACTATAATCAGCGAGAGGTCGAGGGTTCAAATCCCTCCCGGTCCATTTACTATGTGTGTTCAAATCCTGATTCTAAAACTATCTTCTTGTTTGGTAATGTAGCCTTATATATAAAACCATATTTCATTATTAGAACTTCTGCTTCATCTGTATCAACAACTATCTGTTTGAGTTATTGCCGATTATGGATAATATCCATAATCTTTAGCAACTCTTCTTTATTCATAGTTGTTATCTTGCTTATTACATCGCTCCTTAGCTCTTCTACCTCTTTATCTTTATTACTAATCTCTAAATCCAGAAACTCTTCGCATCTAGCATAAGCATCTCTCATCTCTTTAATTAAAGATTCTGGCAATATGCCTTTATGCAATGTATATACATGCTCAATATCTCCGCTATGACCCATGAAGAACTGTCTGAAATCTCTATTTATTCTTCCTTTACTTTCTGCTAATAATAGTTGTGTATCAAAGAACGATCTGAATACGTATGGTCTAAACTTGTATGGCTTTATAACTTTCCTTACCTCATCTGATATGCTATTTGTAATTAAGAATCTAGTCTTTCTATGTCTTGGGTAACCATACTTATGCCTATTATCCCATGTTATTATAGCACTATCATCATTTAATACCTCTCCATTCTTCAATCTATCATTTAGATATGCTAATAGATATCTTACTCCTTGCTTAGATAGAAAAGTTATGTATGGTTTTCTATTCTTGCTTAACTCTGCTCTAACTCTAATCATACATGGATATTGTTTGCATATAGCTTTGCCATTTATTACTTCTATATCTGGCATATCTTTTAGTCTTAAACCATCACTAGCATCTACATTGCCAATAACTTGAGGTCTTATACCACTCTTACTTAATAATGCTATTATTGCTCTTGCTCTTAACTCTGCTCTATTTATCATATCTGTATATTCATCTTCATCTGGTATCCTTTCATTGTTAGATACATTACTAGGCATACTCTTTATCTTAACAGAACTTGGTAATTCAAGGTCGTTGAACCTAAGCCATGATTTCACAGCTTTGAATATACATTCTATATAACCTAGAGATCTTCCCTTATCTTCAAGGTATGCTATATAGTCATAACATAAGTTCCTTAATATGTTACTATCTTCTCTTGCTATCATTAATAGTTCATGAGCATTGAGCCAACTCTCTCTTAGGAATAGCTCAAGATGCTTAGCCCTTACTTCAGCAGTATTCTTACTAGATCTTGCTAGATGCTTATACCATCTTGCTATATCTGGATCTTTTAAGAATTGTTTGGTTTTACTAACCTTAGGGATAGAGTTATATCTATTTGTTCTTTGCTTATACATCGCTTATGCCTCCTTTATCTGCTCTATCCCATGCTAATGCTAGATTAGCATGTTCATTGATAATACTATAATCTGGAAGTGTTATATCTTTAACGCTATGCTTAAATGAGTATGTTGATATATAATGATTAACACTTTTTACGCTTACTATAAGCATAGAAGACATAACACTTATACCAATAAGTGTTAGGTTATGCATCTTTATCACCATTAGAAGCTAGTTCCCATGCTAGAGAGTAAGCTTTGCTATAATCTCTCAACTTTTTGTTTATTCTTAACAAGAAGTTAACTATATCTTCTCTAGTCTTGATATAATGCTTAGTAGTAATATCCCTATGTCCTATAATCAATCTATCAAAGATATAGAAATCGTCTCCTAAAGCATTGATAGCCATGCTTATCAATGCTTTCCTAATAGGCTCTTGTATGCTAGTATCTAATGTCTTATGAATAAATAATCTTAACAGATAAACTTGACTTTTTGATGCCGATTTTAATCTAAAAGGTAATAGGAATGTTGGATTATTCCTCTTGATACTATATGAGTATAGGTATAAGCCTTTATCTATCCTTTTAATAATTGGATCATTCAAGAATGTAGAGTTCCTTGCTCCAGTTAATAATTTTGCTAATAGATAAGGCTTTAACTTCTTTCTATTCTCTGCTTTTGCTAATAACTTTACTACTATCTTATCATAGTTAGGAGTATCGAGTATATTTTTGATATAATTACTCGCATTAATACTAGGTTCTGGTATATCTATGTCTAGCTTTAGATGCTTTATGGCTTTACAAAAGATGATATAATATGTGCTTCTTGTATTAGAATATGTTATCTCTTTATTAGCAAAGTATCTTAATGCATTGATATAGTTATCTTTGGTCCTATCTGCTAGATTACTATACTTTATCTTATTAATAAGCTCATCTATATTATTGATATTAATCTTTATGCTCATCTATAACACCTCTTAAACTAGTTGGTATCCAATCATGTGATAATAGATCATGCATCTTTAAGCATTTTCTAAAACTATATCTAGATTTGAAAGAATATATATAACAATTGCATATTATACAATATATCTTATCTTTTACACCTCTATAATTATACATAGCCCATTTTGGCAAATCATCATCTTGTTCTTTAATATTCTTGAGAGGTTTTATTGTATGATAGTATTTATCTAACTTATCGGACATTTCTTTTAATGTTAAATATACCATAGCATCATGATGGAACATTGCTAGCGATTCGTCCTTAAATAAAGCATTACATGATTTACACTTGAATGCTAGAACATCTCTCTTTTGCTTCATTTACTCACCTCTAAAATGTTAGGTATATCTATGCCGTGTAGCCATTTCATATGGTTCTTATAGTATATTGTTTCTCTATAGATAACATTGCATATATTACATGTATAATACTTCTTGCTATCTTCTTTATTATGCTGTATTATATGGAATACTTTATACCATCTCTCTACTTGAGATATAGAGCTAAAACTATAGATATAATCATCATTACATACTAGGCATTTTACCGATACTTTGTTATTTCTTAATACAAGTTTTACCTTATCTTTTAATGGTTCTGATAATTCATCTATATACTTGCTATCTTGAGTTATAATCTCATCATAATATTTAGGTATATAGTAATCTAATATTTCATCCAAATCTGGCTTTATATCTAGAGAGTGGAAATCTGGAAAGTTATCATTATTAGACTCGCTTAATTCTTTAGCATTAGTTATCTCTAGGTTATTGACTAAACTACGATTACTACGAGCTTGTTTAGCCTCTTCAGCCTTTCTATCTAAACCTTCATTATGAAATATCAAGTGTATTGGTATAATTTCATCATTGTTTTTGGTATTGTTAGTATGGTTTTTGTTATTATTTGTATTAGTAAAGTTGTTAGAATGGGTTAAAGAGTTAGATGAGATCGTAGTAATCGTAGTAGCATCTTTTAGCTTAATACCTAACCATACTCTTACCGATTTACCGCTTATCTTTCTAGGTTGATCTGTTAAGCCATACAATGACTTTAATCTTATTGTAAATTGTTTGTCTGTTAGTTTATACTTGATATCATTAGCATTGCAATAGTCTATATAACGTTGATACAATTCATGCTTTTTTATTATATCATTAGAATTATTGGTTATCTCATAATGCTTGCTTATAAACTGCTCTATAACTCCAACTTTATTAACCCATCTCTGTTTAAGTTCTTCTATATTATCCTCATGCTTCAATCCCTCCTTCTTTATCCTATGTGCTATCCTTGCTAATATACTAAATAATATATCCAGGTTCTCTTGCTTTGTTAACTGCTTAAGGATATCTACTCTAGCATTAGAGTAGAATTGTTGTTTAAATTCTATCATTATCCATCTTCTAAACCATGCATCTGTTTGTTCACTTACCTCTGGTAATTCGTTACACGAGAATATTAGATATGCTTTAGGATAAAGAGTAAATGGTTGACCAAACTTACGCTCAACCTTTATAGGATCTTTACTTATCAACGCTTTTAGATTGCTAGTGCTAGTTAACTCTAAACGCTTAATATCTGCAAATATATTTGCTATCTTATTATCTAACTCTGCTGGTGCAAACCTATTGTATTCTAGATCATGTATGGATATATGACTAACATTATCTCTTCCTAACATAGTTTCATATAATGCTAATAATGTGCTTTTACCATTAGCTCCTTTCCCTACTAGCATCAATGCATATTGATACTCTTGTAAGAACACTAAGGCTAGTGCTTCCAATAGTTTAGATCTTTCATAGCCATCTGGCACTATACTAATCAAGAAGCGTATAATTTCAGATTGTTTAACCTTTAACTCTTTATCATCTTCTATATAGTTAGCATTGATCTGTATTGTGCTAAAGTATTTAGGATGATGCTCTTTCAACTCTAATGTATCTAAATCTAACATACCATTCTTGCAATTGATATATCTGCTATCATTCAAGATATTACCTTTGTATGTATTACGCTTTATGATATCTAATATCTCTCCGATCTTATTCTTGCTATATTTAACTATATAGTTTAAGCCATTATCTGCTATAACATCATCTAGCATATCTCCTATTAAACTTGATATGTATTGCTCACTAACCTCTTTATACTTGCCATCACTATATTGATAATAACGATCTCCATCAGCAGTTATTATAGGCTCTCCTATACCTTCAGTTATCTTCGAAATTTTATATGCTGCTTTCTCATTATCTATCTTATACTTTCTCTTCTTATAGTTTTCTTCAACTAATATAATATCATCTAATATTTTAATATCTTCTGCCTCTAGTTTATGCTCACTTTGAACATGATTATATAACTTATATTCATCATCAAACTCTATATCACAATAACTGCAAGTATTGCTTAACTCCTCTGCTATTGATCTTAAAATATCCTCATCTGCTATATTAACTATATCTGCTAACTCTTGCAGATCCAGCATCAAGGCTTTCTTATACAACATTGTATGCCATCCGCTAGCTTCATTCCTAACCTTCTTTGGTTTATAGCTATCGCTAGGTTTTATATTATGCAACATCATAAAACCTCCATTATAATTCTAATTTTGTTAACATTATATTATTATCAGTATTTACTGTAAGATATCCTCTATTTAAGTGCCTCTTAACATTCTTTGGTAATTGCAAAGATAGTCCTTTGGTTTTAATAATCCGCTTTTCTATGTTTTTTATCATCATATATATTATTCAAGATACACATTTAAAAATATATATGAAAGACTACATTTTAGTAAAATTGATATAGAAGAGTAAAAATGCAGAATCTTATATTTTTAAACTAAACAAAAATGATATTTGTTTTTCGTTAATAATATAGGAGAAAGCGATTATCCTTTTATAATTAGCATTATTGCACACAAATTACAAATATAACTGATTATTAAAATGACATGAGCCTACTGCTATATGGTCTAATCTCTTCCTTTACTAGTTCTTTTATTTCATCTTTATTCAATACTTTTACCAAACTAGCTATTATCACATTACTAGCTACTCCTAGCTCCTCAGATAAAGCATGCATCTTTGCAAAATCTTCAAACTCAAGCCATACTATATTTTTGATCTTTGTCATACTATTACATATCTATCTATATATAGTTATATAACCTTAATCTATACAGAGAATAAAATATCTATTTAGAGGGTTAAATATTATTCAAAACTCTTAAGATTATAAATAGTAAATATTAAAATCTTATATGATATGACTATTGATAACTAAAAACTTATTAGGATTAGCTATAAACATACATCCTATCAATTGTAGATCTTCAATCTTAAGTTCTTTAGGTCTTTTCCTTTCAATTTCAATTTTATATCTCTTAAAGAGTTTTTGTAGATCTTCAACTACTATATTGATATCTTTATTTCTCTTATAATCATTTAATATGCTAGATAGTTCATCATCCCATGCACCTAGATCAACTTTATCTAATATGTCATATACATCATTAGCCTCTATTCCTAACAAACCTTCGTTAAATGCATCTAATATAATATTCTTTAACTCATTCTGTATCTTAGAGCCTATCTTCTTACCTTCTTTGATATCTAAAGGTGCATTAACTTGTTTTATAATATATTCCCTAGCCTCTCTATCTTTACTCCCTATCTCTTTGAATATATCATAACCTTTAATTGGAATGTATATAGCAGTATCTTCTTTACACTCTACTTTCTTGAATATGTTTGATGCCTCATTATAATATGCAAACCTTTTGTTATCATAATCATACATAAGCATATGTATATTATCTCCATTACCTTTCTCTTTATAGAATAATATCAGACCGTTATTATCAGATATCTTCCCACTATACCTTCCTAATGGTATAGATTCTACACTTCTCTTACCTTCTCCTTTTATATAGCTCAAGATCTTTTGATATGGTGTATAAATAGGCAGCAATTCAGAGCTCTTCTCTATATCATCTATAAGACTTTGATCCTCTTTCCTTATTCTCTCTATGGCATTAAAGTTCTTTGGATTCTCCTTCTCTCCTAGAATTGTAGATTCTATACCAACTGTATCTGCTATCTCTTGTATCTTACTCTCCAATCTGTTAAGTAGGCCTAGAAGATCTTCTAACTCCTTCTCTGGTATGAATACTCTAACTCTAACTGTATCGAATTCGCTTAGTAATCTATCAACTCTCCCAACTCTCTGAACTATCTTCATAGGGTTCCATGGAAGATCGTAATTTATTATATAATTTGCATCTTGAAGGTTCTGACCTTCACTCAATACATCCGTTGATATTAATATATCTCCCTCTCTATCTATCTCCCCTTCTCTAGCAAGATTTGCTTTTGGTGCAAACTCTTTAAGGATCCTCTCTCTACTCTTCTGATCAGTTCTACCAGTTAATAGTAAGACTCTCTTATCTTTTAGATCATTCTTTAACTTCTCATAGAGATAATTTGCCGTAGATACAAATTGAGTAAATATAACTACCTTCTTGCTTTCTCTCTCAAATGGCTCATCTTTAAAGAATTGTTCCTTTAATACAATAAGTTTCTTATCTGCATATTTTATCTTATCTAGATCCTTCTTTAACCTATTTAGCAACTCTAGATCATATCTCAACTCATTGAGCATGGTTTGTTTATCATAAGCACCTAAAGACTCCTCTTCTTCTATATGCCTTTCTAACTCTTCAAAGAACTTCTCATCATCCTCTTCCTCATCTACCTCTTGCAAAACCTTTCTGAATGTATTGCTGCTTAATATTCTATTATTATTTAATGAATGCTCAAACGATCTATAGAATTTTATTAGCCTATCTATACTAATCCTTATAGCCTCTATACTACTCTCAAATCTTTTAAGCAATCCTATCTTCTGCAATACTGCTAGTTGCTCCGCTTCCTTCTTCTCCTCTTCTCTTGCTGTTATCTTATAGTAATCAGTTCTATATGGAACTAGGTTTAATCTATCTAGAGTATCTATAACTCGTTTATAGATGTCATTACCAAATAACTCTATTAGGCTATACTCTATCTTCTTAAGTTCTCTATTAGGGAAGGTTATCTTCTTACCTTCTATAGTAGCATTTGGATAATTCTCCTTTATGAATTGTCTAGTTCTTCTAACCATTATCTCATCTAATATTCTCATTATATACTCTATACCTTCTACAAACTCTTTGTTTACTGCTGCTCTAAAGTATCTCTTTAGATCTGCTATACCTATCTCTGCAAAATGTGTATCATCTCCAGCAGTTATAAGACTTAACTGATTATATAGATCCATCAAACTATTGTTTACTGGAGTTGCTGTCATGAGTATAACTTGTTTTCTTTTACCTCCAGCAAGTATCTTCATTATATTTCTATACCTATTTATATTAGCATTTCTATAATTATGACTCTCATCTATTAGCACTATATCATAATCTATATACTTTGAAGGCTCAAATGTATCATTCCTACCAGTGCTCTCTAAAGTTATATTTTTTGTCTTTATACTATACTCCAATAACCTAGGCTCCCATACACTTCTTAATATCTGAGATGGTGCTATAAGTAATGCTTTCTTCCTCTTAACTGCTACCAGTTCATGTAACAATTCTAATCCTATATGGGTTTTCCCTAAACCAGTACTATCTGCTATTATGACTCCATTATACTTCTCAATTATCTTCAATGCTGTAGTAACAGCATCTTTCTGAAACTCTGCTAGCTCTTCTACTTCGGTTATCCTTTCTTCTACTTCTAATCTATTCTTATAGTATTCATATAAAAATCTCATATACATCTTGTATGGTTCTAATGGCTTACCAAACTTTGACTCTTCCAATACTTTTATAAGCTCTTCTTTGAAATCTTCGCACTCATTCCATCTCCTTTCAAACCATTCTATAACCTCTTTCTGTGCTGATGGCTGATATAATGCAGCATTAAGCTCTATATTATTTGCCAAGCCTGCATGAGTTAGATTGCTAGAGCCTACTACAACTGCATTGCTTAGTATATAGCATTTAGCATGACTGAACTTACCTTTATTCTTCCTAACTTTTACATTCTCATTCTTCAAGAAGTTTATAAGATCGTTAACCTCTCTAGCCTTCCTATCGCTTATCTCTTCTAACTCTATCTCGCTCCTTAATGCTGGATCATCCAACTTTACATCATTATTGCTTATACTATCTACTATCTCTTTACCAACTATAATCCTAACCTCTTTATTCTTCTTTATAACTCTCCATAAACTATCCTTAACTAGATTATAACCACTCAAGTTGAAATAACCAGTTGCTATAGCTATATCGCTATTGTTAATATTCTCATTTATAAAGTTGGCTAGTTTGTAATCATTACTCTCATTATCTATTATCTCCTTCCTAATTATCACAACTATTAATAATTATTTAACTTTTAATAAAGATTTAATTTCTCTATCATATGCTTAAGATTAGGTATATCTTCCTTTATTGTTTGCCATAGCATATCATCATCTATACCAAAATATGCATGTATCAGTTTATCTCTCATACCAGCAATCCTCTTCCATGGTATATCTTTATGCTCATCCTTTATATCATCTGGTATATTCTTAACAGCTTCGCCTATTATCTCTAATGATCTAATAACTGCATATTTTGTCTTTATATCTTTGATGAGATCTTGATAGCTTAAACCTTTAGTAAACTCTTCAATATTGTTTATCTCATCGATTATATCCTTTATGAAATGCTTATATGCTCTAGACATAGATAACCTCTCTTAATATGTTATCCTTTATCTCATCCTTCAAGCCTTTCCTTGATACAAGATCAACCTTTATGCCTAATAGATTGCTTAAATGCTCCTCTATCTCTAAGAATTTGAATATGCTTATAGGCTTATCAAACTCTATTAGTATATCTATATCACTAGACTCTTTCTGCTTACCTTTAACATAAGATCCAAATATACCTAGAGATTTTACTCCATACTTCTCTTTTAGATATGGGAGTTCTCTCTCCAATATCTTAATAATATCTTTCTTCACAAGATTTATTGGTTTTAGTATAATAAATCCTTATTGCATATCATAATACTTTAATGCTAGTTTCTTAACTGCTCCATTGAACTTTCTTATTAGTGTATCATTCCATACTATCTTATCTGCCTTTAAATCTAATATGCTATCATCCTCATCAAACTTGAATGTATTTAATATATATTCATACTCTTCTCTGCTTAATTGATAATGCTTAGCAACTAGAGCATCTAATTTTGCTGTCAATTCAACTCTTTCTCTCATGCTTAATGGTTTACATTCTATATTAAATGCATCTGCTAGATCTTTGAATCTATCATCTATTGCATTTAACCTTGCTGCTAATTTCATAATCTCTTCAGCTATCTTACTTTTAATATCTTTAGGAACTGGAGTCTGATAGACATAGAAGAAGTTTAGGTTCATAGTTACCCTTAGCCTTATCAAAAAATCAAATGTCATAGAGTTAAATACGCCTTCAAGATATGTTATCAATTTATAATAGTTATCATCTATAGATAATTTACCATCTATTTTAGGAACTACTATTGAAGCACTATTAGGAAGGAAAGTATGCTTTGGAATTATGCAAGAGATCATACTTCTAACATTGGTGCTGCTAGCAACATTCCTAAATGCTAGTCTAGATACTTGATGGATCTCTCTATTCAATAAACCATAAGCCTTTATCTTGCTAGTTGCTCTTAATCCTTCTTCTGGATTGACAGTAAAGATAGGTTTATCATAATCTGGTATGAATTGATGAAAATGTTTGCCTTCAATCAATTGCCATCCTTTACCATCGCTCCTAAATAGTTTACTAGATGAGGTTCTATGGAGTTCAGTAACAAAGGATACATTCCATGGTTTATTGTTATCTTCAAGTAGAGGATTATTATCATAAATCTTTCTTAATATCTCAATCTCTCTCTGATTTCTGCATTCTGGTATTATCAAACTATTAGGAGATGCTACCTTTATAAGCTCTGTAGGATACTCTAGGAACTTTTCTTGTTCGACTTTGTTATCTAACGCATCTAATTTATGGAGATAGAAAGCTGCTGAGAATCTATCCTTAGGTTTAGATTTATCAACAACCAATAGCACAAACTTATATCTGCTATCAATAGGAAATATGCCTTCTCTATTCTCAAACTCATATAGATATCTTATATTCCAATTAAGTAATTCTCTCCTAAGCTCTTTAGCTCCTTCATTATTTACAATACCAGATGGTATTATTATAGATAGTATTCCTTGATCTGTCAAAAGGTTCATAGCTTGCTCAAGAAATAGTTTCCATAGATCTGTATCTCCTTTGCCTCTCTTTTCATACTGTTTGGATTCCTTATAGAACTTATTTCTGTACTCTATGCTATGGTAATATTCATCATAAGCCTTCTTTATTGCTGAGTCTTGTAGCAGTTGTTTCTTAATCTTAAGTTTATCTTGTTTATTCTTAATCCTTCTAAAGCCATGATAATACATAGAGAAAAAGTCATCATCCTCTGGTTTTACAGCATCCCATGGAGGATTCATAACAATAAGATCAAACCCTCTCCTAGCATCTGTAAAGGCATCGGTGAACTCTAACTCCCAATGGAAGAATCTATACTTCTCAGCCATGAGCATAGCTTTTAGAAATATATCATGCCATTCAGCATCTCTAAACCTATCATCAATAACCATCTCTTCAACAAGTTTAAGGTTCTTAGGTCTCTTCTTGGCAATCTCTTCATCCATTACTGAAGCAGTTAATAGATCTAATACAAACCTTTTAGGCTTGTTATGTTCTTCATACTCTCTATGTATGCTCTTACTCTTAGAAACCTCATCAATTGTAACATCTAATGGCATCGTTACGCTTTTAAGCATAGTAGATTTAGAACTAACATCATCTAACCACTTATCCATGAGATCATTTTGAGCGTTCTTCTCAAGATCTGATAACCATGAACCTATAAGACTATCTCCACACTTTATATGATGATCCAGATATGTTAAAGGCATACCTATAGCAAAAGAGTCAAGCCATAGAGATAACTTTGCTAGTTCAACCGCTAAAGGATTTATATCAACTCCAAATATACACTGCTTCATTATCATCCTTTTGAGTATAACATTAAAAGTTAGCATCTCTTGATCTATGCTAATACCTCTCTTAGCATTCTCATCTATAGCATTTATCCTCTGCTTCTCAATATCCTCAAGTAAAGGAGCATCTGGATACTTTTCTAACAAACTCATCATCCAAGAGCTTAATTGATTAACTGCTTCAACTAGAAAATGACCAGAACCCATCGCTGGATCTAGTATCTGTATATCAAATAGTATATGCTTACTCTCTTCCCTACTCTTATCATCCCTATTCTTTCTATAGATAGTCATTATATCTTTGAATCTTGCCTCTCTATCAGCAAGTATAGGCTCTAAGCCCTTCTTAACCAAGAACTTTACTATAGGATCTGGAGTAAAGTAACTCCCAGTCCCTTTTCTAGCAAGCCCTTTAACACTTAGATATAGTTCTCCTTCTGCTATAAACCCTTTAGGTTTACTCTTTAGATCTGATGCATAGGAAGCGTCTAATATCTGATCATCATATATAACTAGATCTTTATCAGCTTGCATAACTGTATACTCTAGTAACGCTTCATAAAGCGAGCCTAGATGTCTAACTCCTAGGTTTGAGTAATCTATCCTTTTGCCATTTATCTCTGTAAGATCTTTTAATGCTTTAACTAGGTGCTTATTCTTTATCTTTAACTTATCTAACTCACTAGGAGCAAAGAGATCTCCATTATATTGAGGTAAGTTAGCCTCTTTACTACCGTTACTTATAGCCTTGAACAGTCTTTGTAATGAATCCCATGCTTCAAAAGATTCATCTTGAAAAGCACCTAACCTATCGCATAGATTTGACAATGAGATATCTTGATATCCTTTATGCTCTATAGGCAGCAAACCTCTCGATTCTGCATATAATATGAATAATAATCTGTATAATAATTTTAATGATAACTCTTTAGCCTCATCTAATCTATTTTGCTCAAACCTTTTACTAGGAGAGTGATCTATTATCGCTTTTACAAGATTTATGAATAATTCTCCTTCAAATATCTTTGTCTTTAGATCATCTTCTACCTCTCTAGCATATTTTATACCTCCTTCATAAACATAATCTAGATCGCTTATACCATCTCTAGGAATCAATGATTTAGCACTAAATAATGCTATGAAATACTCTAACTTAGGATCGTTCTCATTTATGCCATCTATATCTATCTCAAAATAGTTTGTGCTTGAAGATTGAACCTTAGATGTATAAAGCCTCCATATAATACCATTTGTAAGTATAACCCATGTATATTTTGCTAGCATTGATACAGCTATATAACTAGGAACTTCATTATTGCTTCTTATGTCCAAATTCTTTGCATCTGTTATAATAGTACAAGCATCCAACTTTTTACCATTATAGTATAAAGAGTACTCTCTATCTACTTTAGATAGCTTATATCCTAAGGCATTAAGTATGCTCTTAGGATCATCAATATCAAGTTTTAGATTTGATGATTCTCTCTTTATATCCCTTCCTCTCTTCTTCAACTCTTTAAATAATCTCTCGTTTAGAAAGTGGTTAGAGAATATCCCTCTATTTATAAAATATTTCCCAGCAGAGCTTAACAACTCTATAGCTTTATTCAATGAGGCATGAGCCATCAATACGTTAGATTTAAAATCCAACTTCTTTAGTACATTAATAATCTTATCATAATCCTTATCTATATTGATTATTGTAGGCTGTTTATACTTAGAACCTTTTAATACTAAAAGATTCTGATCATTTAATGTTATTAATAGTATATAATTATCATTAGATATACCAGATATGAACGAACGTATATCAGATAACTTTGCATTATATGCTATTATATGTAGTGTAAATATATGCGTATCAAAACTGAAAGCCTTCCATTCCTTAGGTGCCTTTTTACTTGAGATTGATAGAGAGGATTGCCTTTTGTTAGCATTATCTAAGCCTAATACATTGAATATATTGTTAAGAACTTCTTGCATAGGATAGATAATGCCTTGACTTATATATGATTATCCATCAAGTCTTCAGTTATTAATAGTTAATTGTATAATGATTATGATTATTCTATAGCAATAGTAGATGGCAAGTATTATGCTAGATTATATTACGATTATATACCAAGAGTGTATTTGAAGGTAGGTAAAGAGATAAAAGATGTAGATGAGTTATAATACTAAATAGTTTGATTAAATATGCTAGTTAAACAGATACGTTAGATGATTAGATATAATTATATACCTATTTGTTCAAAAAATAATAAGGATTTTTACTCTACCCCTAAGGTTTGAACACTATGTGTATT
>BPGC01000004.1 GCA_026002835.1 Candidatus Nitrosocaldaceae archaeon
ATAAATATGAAGCGGTAACTCTAATTCTAGTTTATCTAATAATGTTACTAACTCTTTTAATAGATCTGTATTATCTTTACAGTAAGCACATTCAAAATCTTGAGTAAATGTTATTATCTTCACTGGTTCCTCAAGGTTAGTAAATATATTCTTGATCTTCTCTTTATGGTTATCTGGTATTATGCCCATGATATGCAATAAGGCTAATAATATTTATTACTTTGGAGTTTGTAAACTTAAATTACATCAGTATATATTAAAGATATGCTGAACTATCTTCAACTAGGAACATGGATAATAATAACCATAATATTTGTTCTAGTTATAGGCTTATTATTAAGATATATCGATGATGAACATGATACATTTAGAGAAGAAAGGTATTAGAGCACTAGCAATAGCAGAGAGTTTTAAGAAGAGTAGAGATAAATCTATCTTAGCTGGTGTAGTTATGAGAAGTGATCTAGTTATTGATGGTATTATATTTGATACAGTAACAGTTAGAGGAGATGATGCTACAAATGCTATAATAAGAATATACAATAATTTAAATAGAGATGATATAAATATGATAATGCTTAACGGTTTAATAATCAGCATGTATAATATAATAGATATAGAAGAAGTTTATAAAAATATCAAAAAACCTATAATAGCTTTAACATTTGAAGAATCAGAAGGTTTAGATGATCATATAAAACGAGCATTCCCATATAATTATAAACGAAAATTAGAAATGTATCATAAATTAGGTAAAAGAGAAGAATTGCTATTAAAGACTGGATATGTTATATATATAAGAAGTAAAGGAATAGATCTCGATGATTCTAGAAGGATAATAAATAAATTCTTATTACAAGGTTCAATACCAGAACCAATTAGAGTGGCAAAACTGATTGCTAGAGCATGCTTAAAGTTCATATCACATGAATTGTAATAAAATATATGCTTTCAATACCTCCATCGTTATGTTTAGAATGTAGAGGTAGCAAATTGCTCTGTGGTTTAGCATATTGTCCAATAATTATTAGATTCAATCTTCCTAATATTGTTATAAATAAGGATATAGAAGGATCCACTCCTCCAAGTGTATTTGTAGGAAGGATAGGCTATCCTAAGGTTAACATAGGTCCATTACTACCTCCTATTAATGAAGATACTAGCATATATGATAAACCTGAGGAATGGAGTAATCTTAGATTAGATGAGATCTTGAGATTCAGATTATCTTTAGTTAGAGGTAGTATGCTATATAATATTGATAAGGCTAGAGATCCAGATAATAAACTCTTGAAATTACAAGAGTTAGCAATCGCAAAAGAGCCAGTAGATGCGGATATGAGGTTAGAGAAGATTAGGAACAAACCATATATTAATGAACATACACCTCCATTCGGTCCATCTGGAAAGTTATTATCATTTAATGCTAGCAATCCTAATGTTGATAAGAGGATAGAGAAAGCGTGGTATGATAAAGATCTAAAAGCAAGTAATGCTATTATCAAATTGTATGATCAAAGAGTACCATTATCTAATATAATAAAGGCATTTAGTATAGGGATGTTAGGAAGTAAGAGGAGATTAGTTCCAACTAGATGGAGTATAACAGCTATAGATGATACAATCTCAGAGATATTAGTTAAAAGGGTGAAAGAACATGCTGCTATTAATGAATATCATGTATATGTTAGGAAAGCATCTATGAATGTATTCGTTGCTATATTGATACCTAATAGATGGCAGTTTGAATGGATAGAAGCATGGTTCCCTAATACTACATGGAATATGCAAACATATGGGGAACCAGAGATCCTTGGAGATTATGAGGGTTATAAGGGAATAGATCATTATGCAAATGTTGGAGGTTGTTACTATTCAGCAAGATTGGCTGCTGCTGAACATCTTAATAACATTAGGAGAGAAGCTAGCATATTGATACTAAGAGAGATCTATCCAGGATTTAATCTACCAATAGGCGTATGGTTTGTTAGAGAGCAATTAAGAGCTATGTTCAATAGCAAGCCAATGATCTTTAATAATCTAGATGATGCGATAAACTATGCTATGAGCAATTTAGCGATACCATTACCTAAATGGAGAGAAAAGAGCAGAATACTTCAGAGTTTTAAGCAGAAGAGGCTTATAGACTATTTATGAAACTATATATGTAATAGAGTAGTTATTAAGTAAGTATGGAGCAGACAACATTAAAGAGTAATGATATCTATATAGCTATAGCATTACTAGCATCTCCAATAATCTATACCTTGATCATAGCACCTGATACTTTTAACATGTCATGGAATGAAGGAAGAGGAGGTTTCTTATTTGCATTAGCATTTATAGTTGCTGAACTTGTTGGTTTGAATTATACTCTTGATAGGAAGAGATTATATATTGCAATACCGATAATAGCATTAACATTTGCATACTTTACAGTATTAGATTATGGATTAAGGGATTATATAAGGAATGGATCTGAAATTTATAATGTCAATCTAGTAGATAGTTGGATATGGATGTGGGATTTTGTAATATTGTCAATATTCATGATTAGTATGCTATTCATACTATTTGGTAAGAGATGGATTAGAATAGCTCCAGCATCTCCAATCTATCTAGTTGGAAGTGCGATAATATTATCATTGGATGCATTCTTCCCATTCGATACTCTAGGACCATTACAATTCATAGTACCATATGTCCTTCAAATAGATGCATGGTTAATAAATACTTTAGATATAGGAAGCGCATATGCAAATAGCAATCTATTATTATTAAATGGTGAGAAAGGCTCAATGGCTTTACAAGTATTCTGGCCATCTGCTGGAGTTCATAGCATGATAATCTACACGCTAGTTATGCTAGCATTCTTATTAAAGATGAATATTCCCTCAAAGAGGAAGGTTATATACTTTGTAATTGGAGCAGTTGGAACATTTGTAGTTAATATGATAAGGATATTCTCTCTATCATTGTTCGTATTAACCATTAGTGCTAATCCTGTAGAGTTTGAAGAGTTTCATTCAGTTGCTGGAGAGATAATGTTCTTACCTTGGTTAGCAGTTTATCTATTCTTAGTTATGCGAAGAGAGAGTAAAAAAGCAAGAGAAGGATTAAGTATTGATAAAACCAAATCGTAGGCTTAGGATTAATACATATAACATAAGAGATGTATTTGAAGGATTAGAGGAGCAAGAGATATTATATGAGGTTTATGACAAAAAAGAATTAAAGGATGTGTTAGATGAATTAAAGGTAAAGATAGTTGATAATGAGCATTATATGCGTGTTGATGATACCGATGGAAGTATAATAATATCTTATAATCATCTATTATATGCTGATGATGTAACTCTTCATCTAGATATAATTCATGAGTTAGTTCATATAAAACAACTACTTGAAGGTAAAGAACTTTATGATGATAATTATAGTTATGTAGATAGAGAGACTGAGGTTGAAGCGTATAGAATTACAGTCAAAGAAGCAAAGAGATTAGGTTTAACAAAGAAAGAGATGCTAGATTATCTAAAAGTTGAATGGATTACAGAGAAAGATCTAATAAAACTTGCAAAGAAGTTGGGTATTTTATAAATACTATTTTGCATGCGTTACTGAGATTACCTTTAATGCTATTCCACAAGCTATAAACGTTACAGCTACAGGCCATAGGACTGGCATGAAATCTGGTAGCATAAGACCCATTACTATAAGTATTATTCCAAAAGCTACAGTACATGCTCCTGCTACAAATACTCCATCAACACCCATGTTATCTGAGATTAAATACTCTGAATATAAATCTATTACTATCTTTCTACAACTGATAAATTATATTATATAACAAAAGTTGAAGGATAATAAAAGATTAGATTTTTAAATAAGATAGATCAATTAAATCTATGAATTCTCAAGAACTATTAGAGCAAGTAAGCAAAGACGATGTAAGGTTTGTTACACTTCAATTCTCAGATCTATTAGGAGTTGTTAAGGAGATCATCATACCAGTAGAGCAACTAGATACAGCATTGAAAAGTGGTATATGGTTTGATGGTTCTTCAATAGAAGGTTTTGCTAGGATACAAGAGAGCGATCTATATTTAAAACCAGATCCAGATACATATTCAGTATTACCATGGCTATCATCTGGAACAAAGACTGCAAGATTATTATGTGATATATATAGGCCAGATGGAAAACCATTTGAAGGAGATCCAAGGCTTGCATTAAAGAGAGTAGTTGAAGAGGCTAAACAATTAGGATTTGAGTATAATGTTGGTCCAGAACCAGAGTTTTATCTATTCAAAGATAATATTATACCAATAGATCAAGTAAGTTATTTTGATCTATCATCACCAAACAATTTTTCAGTAATAAAGGATATAGTAACTGTATTAAAGAGTTTCGGGATATATGTAGAAGCAGCTCATCATGAAGTTGGCTCTGGTCAATATGAAGTAGATTTTGGCTATGCACCAGCTCTAACAACTGCAGATAGACTTGTAACATTAAAGTATACAATCAAGAAGATTGCTCAGTTGCATGAGATGCATGCTACATTCATGGCAAAACCATTGATGAATAAACCTGGATCTGGATTACATGTACATCAAAGTTTGTTCAAAGATGATGAGAATGTATTTTATGATCCTAAAGATAGCTATGGACTATCTAAATTAGCATACAATTTCATAGCTGGACAGATGAAGCATATAAAAGCATTATGTGCAGTTTTATGTCCTACAGTTAACTCTTACAAAAGGTTAGTTATAGGATATGAGGCACCAGTATATGTAACATGGGCAAGCATGAATAGATCAGCACTAATAAGAGTACCTAGATGGTTTGCACAGAAACCTAAATCTGCTAGGATTGAGTTAAGATGTCCAGATCCTACTTGTAATCCATATCTAGCATTTGCTGTTATGCTTAAAGCTGGTTTAGATGGTATTAAGAATAATCTGGAACCGCCAGAACCAGTAGAAGAGAATGTTTACCAATTGGATGAGTTAAGTTTGGTTAAGAAGAATATAGATACTCTACCATCATCTCTATATGAAGCATTAAATGCTATGGAGAAAGATAGTATAATCAAGGAAGCGTTAGGCGACTATCTATTTGATAGATACATTAGCATAAAGAGGAGAGAATGGGATGAATTCAAAGTTCAAGTTACAGAATGGGAGATCAAGAAGTATTTAGATACATATTGATTATTTATAACCTTCTTTTGCTAACCTTTCCCATTTAAATGATGATCTATTTATCCATTGGAATTTTCTCTGTAGAGATGTTGAGTATAGTTTAGTCCAATCTATACCTTCATAATCACACCATGCTTTAAATATTCTGGGATCTATGTAGTTTCTTAACGATGTATTGAGATTATAATCTCTAGTGTTTAATGCTAACTCTATCTGGAACTTTGTCTTCTCTAACCTTTCTTTAATCTTTGCCAACCTTTTCTCTAACCTTTCTTTCTGCTTCTCAGTCTTCGCTTCAGTCTTCTTCAATTCCTCTAATTTCTTCTCTATCTCTTCCAACTTTGCTTTCTTCTTCTCTAAACTATTCTCAAAATTTTTAGGAGGAGCTCTCTTATGGTTACATGTTACTGCTGCTTGTAGATTAGCCATCTTTGCATGGTAGATTTTAGCGTATTCACTTGTTGTTAACTCTTTATCTATAGTTGCTAGATATCTAGTAACAACATCACTAGCTAGATAAGTTCTAAACACCTTTGCTGTCAAACCTTTTACTATCTTACCTAAGAATTGGTTGACATTCCTAGATGTGATATCAGAGAATATCAATTCTCCTTCTTTTTTGTCTTTCATAAACTCTTTAAGATTCTCGTACAATATTCTATTCTCTTTATCTATCTTTATGCTCTTATGCCATCTAACACTATCTTTTCCTAGAAAATCGAACTCTATACTATCTTTATTCAACTTTACATGCTCTACTCTTAATGTAGATGCACCTACTGTATCCGCTTCATCTGGATCTTTTTCATCACCTACTCTCATTGCTAATTTATAGATAAGATAGCATACAGTTGCTATCATCCTCTCTTTCCTATCTTTGCTATGCATAGATTTATAGATCCTTTTAACTACTGTATCTATCTGTTTTCCAAGTTCTCTAGCTTTATCATATTTTGCTTTATCTCTATCTTGTCTTAATTTTGCAGTATCTGATAACCAAACATATTTTTCTTTCTTTGTTAATTTATCGATCCATTTAGCTAACCACATAGATTCATGATCATGAACTATCTCTTTCCATTCTCCCTCTGGAACCGGTGCATCTTCGCTTAGATTTAATACTATATCACTTGCTCTTACTCTAGGTTTCCATTTTCCTCTTAATGGATGCTCGCCTCTTCCCATGAATAATCCAGGAGGTTCAACCATCCAGTTCGCTACTTCAAATTTATTACCGTCTACTTCAGCCCATCCATACATCTCTTTCATCTTTTCTCTAATCTTCTTCCTCTCAGCAGCTAACATCTTCTTCTCTTCTTTACTCATAGACTCTTTTGCTAACTTTTCTTCTTCAACAACTTTATACAATTCACTAAAATCTATATCTTCTATCTTAGCATCTCTAAACTCTTCTGGGAATAATGCTAGAAAATCATTAAGGAAATTTGATATGAATACGGGATCTTTTACATATGGAGTATCTTTCTTTTTAGCCCATGCATATGCCATCTCTTCTTGTTCTGGAGTTAATGTTATCTTTTTATCTTTTATCTTTATACTTAAACCTTTATAATCATATTCTGGAGGGAATGCTACTCCATTATGTATCAATGTATCCCATTTTTTTAATTCATTCTTAGAACTCTCTACTTCTTGGCTTGTCATAGTAACAATATAATTTATCATATACTATATATGAATATTAGTTTATGTTAGTAAAGGATTTATTAATAATTTATCTTGTTATATCTATATGAATATAGTACTGGTATCTGGTTCTAATAGTATATCAAAAAAGATAACTGAGATACTTATAAATAAATATATTGTATATAATATAAATATTAGAAATAAATCTTTGAGAGTTATAGACGCATATATTAGAGATATTTGTAAAAGAGGTAATATAGTAGCATTAATAAATACTGATAATTACAATATATTATCACCTTTTGAAGGATTAGATATGAAAGATATCAAGAAAATATTTGATATAAATCTATTTAATACTATAAAATTAATGAAGTTATTAATACCTATAATGAAGAAACAGAAGTTTGGTAAGATAATAAATATAATCTCAGTAGCAGGAAAGGTTGGTTTTCCTATGGTGTCTGCATATTCTAGTATGCAGTTTGCATTAGAAGGATTATGCGAATCTATAAGATATGAGGTTGAACCATATAACATAAAGATTATACTAGTAGAAGTAGGTGCAGTTAAAGATTATTTCTCTATTAATGTTAAGAAAATAGAGGATGAGCATTATTCAGAGATGATAGAGAAGATGGCAGAAGGATTAAAGATATTATCTGAGCATGGCACAGATCCAGAAGATATAACTAAAATAATAGAACAGATCTTAATAGAAGAAGAACCCGATTTTAGATACATTATAGGAAATGACGCAGCTATGTTACTAGAGGCTAGAAGAAGTATGCATGATAAAGAGTTTGAAAAGTTCATGAAAGAAGAGATCTTACCAGAATGAACATTTTAGACTAAAAGAGATATTTATAACGGTGTTTTATTTATTGGATTATGAGAAAAATAATACTAATGGTATCTGCTATAGTTACTATAGTTACTATAGTTATACTTTTAACATATAGCAAAGCCGATAATAAGATAATTAGAATTGGCTATTTTCCTAATGTTAATCATGCTCAAGCTATATTAGCCATAGAAAATAACTCTTTTAATGAAGCATTGAGAGATGAGGGATATAAGGTAGAATATAAGGTATTTAATGCTGGAACAGAAGCTATTCAATCTTTGATAAGTAAGAGGATAGATGTAGCATATGTAGGTCCAATACCA
This sequence comes from Candidatus Nitrosocaldaceae archaeon, assembly GCA_026002835.1. Next base: position 8,028 of record BPGC01000004.1, read on the forward strand.
ACCATAATAGGATATGTTAGAAGCGATGGAATGCTAAAAATAATAGCAGGTTCAGCAAGTGGCGGATCATTATTCATAGTTAGAGATGATCTTCCAATAGAAACTCCCTCTGATCTAGCTAATACTAGATTAGCTGCTCCAGATTATGGTAACACTCAAGATATATCATTACGCTCTTATATAATAGAGAATGGGTTAAAACCTAAAGAGTTAGGAGGTAATGTAGAGATATTGTATGTTAGAGGTTCTGAAGCTCTAATATTATTATCTAAGAAAGATATAGATGGTGCATGGGTTGCAGAGCCATGGGCTACTATATTATTGAAAAATACCAATAGTAGGATATTCTTGGACGAACGGGATCTATGGCCAGATAGAAGATTTGCTAGTGCATTATTAGTAGTTAGAGATGATCTAATTGAGAATAAGAATGTTATCAAAAAGATATTAGACGTTCATATAAATACAACTAGATGGTTAAATACGCATAAAGATGATGCAATACCTATAATACAGAGACATATAGAAGATGTTGCAAAACAGAAACTATCCGAAGATATAATAAAAGAATCGTTATCTAGGATAGAGTTTACTTCAGATCCAATGCTCAATTCAATAGAAGAGTTTGCCGAAAGAGCATATAAACTTCATATATTCAATAACATTCCAGACATTACAGAAATTTATTATCAAGCATCTGATAATATAAAGGTGAATGATGATGGCTAAATTAGAACTGAGAAATATAGTAAAATATTATGAGCAGAATAACGGTAGAGTTAAAGCTATATGCAATGTAAACCTTAACGTTGAAGATGGAGAGTTTGTATGTTTAGTAGGACCGTCTGGTTGTGGTAAGAGTACATTATTGAATATAATTGCTGGTTTAGAACAACCAGATGAAGGTGAGATTATACTAGATGGTAGGCCAATATCTGGCACCAGTCCAGATAGACTCATGGTATTCCAAGAAGGGGCTCTATTTCCATGGCTTACTGTAATAGATAATGTAGAATTCGGTTTAAAGATAGCTGGTGTAGAGAAGAAGAAGAGAAGAGAGATAGCTATGCATTATCTAAGTATGATGCAGTTAGAAAAGTTTGCTGATTCTTATATTTATCAATTATCTATAGGTATGAGACAGCGAGTAGCGATTGCTAGAGCATTAGCTATGGATCCAGAGATATTACTTATGGATGAACCTTTCGCTGCCTTAGATGCTCAGACTAGAGATCTGTTATTAGTTGAGTTACAATTATTATGGCAGAAGACTAGGAAGACTATATTGTTTGTAACTCATACAATAGGAGAATCTGTATGTTTAGGTGATAGAGTTATAGTATTTACACACAGACCAGCTACTATAAAGAAGGAGCTTAAGATAGATTATAGAAGACCTCGACTTATGGAAGACCCAAACTTGAACAAATACTCTAGTATGGTATTAGAAGCTTTAAAGAGTGAAGTTATAGCAGCTATGAAGGAAGAGAAGAATGAGTAAGATAATAAGATCATCAATAATAAAAAAACTGATATTCTATGCTATAATAGTTATTATCTGGCATAGCATCTATCTAGCAGATATAGTTCCAGAATTGATATTACCATCTCCATTCCAAGTTGGCGAGAGTTTAGGATTATTAATAATAAATGGAACTTTGCCATATGCTATAGGAACTAGTTTTATAAGATTGCTAATAGGATTTATCATTGCAATAAGTATAGGTTTTGCTTTAGGCTATTATATGGCTAAATATAAAACTGTTTATGATACTTTAGGTTCATTGGTATTAGGTTTACAGTCTATACCTAGCATGGCATGGGTACCAATAGGCTTAATATGGTTTGGAATAAATGATATGGGTATAATATTTGTCATAATTGCTAGTACTATATTCTCAGTAGCAATGTCAACTTATACTGGAATAAAGAATGTTCCTCCTATATATATAAAAGCAGCTACAAATATGGGAGCGAAAGGTTTTACATTATTATATGAAGTTGTTCTACCAGCAGCTCTGCCATACCTAATATCAGGATTGAGACAAGCATGGTCATTCGCTTGGAGAGGCTTAATAAGCGCAGAGATGCTTTTTGCATTATTAGGAGTAGGATTCTTACTTATAGCTGCTAGGAATATATATAATATGGCTCAAGTTATAGCTATAATGCTAGTTATAATGGGTATAGGATTAGCTATGGATAGTCTTATATTCTCTAGAATAGAGAGAAAGATAGCTGCTAGATATGGCATGAGATAATATAAACAGATAAATATGATCAATGTCTTTAAAAATATTCAACTTGAGACTAGATAATAAAGTTGCACTAATAACTGGTGCTACTGGAAGTATAGGAAATAGTATCTCTAGATTATTTGCTAAAGAGGGTGCATCTCTAATATTATTAGGAAGAAATCAGAATAAACTTAAGAGTTTATCTACGGAATTAACATCTAAATACAATATAGAAGTATTTCCAATTAGAACTGATATAACAGATGAAGAAGAGGTTCAAGCTGCGGTTAATTTATCCATAAATAAGTTTGATAGGATAGATATATTAATTAATAATGCTGGTTTTACAAATGATCCAATTGAGTTCCATAAAACTACAGATGATCTATGGCAGCAATTGATAGATACTAACCTTATAGGAACATTTAGAGTTACTAGAGCTGTATTACCATTCATGATGGAGAGGAAATATGGATCTATAGTTAACATATCCTCAGTAGCTGGTATGAGAGCTATGGAGAAAGTCCCATTGGCAGTTTATAATTCAACCAAGGCTGGAGTTATAATGTTTACAAAGAGTATAGCATTAGAATATGCTGAATATAATATAAGATGTAACTGTGTATGCCCAGGAACTGTTAGAAGCAAGTTCTTAGAACCATACTTGGAGGATGAACAAGCAAGGAAGGTATTAAATGCTGCTCAACCTTTAGGAAGAATTGGAGAACCAGATGATGTAACATATGGCATATTATATCTAGCATCTGATGAAGCTAGTTGGGTTACTGGAACTATACTAGTAATTGATGGTGGTTTATCTACAAAATAAATATTATCATAATTTTATTAATATCAATAAGCGGGGGTCGCCAAGCCTGGTCAACGGCGTGAGGCTCAGAATAATTATGAGAAACCTCATCCCTTAGGGGTTCGTGGGTTCAAATCCCACCCCCCGCATTAGATAAATTTTAAATTATTTTTATGTTAGAAATATGATATGTTATATAAACTGTGAAGAGATAAATTTGTTTTACGAGAGTCATAGAGATAAGAGATATCATCTTATTAAAAGGAATGATACATACTATAGACTTGTTGTTGAGAGTTAAAGCTAAATACACGAATATTTATTGGTTTGACATATTTTCTACTAATATATTTATTAATAATAATAATAACGTTAAAGTTATATTATTAAGGCGTATTCGCATTATTAAATTCAACTCTTCATATAAACTTATTTATATTAGTAATGCGATATTTATACTGTGCTTAATTCACAAATGTTAGAAACTGGGAAAGGTATATTCTTACTATTGATGTTAGGTTTCGCTGCTTTTATAGCTGTAATAGCAGTAATGCATGCATTAGAAGGTCCTCCACCAAAAGAGACTACATATGTTACTCTAGTCTTCATAGATAAAGATAAGGTTAAAGGTGTATTAGGGATAGGAGGAATAAATTCTACAATAACTATGAGAGGATCTGAGACTTATCATCAGATGCAATTCAGAGTAGTTAATGGCGATGATGAACCACATCAATTGGTTATAGAAGGAATTGCTAGCACTAAATTGTTAGAGCCTGGTGATCTTGATACTCTAATGCTTAGTGGAGGAGAGTATGGAAAATACAAGTATTATGATGCTATAACTAATACAACATTAGGAGAGTTCTGGATATTAAGAGTAAGCGCTTTAGATGATATGTAAAAATATTAGAGGTTGATGCAACCTCTTCCTACAATCTTTCCTTCTCTTAATTCTTTCAAGCCATCGTTTATCTGATCTAAACTATAATGCTTGCTAACAATACTCTTTATTCTATTACTGCTAGCCAACCATACAAGTTCTTCTAATTCATTCTTTGTTCCTACTAACGATCCTAATACTGATAACTCTTTTAATACAAAGAGCTGAGGATTTATGCTTATAGGCTTATTCGATACTCCAACTAATACAATCTTTCCTCCATTAGCAATTATCTTCTGGCTATTTGCTATCGATTGCTCATTAACAACAAAATCGAATATTATATCTGCTCCTAATCCATCAGTAATCTTCTTGACCTCTTTAATATTATTAGCATTTACTGTATAATCTGCTCCTAACTCTTCTGCTAATCTTAGTTTATCATCACTTCTGCTTATGGCTATGGTCTTTGCACCACTAGCCTTTGCAATCTGTAATGTGTATAAACCAACTCCTCCAGTGCCATATACTGCTATAGTATCTGCTAACTCTGTATCTGCTATACTCTTTACTGCATGATATGCAGTTATACCAGCACAACCTAGCGTAGCTGCAAAGTCAATTGCTAGATCATCTGGTATTCTAACTAATCTATCTGCATCAACCTTACAGTATTCAGCATAGCCTCCATCAGCACTAAAGCCATACTCTGGTCTAGTAAACTGATTTATACATTGCATGCCTTTACCCTCTAAGCAATATTTACACTTTCCACAAGGATTCATAAAATGTACTAAAACCTTCTCTCCTTTACTAAAACCAGAGTTTGTTCCTGCTTCATGAACCTCACCAGCTATCTCATGACCTAGAGTTAATGGAAGGTTAGTTGGTATAACTCCATCTATTACATGTATATCACTATAGCACATACCAGCTGCTTTAACTTTTATAACAACTTCATCTTCTTTCTCAATAGTTGGTATTGGTATATCTTCTAACTTTAGAGCATCTTTTAATGTATATAACCTAGCAGCTTTCATATCATCGTATAAATCATAGCATAATTAATTTATTTTGTATCACAAGAGCATCCATCTTCTAAAGATATCATTGCATTTATGCCATATCTCTTCATACAATTAGAGCATATACTTTCTCCTTCGTCTATTTTAGTATTACAGAATGAACATACTTTCATATATCAATATAATAATAGCGTGGCAAAAAATCTTTCTGTTAAGGTTTTAATATAATGTTAGAAGATAGGTAGATATGGCAAGAACGTTATCTATGCAGAAACTGAAGAAGGGAGATAAAGCACCGAACTTTAGATTGTTAGGAGTAGATGGCAAGTATTATACATTAGATGATTTTAATGCTGATGCATTATTGATTGTATTTATGTGCAACCATTGTCCATTTGTACATGCTAGACTAGATGATATTAAAGAGTTACAAGAAAAGTTCAAGGATAGATTACAAGTAATTGGTATAAATAGCAACGATCCAAATTATGAAGGAGAAGGATACGAGAATATGAAAAAGTTCGCTGAAGAGAAGCAACTAAACTTTCCATATCTGTTTGATGAAACGCAAGAGGTAGCAAGAGCATATGGAGCAACTTGTACCCCAGATCCATTCCTATTTGATAAAGATAAGAGGTTAGTATTCCATGGAAGGATAAACGATGCTATGGATCCAGAGGCAAAGCCTACTATTCCTGTAATGGAGATAAATATAAGGAAGTTATTGAATGGTGAAGAGATAGAGAAAGACTTCGATCCATCTATAGGCTGTTCTATAAAATGGAAGGACTGATATAATTTTTATATTTTTATTATTGAAAGGTTAGTATGAATAATGAACAGATAAGAAGCATCTTAAGCCAACTAGGCATGTTCTTGATAAAGAAGAGTAAAGAGTTAGATGAAGAAGAGGTTAAAGAATGGATGAGTGCATGGGAGACTAGAAGTAGTGATGGGATAAACGTTGTATTAACAATACTCTTAACCGAGAGTGAAGAAGATACAAAGATATTAAAGAACAAGATAAATGAGTTTGCTGCAGTAACAAAGATAGATTTAGCATTATACAATATGGAAGCAAACTCTTATAATGCATGAAGATAGATAAGATATATGCCAAGATTGATGGATATAGGCTTGGAGAGATTGAGCAATCTATTGCAAGATATGGCTAAATTATCTGAGGAATGTGTTAATATGGCAATAGATGCTTATCTAAAAGATAGAGATGCTGCAAAAGATCTTTATGAACAATCAAGCAAACTATTGATATTAAATAGCGAGGTTAACGATTTGGCAACTGAACTGCTTATAAGGTATCAACCAGTTGCATCGGATCTAAGGTATATAAGAGCATGTTTAGAGGCATCAAATGGTTTGTCAAGGTTTGGAAGGTATGCATATGATATTGCAGTAGTTAGATCACAGATAGGAGAGTTGTCTCATTGTGATAATTCCTTAATTATTAAAACGAGTGAGCATGTTAAGAAGATGATTCATGATAGTATTAAAGCATTTAACGAACGTGATATAGCATTGGCTAGGAAGGTTAGAGAAAGTGATGATCTTGTAGATGCATTATACAAGCAGAATATTAGAAGTATGTTAGAAGGTAATATGGATATCAGATGTGCTATAGCATCTACTTTGATAATGCGATATTTAGAAAGAATTGCGGATCATGCTGTATATATAAGTGATCTAGTAAAATATATAGTAACTGGAGAGAAAGAGTATATCTAAATTATCTCCATTCATCTTTAATATTATATTTGCTCTCAATCAATTTGCTTACTCTACTTGTAATCTTCTTTATGCTACTCTCAATCCTTTCCTTTGGATTTAGAACTATATCTTCTAACTCTTTCTTTATAACGAAATCGCATATTATCATAATCTCAGTACCATTTCCTAAATCAGTAAATGTTTCTACTATCCTACTTCCTTCAAGATAACCAGATAATATCTCTATCTCATGAACTGCTGGAGGATGCATCGTATGTTTTGTTAATTGTTTAAATACTATACCTTCAATGCTTAACTCTTCTTCAATTATTTTTGTGTTATCACTACTGTTGATTATATCAATAGATTTTATATACTCTGGCAATTCATTTTGCAGATTCTTAAAATTGGTTACGAATGAGTATACATAATCTCTAGGAGTTTTTATAAATGCAGACAATACAATCTTGAACTTTTTACTCTCGCTAGCGGTTAATGATAAGCTTTTAGCCATATCTATTATATTTATCCTTCCTTGATGAATCTTGCTATCAGTTAATAATAGATGTAAAATGTTATCTATCTTGTTCTTGTCTACTATAAATTCTATGTTCGCAGTATTAGTTGTATCAAACATTTTATCTTTCTTCGGCTTTATATTTTCAGATGGTATAACAGTAATATCTTCTATTCCTTCAATAGATAATAACTTTTCAAGCACATAATGTAGTATATCTCTATCAATTATTATCTCTATCTTCAGCATAAGGAACGTTAATTTACTTTATTAATTAAATGTATACTTTGGGAGCGTGGGCTAGTTTGGCATGCTTCGAGCCTCGGGCGCTCGAGGTCGGGGGTTCAAATCCCCTCGCTCCCATCCTCTTTCTTCTCATCGCTAAATAATGAAGATATTATACCTTTTTCTAATCTTTTATGAATAACAAAAAATGTATCAATAAATAGATACACAAATATAGATAATGATATTATAGACGATATAGGCAGTAATAATTCAATATCCGTTGCTACAGAAATTGATGGTATCATAAAACTTGAAACTAACAATACTACAGTTGCAGTAACGATATTCCTAATTATTCGATGTAGATGATTTGTGCTTCCGGTAATCATTCTAGTACTAACAACTCTAGTCTGGAAACTTTCAAAGATTGATTCGGTAACCTCTCCAGCTTTACCAAATATATTAAATATTGGGTAAGCTATCATAGCTAATATTATAATCAGTTTAAATATATCATATGGAATTATCTGTAGGGCATAGAACATATCGTATAGAATTAGTAAAAACTCTTCTAGTATTGACAACATTGCTAGAATGGTTACAATGATTGCTATATTAGCAAATACTCTTGGTAAAATCTTCTTCATTTGATTATTCTCAGTTTTTTGAGAAAATATTAGATTTCTGAATAATGAACCGACAAACTCTAATGGAGCAAATGCTTTAGATGGAAATATAGTTCTAGCATCCATTATGGTAGGCAAGATCCTCAGAATTAATGGTACGATTATCATAGTTACTAGCGATACCATCATGGTTAATGGTAATAATGCAGCCTTTGCAACTCCTAGATCTATACCTTGTTTTGCTATAATAAATGAGAACTCTCCTCTTGGAACCATCATTGAGCCTATTGTAGATGCTCCAGCTCTGTCATGCCCAACAATAGTTGCTCCTATATAATTACCTACAAACTTTCCTATTACTGCTATTATAACTAAAGGTATTGCTGTAAGTATATGCTCTGGGAATACTGTAATATCTATAAGCATGCCTATTGATATAAAGAATATAGTTCCAAAGAAATCTCTTAATGGTAATACTTTATGTGTTATGGCCTCGGATTTTGGAGCAGATGAGATCATCATACCCATTAAGAATGCTCCAATTGCTACACTTAAGCCTAGATAATTTGCTAGAAATGCTAAACCAAATCCTAATGCTAATGCTGCTAGAAATGGTGCCTCATCTATATCAGTTCTATTAATATAATTTATTATCTTTGGAACAACCTTCAAGCCAATAACCAATGTAACTATAAAGAATGCTAATGTTTGTGCTACTATAATACCTATATTGATAAAGTCTAATGTTTCTCCTCCTTGTGCTATATCTCCAAGTATAACTAATATCAATACAGCAGCTATATCTTCAACTATTAGAGTCCCAATTATAGTACTAGCCTCTCTAGTATGAAGTATACCTGCATCATGTAACAGTTTTAGAATAACCGCAGTGCTACTTATAGCTAAAACTCCAGCAAGATATAAGGATTCAAGCACTCCCCAGCCTATTAGAGTGCCTATAATAAATCCTAGTAAGAACATTATTGATTGTTCTATCAAACCTACAATAAGCATTGTACTCCCTATACTTCTTAATTTTTCAAAGCTAAATTCCAACCCTAATACAAATAATAATATAACTATGCCTAATTCAGCAAAGAGATCTATAAGTTCTAGATTAGTTATGAAACCAAAACCATATGGACCTACCGCTATGCCTAATAATATAAATCCTAATACAGGAGGCATACCTATCTTTCTTATTACTGTGCTAATTGCTATAGCACCACCTAGCAACAAAGCCAACCATGATAATAACTCTGATAGGCTAGGTATCTCTGACATTACCTAGAATATGACTATACCCTATATTAATTACAAACAGTTATCAAAATTAATCATTTAATTAATTATTATCATACTAATAAAGATACATTTAATTACTCTCCTTATATAGATAATAATATGAGTTTATCAGAAGATATAATAAAATTATTAACAGATAAGAATTTTGCACATCTAGCAACTCTAATGAAAGATGGTTCTCCTCAAGTAACTGCTACATGGATAGATTATGCTGATGGATATGTATTGATAAATACAGTAGAAGGTAGAGTAAAGCATAGGAATGTTAGTAGAGATCCTAGAGTTGCTTTATCTATAGCTGATAGTAATAATCCATATCATATGGTAGCAATGAGAGGAAGGGTAATAGAGCAAGTCTATGAAGGAGCTGATGAACATATAGACAAACTAGCAAAACGATATTTAGGATTGGACAAATATCCATTAAGAGTAACTAATGAGAAGAGAGTAATATTAAAGATAAAGCCAGAGCAGATATATCACCAGAAGCCTCCTAGATGATAGAATATCTTTATAACCTATTAAACCAAGCATGATAGCTTTTTAAATACCTTGAGCTTATGCTAGTTTATGAGCGATGATAGAAAATTCTTCAACTTTGCATTCTTCAAGATTGATCAGAAATGGCGATGGCTTAACGATATGGCTAAAGAAGAATCAGCTAAAGAGTTCATAGGAATAATAGATTCGGATGAGCATGTAAAGTATAGAAGTTACTCAACAATTGGCTTGAGAGAAGATGCCGATCTATTATTATGGTTAATGGCTGATAAATTAGATTATACACAAGATCTTATTGCCAAATTGAATACTACAGTTTTAGGTAAGTATTTAGTGCAAACGTATAGTTTCTTATCTTTAACAAGACCATCTGTATACTCTCCATCAGCCATACCATCATTCTTAAAAGGAGAAGAACCATTAAGGTATGTTATAGTATATCCATTTGTTAAAAGTAGAGAATGGTATCTATTGCCATTTGAGGAAAGGAAGAAGATGATGGAAGAACATACTTTAGTTGGGAAAAAATTTCCTAACATAAAGTTGAATACAACATCATCGTTTGGCTTGGATGATCAAGATTTTATGCTAGCATTTGAAACAAATGATCTAGCATCGTTCCATGATCTAGTTATGCAACTAAGAGAGACGCAGGTTAGTAGGTATGTAGTTAGAGATACACCATTTATAATAGGCATATATAAGCCATTAGATGAGATAATAAAGAGCCTAGGTTAAAATGCAGGTATTAAATCAAGCATTAAAAGAATGGTATGTAGTAGTTAAGGCATTAGAAGATGCTAAGCAATTTGTATTGTTAAGGAAAGGAGGAATATTAGATCAAGGGTTCGATATAGCTAGCACTAAATTCTTATTATTCCCTACATTTGAACATCAGCATCAACAATATGTTAGAGATGAGTTCAAGTATCTATTTGATAAAGTTGATGATAAGATAATTATAAGTTCAGCAGCTAACATCCATAAAGTATACGAGACCTTCTCGAAAGACAAACTATTAAGATTGAGTAAATATCATATATATAATGAGGATTTTATAGATTATAGGTTAAGTATATACAAAGATAAGCCAGTCAAGGTATTGCTAGTTAAAACTTATCTGCTAGAAGAGCCTATTGCGCTAGAGAATAAGCCAGAGTATGCTGGTTGTAGATCATGGGTCAATATAGATCTCAATCCTAAGATTAGAGAAGAACCAGTAATCTCAAATATGAGGTTTGATGATATATTTAGCGATATAGAGGGGATAATGAATGAAGTATAGAAGGTTAGGTAAAAGTAATCTGATGGTATCCGAGATAGGCTTTGGAGCATGGACTCTAGCATTAGATTGGTGGGGCAAAAAGTTTGATGATGATGAAGCCATAAAGATGCTAAAGAAGGCTTATGATCTTGGCATAAACTTTTACCAAACAGCAGATGTTTATGGTAAAGGCAAGAGCGATAAGCTTATTGGAGAAGCATTCAAAGGTATGAAGGATGAGATAATAATCTCTAGCATGTTTGGATATGATATATATAGAAATAAGCAAGTAGGGCATGATGAACTTCCTCAGAGGTGGGATGAAGAGTATATAAGGTTTGCATTAGATCAGACATTATCAAGGCTTAATAGAGATAGGGTTGAGGTTTATACATTACATAATCCAAAGATGGAAGCTATACTAGATGATGAATTATTTAGAGTTATGGAAGCATTAAGAGAAGAAGGTAAGATAACTCATTATGGAGTAGGTTTAGGACCAGCAATAGGATGGAAGGAAGAAGGGATAATAGCTATGGAGAATAGAAATATATCAGCATTGATTACTGTATACAATCTCTTAGAGCAGCAGCCTGGAAGAGATCTCTTTGATGTAGCAAAGACTAATGATGTTGGAGTATTGATCAGAGTCCCAGATGCTTCTGGTATCTTAACTGGAAAGATAGATGCTAATACTGTATTTAGTGAGAAGGATCATAGAAAGTTCAGAACTAAGGAATGGATTATTAATGCATTGAAGAAAGTAGATAATATCAAGCATATAGCAGATGCTAGAGGCTGGAGCATAAATGAGTTATCTATAAAGTTTATTCTTACTGAAGATGTTGTATCATCAATTTTGCCAACGATAACAAGCATTGAAGAACTTGAAGAGTATGCTAGCTTCTCAGATGGCAAATACCTTAATGATGATGAGTATGAGTATCTTAAGAGCATGTATGACAAGAACTTTATGGTTGAGGCATTAGTATCTTAACTTTTTTATTTCTTTTAAGATTTCTTCAATGCTCATATTTCTGCAATCTTTCTTTAGTAATATAGAGGCTAATATTTTAATTATAGTTTCTGCTCGTTCTGCATACTCATTCTGGTTTCTGCTATCAAAGATTATCCTTGCTTTATTATAAGCCTCGATAGCTTCCTCATACCTTTGTAATTCATCAAGAGCAATACCTTTATTATTCCATGCCTCAGCATAATTAGGATTTATCTCTAATGCTTTATTATAAGCCTCGATAGCTTCCTCATACCTTTGTAATTCATCAAGAGCATAACCTTTATTATTCCATGCCTCAGCATAATTAGGATTTATCTCTAATGCTTTATTATAAGCCTCGATAGCTTCCTCATACCTTTGTAATTTAGCAAGAGCATAACCTTTATTATTCCATGCCTCAGCATAATTAGGATTTATCTCTAATGCTTTATTATAAGCCTCGATAGCTTCCTCATACCTTTGTAATTTAGTAAGAGCATAACCTTTAGCACCATACAGATATTCTTTTAATAATGATACTTTTTCTATATCTATTATACCTTCTATCTTACCAAATATTTTGCTATAATCATATCCTTTAGGAGCATCAGACAGTCGTTCAAATAATACAAGTATAGATAAGAAGCGATTAAACTCATCTAAAGAACTAAGAATATCCATTAAAATATTCCTAATCTTCTTTATCTTATATGTATCATCAGTATTAAATAGATAATAAAACCATGCAATAGCCCATAAATGATGAATTGTATACCATCTATCATCTCTATGAATAAGCATAGCTTGAGATAGATAATATAGATCATCACCAATTCCTAATTTATTAGCAAGTTTATCATCTATTGGATTATTAGCAAGATCTAATAATGAGCATACCATCATAGCCTTTAATCTATTATCATTAGTAATATACTGATCATGTCTATCTTTAACATGCTTATCAAGCCCATTACCAGTTATATGAAATCTAACTATCAATGGATGCCCTTTAGTATCCTCATAGAATTCATCAAGATCAGAAGGTAAAGGTTTATTATAATAATCAAAGAATGCTTTAACTTCATCTTTTGTTAGAGAAGCAGTTCTAATAGTATATTTATCTCTATTAGCATCAAACCCATAGATAGCATCTCTAATAACCTCTTGTATCTTTCCAAACTCTGGTTCGCCTTTAAGCAATCTTTCATAATCTGGCTCCCTTATAGTTAGTAAGAATTTAACATTAGGTAATTCTTCCATCAATTTATATATCATCAAACTCTGCTTAGTATGAGCATTATCTATGCCAATTATAACCTTATTATCTTCAGCAAGTAATGATAAATGATCTTTAACATCATCAATATCATGTATGCCATCGTGATAGATAATTATATGATCATCAAGATATTCACATAAGACTCTCTTGAAGATTGTAGTCTTTGAAGTTCCACTCTCTCCTATCAATACTGCTCTTCCATGCTCTTCTAATTTAGCTTTAACCTCATCAACTATAGATCTTCTATAATCATAATTATGATAGATAGAAGCGAAATCGAGTTCAAAACCTTCTTGCCATTTCTTAAACTCTTCTTCTGCTTTATCTTTAGTTAATTCATCTTTATAAAGTATCTTCAAACCTTTCGCTTCAAACCTTATCTTATGATAATTCTCAAGTTTAGGAATAGCAATAGCAATTATTGCTATTAATTCATCAATATTGCTATAATGATGAAGCCATTGCCCAGTATGATAATCACCAATCTTATCAAGAAATTTCTTTAATTCATCTTTCTTCTCATTTCTAGATACCAATATAAGCATAGGAATTCCTCTCTCCCTAGCTCTATAATACTCAATTGCAGTTACAGATAATCCATCAGGATTATCAATCTCAGGAACGGAACCCCAACGCTTATCAAATATACCAATATAAGCATCAGATCTATCAACCATATCCTCAATAGCCTTTTTAGGATTGTTCTTAAAATCTATATGATCTTCAGCAAGTATAGGATTATGATTAGCCTTTATAATAACATTCTTAACTCTGTCTCTAATATCCTCAAGATCCTTCATGGTTGAACTTATGAATATATTCAACAATAGTATTTAGTATCCATAAATATAAAAATATACATCTTATAATTCATAACCTTTATTATTAGCAATTGATCAATTATGAGTAATGTTAAAGGTATCTTCAGAAGCAATTGAGAAGGCATTAAAGAATGAAGAGCTGTCATATAATGATGGTTTAGAATTGTTTGATGAAGATATATTCACTCTAGGATTTGCAGCAGATCAGTTAAGAAGAAGATTGAAAGGCGATACTGTAACCTTTACCGTATCTTATTACATAAATTATACTAACATCTGTGCTGCTAGTTGTCCTATATGTGCTTTCTATAGGAAGAAGAATGATAATGATGCATATACATTAAGCATTGAAGATATAATCAATAGAGCAAAGTTAGCAGTAGAGTTAGGAGCAACTGAATTGCATATAGTAGGAGGTTTTAATCCAGATCTGAAATTAGAGTATTATGAGGATATGATAAGAGCAATTAAGAATAGATTCAATAATGTTACAGTTAAGGCATTAACTCCAGCAGAGATATTCTTCATTAGCAAGGTTACTAAGAATAGTGTTAGAGAAGTGTTATCGAGATTGAAAGATGCTGGATTGGATGCTTTACCAGGAGGAGGAGCGGAGATATTCCATGATGAGGTTAGGAAGCATATAATAGTAGGTAAATGTTCGGGAAAAGAATGGTTAGAGGTTGCTGAAGAAGCTCACAAGTTAGGCATAAAGAGTAATTGCACCATGCTTTATGCACATATTGAGGAGCCTAAACATATAATTGATCATATCATTAAATTAAGAGAAGTTCAGAAGAAGACAGATGGATTTCTAACATTCATACCATTAAGGTTTAGTCCAGAGAATACAGAATTGTATATAAAAGGTAAGGTTAAAGAGAGATCATCCTTATACGATCTAAAGGTTATAGCAGTATCTAGACTATTATTAGCAAATTATATCAATAGTATATCTGTATATTGGGTAGCATTAGGTAAGAAACTAGCACAAGTAGCATTAACATATGGAGGAAATGATCTAGTAGGCACTGCATTTTCTGAGGAGATATTTAGTGCAACTGGTTTAAAGTATAACATATCTATAGATGAGTTGGCAAATATGATTAGATCAGTTAATAGAGTTCCAGCACAGAGAGATACATTTCATAATATAATCAAGTATCTCTAGGTTGTAGTTGATTATTATTGTCTTTAAAAGGCTTATGCTTATATTTAAGAATTAATCAGTAATAAGCAATGGAGTTAAGAAGCCGAAAAGTTGTTGAAGGTTATGAACGAGCGCCTCATAGAGCTATGTACAAAGCAATGGGTTTGAGCGATGAAGATTTAGCAAAACCTATCGTTGCTGTAGCAAACACTTGTAATGAAGCAACTCCTTGTAATATACACCTAGGCAGATTAGCACAGATAGCAAAAGAAGGAGTTAAAGAACATGGAGGAACTCCAAGAGAGTTTACAACTATAGCTGTTAGCGATGGTATATCAATGGGTCATGAAGGTATGAAAGCATCTTTAGTAAGTAGAGAGATTATAGCAGACTCTATAGAGTTGATGGTTCATGCTCATCAATATGATGCATTGATAGGTATTGCTGGCTGTGATAAGAGTTTACCAGGAACTATGATGGCTATGGCTAGATTGAATATACCATCGGTATTCATATATGGAGGAACAATAATGCCAGGCTGTTATAATGATAAAGCATTAACTGTGCAAGATGTATTCGAGGCAGTTGGCTCTTATGCGACTGGTCAGATAACTTTAGAAGAGTTGAAGGCTATTGAAGATAATGCATGTCCAGGAGCAGGATCATGTGGAGGTATGTATACAGCAAATACTATGGCTTCAATTAGTGAAGCGATAGGTTTAGCACTACCAGGAAGCGCTAGCCCTCCTGCAGAAGATCCTAGGAGAGAAGAGTATTGTAGAGAATGCGGTAAAGCTGTAATGCATATGTTAGAGGTTGGTATAAAACCTAGGGATATACTAACATTTGAAGCATTTGAGAATGCGATTACTATTTTGAATGCTATAGGTGGTTCAACAAATGCTGTATTACATCTATTAGCAATAGCTAGGGAAGCAAATGTTAAATTATCATATAAGGATTTTGAGAGGATTAGGAAGAGAACTCCTCATATAGCAGATATGAGACCTGGAGGCAATTACGTTATGTATGATCTAGATAGGGTTGGAGGAGTTCCAGTATTACTAAAGATGTTATTAGAGAAAGGTTTGCTTAATGATATTTTAACAGTTACTGGTAAAACCATGAAAGAAAACTTAGAAAGTATAAAGATACCTAACCTTGATAATAGCATAATAAAACCTATAGAGAATCCTATACACAAAGAAGGAACCATTAAGATATTAAAGGGAACATTAGCTCCAGAAGGAGCTGTTGTAAAGTTATCTGGTGTTAAAAGGTTAAAGTTTGAAGGTAGAGCAAGAGTATTCAATAGAGAAGAAGATGCTTTTGATGCTATCTCTGAAGGTAAGATAAAGGAAGGTGATGTTGTTGTTATAAGGTATGAAGGACCTAAAGGCGGTCCAGGAATGAGGGAGATGTTAGCTGTTACAGCAGCACTAGTTGGACAAGGTTTAGGAGAATCTGTAGCATTGATAACAGATGGAAGGTTTTCTGGAGCGACTCGAGGTTTGATGATCGGACATGTTGCTCCTGAAGCATTTGTAGGAGGACCTATAGCATTAGTTAAAAACAATGATAAAATACGTATAGATGCTGTGAAAGGCAAATTGGATCTACTAGTTAGCAAGGAGGAATTAGATAAGAGAAGAGATAGATGGAAACCGATCAAGCCTAGATATACATGGGGAGCATTAGCAAAGTATGCTAGTTTGGCAGATTCGGCTGCAAGAGGAGCAATAACAATACCAACATTTAAGAGTAAGCATATCTAATTTTATTTGATGGAGTGCATATTCTGCTCAATAATAAGCAAGAATAGAGAAGCAGCATATGTTTATGAAAACGATAGGTTTATTGCAATTATGGACAAATATCCAATAAATATTGGACATACTCTAGTTATACCTAGGAAACATTATCATACCATAATAGATATGCCAGTAAATGAAGTTGGGATGTTATTTGCTCTAACTGCTCATCTAGCAAAAGCTGTAATTAAAGCAGTTAACTCTGATGGTTTTAGTATTGGTCAAAATAATGGAGAAGCAGCAAATCAGATTATACCTCATGTTCATGTGCATATAATACCAAGGTTTGCAAATGATAAGACAAGATGGTCTAGTAGAAGATTTATGACATTCGAACAACTCCAGAATGTAGCAGAAAATATAAGAAGGTATATTGAGCCTATTAAGATCGAAGAACTAGTTTAATTCTTTTACAAGAGAATCCATATCAGATTTAGATAATCCAATGCCAGATTTTGCATCTCTTCTAGAGATTACCTTTCCATCTTTAAATACAATTACTGTAGGAATTCTCATTATATCAAACCTATCCCATAATGGATTATCATCTTCATTAATCTTTACTTTTACTAACTTGAAACCATCTATATTATACGAATCGAAGATCGGTTTAAATGCTGCACAATAAGGGCACCAATCTGCGTAGAATAATACTACTGCTTTATCTTTTATGATCTCATCTAACTTTTCCGCATCGGTTATATCCATATCCATCAATAGACAAATATCATATTTAGAAATTTCTAATAAAAATTTAGTCTTTATAATTATCCCTAAAGTAAGGGATCACCTTTCTTCCAAACTGTTCTATGCTTTTATAATATCCTTCTCCCCAGAACCTTATTATGAAGTGATTTACACCAGCCTTTATGAACCTTTCAAATACTGGAATTATATCTTCTGGACCACCAATACCTATAGATGATCTAGCTATTGTGTCTGGTATATCTTGAGCAGCCTCTCTCATCTTCCTCATAAGTTCTGGATTGGTCATAGAATATTCTGTAAAGTATTTCCTAAAGTCAAAATCTGATCTTTGTTGAATATTATATACTTTGAGCAATTCTGGTTTATATAATCCTACTTTTACTGCACTTCTAAGCTTTAACCATGCTTCTTCTGGATCATCAGTAAAGTATACATCAATATCTAAAGCGAAACTGAAATTGTCTAAATCCCTTCCAGCCTTCTTAGCCTCTTCTCTTATTATACTAGCATGATACTCATATAACTCTGGAGTATACGCTATTGGCAACCAACCATCTCCATATCTTGCAGTTATTGATAATGTTCTAGGAGCTCCCGCTGCTACGTAAATTGGAGGCATGGGTTTCCTTATGCTACTAGCTTGTAAGCATGCATTATCTAACTTGTAAAACTTACCTTCAAAACTGACTCTATTATCTGGTGATGAGTTGAATAATAATCTTATTACTTGTAACTGTTCTTCTAGCCTAGAGACTGGTTTATCCCATTGTATTCCAAACTCTTTGATATTCTGTGCTTCACCAGCCCCTATACCTAATATCGCTCTACCATGCGATAATCTATCCATAGTTATAGTTTGGAGCGCTACAGTAGATGGATGTCTTCTTATAGCATCTGTAACACATGTTCCTAACTCTAATCTTTTAGTAACTTGAGTTGCTGCTGATAAGAATATCCATGCATCGTTCACTATAGCCTTTGGCCATTGTGGAACATTGGTATGATCCATAGCCCACCCTGAATCATAGCCAAACCTATCTGCTATCATCAATGCCAATAATTGCTGATCTTCATTAAATCCAAGCCTTGCTACATTCAAGCCTTGTTGAATTCCAAACTTTATCATCTCCTAACCTTACTATCATCAATTATATTAGTATTATTATTTTAACTTGTTCTCTAATTCATCAAGTAATTCATTTATCCTTTTGCTAATCTTTCCTTTTGCTAAGAAGCCTAATACTTTTAGCGCTCCTCCTAGTTTGAAATCACCTTCAATTATTACTTTAGTTCCTTCTGGAACTTTCTCATATCTCTCAACTACATGACTTCCTTTGGCATCACCTTCAATTACAAAACTCTCATGTTTCTCTGGAGGATTCATAACATGTTTAGTTTTTTGTTTAATTTTTCTATTAGAGATCTGAAACTCTTCTTCCGTTATTATAACATTATTTGCTTTATCAACATCAACTATCTTTACAGATTCAAAATAGTTAGGTAACAGTTTAGGAAGGTTCTCTAGATCCGTTACTTTATTATACAATAGATCTCTATCAACATTTAATATCTTTTCTACTTTTACCTTTGGCATGAACTATATTATATAAAATTATTATTTATTATTTATGGTATACTTCGTCTTGAAATTCTTATAATCTATAAATGATATATAAATTTATATTGTAATAAATTGGAGTTTAAGACAATGTCATTCATATCTAAAAATAAGAAGGGCTTAGCACTTGGAGCAGCTATAGTTATTGGCGGTGCTATTCTAGGACTATTACAATCACCATGGATAAGATCTGAATTAACTGAAGAAGCTGTAGTCTTAAGAGTTCATGATGATGGTTCATGTGAAGTAGAAACGGAATTTAGTAATATACTAACAGTTTGGGATTGCAAAGGACATAAAGAAGGCGATAGTGTAACTGTTAAATACCGAGAGGCTACATCACTAGGAGAGATAATATCTAGTGGAGGATAGTAATCTTTATTATCATTTTTGATATAAGTATGTTGGATGTCTTTTGAAAATCTTAGAGAATATATAGATGCATTAGAAGCGTCTAATCAATTGAAGAGAGTTAATGCTAAAGTTAGTGTAGATTTGGAGATGGCCGAGATATTAAGAAGATTAGTATATAATCATGGTCCTGCTGTATTATTTGAGAATGTTGAGAATTATGATATGAAGGTATTAGGTAATGCATTTGGTAGTATGGAAAGGATGAAGATTGCATTACAGATGGATAGATTTGAAGAGATAGGAGAAAGGATAACGGCATTAACAAGGATGGACATTCCATCAAGTATGTTTGATAAACTTAAGATGCTACCAAAACTATCAGAGATGACAGAGAGCGCTCCTAAGATTGTGAATAAAGGTCCAGTTATGGAGAATGTAAGCAAAGAACCAAATCTATTAAGATTACCAGCATTAAAATCATGGCCTAAAGATGCTGGAAGGTTCATAACATTTGGCTTGGTAGTTAGCAAACATCCAACTACTGGAGTTAGAAATCTAGGAGTTTATAGGATACAACTTATAGATGAGAATAAAGCTATAATGCACTGGCAGATACATAAAAGAGGAGCACAGCATTATCTTATGAAGAAGGAGAGGAATGAGAAGATAGAGGTTGCTATAATAATTGGAGCTGATCCCGCAACTATATTCTCAGCAGTTGCACCAGTTCCAGAAGGGTTGGACAAATATCTATTTGCTGGAATAGTTAGGAAGAAAGGTTTGAGATTAATAAGATGTAAGAGTGTAGATCTAGAAGTTCCAGCAGAGAGCGAGATTGTCTTAGAAGGTTATGTAGATCCTAATGATGTTAGAATTGAAGGGCCGTTTGGAGATCATACAGGTTATTATACTCCTCCAGAACCTTATCCTACATTTCATCTAACAAATATGATGCATAGAGATGATCCAATCTATCTAACAACTGTAGTTGGTAAGCCGATAGTTGAAGATGCGTATATAGGTAAAGTTATCGAGAGATCATTTCTACCATTGATACAGATGTTTCACCCAGAGGTTGTAGATTTCAGTATGCCAGCATCTGGATGGTTTCAAGGATTGGCTATAGTATCTATAAAGAAGAGATATCCTGGACAAGCAAAGAAAGTGATGCTTGGATTATGGGGCTTAGGACAGTTAGCATTGACAAAGTTTATCATAGTTGTTGATGATGATATTAATGTTCATGATCTTAATGATGTAATATGGGCTGTTACTACTAGAGCAGATGCTAGAAGAGATCTAGTAATTATAGATAATGCTCCTACAGATACACTAGATCCAGCATCTCCATTATTAAATCTAGGATCAAAATTGGGTATAGATGCCACTCAGAAATGGAAAGAAGAAGGGTATGAGAGAGATATACAAGAACTAGCAAAGGTCGATGATAATACTAAAGAGTTAGTAGATAGAAGATGGAGAGAATACAATCTAGAATGAATTAAATATGATTTATCCTTATCAATTGTAATGGCTTTACAGTTAGTAGAATTCTCAGATATATTGGAAAAGATAGAGAAGGGTATTAGGCTAGATTATAATGATTGTTTAAGGCTTATGAAAAGCGATAATGTTCATGCTCTAGGTTATATAGCAAATATGCTTAATAGAAGGATTAACAATGATACAGCCACATTTATTAACAATCTTATCCTAAATTATACTAATATATGTGTAACATATTGTAAGTTTTGTGCATTTTATAGACCTCCTAATCATGATGAAAGTTATACATTATCTATAGATGAGTGCTTGAAGAGGGTTAGGTTTGCTGAAGAGCAATATAATATAAAACAAGTATTATTACAAGGAGGACATAACCCTTCATTAAATATAGAGTTTTATGAAGAACTGTTTAAAGCAATAAAGAAGAGTAGCAATGTAGCAATACATGGCTTATCTCCTTCTGAGATTGATATGATTGCTAGAGTTGAGCATTCATCAACAAAAGAGGTATTATCTAGATTGAAAGATGCTGGTCTAGATTCT
The DNA here is from genome assembly GCA_026002835.1 of Candidatus Nitrosocaldaceae archaeon. Next base: position 29,934 of record BPGC01000004.1, read on the forward strand.
CTTCCTGGTGCTGGTGCAGAGATATTGGTAGATGAGGTTAGGAATAAGATCAGTCCTTTGAAGATAAAGAGTAATGAGTGGTTAAGAATAATGGAAGAAGCTCATAAATTATCAATACCATCCTCAGCAACTATGATGTATGGTCATCTAGAATCTATAGAAGATAGATGCTCATCTTTGATGAAGATTATAGAATTGCAAGAGAAGACTCATGGTTTCATCGCATTCATACCATGGAGTTTCGAGCCTAATAAAACTGAGTTACAAGATCTTGTCAAATATTCAGCAGGTGGTTTAGAGCTATTAAAGATGATTGCTATATCTAGGATAATGCTCCATGGCTTAATAGATCATATACAATCTTCATGGCTTACTAATGGTATAAAGATGGCTCAACTAGCATTGATGTATGGAGCGGATGACTTTGGAGGAACGTTACACGGAGAAGAAGTGGTTACAGCTACTGGAGCAAGATCTACAAGTTTGAATGCTAATATAATTATAAATGCTGTAAAGCAAGTTGGCTTAAAGGTTGCTGAGAGAGATAACTGGTATAATGTAATAAAGTATTATTGAATTTGATATAATTACCTAATTTCTTTCCAAAGTTTTTATCAATATCTTATTCAACGAGTAATTATATACAGCAGTAGCAAATGTTCAAGACCAGATATAGATATGCAATTAATTAATATAAAAAACTACTTAACTAGTTAGCCAGTAATCAATACTATATACTATATAGTTACCTTATTTACTAATGCGGAATTATTTATATAATTTGCAATGGAATGATATATCATGCAATTGATATCCAAAATAAGAGATAAATTACAATCATACCCAATAAAAGACAATATAAAGACAACCTCTATAGTAGTAGGAAAGAACGAACAGATAATTGGAGAGAGACCTCCTCTAACTTTTGCTAAACTATGGGATTATTATAATACAGATCCTACTGTCCAGAATGCAATAAATACATTTAGAGATCAGATAGTAGGTTCTGGTTTCTATGTTACTGCTAATGATCCTAAAGCAGTTGATATTATAAATGAATTCTGTGATAAACTCGATTTCGATAATCTGTTGTATGATGTAGTAGGAGAGATGTTAGTATGTGGGAATTCATTCATAGAGATGCTAACTCCAGATTATCTTGAATATTTGTCAAGAGTTCAGATAACTACAATAAAGAAGATTGTTAGAGATGAGTATGGAAATGTAAAGTCCATAGTGCAAGAGATAGATGGAAGAGAGAATTATCTGAAACCTAAAAATTTCATACACTTAAAGTTATTTGATGTTAATAATAAACCATTTGGAATAGGACTATTCCATGCTTTAGCAGTTCCTCAGATAATAGATGGAGAATTAAGACCAAGCATAATAGATTCAATTGCAAGTATTAGGGATTCTATGGTTAGGATTTTTGAAGCATATGCAAGTCCTAAAGATATATACATATTCGAGAATGCTAATGAGCAATTCCTGCAAGAACAAGCAGCAAAGATAAGAAGCATGAAGAAAGGACAATCATTCATAACTAATAAAAAGTTTGAACATAAAGAGATAACCATAGATCCAAGATCTAGATTTGATAAATATGTAGAATTTTTACAGACACAATTAGAATTAGGATCACAAACACCAGCAGCAAAGTTACAAACTACTACTGGTTATACAGAAGCAAGTGCTAGAGCAGTTATAGAGTTAGTAGAGAGAAGAATTATAGGCATACAGAGAAGATTAAAGAGGTTAATAGAGAAGGAGATATTCGATAGAGTGCTTATAAGAGAAGGTTTTGATGTTAGAAGTACTAATGTAACACTTCATTGGGGTTTGCCTGACATACCTTCATTTAACACAAGCGATGTATTCAAGGCTGTAGAGTTAGGAATAGTAAGCAAAAGAGAGGCTAGAAATATTCTACAAAGATCTGGATGGATATTAGATCCAAATGAGGTGATAGAATAATGGCTTCATTCAAGAAAGATATCAAGGTTGAGTTCATAGTAGGTATTGATAGCATAGAAAATGTTAGCGAATATCTTCATATAAGTGGCTTGTTATCAATACCTAGAGTATCTCTGAATGGATGGATCTATCTCCCAGAAGAGTTAGCAAAACAAGATGGTAAAACGGTTCCTATGTTCTTTGAACACGAAGAATTGTTTGATCCAGACGCAGAACCCATAGGAGTGCTTCATACAATATGGGATGAATCTCTTATGCAGTTAAATTATGATGCCATAATATTTGATAAAGAGAAAGCTAAAGCTATCATAGAGAAGAGATTCAAGCATGTAAGTATGGCAGCTACATGGGAGGATTATGATGTCATAAGAGGCTGGTTAGTTCCTAAAGGTGTCGAGATAATAGAAGGATCATTAGTATTAGAGCCTGGAATACCTGAGAGTAGTGTTAGTATAATAGATTATGTTAGTAATGATCCTGTAACAAACGATAAATTGATACCTACAAAACTATGTGATGTTAATCTATATTATACAATTTTAGCAGATTCACATAGAACAGGTCAAGCATATAGCTTGCCTGTGTGTGATGGGAAGATGGTAGATAATGAGATAAACAAAACGGAAAAGAAGACTATAATGATAACAGATGTTAATTTAATACGCAAGATATTAGATGCTAATAACAAAGTAGTAGTAGATTCAATAAGAGATATGTTAGATAAACCAAAGCCTACAGCTAAGATAGCAGATGATAATAACATAAACAACAAAGACATATTTTATAGAATAGTAAGTGATTCACTAAGAAGGTTCTATACCATAAATTGGCATTATGTAAATGAGCAATTAAGAGTAAATAATGTTAGTGCAGATGCTATAGGGTTAACAGAACTAGGTTCTGGAGCTGGAGCACAATGGTTAGAAAATATAACTATAGTTCCAGCAGGCTTAAATGCTGGTTTAAGAAACTCATGTGAAGTTGTAGTATTAGACAGAGGAGCAAAAGAAGCTCATTTTACTCTAATATCTACACCAACTCCAGTAGATGGAGATGCTCCTAACGTTCCAAATGATGCGACACAAACAATAACAGATATAGTTGCAACGCCAGTAGAGAGAGTATTAAAGCAGAGGATAACAGATCAAGCAATGAGAAGTACTTCAGCAAATCTAGCAGAGGTTATAGCAAATACATTCAGAAATGCTGAGGTATTAGATGAAGATAGGAAAGTTCTCTCCGCCTTGGATAACATACCAGTAGCAAATCTAGCAGCAGATATCTATGGAGGAAATGCATTAGCAGAGAATGATATAGCTAGTACTGATATATTTACTAACGATCTATTAGCAAAGGCAAAGAGAGCATTATTAAGAAAAGGTTGGGAAGAAGCAAGAATGCCAGGATCATTAGTTTGTGTAATGAGCCCAGAACAGATGGAGCAGTTAATGAATGATAACAATATACAGAATTTCATAGAATGGGTAGATAACGGGGATAGTGTTAGGAATGGAAGCATACCTCGATTGCACGGCATAGATCTAGTTGTAAGCAGTGAAGTTCCTACTGGCACTGGTTCTGGTGCTCCAGCAGTAACTACACATAGAGCCTTTGTTTATGTTAAGAATGTTGCTGTAGGTTTGGCATTTAGTAAAGAATTACAGATAGAAAGCACAAGATATCCAGAAGAGAGGGCTACTACTATTGTAGGAAGTTATGAATTAGCAGCTAAAGTAAAGAGAGAGGACGCAGTTGTAAGGATAGTAACATATGGAAGTGGTTAACATGAACTCCCAAAATTTTATTTTATTGAGGTGAATTGTATGTATGCAAATATCGATAAGATAAAAGAACAGTTGCAAGGGATAAGTAATTCAGCAGATGCTGAACTTAATAGCATACAGAATGATATAACGTTAGAGATAGATAGAAGGTTATCTATCATAACTGATCTGCCTATAACGGATCAAACGATTAGAGAAGAGTTAGCAGTATTTGAGGCTAGATTAGTAGCATTATGGTTCAAGCATAGAAGAGCTGGCATGCAAGAAAGAGAATCTATAATGAAGGAGATCGAGCATACATGGCAAGAGTTTGATAGATTCATAGCAAATAGATTTGGGTATGGTGTTGTAATTGGTTGAAAGCATATCATTAAAATCAGTTAAGAAGAGGATCTTCGCTATAAGCGATGATATAAATGATATGTATATAGTATTGAAAGATAAGCATGCTATTCCATTAAACCTTGAAGATAGAATACCTAGGATAAAAGTATATGATAATAATAGGTTAGTGCTAAATAAAGCATTAGAAGTAGTAGATAATGAGAATGGTGTATGTAAGCTTACCATAGATAGTTTAGAAGAAGGGATCTATATAGCAAAGATCGAGCTATGCTCAGAACATATAGAAGAATTTCTGGTGGTGGTGCAAGAATGATAGATGAGATACTTCAGAAGATAGTAGATATAATAAATGATGGCATTAATAATATTGCAGAATTAAATGATGTAAAACATGTATATTATGGCAAGCTAAGGACATTAGCAATAGACTATCCATCTATTGTAGTATGGTTTGAGGAAGAACAAGCAAATGATGGAGTAAAAGCAGATTCGTCAAGGATATTGTATAAAGATATCATAGGTATAGCTGTATTAGAAAAGAGCATTGAGGAAGATAAAGGCGAGAAGAATGCATTGAGGAAGATAGTTAAGATTGAAGAGTTATTAAGAGCAAATCCAAATCTTGATGGGTTAGTAGCAGATGAGCCATTACAAGCTATGCCTAAGAGAATCTTACCAGTAAATATGAGAGATTTCGCTCTTACAGAAGTTAGTATGCTTGTAACATATAGGAGGTGGGTTGATGCTTAACGTCGAGAGATCTATGCAAGGTATTATATTTTTATACTTTTTCATGGGTATGGATGAACCTTGCATAGATCCGACAGAGCCCAAGAGGGCAAAAGGTGAGAAATAATGGGTAGATACATTGGATTAGCAAAAGAGAGTAATTATGGAGAAGGAGTAGCACCAACTGTATTCATGAGGGTATTAAGCGAAAGCATACAGTATAATCCTAATTATATATATCATAGAACTATAGAAGGAGGAAGAAAATTACAGACAGCTCAGTCAGCAAAGAAACAGTCAGTTGGAAGCATAAAGTTCATACCTGTATATGATCATGGTTTAGGAGAGATCTTGCATATGTTGTTAGGTAAAGTCACTAGTAGTGAAGAAGAGGCTGGAGTAAGATATAAACATGTATTTGAACCAGCAGAATCATTAAATGATCTAGCATCATATACCATAGAGAAAGGCTTAGATGATATAACTGGAGAAAGGTATGCTGGTTGTTGTGTAAGTAAACTTAAACTAACAGCAAAACCAGCAGATTTCTTGGTAATTGATGCTGATACATTTGGTAAGAAACCAGAACTTGTACAGTTAGCAACACCATCATTCAGTAATCAAGATTACATAACCTCTGGCCATACATCAATACAAACACTAAATGGATTAAACGTAGCATTTGAAGAGTTTAGCATTGAGATCCAAGGAGGAATAGTACCAAGATTTACATCATCTAGTGATGAGATACACGGCTTAGATCTAGAACCGATAAATGTAACAGCATCATTTACAAGTAGATTTAGAAACATACAAGATCTACAAGAATTCTTAGATGGCATAGAGAAGAGTTTTGTATGTAAATGGCAAGGTCCAGCATTAGGTAATGCAAACTATTCATTAACAATAGAGTTACCTAGACTAAACTTTGACGAAGGTGATATAGCAATAAATGAGCAAGAGCGTTTGATGCAAGTGAGAAATGTTACAGCATTAGACTCTCCATCAGGGTTGATAAAAGTAACTCTTGAGAATGGCAAAATGAATTATTAAGGTGAGATGATGAGCATTACAAAATATCTAATAGCCCAGTATCTCTGGGTAACCAATCATCTTTTTGTTGGTGAGCAATATGAGTGTTAGAATAGAGTTAAAAGCAAAGATTCCAGATCTAGTAAGAAGTAATGTAAAGGCATTAAGATCTAGCATTAAAGAATTGTCAAGGCAATTACTAAACGAGATAAAGAATAGAGCACCAGTAGATACTGGAATGCTTAGATCTAGTTTTAGAGCATCGATTATAGATGAGAGTAATAAGATAAAAGCTAAGATAGAATCATCAGTTCCATATGCATTGATGCTAGAATATGGAACTAATGCTCATATTATAACTGCTAAACAGTCTAAGGCTTTACACTTTATAGCAGATAATAATGAAGTATTTGTAAAGAGTGTAATGCATCCTGGAATCAAAGGAAGATTTTATATAAAACAGAGTATAGATAACACACTTCCAAGGTTTAATAGTATACTATCAAAGAATCTTGCGAGGGAGATGAATAATGAGTAGAAAATTATTAAATGCAAATAAAGAGCAGGCTATTGATAATACAGTTAGAGATATCATTAATGTATTAAATGATAGCATAACTGTCAACGATCTAACTTATGAAGAAGTATTAACTATAATTGAAAGAGTAAAGTTACACATACTAGCCAAATACATAGACTTTAGATTAACTAGAATGGTAGAGCTAACCTCTAGGATATATGAGAAGGAGGGGAACAAAGTTTGAAGAATAGAGTAACTATAGAGAGTCCTTGGACAAACAACAAGTATGTAATAAGAGAGTTAGATCCAGCTATATTATCAATATTTGCAAAACCTGAGACGCCAGAAGTAAAGAGCATAAGATTAAAGATCAAGGATCTTCAAGAAGATATAGATAGAGAGATAAAAAGACAAGAAGTTCAAGGAGTAAAAGATGAAAGTAAGATAGAAGCTCTGGAGGCTCAATTAAATACATATATTAATAAACTTAATGAATTACTTAAACCAGATGAGAAGGAGATAGAGAATAGATTCAAGATAGTTAAATATGGATTAATAGAACCGAAAATAAATAGTATTGATGATTATCTTGATCTAGGGAAAGATGGAACGTTTGTATATTCAAGCATAGTAGCGTTATCCCAAATACCAGATAACTATGCTGATGTAATCCAATCTTTATTTCGACAAGGAGAACATAGTAGTAATAAAGGTGGTAAGAATGGCTAGAATGTTTGGAAAGAGACCTAGTGAGATAATAGATCCAGATAATTTATTTGGCAAATTGTTTGCATTTGAGTTTGATGCATTTTGTGCATTAATAGCAATGGAGATGGTATCAGATGGTAGGCTTGTATAATGATAGTCCAAGATGGGATATTATTGATAAAGTGTATAAAGAGTTAGAGGAGTTGCTCTCTAAGCATGTTAACGATGATAAGTTAACATTCATAGAGTTAGAGACTATAATAAAGTTGATGAGCCTAAGGTTATTAAGCGCAGAGATCAAGCATCTAACATTATTAATGCTAAATGATATCCATAAACATGATGATATGAAGAGGTGTTATAGATGAGTAGTCCAAATATCACTTTATTAATAAATGCAGAAGATAATGCTAGTCAAGTATTATCAAAGGTACAAAAAGATGTTACTAAAGCCCAAGATAGTATAGTTAAAAGCAATCAAAGGGTAATAGAATCTACAAAAAGTCTTAATACTAACATATTAGGAGCAGCGTCATCATTTGCAGCATTTGGAGCAGGAGCTACTGCGTTATATACTAGTTTAAGCAATTTAGATAAAGCTCAATTAAGGGTAGCAGCAGCACAAAAAGAGGTTACATCAGCTCAAGCTACGGCATTACAAGCACAACTATCTTATCAGAGAGCAGTTGAAAAGTTTGGAGAAAGTAGTGAGCAAGCTCAACAAGCATTATTAAGACTAAAGGCAGCAGAGGAGCAATTAAAGATAGCACAAGAAAGAGTTAACCTAGCACAGAATGATCTATCTGATACATATGCCAATTTTGTTGCTAATTTAGCACCACAAATCATATCATTAACAATAGGAATGCAAGGTGCATTCAAAGCATTAGGTATAACTAGCATATCTCAACTTGCACCAGCTATAAGAACAGTAGGTTTAACATTGAAGAGTGCATTCATAACAAATCCTGTAGGAATAGCTATAATTGGTATAACAACTGCAGTAACATTGTTAGCAACTAATACATTTGGTTTGAGAGATAGGATAGTTGAGTTAGGTAATACAATTCTAGCATTTATTGATAAACATCTAAAACCTTTAGGGGATGCTATAAGATTCGTTATTGATGCTATGAAGCCAGTATCAGACTTTTTCTCATCGATATTTACTTCTGATATAGAAAAGAGTAATGATGCTATAGATAGTTTGAAGCAAACAAGCATCCAATCATTTAATGATATAGAGAATGGTATGTTAGAATTTAATACTACTAGTAGTAATGTGTTTGTTAGTATAGAAGAGGCTACAAAAGAGTTTAGCGATGCTATAAATAAAAGTATAGCAGAAGCAGAAAATAGCATTAAGGTAAACTCTATAAGCATGAATGATAATATAAACAATAGTATAGATATATTTGATAAACTAGGTAGTAAAGTTATAGATGCATCATTAAAGATGGATACTTTTGCTACTATAACATCAATTGCTATGAAAGATGTTAGTAATAGCATAGAAGAGAATGCATCAATAATAATAGAGAATAATGAGAAGATAATAAAATCTATTGAGGAAGCATCTATTGCATTAGCTAAAGGAATACCTTCCTCTAGTTTGGGAAGAGTTAGGAATAGTGGAGTTGTTGAGTTATCTGATGGATTTATAACACCTGGAGGTACAATAGTTAAAGGAAGGCTAACAGAGAATACTATGGTATTAAAGAAGGAAGTTGTTGAAGGGATAAGAAGTGGAAGAATAACAAAAGTTACATTTGATGATTATATAAAAGCACAACATGGCTTTGATGGTTTGGTTACAAAGCCTACATTATTCCTTGCTGGAGAAGCTGGTCCAGAGTATGTAAAGATTGAGCCTAACACAAACAACTCATTAAAACTAGTTGTAGAGTTTGTTAATGAGAATGGAGATATGCTAGGATCTGAGACATTAGATCTAGCAAATAAAGAAGCAAGGTTAAGGTTAAAGTCTAAAGGGGTGAGATTATTCTGAAACATCTTAAATTTGTAGTTATAGATAATTATGGTTTTGAGACGAGATTTGATAAAGAGAATGTAGGTATGAAATTAGTAATTAGAGAGAAGAATGAGCATACCTTGCAAGTAAATCTCAAAGATATAACATCGAACTTGATAGGCATATGGCATTTTGAACAAGATACAAAAGATGAGAGTGGATATAATAATCATGCAATATTAAATGGAGGAGAATTCATAAATGCTAAGATAGGTTATGGTATACAACTTGATGGTATAGATGATCATCTAACAATAGGTAATAAATACAACTTTGCTAATAGAGAACCGTTTACCATATCTTTTTGGATCAAACCTAATACAATAAAGAATGGTTGGATGAGGATATTTAGTAAAGAAGAGTATAATAATGGAAGGCAAGGATGGCTTATATTCCAAGATCCAGATGGTAGGATAGGATTTGAGAGATGGAGAGATGATATTGGAGGAGGAGTATTATCTAACAAGATAATAGATACTAAAGAGTTTACTCATATAGCATGTATATATGATGGTAATAAGATCAGCATATATATTAATGGAGAATTAGATAATTATTCATATAATAGTATAGAGATGATAAATAATAATGCACAATTATTCATAGGAGCAGCTAGTTACTATAGTGATTACTTTAATGGTATAATAGATGAGGTTAGAATCTATAATAGAGCATTAACAGATAAAGAGGTTAGAGATGTATATGAGAGTAGAAGTAGAAGCATAAAGATATTTGAAGGCTTGATAATAGAGGTAAATGAGATAGGAGAGTTCAATAAGACTATCAATATAATTGCTAGAGATCTATTTAAAGACAGATTGCTTACTAGAGTTATAAATAAAAAGTATATAGATACGAAAGCAAGCGATATCTTTAAAGATATAGTTAAAGAACTAGGTTCCGAATTTACTCTTAATGGAGTAGAAGATGTTAATATAATAGTAAGTGAAGACTTTCCATATTTTCAAGCACAGTTAGCATGCGATACATTAGCAGAAGATACATCTTGTGAATATTTTTGTAAGCCAAACTTAGATTGTGTATTCAGACAGTTAAAGGTAGATGATAGCAATATAACAATAACTGAAGATATGATCAAAAGCCCAGCAGAAGTAAAGAGATCATATGCTGAAAGCATATCAGAGGTAATAGTAGTTGGAGGTTTAGACGAAAATAATAATAGAGTCATAGCAAGAGCTATAAATAAATCATTACCAGAACCATTATTAGGAAGGAAATATGTATTACATGATAAAAGATATACAGATTATACAAGTGCAAAACTGAGAGCATTAAGTATATTAAATACACTGTCTAAAATGTTTACAATAATAGATCCAATATTCGTTAAAGATATTAAAGAATTACCATTTCCAGGACAGTTAGTAACATTACATATGCCAACGTATGGTTTCGAGTATACAAAAGTTCTAGTCAAACAGATCGAGATTAATGCTATACCAGGTAATAATGTTACATGGCTTAAACTATTCTTAGGAGAGAAAGAAGAAAATTTAGAGGATAAGATAGTAACACAACAGCAAATATTTGAGAAAGAGAGGGTATTAGGAACAACATTTAATGATGTTGCTACTCAACAACTTGCAAATACTAATGAACAGATAGTATATGCTGATAATAATAAGATAAGACGTTGTAAAGGATTCTACTTAGATTATGTTCCTAATAATATTCCAGAAGCATTAGAATTTGGATTAGATGGTAGATATGCAAGCCAACTCGATCTATAAAATCCCCGCTAGGATAGCGAAAGGGAGGTAAGATGATGTATGAGTCTAAAATGGCATTTGAACGAGAGTCCAGTTTCAAGCGAGAAACTGAACCAATTATCAGTATTAAAGTTAACAGAAGCAGACAGAGACTCATTTGGAGCAAAGATAGAAGGTATGATGATATACAATCTAACAAAGCACAGATTCGAGTATTGGAATGGAAATTCCTGGAAACCATTTGGAGGTGGTTCAATGCTTAATATGATTGGATATAAGAGATATGGTTCATACGATAGTAAAGCTGGGTATTTCTTATTCTTCTCTTCTAATAATGGAAGATCTAGCAATGGAGATACTAGATGGCAAGGAAACATATCACCAGCAAAGTTCAGTTCAACGAATCCAACTTTGACTAGTAGCGCGGAACATGTATTTTATTCAAATACTTATGATCTAGGAAGACCGATAAGCAAGTTATACATAACATTTCCATTTGTAGTTGGTGCATTATATACAATAAACAAGCCTGTGATAACTATAACGCTAAATAGTGTAAAATTCGAAGTCTTAGATGGTTCTAGTATAGTAGCAGCGAATACATTCAATATAAATGAGTCATATACAAAATTAAATACTACATCGATCTATTCTGGACATATAATAAGCAGTATTATAGATGTTAATGACGTAGAGATAAGCAATTTTAAACTTAGATTATCTGTAGTTAGTAACTTACAACCAACAACAGATATTATAGAACATAGACATTATTGGTATTCGGATACCAAAGATACAGAACCAACCGAAATAGACTTTCATCCATTAGAGGTCCAAGCATTATTATTATAAATTTATTTTTGGGTGGAAATATGAGATTTAGAGATCTTCATGGGCATGTGAAAGTAATAGTATTTGATGGGAATGGGATGATTAAATCTATGAGTAAAGGATCTAATACATTGGTAGTTGAAGGAAGGGCTATACTAGGAGATCTATTATTAGGTTTGGCTAACAATACTATAAGTAGTATGAACATAGGTAGTTCAGATCAATCACCAAGTGAGAATGATGTAGATCTAATACAACCTGCTACACCTATAGAGAGAATACCTATAAGTAATGGAGGAAGATTAAGAACAAACCTAACTTTATCATTTAGCGTATTGGTACCTAGTAATAAATATGATAGACCATTAACAATAAGAGAAGTAGGTGTATATTTTGATCCCATAACAGATGGAAAGATGTTTGCTAGAGCTGTTATAGATCCTATAGTATTAAATGTTAATGATAGTGCGAGGGTTGATTATGAGATCCAACTCTGAGATGTTTAGAAACAAAGGGAAGAAGAAAGAATCACAAGTAAGAATATATGAAGAGAACGAGATTAATCTAAGAGCACTAAAGTTCAGAACTAGTATAAATTATCAAGAGATAGTTAATGCATTTGTAAGGCATTGCTTCGATAATCCTCAGTGTATAAGGCAGATAATGAAGCGATTCTTTGATATGGAACTTTCTGAGGACGAAGCAAAAGATCTCGTTAGACCATTGTAACTAGCAATTTTACTAATTATTCTACATTTTTTTCTACTAGCACAACAAAAACTTTTAGATATCTTTAATATATTCGGAGATCAATTTATTATAGATATCAAATTGAGTTTAAATAATTATGATCAATTACAGAGAGAATTAGATCGGATAATAGAGAGATTGACAAAATGTATATTATTATACATAAGCAATTTGGAGAAGAGTAATGACATTGATATTTGTAATAAGACTTCAAATACATTGCATAAAGTTTCATCGGTGTTAATAAAATTGTTAAAGGTCAGGGGCATTAAACTAGAGTCTAATGATACTCTAGCAGAACTACTTGCTAGATTAGAAGAGGCTAAAGAGGTTGAAGAGGTGCTAAAAGATGAGATCTAAGAATGTATTTAAGTTACTAAAATCAATACCAAAAAATAAACCTATAATAGTAGAATGGTTAGATGCTAGTACTACTAACCATGCTAAAATAGATAAATTCCCTTTACCTAACTATTATGTAGAGACTAGAAGAAGAACTACTGGAACCTTTTTATGTTTACAGAGAGGGAAGCATAATAATGAATGGCATCTGATTCTTGAATTGGATCGTACAGAAGAACTTGGTTCTAGTATAAGATCTATACCATTATGCCTTATCTATAACATCATAGAGGATGTATGATTATGTTTATATCTAAATTACGCAATCCTATAATTTTTGCTAAATATATATTAGATTTTAATCCATTTGAATATCAAGCTAAATTACTAGCAGATAATAGTAAGAGAATCTGTGCAGTTATGGGAAGGCAGACTGGAAAATCTACTACCATAGCAGCAAAAGCCATCCATTTTTCAATGACTAACCCTAATACAACTACATTGATAGTTTCAGCAACACTAAGACAGTCTTTGCTATTATTCGAGAAGATATTATCATTTATAAATAATATAAGGACATCGGTTAGTTATGTAAGTAAAACTAGGATTAGTTTAACAAATAATTCTAACATAATAGCATTGCCATGCGGTTCTGGTTCAACGCTCAGAGGTTATACAGCTTCATTATTAATATTAGATGAAGCTGCATTCATGCCAGCAGATGTAATAAATAATGTATTAATGCCTATGATCTCTACTACTAATGGAAGTATATGGATGTTATCTACACCTTACAGCAAAGATCATCCTTTCTATAAAGCATTTACAGATAGTAAATGGTCAATACATCATGTTCCATCTAGTGCTAATCCATTGATTAAAGAAGAATTTCTAGAAGAACAGAGAAGATTCATAGGAGAACTAGCATTTAAACAAGAGTATGAAGCGGAGTTTGTAGATGATCAAAATGCATTCTTTCCTTCAAATTTGGTGCAAAAATGTATAGGAGATGTTAGTAATAATTTTACCAATATATATGCAGGTTTTGATCCAGGAGGAAGATCGGATCCAGCAGGATTGGTATTGATCAATGTAGATAAAATATATGAAGTAGTATATAAGAGGATATGGTATGGCATAGATTATACAACTATAAATGAGGAAGTTGCGGATATATGTAAAAGATATAACGTATCTAAGTTATGTATAGATCAAACAGGATTAGGAAATCCAATTACTGAGAATATAAGCAAATTATTAGGATATGATAAAGTAGTTGGAATTACACTTACAGCAACAACAAAAGAGGAAATATTATTAAATCTAAGATTATTGTTTGAGGAACAAAAGATAAGAATACCTTTTGATGAAGAATTGTTATCAAACTTAAGTTGCATATCTTATAAAAAGAGATCCATTGGATATAAATTTGAGCATGCTAATGGTACTCATGATGATCTAGCTTTTGCATTAGCATTAGCATGTTGGATTGCTAAAGATTATACTAACGGTGTGGTGATAAACATTTGAGAATATACTTAAATAATAAACTATGCGAAGCTACATTAAAAACAGATCTACGATTTATAACTAATCCATCTATCAATGAACGTACAACTAAACTTGCTGATATATTCGGGATAGATATCGATGAACATGAATTTGTTATCTATGATAATATAAGCATAGAAATACTACCTAAAGATATTGTATATATAACTGGAGAGAGCGGAGGAGGCAAATCACAGTTATTAAAGATAATAACAGATGAACTTAAGAAACATGAAGAGTTTGGTAATATTATAACTGATAAAGATGTGTTATCTAGTATTAATAATAAGCCAATAATAGAACAGATAGGCAGCAATGTAAGCAATGCTATAAGAATACTTAGTATAGTAGGATTAAACGAAGCATATCTAATGTTAAGAAGGTATGATGAATTATCAGATGGTCAAAAATATAGATTTAGAATTGCGAAGATGATAGATAGTAATGCAGATACATGGATAATGGACGAGTTCTTATCTATGCTTGATAGAACTACAGCAAAAGTAGTAGCATATACAATACAAAAAGCTGCTAGAAGGTTTAATAAAACATTAATAGTAGCAACCGCTCATGATGATCTTATAGAGGATCTAAATCCTAATTTATTAATAGTAAAGAATTTTGGAAGTGATGTTAGGATAGATAGAAGGGAAGTTAAGAATAATCAATGTTCATTAGTGAGTAGAGTAAAGATAGTAGAAGGATCGATGAATGATTATAGACAATTAAAATCACTCCATTATAAACAAGGTAAAGTAATACCAAAATACATCTATAAAGCAGTTATAGATGGAGAACTTGCTGGCGTTATAGTATATGGTCCAGCTCATCTAGCTCTAAAAGCTAGAAATATAGTACTTCCAGAATATAAGAAGAGAAGAGATGAAGACGGGAAGTCACATGCTAAAAAAGTCAATGATGATATAGTAAGGATATGGAGAGTTATAGTCAAACCAAAATATAGAGGTGCTGGATTGGCTACCAAATTAGTAAAAGATACATTAATGCTTGTAGAGAAGCCATATGTTGAAACATTAGCCGTAATGGCTCAATACTCTAACTTTTTTGAGAGTGCTGGTATGATAAAGATAGATCCGGAACTTTATAATAATGTAGATAAAGCATATATGAAAGCACTAGATAGGTTAGCAATACTAGGTTTTGATAGTTCTATGCTTGTAAGCAAGAAATATTGTAGAGAAAGACTTTCTATCCTAAATAAGGAAGAATTAGAAGAAGTAAAGAGGATAGTTATAAAACATTTCTATAGCGAGAAGTTCAAGCATCCTAGAGCATTAAAAGATCTTCTTAAAGGCGATATAGATGCATTAGCAGATGCATTAACAAACAGAAAGTTACCTTATGTATATCTTATATGGAAGAATCCTAAATTCATAGATAAACCAGAACCAAAAATATTTTTAAGTGATTAACTAACCAGAATTATGCCAAGAATAAAGTTATTAGGCAATGCAAGAAAAGTAGTAGGAAGTAATATTATAGATCTTAAAATAAATAATATCGATGATCTAATAGATATGTTAAAAGCAAAAGGTATTAGCAAAGAAGAATTGCTTATACTAGTAAATGGAGTAGAGTTATCATTAATTGATAATAAAGAATTGGATGATAATGATATAGTAACTATAGCATCTATAGTTCATGGTGGTTAGATGAAGATAAAGGATTATAATCTAAGCATCTCATCTATTGTTACAGATGATCCAAAAGAATCTCTTGCTAAAATTAGAGATAAATATGCTAATGCAATAATACAGATGATAGATATAGATGCTATAGTTGATAAAGAGCATATAGAAGAGATGGTAAAACTTGCTTTAGAAGCATATGAGAGAAATGTTATGATAGCAGATCATATAGAGATGGAATTATTATTAAGAATAGCATGCACGAATCAGATCTATAAAGCTATAGAGTTTGCTGGAGCTAAACCAAACAAATTAGCAATTTTACTAATTTTAAGCAGAGAACATATAGAAAGCGAAGAATATGAAATAGAATATAATAAGGATAGGATAGATAAATTGATCAAATACCATAATATTAAGGAAGATGAGCTCGATGCTGTTTTGGATCATAAACTTACATCTATACTTATAGAGAAAGCTAATCTAATCTATTGATCTCTTCATCTTTTCCAAACTGAATATATCATTACTCTTTAATACAGATATACCAGTATCTTTTCCAACTATCTCTATCAATATTATCCAATCTGGATTATCTAATCTTACCTTTCTATCTATCTTCGTTGCTATCTTCTCTATTATATCTCTACTATGCAAATTGGTAAACCTTTTCTCTACTTCTATCTTATAACTTTCACCCTCCTTTATCTTCGCAGCCAACTTTATGGCTTCTTTGCTAATATCATCTAATTCTGTATTTGTAACTAGATCTATAGGTATTAGCCTTAAAACAAATCTTATCTTCCATGGATACTCTTTAACGATATCTTTAACTTTATTTACTATCTTATAAGGATCCGATTCAGTTAAACATAATACCAAACCAGATATCCTTGTTTTAGTAAATATTATCTTCTCATCTGGTAATAACTCTTCTAACTCTTCTATCAATCTATTCTCCATATTTCTATAAGTAGTAGCTATTAGATTAAAGTTCATACTTTAATACCTCTTCTATTACATACTTCTTGATATATCCTTCCCTAACTATCTTCTTATCTATAATATCAATTACCGTAGATTCGATACCTAATGTTTTTCCATCATCTATTATAACATCTACTCTTTCTCTCAATCTATCATCCAACTCTTCTATGCTCTTGATACTTGAAGAACCGGATATATTTGCACTTGTTCCTATCAATATTCCATTACACTCTTCAATCAATCTTAACGCACATTTATGGTTAGGTATCCTAATACCAGCCTTATCAATCCCAAGATTTTCTCTCAATCTATCATCTCTTAAAGGCATGATTATGGTTAATGCTCCAGGCCAGAATTTATCTATCAACCTTTTAGCCTCTATGCTTATATAGGCTATCCTATTTACATGGTTTAATGAACTTGCTAGTAACGGCAATGGCTTATGCTTACCTCTTTCTTTGATAAGAAATATCTTATCTATAGCATCTTTGTTATATGGATCTGCTCCTAAACCATATACTGTATCTGTAGGATATACAATTACTCCTCCACTTTTTACATGTCTACTAGCAATCTCTCTCCCTTTGTTATCGCATTTTACTATCAAACACAAAGTTATTATCTATATCTCCTTATAAAGCAAATGTTTATTAAACCATTTGCTTCAATACTTTGAAGCATGTCAGAGGAAGAGGTTGAGGAAGAGTTCGAGGAAGACTTTGAGGAAGATTTCGAAGAGGATTTTGAGGAAGATTTCGAAGAGGATTTCGAGAGCGACGATGAATACTAACCTTTATTTTGTTGACATATTATTTATTAATGATTCATACTATTATAACTTATGGAAGATGAACTCCTTATCTGTTATGATAATGAAGGTAAGATAAAGATAATTACTCCTAAAGATCTCAAGCCTGATGATCATATAATAACATGCATACCTATCAAGAAAGTGATAATAGATGATTACACTGAAAAGGTTTAAAAGTTTGATGCTATAATTCTATTATAGAGATGAGTATATGTTCAAGATGCTATGAGCACTTGGACGAGAATGGAAATCATCTCAATGGATTGAATGTATGTGATGATATACTGTATAGTTTGAAGAAGAAAGGTTTAGCAATTGACGAATAATTTTTATTTTCTTCTCTCAAACTTTCGCTTTAATGCTATGAATGCTGATGCTAGGAATGGAACGCTTATCAATCTCTCAATAACTCCGATATTATCATCTAACTTTGGGAATTGGAAATATGCTCTAATACCATCTATTGCTTGCTGATTTATGCATGTTATATCATTAGGATTACAATTCATTACTATTCTTAATGCTAGGAATGATCCTATTGCTATTGGAGTCCATACTATTAATGGTAAACTTGCACTCTCCCCATACATTGCTATCCATTTGTATAATAGATATGGAATAGATCTCAACTTCCTCAATCCATGATCATTCTCTAATCCTTTCCTAATAGCTTCCATCTCTCCTATGAAGAAGTTTGACGCTTCGTTGAATAATAGTCTGCTCTCATAATTCTTCCTTAATTGGTTATATATCTTTGATACCTCTTCATAATTCTTATATACATCAAGGAACTCTTCATCTATTATTATCTTTCTGCTTATCAAACCCTTGAGTCTACGCTTTTCTTTCCATTTAACATTATGAAACTCAACGTTTGTTAGATCAACTCCTTTAAATGATACCGCTTCTAAGCTTAATTGATCGTTTGCTTCTCCTATGAACCTAACCCTTTTTCTGAATGTTGAGTAATCGAACTTTATTGGTATATCATCATACTTTAAGTATATTATCTTATTATTATCTTCATTCTTAATTGATAATTTATATTCTTTATCTGCTCTTAATATCCGCTTCTCTAGATCTATTACTATTTGTCCATTTACAATTATAGTATTGTTATGCTTTTCAATCTTGCCTATTATATTGAACCTTTTTAATGCTTCTTCTATCTCTTTATCATTATTCCATCTGAATAAGTATGGATAGAATTTTGTATTGATAAATTCAACTTCATCTTGGAAATCTGTATTGGTGAAATCTGCTTCTGCTTGAAATGATGCAGAACTGAAATCTGCTGCTTGAAATGATGCATAACTGAAATCTGCTGCTTGAAATGATGCATAACTGAAATCTGCTGCTTGAAATGATGCAGATCTGAAATATGCTTTTGCTTGAAATGATGCAGAACTGAAATATGCTTCTGCTTGAAATGATGCAGAACTGAAATATGCTTCTGCTTGAAACGATGCAAAATTGAAATCTGCTTCTGCTTGAAACGATGCAAAATTGAAATCTGCTTCTGCTTGAAATGATGCAGAACTGAAATCTGCTGCTTGAAACGATGCAAAATTGAAATCTGCTTCTGCTTGAAATGATGCAGAACTGAAATATACAGGCTTTTTAAATTCAATCTTTAAACCTTTTTTCTTAAGAGGCTTAAAATCAAAGCTAGGAAGGTTAAAACCTATACAAAGTAATGGTTTTTGATCAGTAATAGCAGATTCAACAAGTTTATAAAACTCATCTCTAACTTCCTCTTCATGTTCTCTCCAATAATCTTCAGCATGAAATATACAATATCCATCAACTTTAGCAGGATGAGGACATTTATATTTAGCAAGATAATTTAATTCATAATCATAATATATAGCAGTATACTTGCACATATCTAAAGAGATAAGCATTATCTATTAAAATATAATGCCATAAACCTTCTTGCATCATCAAGCATATAGATATTATTAAACATTACAAAACTTTTATGATTAGAAGATACAACCTCTTTCAACTTTAAGAGATCAGAATCTGTATATTTATATCTATAAGGTTTAGAGCCTAAACCATGTAATCTATAATAATTGATATCTTTGCTAACAGCTCTATCTTTGAATGGATCAACAGCATGAATCAAACCAAATTCATCGATAAGCAAAGATATCTTCTCCCTAGTCCATGAACTATGCCTAAACTCTATAGCAAGCAGAGAATGCTTATCGATGTTAGCAAAGAATCTTTTAGCATTATTCATATTCTCTTCATTAGCAATAAATGATGGAGGTAGTTGGAATAAGCAGATATAAGCATCTAAAGCGTCTATAATCTCAAGCATCTTCTGCCATAGCATAAAATTCTCCTCGGTAGGTTTTAGATGACCAAAGTTATCAGCATTACCTTCTGGTTTCTTAACCCTTCTATAAGTTGGACTTGATAACGGATGTGTCAAACCTTGATAAGCTTTAACATTAAAGATTAGGTTAGATGCAATATTCCTCCATCTCTTAACTGTATCAACTCTAGGAATGGCATAAAATATCCTATCGATCTCAACAGTAGGAAACTCTTTAGCATACTTATCTAATGGTAAAGGAAGAGAACAACAGCCAACAAACACTTCCATATTATCATTAATAGATAATGGGTTAATAAATTATGAAATAAACTGCTAGAACTGATATATTATTGATTTAGGAATTATTTAAAATTCTTACTAGATTTTATATACTATCAAGTCTATAGTATGTAATATTTAATACATACATACCAATATTTCATTTACCATATATAGTAAATATATGTTACTATTTTCTCTTAAAAGAAAGAAACTAATCTCTGTAACCCTAGCTATCGTTCTACTCGTATATCCATTAGCTATAGATGGAGCTGAACAAAGAGTATATTATGTATCGCCCAATGGCAATGATAATAACGATGGTTTGACTCCTAATACTCCATTCAAAAGCATAATGAAAGCACTGAAATTAGCAAAGGCTGGTGATACTATAATATTAGCAGATGGAGTTTATAGAGAGGATATCGATAGTGTTAGAGATGGAGAAGAGAATAATCCTATAACTATTAAAGGTAACAAAGATGCCATACTTAAGGCTAAGAACGATGATAGGATAGTAGAGATAAACCATGATTATATAATATTACAAGGATTTACCATTGATGGTCATTATAAGAAAGAAGGAAAAGATTACTATACTGACAAATTGATATGGGTTCAAGGAGCAAGTAATGTAAGAATAATAAATATGACTATAAAGAATGCTGGTGATGAATGTATAAGGTTAAAATACTTTGCTAGTAATAACGAGATAGCGTATAATATAATAAGAAATTGCGGTGTTACAGATTTTAAATATAATGGAGGAGGTAAGAATGGTGAATTGATATATATAGGAACTGCTCCAGAGCAATTGCATAAAAATCCTACAGATGATATAGATAGATCTAATAACAATTGGATACATCATAACCTATTCGATGTTAGAGGCAGCGAATGTGTCGATATTAAAGAAGGTTCTATGTATAATTTAATAGAATATAATATATGCAGAAGCATGGATGATGAAGATTCTGGAGGGTTTAGCATAAGAGGTAACAATAACATAATTAGATATAATGAGATATATGATAACAAAGGAGTTGGAATTAGGTTAGGAGGGGATACTGAACAAGATGGAATAAATAATGATGTATATGATAATATAATTTATAATAATAAGAAAGGAGCAATCAGATTTATTGTAGAACCTCAAAATAAGATTTGTAATAATACAATTTATGACGAAAAGGTAACAAGTGGTAAATATAAGGATATATACAATCCTACAGTTGCATGTAATTGAAATTATTATACATATATAATTATATATAGAACATTTAATAATTATCTTGTAATGGAGAACTATCATGATAATACTCATAAAAAAGTAAATAAGATACTTATAATAGGTGCTGGATTTGTTGGAATGGCTTCAGGAATAGGTTTAAGTTATAAAGGCCATGATGTAACATTTTTAGATATATCGCAAAAGGTTATAGATAATCTTAGAAAGCAAGGGTTTAAAGCTTATATGGTTGAAGAATTGCCAGAAGATTCATATGATTTCATATTTATATGCTTACCAACACCATATGATTATAAGAAAAGAGAGCAAGATATGAGTATAGTAATGTCATCAGTAAATCTGCTTGCAAAATTATTAATTAATAATCCTATAATAGCATTAAAAAGTACAGTATTACCAGGAACATCTAGAAAATTAATAAATAGATTAGAAGAGATAACTAATAAGAAAGATGGTAGAGATTTTTACTTTTGTACAAACCCAGAATTTCTTAGAGCAAGATCAGCTATAGAAGATTTTCTACATCCATGGATAGTAGTAATAGGCTCTGATAATATAAAAGGAGCTTGTAAACTGGCAGAGTTATATAAAGATTTTATAAATGAAGAGAAGATATATTATGTTAATTTAGAAGAAGCCGAATTTGTAAAATATACTCATAATATATTCAACGCTATGAAGATATCATTTACTAACCAGATTTGGCTTATAGCTAGAGAATTAGGACTTGATGGTAATAAGATAATGAGCATAGTAGCAGAGAGTGCTGAAGGTTCTTGGAATAAGAGATATGGAATAAGAGGAGGCATGCCATATGGTGGCTTATGCTTACCAAAAGATACCAAAGGGTTTCTTGCATGGTTAAAAAAGAATGAGATAGATGCGCCCCTGATAGCTAGCATAGATATGATCAATGATATGCTAGAAGAGATGACAAGTAATTATTCTATAATATCGAAAGATAGAGTTGATAGATAATGGAGCAAACATTCTTTGATTTAATTAATGCAGCATATAACCAATATTTATCATTATATTTCATCTATATACCATTATCATTAATTGGTATATGGAGATGGGGATGGTGGGTAATAAAGAAATTAAGAGGCTTATTCTATAAACCATATGTAAATGAGTATTATGCAAAAGTTTCTGTAGTTATACCAGTGTATAAAGAAGAGTTGAAGAGATTTAAACAAACGTTAAACTCTATCTTTAATAACAAACCTTATGAAGTCATATGTGTTATAGATGAGGAAGATAAAGAGAATATAGCATATGCGAAGAGTATAGAGAATAATACATTAAGCATTGGTAATATATGCATGTATACAAACAGAATTAATATATTTAAAGTAATAATAACTAAAGAGAAAGGTAAGAGGAATGCATTAGCAAAAGGTATTAGAGCTTCTAAAGGAGATATTATAGCATTAATAGATAGCGATGTAATATGGCTTGATGACACACTAAAGAATAGCATAAAACCATTTATAGATCCTAAAATAGTAGGAGTGTGCACTAGACAGAATGCTATCAATAGAAATAATGTTTGGGCAGTAATAACTGATATGTTCTGGGATACTAGAAACCATGACGATCTTCCAGCCTTATCTGTTGGAAAAGCATTAAGCTGTTTATCTGGTAGAACTGCATTCTGGAGAAGAGAGTTCTTGCTGAATCATTTAGATGAGTTTCTTAATGAATATATATTTGGAGTTAAGAAAGAGTCTGGTGAAGATAAATGCTTAACTAGATTGGCAGAAAGAGATGGATATCAAGTATATTATCAGAGTAATGCTCAGATCTACTCCTATGCATCTACTAGTTTTAGAAAGTTTGTAAGTCAAAGAATAAGATGGAGTAGAAATACATTTAACTCAGATCTTAAAAGCATGCAAGAGAAATGGGTGTTCAAGAAACCATTTTTATGTTTAGTAATGATTGACAGATTAATATCAACATTTACTGTATTGATAAGCCCAACTATCTTTGTCTTATCACTACTCTTTAATCATACAGCGTTAGCATTCGTTATTCTAGGTTTATGGTTTATAGGAAGACCAATAAGACATGCTAGGCATTTATCCAAGCATCCTAATGATATAATCTTTATTCCATTATATCTATTTGTCAACTTTCTGATTGCATTGATAAAAATGTATGCATTGATAACTATAACTGAGCAGAAGAGTATTAGAGGAGAGAATAAAGCAGCTATATGGAAGCATTATCTGGGTATAGTTAGTGCAATAACTCTACTTTCAGCCTATATATTATTTATAGTTATAGTGAGGAGTGTTATATGAAATTATTATATCTATCGTTCATAGTAATTATAATAAGCGTATCGCCAGCGTATGGTCACTATCTACTAGGAAGTGGCAAAGATTATTCATTAAACGATGATTGTGTAACCTATTATAATGATCTAATAGAGATTTGTGGAGGAGAATTTGATATACAAAAACTATATTCTTATGTTGATAATAATAATTTATTATATGAAGAGGAAGATAAAGTATGGGTATTAAACTCCTCATTATCAATAGGTTTAGGAACAAAATTGATATTAGATGATATATGGTTGAAGATATTAGATAATAAGCAGAATCATATTGAGGTTAGAGGAGAATTGATTATAAATAGAACCAAGATCACATCATGGGATCCAGCAACTAACAATTACTCTTTATTAGAACATGTTAATGATTATAGACCTCATATAGTTGTATTAGATTTCGGTAGTTTGAAGATAATTAATTCATTCATAGGTTATCTTGGCTATGATGCTAGCAGAAGTCATGGACTAGACTTTTATGAAGGCAGAGATCATATTATAATAAACTCAACTATAGTTGGAAATTATTTTGGAGCATATACAGATAAAGTTGATTCTATGATTATAATGAATAATGAGATACATGATAATTACGTTTATGGTTTAGATCCTCATACTTATTCTAAGAATATAAAGATAGTAAATAATACTGTGTATAATAATGGTTATCATGGGATAATCTGTTCTAGGTTTTGTGAGAATATAGAGATTATCAATAATAAGGTATATAACAACATAGGTCATGGAATAATGCTAGATAGAAATGTTACAAATTCTATAGTAAGTAATAACACGATAATTAATAACGATTCTGGAGTAATGTTATTCTCATCTAACAATAATACAATAAGCAGTAATATAATAAATGATAATAAACATGGTATAAAAGTATCATATGGCTCTTCATATAATACAATAAACAATAATATAATAAATAATTCAAGGACATATGGAATATACCTTCTAAAGAATGCATATCAGAATGTAATAAGAGATAACATTATAATTAATGTCGATGACTCTGCTATCTATATAGATGATGCAGAAAGTAGTAGTAATTATATTATTAATAATATAATAAAATCTGTCACACATTATAACATTAGATTGAGAGATGCTGATGTTATTATGCTAAATAATAGATATGCATGTAATGATATATGCATATATCTAGATAATAACAATTCTGTATTACATATAAACGATAATTTATATAATATGACATATAGAAGCAAAGGAAATAATCATATAAAGATAATTGATGAGAATAATTATATCTATAGCAATAGTTTAAAGATCCCACAGATAGTAACTAGCAACAGTTCCATACTAGAATTCAATATCGAACATGATAATTTAATGGTAAATAGAGAGGATGTTAGTATTATAGCAAGCAATCCTCTCTCAGTAATGTATGATGATGTTATCTATATTAATGCTAATACTTTAACTGATATAAAGATAAATGGTAAAAATTATTATTTAACAGATTACGTAAAGTTTGATGATGGTATATATACAATAAATGGTAATGTAATATTATACAATTCTTGTGATGTTGATATGTTAAAGATCGGCATTAATAAATACATGGAGGTATGCTCTTATGATCATCTTATTAAGCAGATACCAAACTATCTCTACTCTACAAATACAGTAATACTTATACTATTAGGTTTTAGTATATTATCATTCATCTTGATAGTTAAGAAGAGATGATGCATGCTCTCTTTAAATCTCTAGCAAGTTCTTCAACCTTATCAAAACCATCGTCTATAGCCTTGATGAATGCACTACCTACTATAACAGCATCAGCTCCAGCATCTATCATAAATCTTACATGCTCTGGTTTGCTAACTCCAAATCCAACCCCAACTGGCAACTTTGAATATTTTTTAACCCGAACTATAGCCTTTCTTGTATAATCCTCAAATCTGCTTCTAATGCCAGTAGTGCCATATACAGATACCAAGTATAGAAAGCCAGATGCAATATTTGATATCTTTTTTATCCTATCAATACTTGTATTTGGCGATACCAATAATATCAGATCCATGTTATTCTTAACAAGCAGTTTTCTTAATGGATCTGCTTCTTCTAGGGATAGGTCTGGTATGATGAAACCATTAACTCCATTCTTTTTAGCGTTAATAATAAATTTTTCATAGCCAGTTCTGTATAATATATTACAATAAGTCATTATAGCAATTGGAATATCAAACTCTCTCCTAATATCATTACATAACTCTAATGCTTGTTTAGGTGTTATCCCTCTACTTAATGCTTGATATGATGCTTTTTGTATTATTGGTCCATCTGCAATCGGATCTGAGAATGGTATACCTATCTCTAATATATCAACGCCACCATTTATCATAGCCTTTATAACCTTTCTACTATCATCTAATGAAGGATAACCAGCAACCGCATACCCAATCAATGGATATGCTTTACCTTTCAACTCTTCAAACTTTTTACTTATCAACTATATTCCCTCAAATATTGCTCAATAATACCGACATCTTTATCTCCTCTACCAGATAATGTTATTACTATATTCTTACCTCTATACTTTTTTGCAATCTTTAATGCATATGCTATTGCATGTGCTGGTTCTAATGCTGGGAGTATACCTTCATATTTTGCTAATGTTAGAAAAGCATCCACAGCTTCATCATCTTTAACATTAACATACTTTACTCTACCTATCTCTTTGAGATAAGCATGCTCTGGACCAACGGCTGGATAGTCTAAACCAGCAGATATGCTATGTGTCTCCATTATTTGTCCATACTCATCTTGCAATAGATAAGTTAACATCCCATGTAATATTCCTTCTTCACCAGCAGATAATGATGCTGAATGTTTTTTACTCTCAATACCTTCTCCACCAGCCTCTACACCATATATATCTACATCGCTATTGATGAATGGATGGAATGTTCCTATCGCATTGCTTCCTCCTCCAACACAAGCTATTAATGCATGAACATCATCTATCTGCTTCTTGATCTCTTTGCCTATTACACTCTGAAAATCTCTGACTATTGTAGGATAAGGATGAGGTCCAACAGCTGAGCCTAATAGATAGTATGTATCTTTAACATTACTTATCCAATCTCTTAATGCTTCGTTTATAGCATCTTTCAAGGTTTGAGAACCAGAATCTACAGCATGAACCTTAGCTCCTAATAACTCCATCCTAAATACATTAAGTTTTTGTCTATCAACATCTTTCGCTCCCATGTATACTTCACACTCTAACCCTAAAGCAGCACAAGCCATAGCAGTAGCAACTCCATGCTGCCCAGCACCAGTCTCTGCTATTACCCTCTTCTTTCTCATCCTTTTGGCTAGTAATGCTTGCCCAAGGGTGTTATTGATCTTATGAGCTCCTCCATGCAATAGATCTTCTCTCTTTAGATATATGTTAGCCTTTACCCTCTTTGATAGATTTGACGCTAGGTATAATGGAGTAGGTCTGCCAGCATAATTCTTAAGGTAATAATTCAACTCATCTTTAAAGCTTTTATCATTCTTGAATCTATTATATGCCTCTTCTAGTTCTTCCAGTGCTGGAATTAATGTCTCTGGGACGAACTTTCCTCCAAACTTTCCAAACTTTCCATGTTTGTTCAAACTGCTCTCATCAACTCATAAAGTTTCTCCTTTATATTATTGCTTTTCATTATGCTAGTTCCTATCAAGAATCCTTTAATCCCTAATCTATATAAGCGCTTTATATCTTCTGGTTTATTAATACCACTCTCACTTATTATTAACTTATTATTCTTAATATTATCTAACAATCTTTCTGTAT
The DNA here is from genome assembly GCA_026002835.1 of Candidatus Nitrosocaldaceae archaeon. The sequence goes on from BPGC01000004.1 coordinate 57,730, forward strand.
TACTTATATCTATCTTCATAGTCTTGAGATCTCTATTATTTATCCCTATAATATCTGCATTCATATCTAAAGCCTCTTCAAATTCATCTCTATCATGAACTTCTAGCAAGACTTCAAGATTACGCTCATGAGCATAATCTATAAACCCTTCAATATTATCGGCATAACCTTCTTTGAATATTGTATAAATCAATAATATACAATCAGCTCCAACCTTAGAAGCAGCATCTATCTGCCTCTTATCTATAATTATATCTTTCATCAACAATGGTAGATCTACTGCTATCCTTATATTAAGCAGATAGTTTAATGAACCATTAAATGATTTATGAGTTAATACAGATAATGCTGTAGCGCCAGCCTCTTCCATCTCCTTAGCGATCTTTACTGGATCTGTATAATCCCTAATCTTCCCTAGCGATGGAGAAGCAAACTTTATCTCGCTTATGATGGATATCTTGTTTGATCTTAAAGCATCTGATAACTTTTTCTTAGGATAATATACTTTAAGATTTAGATCGTAATAGCCTGCATCTAATGCTTCTTTAGTAACCTTTACTAACTCTTCTAAGAAAGCCATCTCTTTTCCATCTCCTCAAGTTTTGCATAATCTCCATACCTCTTTATCAACGCTTTGAGTTTCTCGTAAGCCTTCCCAGAATCTATTATCTCTCTAGATACCTCTATACCTTCATTGAAAGAATCTACTTTATCTGCTATTATCAATGCAGCAGATGCATTGAGAGCAACTATATCTCTTTTAGGCTTATCTAAACCATTTATTGCTTGGAGAAAGCCTTTAATTGCATCTTCTTTACTATTTATTGTTATATCCTTTATATTAGAAGATAAGTTGAGATCCTTTGGATCTATTATTAATTCATCAATCTTTCCATCTTTTAACCATATAACCTTATTAGATGAAGTTATAGATAGTTCATCAAAACCATCAGATGAATGGAATACCATAGCCTCTCTATTTATAGATAACAACAGTTTGCTTATCTTATCCATAAGTTCTGGAGAGCTTACTCCTACTATTTGAGCATCTATCTTACAAGGATTTGCTATTGGGCCTAATATGTTAAATGCAGTTCTTATACCCAGAGCCTTTCTAGCTCTCGAGACATACTTCATAGATGGATGGAATATTGGAGCGAACAAGAAGCCTATTCCTAATTCTTCAATAGATTCTTCAACTTTTTCTGGTTCTAATGAGAGGTTATAGCCAAGTGCTTCAAGTATGTCTGCACTTCCAGAATAACCTGACATGGATCTGTTACCATGCTTTGCTACAATTGTTTCTATTGATGCTACAAATGCTGCTGCTGTGCTTATATTAAATGTTTTTATCTTATCTCCTCCAGTGCCACAAGTATCAATTATTTTATCATTAACATTGGGTTTTATAGTTATAGCATGTTTTAGCATAGAATCATACATAGCCTTTAACTGTTCAATACTCTCACCTTTTATCCTTAATGCTAGTAAGAATGCTCCAATAACTATATCATCTACATTACCTTCCATTATCTCTTCCATTGCTTCACTAACATCATCATAACTTAATTCATCATTTATCATCTTCTCAATTATCCTCTTCATACTTTCACCTCTTTACTATTGATAAGAAGTTCATAAGGATCTTCTTACCTTCATCCGTCAATACAGACTCTGGATGGAATTGAACTCCATACAATGGATATTTTTTATGTTTTATGCCCATTACCTCTTCATCATCTATAGATCTAGCAGTAACCTCCAACTGATCTGGTATGTTTTTATCTGCAACTAACGAATGATACCTAGTTGCTCTAAACGGATTCTTAATGTTAGCAAATATATCCTTCTCATTATGTTTAATTACGCTAGTCTTACCATGTCTAAGCATCTTTGCATGTATAACTTTACCACCAAATATATGAACAATACCTTGATGTCCTAAACATACTCCTAATATAGGCATCTTCTCATGCAATTCTAATATAACATCTCTAGATACACCAAAGTCTCTAGCATTTGCTGGATGCCCAGGTCCAGGAGATATTATTATTGCATCTACATCCAACTCTTTAATCTCATTTATGCTGATCTTATCATTCCTATATACTAAAGGTTCTGCTCCTAACTCTCCAATATATTGTGCTATATTATAAGTGAATGAATCATAATTATCTATTATAAGTATCAGCATTCTATACACCTTTTTATTGCATCTAATACAGCTTGAGCCTTATGCTCGGTCTCATACCATTCCTTCTCTGGATCTGAATCAGCAACGATACCAGCACCACTTTGTACATAAGCATCATTCCCATTAATAAATAACGATCTTATCGTTATAGCAAAATCTGATGAGCCATTAAATGAGAAGTAGCCTAATGCACCAGCATAAGGTCCTCGTGGATCTTTCTCTAACTCATCTATTATCTCCATAGCCCTAACCTTTGGTGCACCAGATACAGTACCAGCTGGGAATACCGCTCTCAATGCATCATAACAATCCTTATTATCCAATATACCAGTAACATGAGATACAATATGCTGAACATGACTAAACTCTTTTATGCTCATCAACTCATCAACCTTTACACTCCCCCACTTGCATACCCTTCCTAGATCATTCCTTGCAAGATCCACAAGCATCGTATGCTCTGCTAACTCTTTCTCATCATTAAGAAGTTCTTGTTTTAATTCTTCATTCTTTTCTCTATTCCTACTTATAGGTCTAGTTCCAGCTATAGGGAAAGTTTCAACTTTATCCTTTACTGTTCTAACAAGCATCTCTGGACTTGAACCTATTATCTCTTTATTATCCATCTTCAGCATATACATATATGGAGAAGGGTTGATCTTTCTAAGGTTAGCATATATTGGTAATCTATCGCCTTTAATCTCAAGATTAAAACGTTTAGATAGAACTACTTGATATATATCTCCATCATATATGTAGTTCTTTGCTTTTATTATCATATCTTTAAACTCATCTATGCTTGTATTCCTCTCTATCTTATTTATACTCAAATATCCATCTTTATCCTCGAACTTTATATCATCGAACCTAGGTTTATCTATAAAGAAATAGTAAGTTTTTAAGTTTATATGATCGAATAATAATCCATCTGTATAGATACCAAATTCCATAGTTGAATAATCGCTACTCTTTACTCTAATATCTTCCCAATAATTTATTGCATCGTAGCATATATAACCAACCGCTCCTCCTATGTATCTAAATCTATAATCATTTATCTTTGGCATTATCTCCTTTAGAATTTGTAATGGTTCATCTGCTTTATAATGATCTTTTGAGCCATCTCTATGCTTTATTTTAATATCATCTTTATCAGCAGTAAACTTTATTATTGGATCAAAGCCAATTATCGAGAACTCAGCCATCTCTTTAGGACCAGTAAGCGATTCTAGAATAAAGACATTCTTATAATTATTATATAAAGATCTGAATACTTTATATGGATCTTTAAGATCTACAGATATAAGATTTAATCCATATTTGTCAAGACCAAAGATAGCCACCCAAGTCAATAAGAATTAACATAACTTACTTATAAATGTCTAGATTCAGCTAGCAAAGAATAAATTAAATGGTTATGAAGATGGATTATGCGTGTAGTTGCTTTAGGAAGCAGAGTATTTGTAACTAGTTTTCAATTAGCTGGTATGGAAGGAGTTATAGTAGAATCTCCTATGGATGCTATAACTCATATCAAGAGGTTACTTAATGAGAAGGATATCGGTTTGATACTGGTTAGTGATGATATCTCAAAAACCATGAGGAGAGAGTTAGCAGAGTTAAGGACTAAGAAGCCTATACCATTGATCTTTGAACTACCAGCACCAGGAAGTAAGAAGGAGAGCGTAGATTATAGAGCATTACTCAAACAGATACTTGGGGTATAAAACTAATTATAATATGGTATGCAAATTCCATATTTTAGATACCAAACGCTTATATATATTAGAATAGTAAGTTAGATATGAATAAATTAATTATACTAGGATTCTCATTGATGCTAGTAACTGGAGTGATTATGCAAGCTGAAGCGGATCCAAATGCAAAAGTAAGGGCTATACAATTAGGAAATTCTCTTAGCACAGATCCAGGAACTGAAGGAATACTGGGAGTAGATATAGACTGCGTTGGAGGTATAGAATATCAAGATGCAAATGATTTCCATTGTTTCCTTGTTCCAGATGGAGTTGCACCTGGTCAATATGATTGGAACGAATTGATCGATGGTCAGAATCTACCAAGCGGTGTTATGCTATTAAGCACTACAGATTCTATACCTTGCCCATCTGGAGTAGGTTTTAATAACGATGATAAATGTTTTAGTGTAACATTTGATGGTTCTAATTTTGATCAACCAGCACATTGGCACTTTATAGGTGTATTTACTGAAGATGGTGATGTAATAGACATATCTGGTAATAAAGAGTTCAGAGTGCATTCATTCTTTATAATGCCAGAAGCAGCTATAGGAGCAGTAGCAGTAATTGGCTCGATATTTGCAGCATTCATAGGCTATAACTATCTAAGAAGAAATTAAGAACCTTCTAACTTTTTTATATTATCTAGCAATAAAGGCAGGAATGCTCCTACATCGGATACTATTCCTATCGCTTGCCAAGTTCCTCTATCTAAGAGTTTGGTAACCATAGGCTGATTTATATCTACTACAACAACCTTAACATTAGCATTTAACATATTGCCTACAGCAATACTGTGAAGCATAGTGCTAATCATCAATACCATATCGGTATTCTTGAGCAATTCTCTATGCTTCCTCTGAGCCTCAACAACATCAGTTATAACATCTGGTATAGGACCGTCATCTCTTAACGATCCAGCAAGAACAAATGGAATATTATTCTTAATACATTCATACATTATCCCTTTTGTTAACTTACCTTGCTCAACCATATCCTTTATTGAACCAGCTTTAAAGACTTCATTAATTGCTCTCATATGATTCCTATGTCCTCTAACTGCTAGAGAACCATCATGAACATGCATGCCTAATGACGTTCCAAATAAAGCATTCTCTATATCATGAACTGCTAAAGCATTACCAGCCATCAATCCATCTATATAACCTCTTCTTATCAATTCTGCTAAAGCATCTGCTACGCCAGTATGAACAACTGCTGGACCAGATACAACTAGAATCTTACCATTCCTCTTCTTTATCTCATACATATCTTTAGCTATCTTCTTAACCATATGTATTGTAGGTCTCTCGCTAGATGCTATACTACTCATAAATTGGAATACATCTACTCCTTCTCTAGGTCTCTCTGGAGGAACTACTTTAACTCCTTTCTCTCCAACTACTATTAGATCTCCTTTCTTAACATCTCTTATCGGTTTACAGAATGCTCGATTTGTATTAGGATCAAATACAATACACTTATCCATCATTATATCCTCTACTTCTATCCAATTATTTCTATAATAGATGTAAGTCTTGTTATTAGTAGTGCTATAGAAATCATCTGGCATAACCATATCCTTTGGTGCCTCTTCTAACCTTACCTCTTCTATTGTTATAGGACTAGCTCCTTCTCTATAAACCTCTTCAAGTATTCTATCTAGTTTATCTTTACTATCAGCTTTTATTATCAATCTAGCATAACTAGGATCTGTCTTAGCCTTACCAATCCTAAACTCTACTACTTCAAACTCTCCCTTGAGATCCATTATAGTATCAAATATCCTAGTAAGTATCATAGAATCTATTAGATGACCTTCAACCTCAATTTCTTGCTCAAACATATTGTATCAATTATTTTTAATGTTAATATTCTTTTGGCTTCTTGATCATTGCTATTATGCCCATTATAACCCCAGCGGCACCTAAGCCTATGCCTAACATACCAAAGTTATAAACTTTATCGAAATCATTTCTAAGGCTTTTAACTGTATCTAATGTCTCCGCTACAACTTTATTTGACTCTTCAGCCTTCTTTGATGCTTGCTCTATATTCAATTGTAACTGATTTATTGATGATTGTAATTGAGTAGTAATAGCTTGTAATTCGCTAGCATTAGATGTCTCCTCTGGAAAGTTTAATCTACTCTTATCTTCCACATCCTCGATAGGAAATTCTGCATCAACTGGCTTTCCATCCACAGTTCCTTTTACTATAACTACATAACTTCCTAATCTAGTAGGAATTATCGGTGCGCCATACTCTCCTAACTTCTCTAATGGCTCTAACTCTAGATCTTTTGTAACTCCACCATATCTTATCTTAACTTCTAGATCTGAAGGTTCTATTATGAATGGCTTATCATCCTTTACAAAATTGAAATATACATAATTAAACTCTCCAATCAATGGAGGTTCATTAAGCCATCCTATACTTATGGTTACATCTCCTACTACTAGATCTGTATGAGCATAAGCGTTACTTTGCATTATAAGTATACTTACTAACAATAATATTCCATAAATTATCTTTCTCTGCATATGCTTCGTTACAATAAATCACATATTAGTATTTTGGTACACTAATAAAACATAAACTAAAATAATAGTAAGTAGAAGATATCATATGCCATCACACGGCTCTTTAACAAAGGCTGGTAAGGTAAGAAGCCAAACTCCAAAGGTTCAAGGAAGAGAAAGACATAGCCCGATAGCTAGAGTTAGGAACAAAAGCAATTATAGGAAGAGGTTTGTACTAAAGAGGAATCCTGGACAGAAGTGGAACCTAACTAGGAGATAATATTTTTATTATAGCTCTAGAAAAGGTTATAATACTAAAATGATTAATTCTTACTATCTTGGACGAAGAGTTAGAATTGGAGACTATAGAAGGTGTAGGTCCAGTAACTAAACAAAAGCTAAAGGATGCTGGAATACATAACTTATTAGATCTTATAGTTAGAGGACCGTTAGGTGTATCAGATGCTACTGGTTTAGATATAGATAAAGCAACAGCTATATGTAATAAGGCTAGAATAAAATTAGTTGAGCTAGGTAAGTTAGAGAAAGATTTTGTTACTGCTACTGAAATATACAAAAGGAGACAAGCAATTGAGCGTATATCTACTGGATCAAAGAATCTTGATGAATTATTAGGAGGCGGTATTGAAACCCAAGCTATAACTGAAATATATGGAGAGTATGGAACTGGAAAGACTCAGATATGTCATACCTTATGTGTTATGGTTCAATTACCAAAAGATCAAGGAGGGCTAGAGGGTAGCGCTATATACATAGATACTGAAGGAACTTTTAGACCAGAAAGAGTATACAAGATAGCAGAAGCAAAAGGATATGATCCAGAGCAAGCATTAGAGAATATAATGGTTGCAAAAGCATACAACAGTTCACATCAAGAACTGATATTAGAAGAAGTAGGAAGGATGATAGAAAAATTGAATGCTAGATTATTGATAATAGATTCTGCAATAGCACATTACAGAGCAGAGTTCTTAGGTAGAGGAACATTAGCAGAGAGGCAGCAGAGAATAAACAAGTTTATGCATATGCTAGTAAGATTAGCAGAAACATATAATATAGCAGTAGTTGCTACTAACCAAATACAAGCTTCTCCAGATACGTTCTTTGGAGATCCATTTAGACCAACTGGAGGACATGTAGTTGCTCATACCAGCACGTATAGAGTATATCTCAAGCGATCTGGAAGGAATAGGATAGCTAGGATGGTTGATAGTCCTTATCATCCAGAGAGGGAAGTCTTGTTTATATTAACTGAAGGTGGAGTAGCAGATCCTGAAGAGAAGAAAAAGAAAGCGTAACCGTTAAATCTAAGCCATTATAAGAGTAATGTGATAAGATTGAATAGTAGAGGGTTTAGGAGAAAGAGTAGAGCATTACTTACTAAAGATAAGATTAGAGGACTCTCTTACCTACTTCATGACTATAAAGTAGGGGATAAGGTTACAATAATAATAGATCCTAGTGAGCATAATGGTATGCCTCATAAAAGATTTCATGGTAGAGTTGGTATAGTTGAAGAGGTTGGAAAAAGAACATTGAAGGTTAGAGTAAAGGTTGGAGATAAGTATAAGAAGGTTATTGGAAGACTAAACCATTTCAAACCATTTAATGAGTGAGAGCATGGAGATAATAAAGAAGATTATAATAACAATTCCAGAAGTAAAAGAGTATCTAGAGAAAGTAGATATAGAGAAGATGGATCAGATTCAGAGATGGACGTATGATTATGTTAAAGAGTTTGCAAAGATAGATGCAGAAACTGCTAGAAGAATGAAGAATAGGTTAATTGAAGAATGTAATCTTAGTGAAGAGGAGGCTGCTGAGATAATCAATGTTATGCCTAGCACTTTAGAAGAGCTTAGAGCATTCACGTTTGGTTGGAAGAGGCTAATATTAACAGATACATTAGAAAAGATACTTGAGATATTAAAAGAGAAGGGATAGTAATGGAGATGCATAGAAAGTATGAGGAGTATGCTTATGTATTAGATGTATTACCTAATTCGAGATCAAAGACCGTTAAAGGCAGAGAAGGATTGATAATACAAGCTATTGGCGAAGATAAACTAACATTATTGGAATTATTGGGCATGCCTAATATGGATTTCGAGATAGGAGAAAGGTTATACATAGGAAAAGAAGGTAGGACTAAAGTCATTAGTGTATTAGGAAGGTTAGATTATAACTCATTAACATCAGCAGCGAAGGATGAACTACCATATATAATTGAGAATATAGTAAAGAATAATGAGAAGAAGTTTATAGATTATATAAATCACGCACAACCATTAACTCCTAGAATACATTCTTTAGAACTCATACCAGGTATAGGTAAAACTTATCTTATGCAGATATTGAATGAGAGAGAGAAGAAACCATTTGAGAGTTTTGAGGATCTTCAACAAAGAACTGGTATTAGAGAACCAATAAAGATAATTGCAAAAAGGATCCATGAAGAGATCTCTGGCAATACAAAAATGAATATATTTGTTAAACGCTAAATCTTATTCATTGAAGAGATTAGGTCAGCATTTGTTATATGATCAAAATATAATAGAGAAGATAGTAAATGCTGCGGAAATAGATGACAAAGATATAGTATTTGAGATAGGAAGTGGCAATGGTATACTAACAGAAGCATTATGTAAGAAGGCTAAATATGTAATATCTACAGAAATAGATAAAAATCTATATAATAAGATAAAATTAAATTATGATAATTTAGAAATTCATAATATAGATGGTCTTAAATTAGGTTTAACGATAGATTTTACAAAGTTCGTAGCTAATATACCATATTCTAGGAGTAGAGATGTTATAGAGTTATTAGCTAAGAAAGAGTTTAAATCAGCTGTTATCATGGTTCAGAGGGAGTTTGCTGATAAATTATTTGCTAAGAAGGCTATAGGTATAATAGCACAATACTGCTTTGATATTGAGCATATAATGGATGTGCCTAGATACGCTTTTAAGCCTATACCTAAAGTGGACTCTAAGATAATAAAATTGAAGAAGAAGAATAGTTTAGATAATAATATAATAAATGCTATAAAATTGTTCTATTCATTCAGAGGCAAAAAGGTAAGACATGCATCAAAACTTTTAGCATTAAAGAATGATTCATTGTTGGATAAAAGAATTGATGAACTTAAACCAGAAGAGGTTATAAGTATAATTGTATAAACCATCTGAAGATACATTCCTTTTAGAAGATTGTATAAAAGGGATTAAAGGATATAATGCATTAGATATATGCACTGGTTCTGGTTATATAGCATATACATTAAGTAAGAATTTCAAGAATGTTGTAGCTATCGATATTGATATCAATACATTATTAGATGCTAAAAAGAGTGATAATATATCATACATATGCTCAAACTCTGCCTCTTGCTTAAATACAAAATTCGATCTAATAACCATAAATCCTCCTTATTTACCATCTTATGATATAGATGATATAACAGTAGATGGAGGGAGAGAAGGGGTTGAGGTAACATTGAAGATTCTAGAAAGTTGTAAAAGATTGATGCATAGAGATAGTAAGATCTTCATAGTATGCTCATCCTTATCAAATATTGATAAGATACTAAAACTTGATGGATTTAATGCAAAGATAGTAAAGAGTAAAAGGATATGGTTTGAAGATATAGTAATAATAAGAGCCATGCTCAAGTAGCATGTAACTCAACTATATCCATATCATTAAGCATAAAATCTTTGCCAACCTTAACAGCCGAGCCATCTCTCCATACTCTAGCATACTTGAAATTTCTAGCAAAATCTTTATGTATAATCTTTGCTAGATCGTAAACCCTTGAACCGTCTTCAAGAATTAAAGGTTCTTCTTCTGGTTCTTCTCCGATCTTCTTTGTGAATACTCTTATGAATCCTAGTCTATTTATTATAACTTCCATAAACTGTTCTTTATTCTCAAACTTTACAGGATTATATCCATGATTTATGAATAATGTTTTCTTTGCTACTCTTCCAAATATGGCATCTTCTAGATCGTCCATGGTTGCATCAGATGTTATCTTTACTATCGCATTTCTTATCTTGAAACTTTGAAGAAATTCTACTGCGCTTCTCTCATTTATATAACTAGAGTTTCCAACTATCCTTATGCCGCCATGAGGTGTATTCTCTATCTCAACCTTTAGTTTGTCTGATATTATATCTATATTCCTTGTATTGAAATACTCGATAACTTTATCTGCATAATTATTATCATCTGCATATACCAATATAGCATCTGCATTCCTAGCAATACTTATCAATTTATCTAGTTTATCTTCTCCTATCTGCTCATCTATTGGTGTTAATACTATCTGTGTTCTAATATTCATAGATCTAAATACACCCTTTACAGGATTGCTTAATACTTGATAAGGCTTAACATCTAAACCAGTAAGAGTTTTGAAAAAGTATATTGCCGATGATAACCTTCCTATCAATGCTATTTGAAGAACATCTTCTTTCTTTATGCTCCATATATTTAGTGTACTTCCAGTCTTCTTACTTCTTCTTACTTCTAACTCTTCTTCTAAATTCTTGATCTGTCTCTTTATACTCATCTCTAACTTCTCAGTCCCTTTATGTTTTGGAAATGATGAGTAAAACTCTTTAAGTAATCTCAATTTCTTCTCAGGATCTTTAGTTGCTATAGCCTCAGCCCACTTTGCCTTTGCTTCATTTGTTATATTGGTTACCATATGTATTAATATGAATAACCATTATTTTTAAGATTCTCTATCAAACATCTTCTTCTTATATCTAACATCAAACTCTTCAAAACCTTTAAAATACTTCTTTGTTATAACTGCTGGATCAAAGAATATAGTTCCTGGTAGTAATCTATCATCAAAATCATCCCAGATCCATGGTGCGTTAGCAGTAGAGCTTGTAGATGCATTAAATACACCAAACTCTCTAAATGTTTCTTTGTTAAATCTTCTATGCCAAAAGCCTTCATCACTTGTAATATCTATCAATATGTATCCATATCTACTCTCTTTAAAATTTGTAATATTATGTTCATCTGGCATTATCGCTGAGGTTGAAGGATAGTAGCATATACCAGTAGCATCTTTTCTATCTTTATCTAACCAAAAATAATACCATGGAGCACCTCTCCAAGCATATAAACCATGTTTATCTTTTTCTTGTTTTATCATTACATGTTTATTATTATTAAGTTCTTCAAAATATAATCTTCCATCTATAGTCTCTTGATTTGCTTTTAGATCATTAGAATAAGAATAAAAATTCCAATGTGCGACAGTTATCATACCTAATACTTTCTCCTCTTTATCTAATATAAGCAGACAACCTTCTAGATCATTCTCATGAGTTAGATCATCTGCATGATAGAAACAATATAATAGATAATAATGTGTTCTAGTTTCTGCTATTGAGTAATAACATGCTGGAATTAGTTCATATTTGTCTATATTAGCTCTATTGTTAGATGTATTCCAATCATTATCGTAATCTATCTTGCATATCATATCCCTCCTAGGATATGATAAATTGACATACTGATAATTTATAGGAGCATGTTTATATGCCAATTTTTCATAGAATGTATTATATTCTTTTGTTAGTTTCTGCATAGTGTTATTATAACATATAATAGTTTATTTAGTTATCTATATTTAAAGATAGTAAACTTTAATAATATTATGTAATTAAGATGGTATATGGTATATAGAGTTAAAGGTACGATTAGTGATAATAATTCTAATCCATTACCAGATCTATATGTTGAGGTGTATGATAAAGACATCATAAGTGATGATCTTATTGGTATAACAAAGACAGATAATAATGGAATGTTTGAATTAACATTTGAAGAAGATAAATTTAAGAAGAGATTCGAGTTTCTAGAACAAGGTCCAGATCTTTATCTTATAGTAAAAGATGATTATGGTATTTTATATAGAAGTGATGTTAGAAGTAATGCTAGTAAGGAAGAAGAATTCTTTATAAAAATAGAACAAAAGTACGATGATCCTTACTCTGATTCATTTTTAAGAATAGTAAATGCGTTCTCATCATTAGGAGGTACAGTAGATACTTCGAAGATCGATATACAAAAAGTAATTCCTCAAATGCTTAGGTTAGTAAGCAGTTGGGCATTTTATACTAGAGAAGATGTTATGCATAGTATAGGATATCCAGGTCCACAGGTTCCTAGATATCCTAAGAAGATTGAACACAAGCATACTCTTCCATGGAATGTGAGAGAATGAATACAATATTTGGATTAGAGAATATAGAGAAGAGGAAAGAACGATATAAATTAGTAAGAGGAGATATAGTAGATGATGTTGATGTATGTGTTATAGGTTCTGGTGCTGCTGGTGCTATTATTGCATCTAAATTGGCAAGAAAAGGATTAACAGTAGCATTACTAGAGAAAGGAGGTTATTACGATTCAGAAGATATGAATCAGAGAGAGGCTGATATGATCCCATTGTTATGGAAGAATAATGGTGCTATCTTCACAGATGATCTTAGGATAGTTATAGTTCAAGGCGAATGTTTAGGAGGAACTACGGTAATAAATGATGCCGTATGTTTCAAGACACCAAAGATAGTTAGGGATGAGTGGAGGAGGTTAGGAGTTAATATTAGTGATGAAAAATGGGAGAAAGCATTGGATGAGGTATGGCAAGGGATTAATGTTAGTAAAGTGAAAGAAGAAGAACTTAATACCAATAACCTTATGTTAAAGAAGGCATGTGAAGTTAAAGGTTACAAAGGAGAACCAAACTATAGGAATTGTAAAGAGTGTATGAGATGTGGTTTCTGTCATCTAGGATGTCATTATGAAACAAAACAAGATATGCTAGTTACATATATCACAAGTGCTTTACATGATCCTAATGCAGATATAAGGATATATTGCAACTGTTCTGCTGAGAAGATTACATATGAGAATGGAATTGTTGATGGAGTAGAAGGTAAGTTTGTAGACAAGATGGGGAATGAGAAATATAGTATTAGGATTAATGCCAAAGTTGTAGTTATATCTGCTGGAGCGATAGCCTCATCTATTTTATTACTAAAGAATGGTATTGCTAAAGATAAAGCTGGTAAAGGTTTGAGTCTACATCCAGCAGGACATATAATTGGAAGATTCAAGGAAGAGATCAATGCTTATGATGGCATACCAATGGCATATACATGTCATGAGTTCGGTATTACAAATGGCATCAATGGAGGATATCTAATAGAGAGCATATTTTTGCCTATATTCCAATTTGCTATGGGTTTGCCTTCATTCTTGTTAGAACATGCTAAGATGATGAAAGATTTCAAACATTACGCTATGGCTGGAGTATTGGTTAAAGATGGAGCAAATGGTAAGATAATATTGACTGAAGAAGGCAATGCTAGAATAAGTTATAAGATGTCTGAACGGGATCTAAAGACAGCTGCAGAAGGGTTAGGAAGATTAGCAGAGATGTGGTTTGATATTGGAGCAGAAGAGGTTATAACTGAGCATATATCTATGCCTAGACTTTCTAGCAAAGATGAGATACCTAAATTTATACAGACTATATTAAATGAGCCGAATGGAATAAATTTTGCAAGTGCACATCCTCAAGGAGGTAATAGGATGGGCGATGATCCTAGCATAGCAGTAGTTGATTCTAATTGCAAGGTTCATGGTTTTGAGAATTTATTTGTATCAGATGCTAGTGTATTTCCAACATCAGTAGGAGTAAATCCTCAGATTACAGTCATGGCTATAGCAGCCATGACTGCTGATCATATAGCAGATAATTGGAATAATTTTGCTAATATAAATACTAAGAAGAGGTTAGGAAGAGCATGCTCAATAGAACAGCCTATGTATTGTTCAAGCGATGGATTAGAAGTCATGTTTAATAACTCAAAGAATAATTATCCAATAGATACTATAATAAATAGTGGTAAATGGCAGTTTGATGTTGATAATTTGATTATATATAATGATAAATATTGGAAAGGGTTCTTTCCAGATGATCAAGATTATACTATAATAAGATATTTTGGAGGGTTCTGGAAGAAATTCTTTGTTGATGATGGTATCAAAGGTATAACACATCCTTATGAAGCTAATATAGATGCGCCTAACATACCAGAACTTAAAGATTTCGGGAATGGTGAGGTTATCTATCTTAAATATACATCACCAGAGTATTCTATCTTTTATGATCTTCTTAAAATAGTTAGTAAGGATGTAATATTAGGAAGAGCATTTATAGGAGTTCCTCCTCATGGAATACCAATCCTCACATTTAGTATGAGTAGAAGATATAGAGTAGAATTCATGGATGAGACTGATCATGAAACCATTTATCAGCAATATGCTAGAACTCCAGAGCCTAGGGAGATAATTGGAAGATGGAATGGCAGAATGGTCTCTGATAGCATTTTAACACCTAGAAGTCATGTATTCACATTTAGAGAAGGAGAGGAGATAAAGATGGAATATCTATTTGCAAATATATTGAGAGGAGAATCTAGAGTTAATCTTACTAAAGAACAGTTAGAGTTATACGATTTTACTAACTGGCATGATGAAGTAAGGATAGTGAATGATAATTTTATGATAGGAAAATACTGTTCTCCATGGACTAGCATACCATTGAATTTCGGTCCATCATTCCTAGGAGTTGAAGAGCAAGATAATAAACATAGATTTGTATTACGCTATATATTGGAAAAGATATAGCATATATTAATGGGTTTTATCTTATACTATCCATGGCAAAGGTATTATATTGGCATCTAAAGCCAGATGATGTAGCTGATAAAGAGTATCCAGTAGATAAACTGATCCATTGGGAGATAAGATCATATTTTGATGAGCAATCGTATGCTAGCATATACTGGTTCAAGAATGGAGTACCTTTTGATAAAGAGCCTATAAATGGATTAGCTATGTATGGTTATGAACTAGATGAGAAGATAATAGATGATATAAAAGAGTTCATCAATAAAGAGTTTGGAGGGAATGTATTAAGGAGAAGCCATAGAATATTCTTCGATGGATCTAAGGTAATAAAGGATAATAGATCTATAGCAGAATTAGCAAAGAGATTGGATGATAGGTTTAGATGCATTAGCGAGATATGGTTAGAGTTTGAGGATATTGAGGAAGAGTTTGCTAAGAAGTTATTCAAAAAACCCTTAATAATTGAAAAATAAAAAATTATTTGAAGCTAGGCATGCTCTTGACTATATCTATCAACTCTTTTGCTATATCATCTAATGAATCTACATTAGCTAAAGGCTTTACATCCCTCTCCATGAATGGTGTTGATGGAAGCATGAAGAGTATCTTTTGCAACTCTTCATGAGACTCTACATCCCATATAGTAACTATACCTGGATGATCTGCAAATGAGTATATCTCTTTTATCTTTCCATTCTCTTTAAAATCTTTATACATCGATAATGTTTGTCTGAACATCTTCAATTGCGCTATAGATACTTCACTAGGGACAAATTCTAACTTTGCTCTATCTATCACTAGGAACAGCATATCAGTATTAAACAATGGTTGAATTTAACTTTGTTGTATAACTGTTATTTTATACATTATATAATTTATTACAACCTTTATATGTTAAAATATGTTATTACATAAACTAATATATAATAATCATAAAAATTTGATAATAGATCTATTGAAGTTACAATACTAGCTATAGAATTTGAGTTCGATAAAAACAAAAAGTGATATAGTTCTAACATAATGATAGTATATGATATATTAATAAAATAACTCCAATTTTTTAAAGTAGAATGATATATGAGAATGGTCAAATATATATGAATGGAAGAGGAAGAGAAACATCTTTACGAGCATCTAGAAGAGTTAAGAGATAGATTAATAAGAATTCTTATAGCTATAGGAGTAATATCAGTAATAACTCTAACATTAACCATAAAAGAGTTCGATCTAGGTTTCATAATATATCTTCCATATCCAGAATTGGGTAATAATATAGCAATGCAAGTTATCAAAGTATTAACTGATACTCTAGTTCCAGAGAATGTTGAATTGATACAAACAGCGCCAGGACAAGCATTCTTTGCACAATTGTATGTATCCTTATTATTGGGTGTAATAGTAGGAATGCCTATAATAGTTAGAGAGATAATAGCCTTCTTTGCTCCAGCATTATATGAGCATGAGAGAAAGATATTAAAGAATATAACATTGCCATCTATAGCATTATTCATAGTAGGAGCAATATTTTCATATACATTAATAATTCCATTCTTATTAGAATTTCTCTATAGATATGGAGAGGCATTAGGTATCTTAACCTTCTTAAATATAACAGACTTTGTCACTTTTATCTTATATTTCATAATAGCATTTGGTATATCCTTCCAATTGCCAATAATAATGTATACAGTAACAAAGGCTGAGATGGTTGAACCTAAATTCTGGAGAGATAATCTTAGATATGCTATAATAATCCTAGTAATATTTGGTGCTGTAATAACACCAGATGGAAGCGGAGTTACGATGTGGTTTATATCTCTTCCAATGCTCGCATTATATGTTGCTGGAATGTTATTTATAGAAGTAAAGATGAAGAAAGTTTAAATTAGTTTAAAAGCAATTATTCCTTAATGGATAGCATATATCTATTTGTTGCTGGAATGGAATGGGTTTGGATACTAGTTATCCTAGGTATTATCCTCTTCGGAGCAAAAAAGATTCCAGAGTTAGCTAGATCTATGGGTAAAGCAACTGCTGAATATGAGAGGGCTAGGATAGAAGCAGAGAGAGAGTTACGAGATTATAAAGGTTCTAGACCAGATAGAGAAAAGTTGGAAGAGATAGCAAAATCTCTAGGAATAGACTATATAGATAAGAGTGATGACGAATTAAGAGAAGCTATAGAGAAGGTTATAAATAAAAAGAAATAATAGATAATTGTTTATATTTTAGATCATTATGTATGCAGTAGAGACTAGAGATCTCGTTAGAATATTTAGGTCTAAGAGAGAGCAGCAGATGATCAAAGCATTGGATAATGTCAACCTTACAATAAAAGAAGGAGAGATATTTGGATTGTTAGGAGCAAATGGTGCTGGTAAAACAACATTAGTTAAGATATTATCTACACTATTATTGCCTACTGATGGTAAAGCATATGTTCATGGTTACGATGTAGTAGAAGAGGCTGATAAGGTTAGAAGGGTTATAAACCTAGTAAGTGGAGGAGAGACACCAGGTTATGGGATATTAACTGTTAGAGAGAATCTATGGTTCTTCTCACAGATATATGGAATACATAATGCAAAGGATAAGATAGATATATTGCTAAGAGATATGGAATTGGAAGAGTATGCAGATATTAGGATGCATAAATTATCTACTGGTTATAAGCAAAGGTTAAACCTTGCTCGAGGTTTCATAAACGAGCCTCAGATATTATTCCTAGATGAACCAACTTTAGGTTTAGATGTATTGAATGCTAAACATATAAGGAATTATGTAAGAGATTGGGTAAAGAATAGCAATAAGAGTGTATTATTAACTACTCATTATATGGCTGAGGCTGATGAGATATGTGATAGAGTAGCAATAATATTCAAAGGTAAGATTATCGCTTGTGATACCCCTAAAAGGCTTAAAGAGTCTATAGCAGACAAGACATCAGCAGTTATTGAGATAAAGAATAATGGCATAAAGATCGATAGAATAGATGGAATGGAAGGATTAGCATTAGAGAATCATGATGGTATTACTAGAGTTAAAGTATTATTAGATGAGCAATCTAGTATATCTAGATTGGTATCATATCTTACTAATAATGGTTATAACATATCATCTATAAAGATGAACGAACCAACTCTTGAAGATGTATATATAAAATATGTTGGTATGAGTTTAGATGATAAACAATCTTAGAGTAGTTTATGCTAGAGCGTATGTCCGCTTCAAAGGTTTGGTTAGAGAACCTCATTGGAGTATAGCTGAGGTTATTATTCCTTTGCTATCAATATCTGCTTATATCTATATGTATCAAGTTATCGATGCTCCAAACTATTTTCTAGGGTTTGTAGTTGTTGGTGGAGCAATGCTTGCTTTCTGGAGCAATGTATTATGGGGTATGTCTAGCCAATTTTATTGGGAGAAGGAGACAGGAAACCTTACGCAGTATATGATTGCACCAATCTCAAGGATGGCTATTCTAGTAGGAATGGCTGTTGGAGGTATGCTTAATACTAGCATAAGAGCTGGTTCTATACTATTCATTGGAACGTTATTATTTCCAATTCAATTATCATTACTTGATCCATTTGCATTAGCAATAATATTCATTCTAGGCTTGCTAGCATTGTATGGGATGGGAATGTTATTTGCTTCTTTATTCTTATTATATGGAAGGGAGGCTAGCCATATAGCCGATCTTTTGCAAGAGCCAATATTCTTGTTATCTGGGTTATATTATCCAATATTTAATAATAGATTTATACCAAATATTATGAAGATAGCTGCTACTATAATACCATTAACATTAGCAATTGATGGCATGAGGATATTGTTGATATTGAATGGCAGTTTAGAAGATGTTATAATGCATATAATAGGATTGAGCATATTAGCAATTGTATTAATACCGTTAGCATATTTCGCATTAAAAAAGATGGAAGAGATTAGTAAGAGAGAAGGGAGACTGACTTTAAGATGGCAATGAAGATAATAAAGCAAGGCATATGGATAGGATGGAAAGTAGAATCTAATTGGGCAGATCCATTTGTCTTCTTATCATATATAATCATCAAACCGATAGCACATGTTATAATAATAGGATTGATATTCTTAATAGGCTCAGATGCTGCTGGTTTTATAAATGATGAATTATTCTTCTACACATTCACTGGAGCCATATTCTTCATATATCCTATAACCATATTGATAACTTTAGGTTATCTAATACATGAGGATAGAGCAAAGTATGAGGTTTTGAAGAATATCTATATCGTTCCTAGAGCTATTAAGGGATATATAATTGGAAGAGCATTAGCATCTGCTATAAATGCTAGTATATCGGTAATAATATCTATAATCATAGCCAATCTAATATTTACTAATTTTGGTTTAGGGTTATCTATAGATCCTTTCAATATAAATTATCCATTATTAGTATTTACATTAATTGTAGGAGTTGTAGCATTCTCTTTCATGGGTATGATTTTAACTGCAATAAATCTATTGACATACAAATTACAATATTCGTTGAGCGAATATACTACTGGCATATTATTTCTATTCTCTGGAGTTGTATTTCCTACTAATGTGTTACCAGAACCATTTGCTAGTATATCATATGCATTTCCTAGCACTCATTTCTTGGAATTGATCAGATTATCACTGAAAGGAATGTTTGATATAAACATATTTGCATATATGATAATCACAACTATAATTACTATAATATTTGCATATACATTATTCAACTATGCAGATAAGAGGGCTAGAAGAAAAGGCATGATAGATAGAAAAGCAGAGTATTAGTAATATTCATACAGTTTAGTAATTATGCTCTTCATCATATCTATATTATCTGCTAATCTTTTCTTCATCAATCTTGTTATGTTAATCCAATCTCTACCTTGTAAAACTTTAGCTATTAACAATTTTTCCTCTTCTTCACTCAATTCCAACCTCTTACTATTCATGAAATGAGCTTTAACTAAAACTCTAATAGAGTCTGTAGCACCTTCATATATAACTAAATCATTAAGATATGCCTCTAACCTTAATCTCTGGGTTCCTTTAAATTCTGGTTTGAAGGTTACATTACCATATCTATCATTAAGAAGCAAGTATGCTGTTTGTAGATCTAAGTTAAAG
Organism: Candidatus Nitrosocaldaceae archaeon; assembly: GCA_026002835.1. The sequence goes on from BPGC01000004.1 coordinate 78,106, forward strand.
TATGAATCATGTAGCGAATCTATGAACCTTAGTCTGAACTCTCTTATTAAATCATCTAATATCTTATTTACATGCTTCTTCATAGGCTTTATAACTATAACACTATACTCTCCAGATACAGGATTTCTTCTAGGACCTATGCTTATTACATGATACCCATTCTTTAACCAGAACCTTAACAAATCTGGGCTAGCACCAAATCCAGATCCTAACCAATCTATCTTCTTCTCAAACTCTTTACTTAACTCTTCTAATGCTTGCGAGCCTATACCTCTATTCCATAATGATGGATGAGTTGCTATTCTTACTATCCTAATACCTTTTAGTTTACAAAATGCTTTAAGATTGTAATAATATCTTGCTATAACTGATGGAATCATATTACCTTTGATATCTTTGATTGTATCAAAACTAACATCGATATTCCCTTCGTAGCATAGATGTAACGCATTAACTACTTTATTATCAGTTAGCATAGCTCTTATGAAATGATGTGGAGCATCTGCTAGTAATGCTATATCATCTGGTTTATTTCTATAATGAGTCAATACATACAAACCTATTATCTCTCTTAGCATAGGTTCATTATTGTAAAATAACTCATCTCTATCTATCTCTTCATATCTATAATCTTTGATATCATCTATCTTTGCTGGTTCTGCATCCAATAACAATATATCATAAAGCCATTTCTCTATAGGATCGTTTATAGCATACCTTATAGGTTCTTCCATACTAACCTCAAACACATCTGTAAACCTTTTCAATCTATTCATAAACCTTATAGAGAAGCCTCTCCCAGCACCTTCATAACCATGAATTGTTGAAGAATATATCGCTTTATGGTATCTCTTCATCAAACCTATAAGTAATGGTATTGAAATACCAGCAGCCTCGTCTATAATTATGATATCTGCTTTCTCTTCTAATGCACCAAGTGGTTTCTTGTATAGAACTTTTTTATCATAATACTTTAATTCTACAACTAGATTATCAACCATTCTTTTGCTATATTTTATACCCTTACTATCTAAGGCTTTCATGATAAACTCGAATATAGTTTGTATATTCTCTGCTTCTGGTGCTGTTATCAATATCTTACTAATATCATAATTTAATAACATTCCAGCTATTGCTAATCCTAATACTGCCGATTTGCCTCTGCCTCTATTAGCCTTTAAGACTATTGCTCCTTTATCATATTCCAAGAATTCTTCAATTGTTCTTAATACATTTACTTGATCGTTAGTAATGCATAGATTATAAAATAACTTTCCTTCTATGCTTATTAATTTACGCCTTTCCATACTCTTTGGTATAGAACCTTTTATGATCTCTTCATCATCTATGTATATTATTCCTTCTTTGCCTATTGTATGATCTATTAGCCTATGCTCAAACCTTAGTTTAATATCTTCTTTAGTAGCAAACTCTTTATGAAAATCAGTAAACCATGAATCGATCTCTTCCTTTCTAGGAGCGATTAGTATTATTATCCCTCCTCCTCTAACAAGTTCTATTAATATACCTAATTTGTTAGGAGATATATAATTAGTTAGATCTGCAATTAAAACATCACATGTACTTCCTAGAAGTTTATTTGCATCATCAAAAAGATACTCTTCTCTACTAACATTAGATAATTCCTCTAATAACAATCTAGTAGTAGCATCTTCTCTATCCCTATAAACAACTACTATCCTATTATTAGCATAAAGATCTACTAACCTACTAACTTTACCTTTTCCAAGGGTTCTATTTGTTATATAGAATAATATTCTATAAGATGACTCTTTATCTATCATTCTTAACAACTCATCCATAGCCATATTTTAGGATAGTTTTAATATAGATGTTAGGAAGGTAGAGTTATGATAGATAGGAATGATATAATGAATATGGTTAAGAATTATGATAATCCAACTATAACTGTTATAGGCAGCCATTCAGCTTTAGAGATAATGGATGGAGCAAAAGACGAAGGTTTAAAAACATTGGTTATATGCCAAAAAGGTAGAGAAAAACCTTATCAAAGATTTAAGAGATTGGCTGATGATATATTGATATTAGATAGATTTGCTGATATGCTAAAGCCAGAGATACAGATGTTATTAAAAAGTAAGAATGCTATAGTTATACCACATAGATCGTTTGTTGTATATTTAGGTTATAATGCTATCGAGAATGATCTAAGGTTACCAATCTTTGGAAGTAGAAGATTGTTAAGAGCGGAAGAAAGAACCGTAGAGAAGAACCAGTATTATCTATTAGAGAAGGCTAAGATAAAACATCCTAGAATATTAAAGGCAGAAGAGATTGACACTCCAGCAATAGTTAAAGTACAAGAAGCAAAGAGAAAGTTAGAGCGAGCATTCTTTATTGTTAATTCCTATGAAGATTATAAAAGAAAGGCAGAAGAGAGGATAAATGCTGGTATAATAAGTAGAGAAGATCTTGAGAATTCTGTTATAGAAGAGTTAGCAATAGGCACATATTTCAACTTTAACTTCTTCAACTCATTAATAGAGGATAGGGTAGAATTCCTTGGAATAGAGAGAAGATTACAAACCAATATGTATGATTTTGTTAACATGCCAGCAAGGCATCAGTTGGATATAGATATAGAATTACAGAATATTGAGATTGGACATATGCCAGCTAGCATAAGGGAATCTATGCTAGAAAAGGTTATTGATCTAGGAGACAGATTTGTAGAAGCATGTAAAGATGAATATCCTCCTGGCATGATTGGACCATTCTCATTACAAAGCGTAGTTACTAAAGACCTTGAGATAATAGTATATGATGTATCATTTAGAGTTCCTGGAAATCCAATACTTGCTACTACTTCTCCGTATACAAAATATATGTATGGAACAGTATTTGGAGTAGGGAGGAGAATAGCTATGGAGATAAAGAATGCATATAAGGCTAGAGATTTGGCTAAAATTGTAACTTAACGTTCTATAGCATCTTCAAACATACTCTTCCTAACCTTGATTGGTATATCATAATATGCTGCTAATGCTATAGAATCTGATGCTCGGTAATTTCTCAAGACTATCTTATCTTCTTTATCTTTAAAGTATAAATTTGCCCTTAGTACCGAACCACTCTGATAAACTCTGACCTCGGTAAGCAAGAGATCGTTCATCTCCGCTATCTCCTCAATTAGATTATAAACAGTAGGTATGCTTAACTTATCCCCAGCTTGGAACCTAGCTATATGCCTAGCAACCTCTCCAGAGAACGCTCTCATATGAAATTCTCTTCCATCATCACTCTTTAGTATCAATACACCTTCTAAACCATAAGGATCAGCAAAGCCTACATAACTTATCTTTGCTGGTATATATTCATCTTCCTCCTCCATATTATAGATTATGTATGAATAGGAAATTAAGTCTTTTCACTTTATAAGCCATATAATATATTATTAAAATATAATATTTTAATTCCATTCCAATTACTAAGAGAATAATTATAGCAAGATTATTATTCTAGTTATAAGCAAGTGTAATAGATGAAAAAGGTAGAGATTATTGTACCACATAGATTGGTAGATGATATAACACAGATAACTAAGGATATGAATATTGGGGGAATGAGTGTAACTAAGATTGAAGGTAGAGGTAGAGTAAAAGCTCAACCAATAGCAACTGGAAGAGGAACAAAATTCTTCATACCAGATTTCATACCTAGAACAAAGATAGAGATCGTTGTAAAAGATGAGCAGGTTGAGCCATTAATTAATAAGATATTAGATGAATTAGGCGGCGATCCTAATATGGGAGGTAAGATATTTGTAACAGATGTCATAACTGCTGCAGATCTGGTAAAGAAGACTAGAGATGAAGCTGCAATCTAATTATTTTTTCTAAAGCAAGGATTAAATAAAAGCGATTCAAAAGTTGGGATAGATGATATATGCCAAAGTATAAGACTACACAGGAAGCATTAAAGATCATGGGCAATAAGGACCAGATTCGAAAGGCAATGCCCGAATAATTTTGGTGTTATTGCCCACGTAGATCATGGAAAGACAACGATGAGCGATAGCCTTTTAGCAGCAACCGGAATGATCAGTCCTTCAGTTGCTGGACAAGCACTTGCATTAGATTATTGGGAACTAGAGCAACAAAGACAGATGACGATTAAAGCTGCAAATGTTACATTATACTATGAACATGATGGCAAACCTTATGTTATAAATATGATAGATACTCCAGGCCATATAGATTTTACAGGAAGAGTAACTAGAAGCCTTAGAGCAATAGATGGAGTATGTGTAGTATGTGATTCTGTAGAAGGTATAATGACTCAGACTGAGACTGTAACTAGGCAAGCATTAGAAGAAAGGGTTAGGCCAGTTTTATACATAAACAAGATAGATAGATTGGTTAAAGAACTGCGATTAACTCCTGAAAAGATGCAAGAATGGCTTGCTAGAATAATTAGCGATTTCAATAGATTGATCGATATCTATGCAGAACCAGAGTATAAAGAGAAGTGGAAGGTTAGTATTCAAACTGATACAGTAGCATTTGGTTCTGCCAAGGATCGTTGGGGCTTTACAGCAAGCATAGCAGCAAAGACTGGTATAAATTTCAAGACTGTTTATGAAGCATACAGTTCTGGAAATCCAAAAGAGATGCTTACTGAAAAAGTACCATTACACGATGCCATATTAGGTATGGTAGTAAGGCATCACCCTCCACCTCATGTTGCTCAGAAATATAGGATACCAAAGATATGGAAAGGTGATCTGAATTCTGATGTAGGACAAGCGTTACTCAATTGTGATGAGAAAGGACCAGCTGTTATGATGGTTACTAATGTAGTAGTAGATCCTCAAGCTGGACCTATAGCGGTAGGAAGGTTATACTCTGGAACTATAAAGGATGGTGATCAAGTATATCTGATAGATTCTAAAATGACTGGAAGGGTGCAATCTGTAAGTATGTTCATGGGACCTACTAGAGAGATAGTTGGTAAATTGACTGCTGGAAATATACCAGCGTTACTAGGTTTACAACATGCTAGAGCTGGAGAAACTATATCAACAGTCAAAGATGTAGCACCATTTGAATCTATAAAATATGTATCAGAGCCAGTTGTTACGGTAGCTGTAGAACCAAAGCATCCTAGAGATCTACCAAAATTGGTTGAAGTATTAAGAAGGATCAGTATAGAGGATCCAAACCTAGTTATTAATATAAACCAAGAGACGGGAGAAACACTTATGGCTGGTATGGGTGTTTTGCATTTAGAGATCGCAACTTCACTAATACAAGATGCTGGTTTAGAGATAGTAACCTCTCCACCATTGATAAATTATAGAGAGACTATAAAAGGCAAAGCTGGTCCAGTTATGGCTAAATCTCCTAATAGGCATAACAAGATCTATGTTAGAGTTGAACCATTAACAGAGGATGTTATCGAATTGATTAGAACTGGCAAGATAAACGAGAATATGGATAGAAAAGAGATAGGTATGATATTAAGAGAGAAAGGTTGGGATGCTGAAGAGGCTAGAAGAGTAGTTGCTATAGAAGGCACCAGTCTATTAGTAGATGCTACCAAAGGAGTCCAATATCTGCAAGAGTCTATGGATTCAATAAAATCGGGATTTACTGATGTTATGTTAAATGGACCATTAGCACAAGAACCATGTAGAGGAGTCAAAGTTGTATTGCATCATTTCGTACCTCATGAAGATCCAGCACATAGAACTTTAGCACAACTGATGCCTGCTACTAGGAGAGCTATAATTGGAGCAATGTTAAGTGCAGATCCTGTATTGTTAGAACCAGTTTTAGGTATTGAAGTGAAATGCCCAGCAGATATGATAGGAGCTGTAGCTGGTGTATTATCAGCTAAGAGAGGCAAGTTGTTAAGCATGGATCAGAAAGGAGTTATAGCTATAATTAATGGAGAGATCCCAGCATCTGAGACATTTGATCTCTCGGAAGAGATGAGAGGAGCAACTGCTGGTAAAGCTATGTGGAATACACACTTTAAACATTGGCAACCAGTGCCATCATCGATGCTTATGAATATTGTTGCTGAGATAAGGAAGAGGAAAGGCTTGAATCCAGAACCACCAAAAGCAGATGAGTTCATAGATAAGGAATGAGTTAGTATATAAGGCTACTACTAATGCTCCTTATTGCCTCATTCTCTACAAAATGGCAATCGCTCAAACCTAATATTTTTGCATTTTTTAATACAATTAACTGAATAAGGAATATATAATAAAGTATATTATCTAACATACTAGTATTATATTTTTTGAATATATACTTATTACAGTCTAATTTATCATATAATTCTTGAGCCTTTTCTAGATCTGATAATAGTAATACTGTATCATTGTTAGATAACGAGAACAATTCCATATGGCAAAACTGTTCTAACATAGCATATTGCGCTTTGAATCCTAATACTTCATATATTTTAGCGGTAGCATAGATCGATAATGGATAGGTTTCATAACTTCCTATAGTATAGATATGAGCTTTTAATGTTATATCAGCATCTCTCTCCGCTCTCCTAAATATGCTTTTTATATCATCATTTACTTCTAACTTGCTAATTACTGATATCGCTGCTAAAAGACTAGCAGTAAATCCTATACTACCAGCCGTTAATATTCCCAGATGTTTATATCTCAACTCTATTATATCATCGCATATTTGTGCTAGTTTACTATTTGGATTTGCTGTGATTGCTATTCTTTTACATAACCCTTTAGTAGCCTTCGCTGCTTCAATGTTAGCTTTTGTAGATCCAGAGATGGATATTATGTACAGATTTGAATCTTTAGCAAGAGATGGTTTTAGCGATAATTCTAAAGGATCGATAAATCGTGCTTTATGCCCAGAAACATAGACAGCTTCTAATGCTGCTGCATATGAATCGCCAGCACCAGTAAATATGCATATATCATCATTAATACTCTTTATATCTGATAGAATTCTTGGTATCTCTTCTTCTTGATAATAGATCTCCTTCTCAAATGCTTCTAATGCATTCATGTATATTAGATGTAATTAAGAGTAATTTATAGTATTTAATAGGGAAGTAATTATAAAAGAGTATGAGAGTAACTATAGGTCATACACCAGATGCTGATGATGCATTCATGTTCTATGCCATGGTTAATAATAAGATCGAGCATGATCTAGAGATCGAGCATGTTATCGAGGATATAGAAAGTCTGAATAAGCGAGCATTAAATCACGAATTAGATGTTACTGCAATATCAGTTCATGCTTATGCTTATACTAATAATTATACTATATTAAGATCTGGAAGCAGTTTTGGACTAGGCTATGGACCAATAGTAATTGCTAAAGATGATATTAATCTAAAGAGAGCAAGGATAGCAATACCAGGAAGATTAACTAGTGCTGTATTGCTATTGAAATTAGCAATTGGAGAGTTTGAGGCAGAAGAGATGAGGTTTGATCAGATACCATATGCCATAATTGATGGCAAAGTAGATGCTGGATTGATAATACATGAATTACAGATAACATATGATAGATATAATTTAAAGAAGGTTCTTGATATTGGAGAGTTTTGGCATAGAGAGACAAATCTGCCTATCCCATTAGGAATAAACGTTGCTAGTAATAGGCTAGGCTTAGATAAGATAAAGTATATTGGCAATACATTAAAACGATCTATCCAATATGCATTAAGTAATGAGGATGAGGCTTTAGAGTATGCTAGCAGATATGCTAGAGGAATAGATAAAGATACACTTAAGAGGTTTGTGCTTATGTATGTTAATGCTTTAACAATAGATATGGGTAAAGAAGGTGAAGATGCTATAAGAAAACTATACTCTATGGCTAGTAATAAAGGCTTTATAGATAAAGTTGAAGTAATGATAGCATAAAATTATTTATAAAATTGTTTCGTAATTATTGGTATGGACTGGCGGTTCACGTTCATAGGTATAGCTATGATAGCTATAGGAGTAGCATTGAGCCTAATATTTATAAATATAGCAAATATGGCTGAGGTTGAAGAGTATGCTCAAAATAGAATGGTTGCACAAGGAGGAGGAATAATAGCAGGTTTAGGAGTAATGATATTACTTATAAGCCTCTTCTTACATAGAGGTAGAAGAAGGTTCAAGAAGATATAAAAAATTTTTGATTTATTCTACACATATCATAGTTTCTGTACTCTCTACACCTCTAATAGCATGTATCTTATTTGTTATTATATCAGCTAATGTATTAAGATCTGGCGATTCTATGCTAATTAATATATCTGCATGTCCAGTAACCGCAGTTGCATCTTTAACACCTTCTATATTCTTTAATGCACTGATTATACTTAGAATATTACTCCCAGCCTCTATCTTGATCTCTATAAATGCTTTCATTGCTTATACTTACTAATACTTATCTTATAAGAGTTAGTGATAATAAAATTTTAGGAATCATCTTCCTTTTTATACTTCCTCTGCTCTGGCAAGATTATATAAACACATGCTGAACCACACATGGTACATGGCACATTCTCTCCTTCAATCTGCCCTTCTCTAGAATGGATGGCTTTTGCTTTCTCTGGATCTATCGCTAATGATAATTGTTTGCTCCAGTTCAACGTTCTTCTTGCTTCAGTAATCTCTTTATCCCATCTAATAGCTCTATCTCTAATCTTTACAAGATCTCCAGCATGTGCTGCAATTCTATATGCAATCAAGCCCTCCTTAACCTCTTCTGGAGTTGGTAATGCTAAATGCTCAGATGGTGTGAGGTAACATAAGAGATCAACCCCTTCACTAGCAGCTATAGCTGCTCCTATAGCACTTGCTATATGATCATATCCAGCAGCAACATCTGTTACTAATGGTCCTAATACATAATATGGTATGTTTCCAAACATTGCTTTAGCTAATCTAACATTTGCAGCAACTTCATCTAAAGGAACGTGTCCTGGTCCTTCAATCATAACTTGTACATCATTCTCTCTAGCCTCTTTAGCTAATCTAGCAACATTAACCATCTCTGCTACTTGTAATTCATCATGCGAATCTAAAATTGAACCAGGTCTTAAAGCATCACCTAAACTGAATGTAACATCATATTCTTTAGCTATCTCACAAAGATAATCGAAATGCTGATAGTAAGGATTCTCTTTACCATGTCTAAGCATCCATGCAGCTGTTATAGTTCCTCCTTTGCTTACTATCCCTCCATATCTCTCTACTTTTAGTAATCTCTCTGCTAACTCTTTTGTAATACCACTATGAATTGTGGTATAATCAACTCCATCCTTCGCTGCTTTCTCAAATGCATTAAGGAAATCGTCCTCACTCATCTCTACTGGATTTTTGTATTTATTAACAGCATGATTATATGCTTGATAGATAGGAACATATCCAAATTGTATAGGCGCTTCTTTCATTAACGTTCTTCTGATTAGATCTAGATCTCCTCCATCACTAAGATCCATTATGGTATCTGCTCCATATTTTACTGCTATTCTAGCTTTAGCAACTTCTTCATCTAAATCTACTCTCAATGTTGAGGTTCCTATATTTACATTAACCTTGGTCTTTAATCCCTTGCCTATACCTACAATCTTTATCTTCTCTTTCCTAGCAACATTTCTTGGTATTATTATACTACCATTAGCTATACCTCTCATAATGAATTCTGGCTCTAATTCTTCATCCTTTGCAACTATCTTCATCTCTTCAGTAATTACTCCTCTTCTAGCGCTACTAAGTTGTGTAACCATTCTAACTCTAATTATACTTAATAAGATATAAAGGCTTGGTTATTGCAATAAACCTATAATTTTATTTAGTTATTATTTATACACAGATATAATATAAGTTGTAAAAAACATAAATCTTATATATATGTCATAATATTATAAGGGGAGGACAAAGGCTCCTCCCCATGGGCATGGGCTTGGTCTGGTGTGGCTGGATCAATAAAACCATTATTATTTCTAATGTTTGAAGATTGATTAATAAAATCTAAGATAAATTCTTTTAAATTATTATAATTATTAGCAGATAAGAATGTTAACAGTTGCTCATACTCTTCTTGAGATAGTCTAATACCTATTACTTTAGAGTCTTTCATAGTAATAAGAAACAAAAATGTAACTTATAAATGCTGAGTATATTATTAAATTATATAATTTTTTAATTGATTCTTGAAATGTTATGTAAAAATCATAAATTTATAATTGTGAATGAAGAGGAAGTTTGTCAGATTTGTGGTATGGTTAAAGAAAATCAAGATGAACAAGAACTAGCAAAGTTATATGTTGATAATGAGGAGTTTATGGAATTAAATTACTATGGTAATATTGATCCAATAACAGAGAAATTAGCAATGAGTAATATACTATATCCAAACAATTCAAGTAAGCAGAAGAGACTAGCAAAAATTCATCAGAGAATGTCTTATAGAGAAAAAGATGTTATTATTTATAGAACTATAATGCTAATCAAAGAGAAGTTTAATATACCTTATTTTATATTGTTAGATGCTTGGGATAAATACATTAAATATCTTAAAGAGCATAATAAGAAAGTTGATAGAATAAAATTATGTAAATTTATCATACAAGAAATTAAGGAAAGACTAAACCCAGATGAAGAGAGAATGCAAGATATAATCTATAATCTACAAGTGAATATGCATATAAAAAGAGATTTGAATAAAGTATAGATCAATACCCTTTAGGTATTGACTTAGATCAGAACCTATGTAGGTTCTGACTTATATAATATCTAATCCTCTATTTTTAATTGAAGTTCTTTTATTACTAGTTCTTAGAGTAACATTATTTAGTTTATGTTCTATGCTTAGATTTAGATCATCTATTGTTGCTTTTAATGTATTTAATTTATTATTGAATTGATCTAGTGAGTTTAAGATACCATTCTCTGCAATAAACTTCTTATTTAATTCCTCTAGATCATCTGCTGTTAAATCAGTAACAAGTTGAACATTCTCTAACTGCTTATTCATATCTTGCATATCTTTAGTAAAAGCTTCAGTATTGGGAGCAACCTCTAGGTTTGGTAATTCTGGCATAGTTGGAGTTGGTGCATTACTTCCAGTAATTTGTCCAAAGAATCCAGCAATACCTTCAATTATAGATGCTAGAGGTGATAAATAAGTTTTGATAAAGTCCCAAATTGTTTTTCCAGCATTAATAAAAGCATCTCTCAAACCACCAATATTAAAGACTAAAGCAGTAACTAATGCAGATATTCCAATTAATGCTAAACCTACTGGATTTGTTATGAAAGCAGATATAGATGCAATCTTTACTGCATTAAGCATTGAAGGTATTTTAGATAATGCTCCAGTTAATCCAGTTGAACCTAATACACCATTTAGAGTTCCAATTGAGGATACAACAGTAGGAATAACACTTAATGCAAATTGTAATTTTGCTCTACTCAAATCATCCATCTTATCAGCAAGATCATCTTCTGCAGTTTTGACTTGTTGCTCTTTTACTCTTAAATCTTCTAATGCTATCTGATATTCTGCAGTATTGGTTTTACCTTCTTGCACTAATTTATTTACCTTTTCTTGAGCTCTTGCTAATGCCACTTTCTTAGCTTCTAATGCATCTGCTACTTTCTGCACTGCTATTTCTTGACTTCCTAGATTATCATAAGCATTATACAATGAAAGAGCTGAAGATGCAACTGTAGTTAAACCTAAAGCATTAGATTTTAAACTAGAAGATAAACCATTAAATGCTGATTTTAATCTTTGAGTTCTGGATTCTAGGTTAGTAGTTGAAGTATTAGTTGATTCTAACTTTTGATTTATCTTTGTTATACTCTCATTTATCTTATTAGAAGCCTCATCTTTAGCAATGAGTTTTACTAACACTTCTGCATTTGCCATTATTCAAGCACCTCATCTATACCAATAAGTTTTCTTGCTTCTTCTGGTGTGATTATCTTAAGCATAACTAATTTACTTAATTGATCAATCTCAAACTGCTTATCTTCAACAAACCTTAGAGTAAAGTTTTGATGTCCTAGATTTTGTAAGATAGTTTTAACACAAGATAGTATTGATGTCTTTAAACTCTGTAATCTTTTCTCTACCATCTGCTTAGTTACTTTAGCACTTGCTTCAGTAAAGGATTGTTTAAGTAATAGCAAATTAAATGAGTTATTAGTTACTAGAGTAATAATTTCTTGAGCTTTTTCTATCAAGTCTATTGCAGAAGGATCAGATGATCCCTTGAGAGTTTTTATGTCCTTAACTCCATTCATTATTATTGAATCTCTAGTTTTAGCATCATCTAAACTATCTTTGAGAGTCTTTACATCTACTCTATCTTCAACAAGTATGATATTCTTACTTGAAATATTATCTTTAAATGACTTTAACATATAATAAAGGTTTGTCTTATAGAGATCATATACAGAAAAGGAATAAGATTTATTATTAATACTAATAGTATGAGTAACTAATAGAGGATATAACCAACTTAATTTATTATCTATTATAACATCAACACTTGGTAATGTTATTAAGATATAATCCTCATTAAACTCATATTCTTTCCCAGCATACCTAAACTTAATAGGAGTTCCATTATTATCATGTATTATTGCTGATACATTACTCATTCTTATTGATTCTAATCTTCTTGCTTCTCTATTCACATATTGAATGCTATATCCAAAGATCAATAATTCTTTAGTAACATTATTCAGATTCAAATCCCAATTCTTTATTGTCTTATTAATTAATTCTTTATCAGCAACTATCTTATCATTTAATATTTCATCTACTACAAAATCAATATTACTTCTAATAGTTGGTTCATTAAGGTATAAATCTAATAAGTCTTTATTTGTTACATCACTAGAAGTGCCATAATAGATAGTAGTTAAATCAACACCTCTAGCATCTCCTTTATTATTATTGCCAAAAATCTTTCTTATATTTAGTTTCATGTTATATATTAACACTCAACAAAATACCCAACTGGGTATTGACTTAGGTTAGCATAATTAGGCATGCCTAACACACTTTTTACTATTATATATATGGAGAAAGTGTGTTACTCATATTTTTTTAGGAATGTTGAATTTTGATAGATAAAGTTTTTATACTTGACTTACAATTAAATATAATATGACAGATATTAGAGATCAAGGATTTTTACATCAAATGGGATTTCTTTTTATGATGGGTTGGATTTGTGCTGGTATTGGGTTTGCTATTGCAATTGGATTAAGTCTTGCAGGTATTGAAACATTTAATGCAGCATTAATTGGTATAATAGTTGCATTTGTTATATGGCTTCTTGGAATGATAGGTTTCTTTATAAGTAGAAAGAAGAGAACTTAATTAAGTATGGAATAATGGTGAAAGTATGATAAAGACAGCCTTAACACTACTGCTTCATAGTGTGCTATCTTTAATAAATCCTTATTAGTAAGGATAAAACATCTCATGTTTGTTTTAATATACATTATGAACAAGAAAAAGGTAGAAGTTTTATGGCATGATGCTGTTAAATTTAAAAATATTGATGAATTACCCATAGTATTATCAAATATTATGATTACTAAAGGTTATTTAATAGAAGAAAATGAACATTACATCTTATTAAAATGTAGAGTTTATTACTATATTCCTAAGTGTTTAGTGTTAAAAGTGAAGGAAATTGTTTGAACCAATAAAACTAGAAGGAGAGGAAGCCAAGAAGTTCATTGAATATGATGAAAGAGAGTTAACTAAAGAGGAGAAAGAATCTTTAAGGAAGGCATATGAGTTTTATTTAAAATATAATATAACACATGCACCCTATGATTCATAACTTAATAACATATGAAGATAAGGTATTCTTTATTGTATTAATCATTATTATTGCTTACATTCTTACAATATTTCTTGGAAAGGAATCTGAGGAGTTGAAATTTTTAGCATTTTCTGGATTCTTTAGTTACATAGCAACTAAGATGATCTCAAAACCTAATGTATTTACTAAACAATGAGGTGTGTAATGTGTATGATAAAATCTATAAACTCCTTGACTTTGAACCCTTTGATTATCAGAGAAAAGTTATAGAAGATAAATCTAAAAGGATTATAGTATGCTCTGGAAGGCAAGTTGGTAAATCTACTATGATCTCTATTAAAGCAATTATCTTTGCATTAAGTCATCTTAACAGTTTAACTCTTATAACTTCTCCTTCTTTAAGGCAATCATTATTACTATTACAAAAGATAAAGGGTTATTGTAAGAATATCTATCCATTAATTGAAAAGGACTTGTCTCAAATGATAGAATTCAAGAATGGTTCAAGAATAATTAGTTTACCTTCTGGAGATGGTTCAACACTTAGAGGTTATTCTGCTGATCTAGTTATAGTAGATGAAGCAAATTTCATTAAATCTTCAGTTATTACTTCAGTATTAATGCCTATGATCTCTACTACTAATGGATACCTCTGGCTTATCTCTACACCATATAAATTCAATCATATATTCTATCAGATTTGGGATAAGGATGATACATTTACCAAGTATCATTTTACATCATATGATAATCCATTAATCAGTAAAGAATTCCTTGATCAGCAAAGGAAAGTAATGACAAATGAGGAGTTTGAACAAGAGTATCTAGGTAAGTTTGTAAGTGAAGAGCAAGCAATATTCAGTCTATCATTATTGAATAGATATACTATTCCTAATTTAGATAAAGAGCCTAACATTCTCTTATTGGATATTGGTGGCAAGAAAGATCAGTTAGGAGTAGTTGAAGTTTATGAAGATAAAGGGAATTTTACTATAGTAAATAGTTATGGTTTGAATGGTGATGATTATCTAGTTTTACTAAATAATTTATTAATGAAGTATCCAAGCATTAAGAAGATAATAATAGATCAAACTGGAATAGGACAAATTGCTTATGATTACTTGATACATAATTATCCAAATATTACTATAAAAGGTGTAGTATGGGATGCCAAGAACAAACTTGAAGCAGTAAGATCAATCTATAAAGCATTGAAAGAAGATAAAATAGCAATCTGTGAAATAAATACTAAATTACTAGAGCAACTTCAATCTATTAAAGTTAGTGATAATTTAATAAAGAAAACAAATGAGAAGGATGATATTGCTTATGCTTTATTATTGTTATATGTTGAGTTGAATTCTATTAACATTGCTTATGTTGATTTATTCTAAATGTATATCTATTTCATAATGTGATTTATATTCTGGTTTTGTTCAAATGTTGGAGAGATCATCCATGATTTTATTTTATATTCTTTTTCTAGTTTATCAAAGAATCTTTTATCTAAGCACTTATTTGTTATAAGTTTGATGTAATTAAAATAAGTTATGTTACTTTGCCATTCTTTAACTTCTCCATATTCTGTAAGGAATTCTTTCAAACTTTTCTTTTTTCTATTAAAGATATTTATCATGGGAGTATATAGAAATTACATAAATTTAAAAATATCTAAAACAATTCTAACCATAAGGTTAGAATTCTAACACTTCAATTATCTCCATTTTCAACCCTCAAACCTTCCTCAAGACATTCCTTCATAAACACAAGTTCATCATAACTATAGTTATAAAGCAGATCAACTGGAGTAGTATGATAATTCTTAGCAATAAAGTGTAAGATTACTTTCAAATCTCTATCTATACCTTTAAAAAAGTATCACTATCTTCTAAATGCATTCTTGATATTTCTGAGTATAATTGTAATAAAGTCCATTCATCAAGTGATTTTATCTCTTCAATAGATAATCTAGGCTCAATAAGGCATTTATGAATAACTTTACATAATACATTAAGGAATTTTTCTGGTTCATCAATGATTTGTTCTTGAGAGAAATTTAAAGCATTAAAGATAACTACTTTATTTATTGTCTTTAGTTTGAATTCTCTATCTTTTATTTTGATAATCTTTTCCATATCATATATTAACTCTTTAATAAATCCTTATCATCAAGGATTTAATATTGCTATCATAGTTCAGAACCTAGTTAGGTTCTAACATAGTTCAATACTCTTTAGAGTATTGACATGTAATATAAGGTATGAAATTAATAACAGATCAGCATAAATTATTTGATGGAGAGGTTCAGAATGGTTGGCTAACTTCATTAATGCCATTCAAAGTAGCTTTTTTGCCAATTTCTCAAACTTTTGCTAATGGTTCTTCTCCATTAAAGATATATGCTTATAGTAAAAGATATGATGCACCTATGCTAGTATATTACAATGGCAATTCTGGAGTAACAAAAGATATGTTTTGTGTTTTTCCTACTGAAACAATTACCCAACTTTATGGTAAATCTGATATGACTTCTGGTTCATATCCAAGATATAGAATAGATCAAATAACCAATAATGGTTATGGTAAATTCATCAAATCAGAAGTAAGAGATGTTTATAATGATAGTGGTAATTTAATAAATGTAACTCCAAATTATGATAGTATATTTCCCTTCTTTGAATATGAAGATGGAAGGTATCCTTGTTTATTCTTTGCTAGTTTATCATCAAGTTCATCTATACAATTTGATTGGCATGATACTACTAAAATTCATCCAAGAAAATGGAGTAATCCTTTTGGTGTAAGTGAAGTAATTTTAAAAGAACAACAAAAAATCAATTCAACTGATATTACTACTAATTATCCCTATAGATCATATATTTATGGAGTTATATGGTTAGATTATAATGCACCTTTTGAGATAGATTTTAGAGCAATGCCATCTAATACTAATGGAGTATGGATGTATGCTTTAGTTCCTTTAATAGTTCAACCAGATAAAGTTTGGGCTGCTGAGCATAGCATGACAAGATTAAGATATGAGAATGCTAAACTAGATTTTTATGATATAACTTATCAGAATACCCATACTTCAACAAAATATCAAGTTTTTACTAACATATCAATTCCAATTAATAGTTATGAGGATACAATAATGCCTACTGCTTATATAAATGATAGTGATATAATACTAACTTTGCTTAAAGAGGTGTCTATATGAAGATCACTTATACTTTACCAGATGCTGTATATAAGAAAGATTACACAGCATATACTATTAACCCAAATGAATTTGTATTATTTAAGAAGTTATTCTTATACTCAAGTAGTGATAAATTATATTTCAATGGATCAGTTTATCTTGATGAAGGATTTGCAATAAACCCAGATGATCTATTTCTCTTTCATAAGAATGGAGGGACAATACAAATACAAGGAACTTATGCTAGTTTATCTTATTATGAAATTTACAAGATTGTTTTACCTTTAAATGAGGGTTGGAAGTTTTATACTCATAATTCTAATTTAACTTATGATTCTGTAGAACTAACTTTAGATGATATAAATAATTCAATACCATTGTTACCTAACACTATAGGGTATTGGCAAAATTATAGAAGTGGTGCAACTGCTTATGAAGTATTTCCTTATAAGAGTAGTTATGTCATTTATGAAAATACTTCTGGTTATGATTTGGTGTTAAATTATGGTAATAGTGAAACAGTTTCTGCATGGCTACATAATCCCACTACACCAAGATCAAGCAGAATAGTAGCATTAAGATCATCATTTATTATCCCACCAAAATCAGTATTTACTGGTTATTATGAATCTGTTAGTTATAAAGCACACCTAAGAAGGATAATTTATGAATCTGGTTCAAACCTTTATGAATTAAATGGAACATCTGGAAGTGATCTGGATGTGTTGGTAACTGAGCAAGATGTATTTGTTCCAACTGTATTTTATTATATTAAGAGTATTGAGTTTGATATTCCAGAAATTTAATATTAAGCATGGTATCAATAAATGGAACTACAATTAAAGTATTAAATTTAACTGAAAGTAAATCAAATGCTGGTTCTCAATTCTATGAGTATGATAGTTCATTAGGAAAGATTATTCTCACTAACAAAATATTCTCAAAGAAATATGTCTGGGAGTTAACTGTAGAGGAAAGTGCATCTACACCAATAACTAATAGTATTGCTGAGATAATAGATGATGCTTTTTATAATAACAATGATCTAACCTTTGTGCTTGATCTATCATATCATAATAGAGGAACTTATACAGTTAGAGTAAAGAGTCCTACTGTTATTAGTTATTCAACTAACCAACAAGGATTAAGGTTAATATCATTTATCTTGGAGGAGAAGTAAAATGACAAGGGTAAACACTTTCAACACATATTTCAATCTGATAAAGAATAACCTTAATAGTGATACTTATCCTAATCTCAAGAAGATAAAGCATATCTTAAAAGGCTATGTTGAAGACTCCCAAAACTCTATAGTAATGTTCATTGATAATGAGAACTATGATAAAGATAATTCATATATTGATAAAGAAAAGTATGAGTTGAATATTGCTTTAATCATTACTTACAAATCTAGTAAGATTGAAGATATTGAAGTTATGTATGCTATAATAGATGATCTAGAAGCATTACTAAATACTAACCAAGACTTTGCTAATAAAGGTATAATGAGTGTTGATTATGACTATGATACCAACAATAAAACACATATAGCAAGAATAAATCTAAGAGTTATGAAAGAATAAAGTATTCTATATATTTAATGTTCCATAAGATTTTCTGTAGATTGTATTATATACATTCAAGAAATTCTCTGCTTCCTCTGGTTTGTAAGTTAATGAATAAAGATGACATGCATAAAACTCTATCAAATGATCTTTTAAGGTTTGACTTATAGTTGAAGGTAAATCAGCAATATCATTTGAAGTTATCTCAGTAGCAATATTAAGAAAGTCAGTTAATTGAGTATCTAAATCAGTGTTAGATGAATCAATACCTAATTTATTTTTCATACCAGTAATACTTGCTGTCATGTATTATATTACAATAGCATTATGGGCTGAAAATGTAATTTAAATATATAGGGAGTATGCATCACACTTTGAAGCACTAATGCAAGGTGCTGGTTTTATCACACTTTTACCATTAATATATAATAAGCAAAAGTGTGATAACCTAAGCTAACAAATTTAGCTTAAGCTAAATTATAAGGGTTAAAGAAAATCTTGAACATATAATAAAAATCATAATATATATTATGACAAGGATAGTTGGTATTAATTATGAGCAAACTTATGGAACTTTACCATCAAATATCTATAGACTTTATGTTAATAAGATAACTACAAAAGAGAATAATAATTCAGTAGATAAGCAATATTTAGATGATTATATACCCTCAACTGCAGTGCCTATCTTTAAGACAAGATCATTTAATATTGATGCTGATTTAGACTTTAGGACATTACATTACATTATAGGTGGCATATTAAAATACAACACTACTACTTTAGTTGAAACTGGAAGATATAAACATGTATTTGTCTTACCAAAGTATTCAGAATTTGTTGAGTCATTCTCATTAGTTATAGAGCATGAGAATCT
This sequence comes from Candidatus Nitrosocaldaceae archaeon, assembly GCA_026002835.1. Next base: position 97,580 of record BPGC01000004.1, read on the forward strand.
AGGAGGTAAGAAAGAATCATTAGGTTGCTTACTAAAAGATTTGAACATTACAATGGATAATAAAGACTATGCAAAGTTATCAATGAACCTTATAGGTAAACCTTATGTATCTTCAACAGCAACAATAACTGATAATGGAATAAAATATGGTAAGACTTTAACAGCAACTATTAATGGTAACACATATAAAGTATATTCAATGAAGTTAGGATTTAGTAATAGTAATGAATCTCTAAGAAAGTATTTAGATAGTGATCTCCCAACTGATTTATACCCATTAGGTTTAGATATTTCATTAACCTTAGAAGTTGATTATAATGATGCTTTAAGATCATTAGCAGAGAATAACACAGCACATAATGTTGATATTAATATTATAGGAGATACTTTAGTATCTGATTTCTATAAATGCTTCATTAAGATAACAAATGCTGTAATAGAAACAGAAACCTCAGTAGAAAGTAAGAATCCTACTAAGATGACATTAACATATAGGAATGTTGCTACTGATCTAACTATTGATGTATATAATGATATTTCTTCCTTCTAAAGTTCATAGCACAGAATATATTTTATTTCTTTATTATCTAGTTTAACAATAGTTAAGCATTCAACATCATCCTTACATTCATCACATATCATACCTAATATTACTCATGATCAACTTAGAAGAAGTAATAGAAAAGTTATGCCAAATAGTCTTAAATGGTAAAGCAAAGGAATATGGTATTAGAGTTGATCTTGCTAAATTAATTGAGTTATACATGCAAAATAACAAGAATTATAATGAAAAATTAGATAAATTATTTAAAGAACTTGAAAAAATGAATTAAAGTCAGCACCCACATGGGTGCTGATCTAAGTCAATACCTACCTTAGTAGGTGTTGATCTAAGTCAGAACCTAACTAGGTTCTGATCTAATCTCTATATAAATTCCATACTATATTTGCAATTCTTGGATTAACAGAATCTATATTCTCAATTACTAATTCTATATTTCTATCAAAAGGTATATCAGTAATCTGATCCATTTTAAAATAATTATCTACATATATGTATAAATCAGTGAAATTTGCTTTATCTTTAAATCTATAAACTACAACCACAGCATTTGGAAATATTTTTGCTGTATAGTAATATCCATCTATATTTCTTATAACTTGTGATGAAGGATTTATTGTAATTTGCTCAAATTTTACTATAATATTAAAAAAATTTGTTGCTTTAAAGATGTATAGTCCCATCCAGTGATTTACTGTATCAGTATTTATTACCTCAACCTTAAAATCTTGATTTAGTGTTAGTTTTGCTAAATACCTTGCTAGATCAGCTGTTATATTTTGCTGTAGAAATATAGTATTAGTAGGTTTATGAGTTATCTTTATCATAAAATAGATTGATAGATCATCCATCCTAAACTGATAATTACCAAAGTTAGCAGTAGGATCAAATACTATACTTTCACTAGGTGTTAATTCTTGTTTTAATATCTTAGTCCATGTAAGCATGTATTATATTAGTATTTTATTTAAACTTCTTTCTAAATTTCTCATCTACTTCTAAACCCATTGCATTAATCTTGCCTCTTATCTGTATCTTTAAAATAGTATTCTTTTCATTTTGTAATATCTCTAACCCAGCAAGAATTAAATCTTTAAGTTGCTCATAATCAGCATTCTTTATAAACTCAACAAATTTAGGATAATCCATAGTAAGTAAAGTCATAAACTTTTCTCTATCATGGTATTTACTCATGCTTAATATTAAACATGCCATATAACATACAAATAACTCCTAAAGGATTAAAAGAAAAGACTAAACTAATTGCTGATTATTTCAAGAAGGATTATGAGAAGGCTAGAGAAGAGTTTAGTAAAATACTAAAGAGGAATGTTCCAATAAAGACTGGTGCTTTAAAGAGATCAATTAAAGTAACCAGAATAAATAATGAATTAACTCTATATGCTAAGAAATACTTTCTATACTTGGATAAAGGAACTAAATCTCATAGAATTAAACCAAGATCAGCAAAAGTATTAGCATTTAAGATAGGAGATAAGACATACTTCAGCAAAGGACATAAAGTAAGAGGAATAAAAAGAATGAATATCTTCCAAAGATCAAAAGAACAGCTTAGAAGGTTTATAATTAATCAAATAAAAAATAAATTTAGATAGAGTATTAAATTATTTCTTTTTGCTTCTTTATTTCAGTATCATCATTAACTTTGATTATATGTTTGATTATCTTCTTTACCTTTATAGGCTCAACTGCATCATTTATAATAATCTTGTCTTTCATATTTTTTAGATAATTCTTCAAGTTCTCATCTGCTTCTGGATCACTTATCATATTGAATACTGCCTTATCATCTGCTACTTGATTAAGAATATAACCAAAATATTTACTCATGCCTAGATTGTATAATGCTGTATAGAGATTCTTAACATCTTCTGTTACATCAATATATTTCTCATTTTGAGATGGATCATATCCTTCTAATATTAACATGATATATATTAGTATAGTAAATACTAATTCATGAAAAAACAAATAAAAAATAAGGATTAAAAAAATAAATTTAAGCAGTGTGTAACTCCCAGATTTTGTTAAAGTCTAAGCCTTTAACTGCTATATTTTTGCTTACTGTTATTACATCTTTGAGAGCATTACCATCTCTGAATATTTCAACTTCTATCTCTGACATTGCTACTCCTATTGATCCTATAGCAAATGCAATAGCATTATATAAGTCTATTCCACCAGAACCAGCTCCAGATAATACTGGTGCTTTATTTGATGGGAATATCAAGAAGTTCATTACCTTTAATGGTATTGGTATTCCTCTCAGAGAGTTACCCTCTCCAAAGTTTTGAGCATATTTTATATCAGAACTTGCTATCAAATCCTCAAATTGTTTGGGATGAACTAGTAATACTATATCTCCAGTATATTTTGCTGTTTCTTGGAACTTTCTTGAGAGTCTTGCTAGAGCATTTACTGTTAATACCATAGAAGATGTTACAGTTGCATCAGAACTTACACTATCATCTCCATACATTATATTGCTTGTATTATCTGCTTCAGTAATTACATCTGCTTCTATCTTAAGAGGTGCTGTTTCTATTGCAGTTTGCACTAATGCTTCAACTAAGTTGAATCCATCTGCAGAGAGCTTTGCTAGATCAGTAACAGACTGTCTGTATAAAGCTACTTTTACATCTTTAGTTGCTTCTGTGATGGTTTGTGTAGCATCAGTTGGAGTTGAACCTTCTGTTAAATCAGCCCACTCAGCTTGAGGTAATACAGTCCACTTTGCTGTTTTGCCTAATACTCTACCTCTTACTAAATAAGGCTCTATGTCATTGATTATTGCTACTGGTTTTGGATATACACCTAAACCAAACTGGTTTGTAAAGCTTGAAGATGTAATAGCAAAAGTTCTCTTTATTGCATTTGAACCATTATAGGTTTGCTGTAATTTCATTAATTCCTCTCTTAAGTTAAACTCTTCAGTATTCTCAGATGTTATTGGAACTTTTTGACTCATATAATATATTACATCTTTTTGTTCATCTTTTTTTGATAATTCTTCAGTCTTAGTTTCTTGCTCTAATGATCTCTCTTCTTTACTTAATACTTCATTCTCAACCTTTGGAGTTATCTCAAATACTTTCTCTCTATTGATCTTTGATAATATAATAGTTTTTACTTCTTCTTTTACAAATAATTCCTTCTCTAATTTGGTTAAATCTTCTTTAATTGCATTTTCACTTATCTTTATACTTGTTGATGGCACAGCTGGATCATCTACTACTGCTAACTCATAAGGTGTAAAGTCCTCAATTATTTCATAAATTCTGTCATCTGTAGAATCAAAGAATACTTTGTATTTATTGACTATTACCCCTATTGAAACTTTCTTATTTTTGATTATCTCTGCAGTATTATCATCAACTTCTCCATCATATAATAATGCATATTGATCATAATCCCAGAAGAGATTAACTCTAGCAACTTCCATTCCACTATGTGAAATGACAAAAGGAATATTATCCCAAGCTCTATCAATCATGGAATCTACTGTAAAAATACTTTGATTTAATGTATCAACTGGTTGAAGTGCAATTCCATTAATCTTTGGCATATATATATTAGTTTATAACAAAAATTATAGAATAATACTCCAAATGGATATTAGATATCTATCTTAGTAATACTAACACTTCTCTTCCTTTTTCTGTTAAGAATAAGTGATGTCTTTTCCTACCTTTGGATTTTCTTGTAACTTGTTTAACAATTTGAACAAAATCATGATAATAAGCCACTTAAGATTAAGCATGTCATGATTAAAGTGTTTGTCTAACTCTTTTAGAAGTTCCACTTTACAATAGCCCTTGTATGTTACATTTGCTGTAGCACCTTCTGAACCCTTGCTTCATACTTATTAATTCAATCATCTCCTTGTTCATTATGATCTAAATCCTCTCATTCATAAGGATTTATAGCATAAATGGATATATAATCCCAAGGAAATTAGAATTTGATGATCTTCCTACCAACTTCTATCAATTCTCCTCACTTAATCTTATGTAATTTGATTATCTTCTAATGATCTCTCAATTATTGTCTACTAAAATTCTTGATTTATTGTAATTTTTAGAGCATAGATACTTACAAGAGCAGAGATAATCCAATAGTTATGATATCTATCTGCATATAATATATGAGATTAACTATTAAAATAATAGAAGTATGGTAACTGTAGAAATTATAATAATAGTCAATGGTTATTGCTTCTCTTCCTTTATCTGTCAAGAATAAGTGATGATCTTCTTCCTTACCATTGAGCTTTTTCTACTTGGTTAGCTTGATTACTTTAACATATTCATTCATTAGATGAACTCAATTAGCAATTAATCTCCACTGTGGTTAAAATGTTTTCTAACTCATTTTAATGAATTCAACTTTGCAGTAGTCCTATCATAATTCTGTATCTTCTTTAGCATTCTTATCCTTGCTATTCATACTTAGTCATCTCAACTTCTCTTTGTTTATTTATAGTATCCTTTCCATTTGGATGTTATTGTAATTGCATATTTAATATGTAACTAAAATATATAGTATTTAGTTGTCTAACCACACATTAATGCTATTAGAAAGGCTCCAATACTTATTAATATAGGTATTATATTCCATTTCAATTAGATTATAAAATTATTGTAATTTAAAAATATTGTTAATATAACATACCTTTTCTTAAATAATGTTGATCTTGACAGTTGATTCTTTTAAAAACAACTTTCTTATTGTATACAGTATAAATAGGCTAAATAAGTATTATATACATCTTCATTACATTTATTATGTAAAATTTGTATATCTACTTTATTAAAGTCTTCAGAATTTAATAATGATCTTAATTTTTTATAAATGTGTATTGTATCTTTATTTTTTATATTATTTATTGCTTTTATATTAAAGTATTGTAATACTTCATTTAACTTCATTAGTTTAAAATTGCTATTTGTATGTTCCTCTAGCATTTTTTTTAAATCATAATTATTTAATTTAATACTAAATTCTTTTTCTAATCTTACTACATCTATTTCCCCATTCCAAGTTATCAGATTGCTTGTTTTTTGTAATAATTCTTTAACTTTATTATAATCATTTTGATTTCTTAGATCATAACTTTCAATACATTGTATCTGCTTTCTAATATCTATATTTATTATTGATACCACAAGTAGTTTTGAGCAATTATTATAATCCCACAGGGATTCTGTATCAATAATTAGCATATATTTTATGTAAAGTTTAAATAATTTAATAATATGTAATAAATGCAACATAAGTGTGATATGATTATAAAAGTTATATTCTTGTTTGATGTAATATTATATTATTTACAGCATTAATATCATCTATATACTCTATATAATTATAATAAAATCTATATACCTCTATATACCCTATATAGATTATAAGGGAAAATTATTAAATTAATAAATGTTTTATAATTATTTCATGCCATTAATGGTTGGATTTGATAATGAATACAACAATTTAGATGATTTAGTAGAAGATTTCACAATAAAGTATAAAGATAAAGAAACTCTTTTAAGAAGATCATCTATACTAAAGTGCTTTTTGGAGCATACATTTATAATACAGATCAATATATCTATAATTTTGATGATGAAGTAGCATTCTTTGATAAATTGCTAGATATTGCTAAAGATTTGAATGAAAAGGAAGTAATTTTATATTCATTTTTCAATCTTAGCAGAGTTAGGTTCAACTGATTTAACAAAATTAGTTAAAAATGGCTGGGAAATTCAAAATATTAAAGATATAGGCAACTCAATATATTTAGTATTAGAAAAAGATGATATAAAGTTTAAATTATTAGATGTGCAAAAAATAACCCAAGCACCTAATTTAGATTCTTTTTAAGCAATGTTAGGAGAAACTAGTAAAGTATAAAAGAAGGTATGCACCCATTTCAACTTTCATACCATCAATTAATTGAGTATAATAAACTTGACTGCAAATTAATGATGCAAGCTTTAATGAAGTTTTTTAGTTTAATGAAACAAATATCTAAAGAACTAGGAGTAGAATTAACTGATAAAGATTGTCTAAATTCTATTACTTTAGGATCATTTATAAGTAAAATTTTAAGTCAAATGAGTGAAAGATTAGATAACAATTTTTTAAATCTGGGCAAAATAGATGAATGAATTTAATGGCTTAAACTACAAACAGACTAAAACATTAGTTAAATATAATAAAGATGCTGATAAGATTCATCAGTTAATAGCAATAGGAAAATCTGCTTATAGAGGTGGAGGCATAATCCACAACATTACACACTATTATCAAGAATCAAAATTTGTTAATAATATAGACATGATAGACTTTAAATCTCTCTTTCCTATTGCTGGCTTAATTGCTAGTTTTGAACTTAATAACAATATAGATAATTATTATCTTGATGAGCATACTTACACTCATGAACAAGCCACTGATAAGATAAAATCACTTATGTTTGATTATGAACATCAAAAAATAAATGCAATAATTTTGATAGAAGGCTATTGGAAGGAAGGATCAATACCACTTTTCCCTCAGAAAGTTGGCTCAAAAAATTGGGAAGATGAAAATTATAAAACTGTTTATGCTAAAAATGTAATCTTTACTAAAAGGAATTGGGTTAGTTTGTTTGAACTTCAGCAACACATCAAGTTAGGATTTGTAGTTACAAAGATTCATAAAATTTATTCATGGAAGTATCCTAAACCAAGTGAGAGAATAAATTCACTAATTAACTGGTTTACTTATTTGATAAACAAAAAGGATGAGGCAGAAAATGAAGGTAATCAAGGACTTAGATACATTATCAAATTACTTCTCAACTCCAGTTATGGTAAATTAGTAGAGAAAAGAGTAACTAAAGATTGTCAATAATTAATGGGAGCAATGATAACATCATACTCCAGAGCCTTAATGTTTGGATAATTTATAATTCATTAAAGATAATAAGAAGAGTTTATCATCTTGCTACTGACTCATCTAATACTTAGACAGATTAGATGATCTCTTAATTTATGATGATGTTCAAGAATATGTAAGACAATTTATACCAAATTATAACATTCTTAGTGTTGAAACTCATGATAATCCTTGCTATGCATACATTTTAAAATTAAAGACATATTTGATCTTTGATAAAGATATGAATATTATCAAAGAAGCTCATCACAGCATAAGTATTAGAAGAGATCAAGCCAAGCAATTTCTTATGTATATGTTAGAAAAGGGTAAGAATCTAGAACCTATAAAATTAGAAAAGGATAGTTGGATGAAGGTAAAGAAATATGAATTATATGCTGAAAAGATAGAAAAATCCTTAACATTAAAGCAAAAACTACAAATTGCACAAGAGATGAACTTAGATTTAGATGATCCTAATGTAGAAGAGATAATTAAGAAAGTAGCAACATTAAAGTTATTAGCAATGCCTTACAAACAAGAAAGAATCTACACATTTCAGGGATGACTTTAAAGTAAAATTAAGTGAATCTAACCCTCAGAGAGCAAAATTTGTAGACTTTTGGAATGATTTGAATGAATATAACCTTTTTATTTTAAATTTTGAAAAGGATTTTAGTAAAATTAAAGACAAAATAAAGAAAGGAGTAAGATTGAATTATAATACATATAGAAAATTCAAAATAATTGATAAAAAATATCAATATAATGCAAGTTTAATAACAAGAAAGGGAATTCATATTAATAATGTTGAAGATATAATAGTAGAAGTTAAACCAATAGCACTAGAACTTATTGAAGTAGCTCCAAATATCAAAACTTAAAAAATTTTAGATTATTAAAAATTTAGCTTAAGCTAAATTTGTTAGCTTAGGTTATCACACTTTTGCTTATTATATATTAATGGTAAAAGTGTGATAAAACCAGCACCCTTGCATTAACTCCTTCAAACTGTGATAGAGTATCTTGCTGATAATATTAAATCCTTATTTGTATAAGTCAATATTCTTTGAGTATTGATCTAAGTCAATACCTATGTAGGTATTGATCTAACTCATTATTCTTTCTATTATCTTATCCCAATAATTTCTATATTTATCATAGAATTCATCTAACATTGGTATAAAGTAATTTGCCATATCTATAGTATTAAGCATTCTACCTTGAATGTATTTGGCTATTATAGGATTAACATACATTGAAGTTAAAGTGAAGTTAACTTTTCTTAAATATCTTAATGGAAATTTTAGTTTATCTTCATTATAATGATAATAATAGAACCATGTGGTCTTGCCAACTTTAATCTTATCAACCAGATCATGAATTATACAGAATGTCTCATATGCTCTCTTATGTCCTTTACTCCAGTTTAAACTAATAATTTTACCATCACAAACTTCATTATGATGCTTAATGCTATAATGAGCTTCTCTTACCCTTAATCCAGTGGTTAATAAATATAATAAGAAATATCTCTTCTCTATATCATACTTATTAATTGATTTAATAATATAATCTAAACTATACTTCTTTACTTTACTCTTTGGCACTTTCCATAATCCATGTTCTCTTACCCATTCTCTAAACTCTTTTTGTTTGTGTGGTATGATCTAAGTCAATACTCTTTGAGTATTGATCTATATAATCTTGGTATTCATAATACTTGCTAAGTGCTTTAATGATCTCTAACCTCTTATAACCAAAAGGCATGTTAAGAAGTTCATCCCATCTATTCCCTCTAATAATGTAAAAATACTTGTTAACATAAAGAATTATATCATGTTGCTTTTCCTTTGATAAGTCTTTCATTTTCAAAAACTTTTTAAATGAAGGTTTACAATTATAAGGGGAGGACAAAGGCTCCTCCCCATGGGCATGGGCTTGGTCTGGTGTGGCTGGGCGTACTTGTAAGTATATTTGTAATCGATAAATAAAAAGTTTGTGTAGAATTTGTCTATATTATTACTCAACTTTTTTTAGCTAACTTTATATACTATAAAAACATTACTACACTATCTTAATGATAGTAAAAGCATTAACTATAGCTGGCTCAGATCCTTCATCTGGTGCTGGAATCCAATCAGATCTTCTAGTCTTTGCATCTCTCAGAGTTTATGGATTAAGCGTTATAACATCAATAACTGCTCAAAATACTCAAAAGATCTTATCTATAAAACCTTTAGATAAAGATATTGTTAGAGAACAGTTAGATGCTGTTTTTGAGGATTTTGGGATAAATGCTATAAAGATTGGTATGGTATACGATGGAGAAATTATCGATTTATTATATAATTATCTTAGAGATGTTAAAAAGCCAATAATAATAGATCCAGTTATAAGATCAACTACTAATACTCAATTGCTCAAGGATGATGCTTATGATGCTTATAAAAGGCTTTTAGAGTTAGCATATGTAATAACTCCTAATATACCAGAGGCTGAGATATTAGCAGATATGAAGATAGATACCATTGATGATATGCGAAAAGCATGTAAAAGATTTGCTAATAATGTTATAATAACAGGTGGACATCTTAGAGATAAAGCCATTGATATATTATATACAAATAACAAATTTTATGAATTCGTTAATGAGAAGATCGATAAGGAATTTCATGGAACTGGTTCTATATTCTCAGCAGCATTAACAGCAGAGATAGCTAAAGGATTTGATCTGATAAACGCATGTAGTATAGCAAATAGATATACAAGACATGCTATAGAGAATTCATATGCAATTGGTAAAGGATTGTTTATTCCTTCATTACTAGATTATGTAGATGATAATATGCTAGAACTGCAAAGAGCTATAGATATTATAGAGACTATGCCAAATTTTCATCTATTGATACCAGAAACTCAAACCAATTTTGCATATATGAAAGACAACTCTATCTTTGCAGTAAAAGGAAGGATAGTAAAGTTTGGAAGATATGCTAAAGCTGGTTCTATAGCAAAAGATGCATCTAAGCATGTAGCAGATGCATTACTTACAGCTAGCAAGTATTCTAACTTTAGATCGGCTATTAACATAAGGTATGATGAAGAGATAATAAAGATAGCTAAAGAATTGGGTATGAAGATACAATCATATGATAGAAGTAAAGAACCTAAAGAGTTTAAAGATAAAGAAGGTATGAGCATAAAATGGGGCATTGAACAAGCCTTTGCCAATGATAAGCCAGATATGGTATACCATAAAGGAGATCTTGGCAAAGAACCTATGATAATAATATTTGGCAAAGAACCTATGGATGTAATTAATAAAATTGAGAAGATATTATCTACTCTGCAGATAGATCCCAATAATTTGCTTCCTTAAAACCTTCAGTTGGTAGTTGTAATGCCTTCCACTCTTTTAGACTTTTAGCATATAATTTTACATTATCATAACCAGCATACTTTAATGCATAATATGCTAAACCTGATAACGTTCCTACACTTCCACAATAAGTTATTATCTCTTTATCTTCTTTAATCTTCCTATTCTCTAGCATCCTTCTAAGCTCTTCTGGTGGTTTTAAGATACTATTCTCATCTCCAAATGCTCGCCATGGTATATTAGTTGCTCTAGGGATATGTGTATCTAGATAATTCAATCGTTCCCTACTATCAAGCAGTATTTTATTATTACTCTCCTTTAATACAGATTGCACATAATCATAAGTTGCTAGTATATCCTTATTTATCTTAATAGTAAACTTTTTTGCTGGTTTTGGTTTCCTAACCCTCTTCTCTACTTTATAACCTAACTCTTTCCATTTGCTGAATGTAACTGATAATAATGATACCTTCTCATGTCCTAGATACTCTAGAGTCCATGCTACTCTAGCAGCTAATGCTCCAAATATATCATCGTATACAACTACATGTGTATCATCGCCTACTCCAACTTTCCTAAATATCTCTGCTAACTCATTAGCATCTTTAGCAGAAAGAATCTTTGCTAATGGTAAAGAAATAGCGTTTGGTATATGTCCTTCCTTATAATCTTCTTCTCTTCTAGCATCTATTATTAGCATATTCTTCTTCCTTAACAATTGAGATGGAGTAATAAGTATGGGAGCCTTTCTCTTCAAAGTCATCAAGCAGCACATTCACCTCTAGCTGTCCTTGCTATGAATTTAGAATCATTACCATAATCCATGTATAGATCTGGATCTTCTTCTGGACTAGGTAATCTAGATACCTCATCGATAACCTTTTTAAGATCATTTGTATTCTTTATGTTTGTACCATTACCTTCTAGAACTCTATCAATCCATTCAACGAACTTTTCTCCATCATTCTTCTCTTCTTTATAAACCTCAATCAATTTTAAGATGGCATCAATAACACGTTTTGCTGGGACTCTAGTTAGAGTCTTTCCTAATCTAGCATCTTCTCCTACTCTTCCTCCTATAAGCATATTGTATGTTGGAGTTAAGCTATTGTTTACTCTAGATGCTCCTCCATAGAATCCTATAGTGCCTATCATATGCTGACCACAGGAGTTAGGACAACCACTAATATGTATAGTAGCACCTTCTAAATCTTTATCTTTATCTAACTCTGCTTCTAGTAATCTTCTCTGAACCTCTTTGCCTAATCTATGAGAATTTGTTATTGCTAGATTGCAAGATGTAGTTCCAGTGCACGCAACTGCTGATGTTATAGTTAAAGCTCCTGGCTTTGCTAACCCTGCTTCTAATAATCTCTTGTATACTTTAACTAGATCCGAATTTAATACCCATCTTAATGCAAAACCCTGCTTAGGAGTTGCTATTATTGCATTCTCAGCAGAAAACTCTTCTGTAATAGATGCTAATGCTCTTAATTGTGTAGCTGTTATATCACCCATCTGTAATGGTATCAATACTATTGAGTATCCTTTCTGTTTCTGCTCCATTACATTACTAGCAAACCAGCGTTCAAATCCTTCTGGAGGATTATAAGGTTTGATATTTGTTATCGATGCTTTCTCTGGCTTTGGATATTCTTTTATATCCAATTTTACATATACAGATTTTGTAGCATTTACTATGCTTCGCTCCTTCAAAACCATCTCTTTGAATTTGTCAAAGCCTAGATCATGTACAAGATAACGCATCCTATTCCTATGCATATGGACTCTATCACCATGTCTATCGAATAATCTTATCACAGCCATTGCAGTTGGTAACAACTGATCTTCGCTAGTAAACTCTTCTAGTAAATGGCCTATATATGAGGCTGGACCTAAGCCTCCTCCTAGGTATATTCTGAAACCTCTTACCATTTTACCATTCTCTTCCTTTACAACTGGAACTAAACCGACATCTGCTATTCTTGCTAGATTATGCTCTTCACAACAAGCAAAGTTGAACTTGAACTTTCTAGGCAGATTCTGACACATAGGATTTCTTAAGAAGAATCTTGTTACGGCTTTTGCATAAGGAGTTACATCAAATGGTTCATTCTTGCACACACCAGCAAATGGAGATGCTACTACATTCCTAACTGTATTACCACATGCTTCTCTAGTCGTTAATCCAACTTCAACTAGACCTCTCTCTACCTCTGGCACATCATCTAGATATATCCAATGCATCTGTATATTCTGTCTAGTAGTTATATGCACACTTCCAATAGAGAATGCTTCTGATAGATTTGCAACCTTCCTTAATTGATCAGGGAATAATATACCAGCTGGTATCTTTATCCTCATCATGGTATAATCTTGATTTAATCTAGCACCATATGCACCATATTGTAATCTAAACCTTCTAAATTCATCCTCGCTAATCTTTCCAGCTCTGTAAAGTTTGATCATATCTTCGATAGTTCTAACTTCTTCCTCTAAACCCCATGATTCTCTATCTTGTTTAATGTATTCTCTAAATCTCTGTTTCATATAATGGTAAGAAGCATCTAACGCTATTTAAAACCTTCCTACATCATTTATATCGTTATGATTTTCTTATTCTGTCCTATTATCTAGTAATATATGCAACTGGGGTATGTAAAGGCATGTTTGTAAACACAAATTATTTTAATAACCTATTTGTAAATTATTGTATGGCAGAGAACGAGGGCATGGAGAGTACTGAAAGTGGCACTGAAGTTGTTAAGAAGAGTAGAGCGAAGACAAAATCTAAATCTACAACATCTGAACCTTCTGTAAAAACTCTAGTTAAACAACTAGATAAGCAAGCTAAACAGATTGAAAAGTTACAAGCATCATTAAACGAATTAAAGAAGAAAGTCTCTGGAGTAGAGAGAGAGGTTAAGAAGGCTACTAAATCTACTTCTAAAAAGAAGTAGGATTATTCCTACTTTTTTTGTAATTGTATAATCTTATGTTGATCAACATTGATCAAGCCTTTATCTGTAATCCTTAAATGAGGAATCACTGGCAATGCTAAGAATGTTAATGCTATTAATGGAGAACTATGTTTACAGTTTAACTCTTCTTTAATTATATCCAACATATAAGATAATTCTTTAGCAATTGTATCAGCATCTTTCTCGCTAATCAATCCTGCTATAGGTAATTCTAGTTTTGCTAATATCTTATTATTCTTTGTAACGGCAAAACCACCTTGCATATCTATTACTGTATTTATTGCTAATACAAGATCTTCATCTCTAACACCTACACCAATAATATTATGTGAATCATGTGATATAGAAGATGCTATAGCTCCAGATTCTAAACCAAATCCTTTAACAAAACCTACTGCTATATTACCAGATGCTTTATGCCTCTCAATAACAACTACTTTTTCTAATCCTTGCATATCATTTATCTCTTGAATTAAATGATTTGTTATTAAACTATCAGTAACCTCTATCACATTAATAAAAGCATATTTATCTATATCTAATTTCAGATCATCCTTCCTTATCTTTCTTTTAACATTAACCGTATTTTTAACATGATCTGGATATATGAATTTTTGATCAAATAATACTTTATCATCTTTTACTAATAACCTTCCATTGATAAATACCATACTAGGTTTGAACTCTTTTAGATCATCTAAGACTATCATATCAGCTAGTCTAGCTGGTGCTACTGAACCGAGATGCAATGACAATCCAAACCTTTCCGCAATATTTAGTGTAGCCATCTGTATTGCTTCTAACGGTTCTATACCTTCTTCTATAACTCTTCTTATATTATAATTGATGTGTCCTCTTTTGATTATATCTGTAGGTAATAAATCATCACTTGCCAATAACAATCTTCTTTTATCATTCAATGTTATCTTGCTGATCAACTCTGTATTTCTGCTTAACGATCCTTCTCTAATCATCACATACATTCCTAATCTAAGCTTATTAAGTAGATCTTGTGGATGATCGTTCTCATGGCATGAAGTTATTCCCGCTGATACATATGAACATAAATCTTGTAAATTCAGCATAGGAGCATGTCCATCTATTATGGCATTATGCTTTAATGCTACTACAATCTTATTTATAATATTATTATCGCATGATAATAAACCATTATAATCCATAACCTCTCCTATTATGTTAGAATATTCTAACAATTCTTTGATCTGTTCAACATCAATTCTTGATCCAGTTGTACTTAATTCTTTCTCTATTGGAATTGATGAAGGGATCTCTAAGAATATTCTTATAGGAGAGATCTTTGCCTCTTCAAAGAATAATTTGAAACCTTCCATGCCTAATACGTTTGCTATTTCATGAGGATCTGCAAATACTGCAGTAGTTCCATATCTTATTACAGCTTTTGAATAGTTGAGCGGTGTTAATAGGCTACTCTCTATATGGCAATGAGAATCCATGAATCCTGGTGATATGAATTTATGATCAAGATCAATTATATTATCTGCATTTACATCAATATAATCTCCTACATATGCTATCCTCCCTTTTCTAACTAATATGCATGTATTATCTAACACCTCTAATGTATGAACATTTATCAACCTAGCATTCTTTATCATTAAATCTGCTCTAGTTCTTCCTTTAGCAGTATCAATGAGTTCTTTTATAACATCTTCTAATCTATTGAATTGCATACTATCCCTCTATAATCTTCAACAATCTTTTCACCAAATTATAATCAAGTTCTAGTTTATAAGGATCTTCTCCCTTCTTTAATACCGATCTTAACGTTTCACACCTCTCCCATGGAAATACTATCCATTCATCAGTAACTTCTGAATAATAATCTGGTTTAAAGACACTTTTCGGTTTCTTATAAAGCGTTAAAGTCTTGATATTATCAGCCTTATCTTTTAATATATCTATAAGTGCTAGCATAGTATTACCAGTATCTGTTATATCATCAACTATAAGCACATTTTTACCTTTCAACTTCTCTATTGCTGTGTTTATATTTATTATAGGTTTATCTAATCTTTTATTGATATCTATATAATATTGTGCTGTTATTATAAAGATATCATGTATATCGAAGATATCTGCGAATATTCTAGCAGGTATCAAACCGCCTCTTGATACTCCAATTATAGTATCTATATTGTAATCATCATCAATTATATCTTCTGCTAACTTTATACATATATCATATACATCATCCCATGATAATGTTACTAGCATAAATTATCTTCTTATATCAGAAATAAAAATTATGGTTTTAGATTGAATACTATAGTCTTTAATGTAGTCATCTCTTTGAGGCTATAACCTATACCTTCCCTTCCTAAGCCTGAATATTTTACACCACCAAATGGGAAGTAACCTACACCATGTTTTGGTAGATCGTTGATGGTTATCTCTCCTACATTAAGTTCTTTCACTACATTCCATATCTTATAGAAGTTATTAGTGAATATGCATGAATCCAATCCATAGTTAGATTTATGTCCTATTTCTAAAGCATCTTCTATCTTTGATATTCTAATTATAGTTGCTACTGGACCAAAAGTCTCTTCCCATGCTATCCTAGCATTTAATGGAACGTAATCCAATACAGTTGGTTCAAAATAGTTCTTATCTCTCTTACCTCCTTTGAGCAATTTTGCTCCTTTCTCTATAGCATCTGTTACCAACTCTTCAACGAATCTAGCAGCTCTTTCATCTATTAACGGTCCAATTTTTACATCTTCTCTAGGGTCTCCATATTTCCATTCCTCAGCATATCTCAATACATTCTCAACAAACTTATCCGCAACTTTATCTATTACTAGAATTGCACTTATTGCATCACATCTTTGACCAGCATTCTTGAACGCTCCTTCAACACATGCTCTTGCAGCTAGATCTAGATCAGCATCATCTAATACTATAGCCATACCCTTTCCTCCCAATTCTAGATGCAGATGCTTCATGCCAGCTTTATCTGCAATCTCCCTTCCAACTATAGTACTACCAGTAAAGTTTATCATAGCAATCCTCTCATCTCTTACCAAAGGATCGCTTATATCTCCAGCATCTCCAGTAATTAGGTTAAACGCTCCTTTTGGTAAACCCGCTTCTTCCAAAGTCTTTGCAAATAATATCAAAGGTATGGGATCAGCGCTAGCAGGTTTTGCAATAACAGTATTTCCTGCTAATAAGGCTGGAACTATCTTTGCTAATCCTATGAATAATGGATAGTTGAATGGAGATATACATGCTATAACTCCTCTAGGTTCTCTTATAACTAAAGCGAACTTACCTTTTGTATCTTTGTTCCAATCTCCTGGTATATACTCTCCAAATATCTTACTAGCTTCTTGCATTGTTAGTTCTAATCTTTCTAGTGATGCATTAAACTCACTCTCAGCATCTTTTCTAGGTTTCCCCGCATTAAGCATTATTGCGTTTACAAAACTATCTTTATGTTTAAGCATTAACTCTTTAGCTTCTTGCAATAATTCTATTCTATCTATACCAGCCATATTCCTCATCTTAGGTTTTGCATCAACTGCTGCTCTTATCGCTTTATCAACATCATCTTTCTTACATAATTGTATATATCCAATTATACTATTATCTATAGGACTCTTTATCTCTCTAACATCTTTAGTAGCAATCCATTCCCCATCTATGAAACATTTAAAGCTTGGAATTCCATCCTTAAGTTCGTATATATCAGCAAAGAACTCATCCAATTCTAATCGATCTCTTGTTATCTGCATATTATAATACAGCAAAAAACACTAATAAATTATAGCTTTAACAGTTATAATAAAATTTATTGGTTTGTTAGTTCAAAATGTAGTTCTTGGTAACAATCTGTGCAAAACTCTTTATCATTTGTGTGTTCACAAGAGTATGTCTTTTTAACATCTTTTAGGCATCTTGCACAGATCATATTCTCATGCCTTTCTTAATATCTTGATAATTCCCATTGCTAATACGATAATTCCCATTGCTAATACTCCATATGCTCCAGCAGCATTGTTTTCAGAGAATACAACTGCTGAGATACCTCCGATTAGTATAAGTATTCCATTTATTATTAATAATATAGAAGTTATATTACTTCTCTCCCTTAATGAAACAAAGAATGCTGCAATAGATAATGCAACCGCTCCTCCACCAAATCCTATTCCTCTAGCCATCTCATCCATAGGTAAGAAACCAGTCTTTCCTTGTCCTACTGCTGCATCAGCTCCATAGATTATAAGTAATATCAAACCAGCAATGCTTAAACCTTCAGCAATCCTAACCCTACTTGATACTGTTACTGCCATAAGTATACTCCAACTTAATTACTAATAAATTATTACATTATGTTATCAATGGATCATATCTGACATATCTCTTTATAACTTTCTTTATGGTATTGATATCATTAAC
This sequence comes from Candidatus Nitrosocaldaceae archaeon, assembly GCA_026002835.1. Next base: position 115,884 of record BPGC01000004.1, read on the forward strand.
ACTAATGTTAGGGATCTTACCAAATAATGGAAGATCTGTTAATTCTTTTATTATATTTACTGCTAGATCTTCTAATTCATCTCTAATATTATTTGCTATAATACCGCTTATATCTATAGAGTTTGTTTTACAAGCATGAACTGTTAGTAATGTATGATTGATTGTTCCTAATGCTCCTCTACATACTATAACTATTGGTAATTCTAATTCTTTAATCATATCTATAACTAGATAATTCTCAGTTATAGGAACCATTATACCTCCTATTCCTTCAACTATCATATACTCATGTCTCTTCATTAATCTCTCAAAGGATTCTTTAATCTTATCAATCTCAATCTCTTTACCTAATACTCTCTTAGCAGCTAATGGGCTAGCTGCCAATTCCAAAAATATGGGATTTACATCATTTATATCATCTTCAACCTCTGCTGCTTCAATTAGCATACTAGCATCATCTCTACTGCCAGTAGCTACTGGCTTCATAACACCGATATCAATACCATCCTCTTTCATGCATGCTGCTAGACCACTTGCTATTAACGTTTTACCAACATCAGTATCCGTTCCAGTTATAAATATCCCATTATTCATATTCTATATGTTAGATAATATGAATAAAAAATTATCTTGTGAATAGTTGTGGTTTCCTCATCATTAGAACTCCTATTATAGTAATTGCTCCAAATGCTGCTAATACTCCTAAAGGAAACTCTGGAACTACATTGACACTAAACTCTACAGTCTCTGTAGGAATTGGCTGGAATAATATTCCTTGCACTTCAACTGTAATAGTATGGCTTCCTTGTGATAAGAATACAAATGGAACAGTTATCTCACCTTCATTTGTATGAGTTAATGGAGTCCTAAATACCTCATTACCTTCAGCATCCTTTATAGAAACTACATAATCAACATGTATTTGTGTTTTATTGGATCCTTTCTCTACAAATCTTATATCTAGTTTAGTCTGTTGTTCTGGCTCGATAGGAAATGGTTCGATCTTTAATTCGACATCAACTGATTTAGCCTCCATTCGTATAGGTTCGCTGGCTTGAGCATATGCATTACTAATGCTGAATGATATTACCAGTGATAGTAGAGCTATGCTTGTAAATAGAGCCCTTTTCATATTTGTGTTAAGATGTCAGTTACTTATAAATTAATATATTTTAACCACCGTTTGATAGTCAAATAGTTGATTTTGATAGATTAAGAATAAGTATATTTATAATTAATAAGTTTTAGGAAGAAGAAACAAGCACTTATATCTGTGTTGATACGAATTGCGTATATTAGGAGGTTAAAAATAACATGCCTAATTCAACAGTTGTAAAATATCATGTTAAGATAAAGTTTGATGTTGATGGAATAGTAGAGAAGGCTGATATAATAGGAGCCCTCTTCGGACAGACCGAAGGTTTACTAGGACCAGAGATGAATCTTAACGAACTTCAAAGACTATCAAAAGTAGGAAGGATAGAGGTTGATATACATACTAAGCAGAATAGAACTTTCGGTAAAGTGCTAATACCTATGAGCACTGATATATCAACGGCAGCATTGATAGCAGCAGCAGTTGAAAGCATAGATAAAGTTGGACCATTTCCAGCAAAGTTTAGTTTAGATGCAATTGAAGATATTAGAGAGATAAAGAAGAGAAGCATAGTAGAGAGGGCTAAGAAGATAGTACAAGAATGGGCTACAAAGAGTATGAGTGAATCAAAGGAGATGCTAAAAGATATCTATGGAGCTGCTAGAGTAGGTAAATTAACCGTATTTGGACCAGAAAAGTTAGCATGTGGTTCTGGAATATATGATACAGATTGGATAATACTAGTTGAAGGGAGAGCTGATGTTATAAATCTTCTTAGAGCTGGTTATGACAATGCAATCGCAATTGAAGGCGCTAGGATCGCTGATTCCGTAATAAAATTATGCAAAGATAAGAAGAAGGTTATAGCATTCCTAGATGGAGATAGAGCTGGAGATCTAATACTTAGAGAGTTAGAGAACACAGTAAAGTTGGATAAAGTGGTTAGAGCTCCTCAAGGTAAAGAGGTTGAAGATTTAACACCAATGGAGATAATAGAGATATTGGATGAGGCTGTAAAATCTATTCAAGAGAAGAAGGTAGAGATAACAGATGAGTTCGATAAGAGAGTAGTTGAGGTATTTCCAGAGATAAATGAGACATTAGAAGCAGTAGGCTATGATGAGAATATGAATGAAGTATTGAGAGTTCCAGTAAATGAGATAGTTAAAAGGTTACAAGATACAAAAGATGTTAGATATCTCATATTAGATGGTATAATTACACAAAGATTGGTAGATACTGCTAGAGATGTTGGTGTTAAGTATATAATAGCACATAGGATTGCGGATATAAAGAAGCCCTCAGATATAACACTAAAAACGTTTGGAGATCTAGGCATTACTTAATGCTTAACTAATTATAACCCCCTTTCACATTTTTGAGTTGGTGGAATTAAGGCTTAAACATATACTATTATTGGCTGAATTGCTTAATAGAGGAGCTAGATATGCTTATGTAAATGTATCAACTAAAGATCTGGGAGAGATGCTTAATAGATCTCAGCAAGCAGCATCTAAACATCTGTTAGAACTAGAAGAGTTAGGCTATATTGAGAGAATCAAGAGTGGTAGAGGATTCAAAGTTATGGTTACTGAGAAAGGTTATAATGAATTAAATAAATTATCAATTATATTGAAGAATGCTTTAGAAGGTATAAGAGAGTTAGAGTTTAAAGGTGTGATAACTAAAGGCATGGGAGAGGGTGCTTATTATATATCATTAGAAGGTTATAAAAGGCAGTTCATAGATAAACTAGGGTTTGAGCCATATCCTGGTACATTGAATATAAGGCTTATAGATGATGCTTATAAGAATGCAAAGAGCGTTTTGAAGATGCAGCCTAGCATATTCATAGAAGGGTTTAGTGATGGAAAGAGAACTTATGGATGGGTTAAATGTTATAGAGCAAAGATAGATGGCATAGATGGTGCTGTATTAATATTAGAGAGAACTCATCATGATGAGAGCATATTAGAGGTTATAGCGCCAGTCAAGATAGTTGAGAAGATAAACGCAGATTATGGCTCAATAATAACTGTAAAAGTTAAATTGAAATCCTAAAAGTTATAGATCGATTTACCTAGCAATTCTTTGATCCTAGTACTTTTTAGATCTGGGATAGGAGAATCCAATCTAATAACTTGTATATTTAAACCACGTTTCTTACACTCTTCTGCTATTAAAGACTCCTCATGAACTTGATCATAACCTAAAGCAATTATGTTAGGTCTAACATACTCTACACTCTTGAATATGTCTCCTTCCCTTCCTAATATGGCTGCATCTACGAACTTTAATGATCCTACTAACTCGCATCTAAGATGTTCATTATGCATAGGCTTTTTTCCTTTGCTCTTTATAGCAGTGCTATCTCTAGCAATTACAACTACTAGAATATCACCTAATGATTTAGCAGATCTTAGAGTATGTATATGTCCAGGATGTATTATGTCAAATACACCTCCAGCAAATACAATCTTTAAACAATCTTTACCTTTATCAGTAATCCTAAGATCTCTAGTTATAAGATTCTGCTTATATAAATGATCCAATCTAGTCTCTAACAAACCTTCATCATATATACTATCCTTTAAAGCCTCTTTAGGATCTATAGATAATAGTCTAGCGCTATACAATATGCTTAATATCTTTTTATCAAGCCTATCCAATTCTTGCACAATAATATATAGATCAATGGGTAATATAAAATAGTAGCATTGAAAGGTTTTTTAACCATTGAATGAATATGGCATGTTATGAAACTGATATTATTGTTAGCATTATCTTTAGTTGCAACAGTAGAAGCCTATGCTAGTGAAGATGTCTATATAACTGATATAAAGATAATTCCTAATAATCCGAAGATTAATGATACTATAGCACTAGAAGCAACCGTAGTAAATAATTCATTTAATACAATAGCATATCCATCCCTTTGCGACTCTCCATTAGATGCTAATTTCAGCAATAATATAGTAACTGAGTTTGGCATAGCATGTTTGGGATTTGGTATAGAAGTCTTAGAACCATTCCAGAACGCTACAGTTAGAGGACCAGCATCTGGAATATTTTATAAAGTTATAGATTATGGATTGACTAGAGCAAATATAACGTTTACTTATCTAATAGATGATATAAAGGAAAGTGTAAGTAAAGAACTATCATTTATTATCAGTAATGATACTAGAAGTGTTAATAAAGAATTCTTTATGAGAATAAACCAGACTGTGAAGTATAATGATCTAGAGATAACACTTATTGATATACTAGAAGATTCTAGATGTCCAATAGATGTAACTTGTTTTTGGGAAGGTGATGCAAAAGCGTTGTTATCTATAAAGAAGGATTTTATTGATAATTTCAATGTGACATTGCATGAACCATTGATTATAGATAACATTGCTATAAACCTAGAATCGCTAAAGCCAGATAGAAGATCAAATGATATTATAGAGAAAGATAAGTATCAAGCAAAGTTTGTTATATCTGAACCTAAAGAAAGTATGAAGTTTAAAGCGTATAATGATGATATTGGTATGTTAGGAGTATTAGATCTAGATAATAATCAAGGTTTTGTGATAATGTTTGATGAGAAGAGAACTATTCTAGAGTTTAATATGGATTATGATAAATGTAATAGGCTAAGCGCTTTATGCTTTAATGCAAACAATAAACATATAGAGATAGGAAGGGATTTCATGCTTATAGATAAAGCATATATACCTACAATTGATCTTAAATTAATCTAAAATCCTCTTTTATTGTATTTAATACTATATGAGTATTAGTCTTCTCTACCCCTTCAGTATTGTTAAGATCTTTTATGAATGAATCTAACTCTTCAATACTCTTGAATTTTGCTATAACTATTGCATCATAAACGCCTGTAGTATCATATACAGCACATACGGAACTATTTTTAGCTATCTCATCATCTATATCCAATATCTTTCCATCTTTACTGCTAACCTCGATTATTGCAGTTATGCTAAAACCTAGCATTTTATGATCCAATATTGCCGAATAATATTTGATCAACCCAGATCTCTCTAAAGCTTTTACCCTCTTCAATATTGTTGTAGGAGATACATCTAATATGTATGCCAGTTGATGATAAGAACGTTTAGAGTTTATTAACAATTCCTTTAGTATACGAATGTCCAAATGATCCAGTTTAATATGCATATTAGTTAATGAATATCAACTATAATATATCTTTTATTGAACATATATCCATCACTCAATAAGAAAATTATTTATTTATAAATTGCGAAATATAGTATTGGTGATGAGTATGTATGAGTTGAAGATTGATTATATAAAGTCTGGCGCATTAGCTGGGCTATTTGGAGCATGGGCTATCTTTGGCTTATTACTGCTAGTAGACTCTACATTAGGATTTGAACCTGGAACGCTCTATAAAGTAATAGCATTAGCATTTAACTTTGAGTTAGCAAATGCTGTCTATATAGGCTTCTTGTCGCATATGATAACTGGAGTTGTTATAGGAGTGTTATTTGGAGTAGCAACTAGCATGATAAAGCCAACTGCATTAAGGATAATACCATTAGGAGTAGTAACTGGAGCAGTAGCGTGGTTCGCTCTATTTATGCCATTAACGATGTTCGTTGTAACACCATCACTAGCAAATATAGCAAATATGCTTAACGAACCAATGCTAGTAAAGATAGCAGAAGAGCCATTATTCATTGCTGGAGCGTTATCAATGCACCTAGTATATGGAATTGTATTAGGCTTGACTCACTACTTTGGTATAGCTGAAGTTCCTAGGATCAGCATTAAAGTATAATCAAACCTTTTCTTTTAACAATTCTTGAATTATTTTTTCTGCGATAACATTTGCTGCTAGTTCTTGTGCTTCCTTTGTTTGCGCACCTATGTGAGGTGTACATATTATATTTTGCAATCTTATCAAATCTAGATTTCTAGGTGGTTCTTCTTCAAATACATCTAATGCAGCTCCAGCAATCTTATTATTCTTCAAGGCTTCATATAATGCATCTTCATCTATTACCGCACCTCTAGATGTGTTTATAATATAAGCTGTATTCTTCATCAATGCTAGTTTATCTTTGTTTATCATATGCCTAGTATGATCAGTTAATGGTACATGCAAGGTTACAAAATCTGAGCTTTTAAGTAATGTATCTAGATCTGTTACTATCATGTTTGTCTCTCTTATAAATTGCTGATCTATACTAACAACATCATATCCAATAAGATTCATTCCTAAAGCTCTAGCAAGCCTTCCTATCCTTCTTCCAATCTTTCCAACTCCAACTATACCAAGATATTTGCCTTTCAATTCTATACCAACCAACTCCTTCTTTATCCATTTACCTTCTTTCATGCTAGCATCTGCTCTAGTAATTCCTCTAGCAAGACTTATCATTAAACCTAGAACTAGTTCTGCTACTGAACTCATAGCAGCTTCTTCAGCATTTAGTACCTTGATACCTTTAGCTTTAGCATATTCAACATCGATATTATCTAATCCAACTCCAACTCTAGCTATTATCTTTAAATTACTAGCATCTATCAGATCTTTCCTAACCTTAGTTCTACTTCTAACTATAAGTATATCATAATCTTTGATAATATTCATTAATTCATCTTTATCTATTCCAGGTTTATATGAAACATCTAATCCTTGCTTCTTCAATATCTCGATACCTTTTTCATCAATCTCATCAGTGATTATAACTTTAGCATTAACTTGCATATCAGCAATAATATAGAAGAGGTAATTAAACCTAACAATCTTCAATAATAACCTTTATATTGGAAATAGAACCAATTTTAACCTTAAGTGAGCAATATATGAATAATTATATCCTAAGAATAGCAAAAGATGAATGGATTAGATTGGTATTTGGTAAGAAGGTTTATTATACTGCAATGAGAAGAAGATGGAAGCCTTCTAGTAAGATATTATTTGTAAAGAGGATGGATAGAGGTGATTCTTTGATAGGTTATGGGATAATAGATGATATTATAGATTTAGATGATATATCTGGAAAAGAGAGAGAGCTTTGTTTGAATAACGGCTGGATCAAGAAATTGATATTTAGTAAGATGATCAAATTTGAACCGCCAATATTAATAAAAGATACCGAGATTGCAGAATGGCCTCAAAAAGGTGCGTTATTACATGGTGCTCCTATAACTGATGAACAATTAGAAGAAGTAATCAAACTTAGTAAGGTTAGGATAGCACATTAAATATTGATTATTTTTAGCGCTTTATATTAATAATATAATGTTAATACTATTATTAAATTGACAAGCTTATTGAATATTGATATTTTTTTAGCATGGAGAGAAGGCTCTAGATAAATGTTCTATATTTTTAATGATGAAAATAACCATAAAGTTAATTAACTACCATGTATGTACCATAAGATAATGACGAACACATACAGATTATTATCATTAGTAGCAGTAGTAGCAGTAGCGTCAATATTACTAACATCAACATTCTTAACATCTCCTATAGATACTACAGAACAAAAAACAACACTTACAAATGAGCGTGTTAGACCAGACGCTGAATATTTAGCAAAGATGGAGCAAGAGATGGAGCAATTAAGACTAGATAAAGAAGTGGCTGATGTTATAAGACATTCTGGAGGTCTAGCGTTATTTGTGAGTGGTGCAACAGCACTAACTGAAGAAGAAGCTATGGCATTAGCAGAAGAAGGAAGAGAGATCAAGGAGTTTACTCTAATTGGTAGATCTGTTGACCTACCAATAATGGGCGGTACTCCAGAAGAACCAGCTATGTATAAAGCTATGACATTTAATGAGCAAGTTCCAGGACCAACTATTAGAGTAAAGCAAGGAGATATAATCAAACTAACTCTAACTGTACCATCTGATGAACCAGTTGCACATGGTAGAAGTATACACATTGCACAAGGCAGTGTAGTTCCATCAATCCTAGCAGTAATGCCAGGAGAGAGTAGGACTTCCTACTTTATAGCAGAATACCCTGGTACATGGAAATACCATTGTACTGGTGTTAATGTAGCAGATATGGATAGACATGTATTATCTGGTATGTATGGAATGGTTATAGTAGATCCAGTAGATGGTTACAAACCATTGATAGTAAGATACACTGAAGTAGTAGATGGTGAGGTTCAAGAAACAATAAAAAGATACTCAGCAGAAGCATATGAGTTACAATTCCAGTTTAATCACCTATATCTAGATGAGAATGGTAATTATGACTTTACTAAAATGGTAAATAATGATAAGACACAAGCAGTAATGAATGGAATGGCATTTGGTTACATGCCAAATGATACAATAGATCAAGCAATAAATGGAGATGCTAATAAGGATATATTGCCAATACAACCATGGCAATCTTTTGAAGGTCAGTATAGGAGTCAAGTAGTATATGTGCCAACTAATGAACATATAAGAATATTTGTAGAAAACCATGGTAATGATGTAGTATTCCTACACTTTATAGGAGAGATCTTTGATAGAGTTACAATGGGTAACAGGATTCAAGCAGAAGGTGTGGAGTCATGGGGCGTTCCTGGTTCAACTGGAGCAATTCTAGAATTAGTATTTGAACAGCCTGGTGTATATGTATTTGCAAACCATGATTACTCAAGTACTATGACTGGACATGTTGCAATATTTGTAGCAGGTAACTTCTTCAAAGAACAATTAAGAGATGATCTAGGAGATGCTGTAGATGAGATTAACTACTATGCTGAGGTATTAGGTAATCCAAGTGATGCTATTCCACCACCTGGTGAGCAGACTATACCATGGCCTAAATATAACATACATGGCTTATACACAGATGAGAGAGCTGCAGAGATAGCTACTGAGATAGAACAATGGTACCCAGACATAGAACAAGCATAACTTCCTACATATTTTTATTATTGATAAAATTCAATTAAATTATGAAGATATATCTTGGTACTCAAGGCATTCCAGCATCTGTTAGATTAAAGAATGGTAATATAATTGATGGATTGTATGCTTTAAGATCATTATCATTAAACGCATTAGAATTAGACTTTGCATATAAGATATATCTTAATAATGAAGAATGTAAAATAGTTGCTGATATAGCAGAGAAGTTAGGAATTAGACTATCAATACATGCACCTTATTATATAAACCTATTATCAGAGAAAGAGAGTATAATAAAGGCATCCAAGAAGAGAATCTTAACATGTATAGAGAGAGCAGAAAATCTTAAAGCAGATGCTATAGCAGTTCATGCAGCATTTTATGGAAAGTTAAGTAAAGAGGAAGCGTATAATAGAATTAAGAGAGAATTGAAAGATATTATAGAATCAAATACAAGTAATGCATTAGCAATAGAAACCATGGCTAAGAATAATCAATTTGGAACATTGGATGAGGTATTAAGATTGTATGAAGAGTTAGGTGTAAAGCCATACATAGATTTTGCTCATATATTTGCTAGAAATAATGGTATGATAGATTATGCTAGCATATTGGATAGATTAGAAGATCTTGGTATAAAACATATCAATGCTCATTTTGAAGGATTAAAGTATAAGAATGGCAAATATACAGACATGCATGTACCAATAAACCAACCTCCATTTGAACCATTAGCAATAGAATTGGTAAATAGGAGAGGAAGCATAACTATAATCTGCGAATCTCCATTATTAGAACTAGATTGCTTAAAGATGAAGAAGATATTAGAAGAGATGGGTTATAAATGGGAATAAGCATCATCTATAAATAATGGAATGTATCAGTTTCAATATGTTGGCTAGCATAATAGAGAAGCATAAAGGACATGATGTGATATGCAGAGAATGTAATATGCAAGCTGTAGACTTTATAGATTATGCAAAAGCATTAAGAGAAGGCAAAGCTGATCTATATAATAGAAACAAGTGTTGGTGTACATTAGCGATGCATTTCTATTGTAATGATTGCAAAGAAGAGATAGACTTGGATAAAGAATAAGTATAATATTTTGTAACTTTTCCCTATGCTATGGCTTATAGGTATAGGCATACATGGGTTCAAAGGTTTAAGCTTATACGCTATTGATACATTGAAGAATGTTGATATAATTCTCTTAGAAAAGTATACAACACCTATAGAAGAAGATCTTAAGATACTAGAAGATATTATTGGCAAAGAGGTTAAGAAGGTTAATAGATGGTATATAGAAGATGGTAGAGAGATCTTAGAGTTAGCAAAGAGTAAGAATATAGCATTACTAGCATATGGAGATCCATTAATCGCTACTACTCATATAGATCTAGTGATAAGAGCAAGAGAAGCTAATATAGATGTAAAGACTATACATAACGCATCTGCTATAACAGCAATAATAGGAGAAGTTGGCTTGCATATCTATAAACTTGGGAAGATATCAACCATGGTTAGGGATAAGAATGCTAATAGAAGCATCTATAAGATTATTTATAATAATCTATTAGAAGGTTTACATACATTGTTATTATTAGAGTATGATCAAGAACACGACTTTTTCCTAGATCCTAGAGATGCATTAAAGTATCTATTAGAGTTTGAGGATGAGTTCAAACATAATATAATAAATAAAGATACATTTGTTATAATAGCATCTAGAGTTGGTATAGATGATAGCATATATGCTGGAAAGTTAGGTTCATTATTAAAACAAGATTTTGGAAAACCTCCTCATTCTATAATAATAACTGGTTCTTTGCACTTTACAGAGGAAGATGCTATAAAACATTTAAATCTATTAGACAAGCCTTCTGATAATACTAAGGATATAAAGAATAGAGCTGAGCAGATGGTAACAAAATATATTCCTAAAGCATTAAAGGCATTAGAGAAGGCTAAAAATATTAGCCTAGAAGGGTTCGATACATCCTCATTATTAGACAATGCAGAAAGGTATATCAGAGATGCTGAATGGTTTCTGGATAAGAAAGAGTATGAATTATCTATCCTTAGTATAGGATATGGTGAAGGTTTGTTAGATGCATTAGGCTATCTTAAAGGCATAGATCTATGGAAAGATTAATGATTGTAAGCAAAGGATTTAAAGTAGTAGTGAGTAATATAAGTGTATGAGAAATCCGTATGTTAATATGTTAATATGGATGGGAATAACAGCAGCTATAAGCTTTGTATTGACGAGGATCTTTGGATTATGGATAGGTTTAGCACTGACATTTGGAGTCTTTATATTGCTAAATATATGGATGAGGAAGAGAATGCTAAAAGGTGCTGGAATGGGACCTTTAGGAGGAGGAGGAGTTAAGTATAGATGTATAGTATGTGGCTATAGGTTCAAAGGTGGAGAATGTCCTAGATGCGGATCAAAGATGAAGAGTGCTGAATTCTAACTATTTATTATCTCTTTAAAGACTTGGAGGTATCTATTTGCTATTTTAGGCCATTGTCTATCTTTAACATGTTCATATGCCATCTTTTGCATATATTTTAGATGATCTTTATCCTTGATAATATCTATTACTGCTTCTGCTATACCTTTACTATCCTTATCTCTTACTATCCTTCCTATATCATTAGTTATATCTCTTCTAGCATGCATAAAAGGTGTAGTTATTATACACATACCATGAGCCATACCATATACAATAACTCCGCTAGATACTCTATTCAATCCTAGATATGGTGTTAAAAGTATATCTCCAGCAAGTAGATAATTACTTAACTCCTGCTCATCGTTAAAGAATCTCTCTATAAACATTACATATCTTTCTAAACCTAACTCTTTAACTTTATCCTTTATAGTTTGTAAGTAAGAATATCCTTCTCTCTTAATAAATTCAGGATGATCTTTGCCTATTATTAGATATATAACATTATCGAATTTATCGATTATAATTGGAAGTGCTTCTATAGCATATTCTAAACCCTTATCGGTTTTGAATAAGCCGAATGATAATAAGACATATTTACCATCTAATCCTAATCTTCGTTTAATTTCATCCTTCTTGCTTATATCTACTACTGGTACTCCATGTGGTATATACACATATTTCTTTAATTCTTCTTCATTAATACCAAACTTCTCCTTTAATATATTATGCATATCTGGCAATATAACAATAACCTTACTGCTTTTATACCAGATCTCTCTTACTATCATTCTTGCATATTCTTGCATATCTGGATCTAATTTATGTAATACGCTTACTACTGGCTTGTTAAGATGTTCTAAAAAGGTAAGAATATAATCTCCATACTCTCCTCCAAATATACCATACTCATGTTGCAAGCATATTAGGTCTATATCTGACTCATTGATCAATTTAGCAGCTTTGATATAATCTTCTTTATCATACTTTTTTATGTTTATAAATACATCATCTCTAGGAAGATCTTCTGGAACTATCATCCTAATTCTAAATGTTTGTATGCTATTGTCTATCAATTTTAGACTATCTTCTAAACTATTGTTGAATTTTGCTATACCACAATTTGTTGGAAGATATGTAGAGACAAAACCTACCTTCATATTTTATGTTAGTAATATTAGAGTTTTATATCTTATGTTTAAGTGTATCTAGAAATTGATCTAGATCAGCGGTTGCTAAGCATATAACCTTATCACCTGCGCCATAATACACATATAACTTATTATCAAGTATGATAGCACCAGTAGGGAATATTACATTAGGAACATCTCCATTTGTTTCATACTTTTCTTTTGGTTGAAGGATAGGAGCGTTACTCTTTGCTATTACCTTAGATGGATTATTTATATCTAATAACATAGCACCGGCCCTATATACATAATCTGTATCAACACCGTGATAAAGCGTTAACCAACCATATTTTGTCTTTATAGGAGGAGTTCCGGAGCCTATCTTCCTCCTCTCCCACCATTCGCTAGGATGTAATAATAATTCATCTTTATACCATCTTTTAGGGTTATTCTTGGCATATGCTATCCATATACTAGGGCTTGTAGTATTATACTTACTACCAACCCAGTTGGGTCTATGAAGTAATATATAATCATCGTCAATGATATCTGGGAATAGTACAACATCTTTATCATCGGTATTACTAGGAGTCATGATTCCATGCCTCTTAAATTTATGAAAATCTTTTGTGGTAGCCAATGCAGTCCTTGCCATCCCTTTACTTCTAGATAACATTTTAACAGCAACATAAGTCATGTATACATTATCATTAATTAAGACCAATCTAGGATCTTCACACCCTCCTAATTCATATTTAGTTGATGGTTCAAAGACAGGGTTATCTTCTCTGACAAAGTTTATTCCGTCTTCACTTTTAGCATAACCTAATCTTGATATGTATAGTTCATACTCTCCTATAGCTCTATAAAGCATATGTATAATTCCATCTTTCATAACAACTCCACAGTTAAATACAGCTTGTGATTCCCATGAATTGCTTCTTTTTGGTTTTAGAATGGGATTTCCTTCGTATCTTTCAAGCATTGTAATGGATGATCATGAATGCCTTATATAATCTATAAAATTAACAATAACTTAATATTAACAATAACTATAATTCAGAATGCATGAAGTATAAGAAGATACTTGTTTGTTATGATGGATCAGAAAAGGCTGAGAGAGCATTGAAACATGGTTCTTATTTAGCAAGAGCATTAAACTCTCAACTATTTATATTGAACGTAATATCAATTCCTCATAAGCCATATGGTATAGAACCTACTGAGGAGACTAAAGAGAGCATAAAAGAACATCTAGAGACTATAATGGAGAAGTTAGAAGAAGATATGAAACAATTATTAGAATACAAGTGTAAGGAATTGAGTGAAGAAGGGATTAATGTGGCATGTTTCGTAGAGAGAGGAGTTCCAGTAGAAGTTATACCAGAGTTTGTTAAGAATAATAAAATAGATCTAGTTGTTATGGGTAGCAAACCAGCACCGAGAGCGGTTAGAATAAATGTATTGGGAAGTGTTAGTAGATACGTCTTAGAACATGTAAAATGTCCAGTATTGATAGTTCATTAAGTCTTTATAGACCATACATTATCTATCCTCTGATATCTTACAGCTTCTTGTATTATAGTTACTCCTACTTGCTCTCCCATCTTTGCTAACTTTGATACGTCAGTAGCGTATGTTAGATAGGATTTATGACTTTTTGTTCCTAAGAATACTTCTTTAATATTGAATCCTTTCATAGATGCTTCAATAAGGAACCATACATCTATACCCCATCCTTGTGGGGGTTCTTCATCCTTAATCAATTTCTCCCATACCGCAGCCTTTGCAGCTACTTCACCACTCAATGGCTGTTCATAATGTGATATCTCTGGAAAGAATGTCCATAACATAGGCTTTGCTACAAGTTTAGTTACTGAAGCATCACTAGGAGCTCTTAAATACCACCCTCTAGACATATCATAACCTTCGATAAGTATAGCATCTACTAAAGCATCTACCCAATCTGAAGTTAGATTCATAATATCAGCATCCAAGAATACTATAACATCTGGTTTATCTTCAAAAGCTGCTTTTAAACCAGCAACCATAGCAGCTCCTTTGCCAGGATGAAGTCTTACATTAGGTCTAGTTACCTTTGCTCCAGCCTTCTTTGCTATCTCTGCAGTCTTATCTGTAGAATGACCATCACTAACAATAACTTCTGGTTTATATTTGCTCTGCTTTGCTGTTTCAATGCATTTTTTGATAGTACTTTCCTCATTTCGTGCTGGAAAGATAACAGTAACTTTTGCAGTTTTTACTGCTTTCTTCTCTATCTTTTCAATACCTTTAGATCTCTCTTCCTCAATCTCTTCAATTAAAGTTTTCTCTCTCTCTATAATCTTCTCTTCAAATGTTTTTGATTTTTCAGAACTAACTTCGCTCATAAAGTAATTTATTAATACCAGAATATAAAGTATTGTCATTAATTAGATATATTATTATTTCTCGATAGATCTAAACTTCAATATATTAGAACTTAAAACCTTGTTATTTGGTATTAAAACTATATCATCATCTTTTTAATTACTACAAAGAATGCTGTTATATTAGAAACACATCCAGTTACACTTGCTATATCAACACGATCTCCGATCTTGAAAAGTCTTACAATAAGTATTAGCAAACCAGCAAGTAGTTGACCTAATACTTGTTGTGCTACAAATCCAACTATTATGCCTATAAAACCACCTATAGCAAATCCTGTAGAAGGATCTGATAGAGAACCTATTACTATAGATACTAACAAACCTAAACCTAAAAGTTTAGATATATTACTTATTGTTAACGAATCTTCATGTTCGTATTTATCTCTGAGTATATCACTCTTGATGCAGACTATTTTATTATCCTAATAATAAAGCAACTATTACTTCCACATATATTTTGTATGCAGCTATATCAAATAATATACTATTTATATAATTAAACGATATCTGTATATAGGCTGTAATATAATACTATGTAAATTGTTAGTTTTATTATACTGCGTCTCTTCATAAGGAATCTATATATTGCTTATTTAAAAATTCTCCTAATAAGCATTTAGAATTTATACCAACTCATAATATAAAATAATATGATAAAAAATAAGTATATGCTAAGCAAGAATGAACCTAGGAAATTGGTATTAGATGTTATAGAATATGTGTTAAATGCTTGTAATCCCAGAAGGATTATCTTGGATAATGTAAGACTAGAAGATAATATTTTGATAATCAAAGATGAAAGAATAAAGATGAATTATAAATCTATTTATGTTATAGGAGGAGGCAAAGCATCTGGTTATATGGCTGAGGCTCTTAATACAATATTAAAGGATAAGATAACTGCTGGTTTGGTTATAATTCCAGATTATATTAATGAGCAATTAGATACTGGGAAGATAAAATTATGGAAGGCATCCCATCCAATTCCTACTGCTAAAGGTGTTGAAGGAGTTAAGAAGATGTTAGAGTTAGCAAAACAAGCAGATAAAGATGATCTAGTTATATGCCTTATATCAGGAGGAGGTTCAGCATTGATGCCTATGCCTTATAATGGAATAACATTAGAAGAGAAACAAGAGTTAACAAGATTATTATTAAATGCTGGAGCTAATATAGATGAACTAAATACTGTTAGAAAACATATCTCCGCAATAAAAGGTGGAAGGTTAGTCAAACTGTTAAAGACAAATATACTAGCATTAATAATATCTGATGTCATAAATGATAGATTGGATACAATTGCATCTGGATTAACAGTTCCAGATAACACTACATATGCAGATGCAAAAAGAATAATTGAAAAGTATAATCTATGGAATAAGGTTAGTTATAATATAAAGAGAGTTATAGAGGATGGTATAAAAGGAGATATAGAAGAGACACCAAAACCTAATGATCCAATCTTCAAGAATGTTAAGAATATAATTCTAGCAAATAATGAGTTCGCTTGTATAAAAGCTATGGAATATTTTGTTAACAATGGAATAGATGCTAGAATATTGACTACTGCATTGCAAGGTGAAGCTAAAGATGTAGGTTTAGTGTTAGCATCCATAGCAAATGAGATTGATAAAAATAACAGACCTTTTAACAAACCTATAGCATTAATAGCTGGAGGAGAGACATATGTTAGTGTTAAAGGTAATGGAAAAGGAGGAAGGAACCAAGAATTGGTTTTAAGCGCATTAAGATTATTGGATGTAAAGAGTAAATGGGTATTAGCATCTATTGGTACAGATGGTATAGATGGAAATTCTGATGCTGCTGGAGCTATAATAGATAATCTAACTAAAACGTATGTTTTAGAACATAATATAAATATAGAAGATTCCTTGAAAGAGAACGATTCAAATACATTCTTCAAAAATATTGGTGATGCCATTTATACTGGCGCAACTGGTACAAATGTCAATGATATAACTCTTATCTTCATTTACTCTTAACCTCCTTGATATCTGTTCCTTGGAACTTTACTCCAGAATTATACAACGATGTGCATTTATTCTGCAATACATCAGCAAACTGATGTATATCTATAGTATGGAATGGTGGTATTAGAATTGGTTGTTGTAATTGTCTTTTATCCTTGATAATACCTTTACTCTTCAATTCATCAAATATTTGCTTCTTAAGCTCTGGAGTACACAGTTTGCTAAAATATATGCTAGATAAAGATCCTTTAAGCATTTCGTTAAGATGCTCTTCTCCTTTATCCTCATGGAAATGAGGATTCCTGGTCTCTACTTGAGTTATCTCTACCCCTTCTTGCATAACCTCTGGATAATGCGGTTCTAGTATACCTCCAAACTCTTCAAGTATGTTAATTATTTCATAAGGTTCTACTGAGAATCCAGAAGAGTATGTTAATAGTTCAGCAAGTTTTAAACTCATAGCATGTTCTCCAGAATTACCAGTCTTTATTATCTCAGTCTCAAATCCAGTATATGTTGATATAAGCATGTTAAGATATCGGTTAGTATATTCTGATATCCTTCCCCATTTAGCAAAATACAATCCAGCCTCATGTACTTTTGGTTTATAGAGCCATGATATTCTTATCATAGAATAAGGTGTTTGACTCATAGCTATACCAGAAGCAAAGATCTTAACATATTCGTTAACAGCTCCAGGAAAATAGTTATCGGCATCGATAAAGCCAACATACTCTTTACCAACTACTTTTGCTAGTAGCATTCCAATAATCATACCTTCACCTTTACCATCTCTAACTAGATTGCCATCTAATATCGATTTATAATCAACTTTTTTGAACGCTTCTCCTAACCCAGGATCTTTCTGATGTATCATCATAGCATCTCTATCAACAAAATCAACATATTGTTTTAAGGTATCACATTCTAGTTTATATGCATCTAATGGATATCTACTGCTATTAGATACAACTATTATCAAACAGTCATGAGGTATACCACTTAACACACCTTCTAACAGTTTCAATTTCTCTGACTTTATGGGTATTATTATAGCCATCTTTGCAAATATATCCGTTAATTCATCATCGGTAATCTCTTTTATAGTCTTAGGAGTCTCTTTTTGAGGTTTATGTCTCTTACCAGAATCTAGTTCATATACCTTTTGAATAGATTTTATTGTTACTGCGCCAAGCCTCTCACTATAACGCGGTAGATCTACTTTCATGTATGTGTAATTAGTTTGCAATGCTTATAATATTTATGCTTTATATACTATGCAGAGCGTAACACTTTTTATTCAAATATAATATAGCAATAGTTATATGTGCATAAATGATTTTGCTTTTGCTTGTGCTATAGATAATTCTATGCCTTATTTTACTTATGAAGATAATATAATGGTTATTGTGAATTCTAAAGAGAATTGTAAATTAGGAATAAATGGATTTGTAAATGTTGAACCATATATAGAAGCTCTTATCTCTCATGAGAGTATCCATGTTGTTATAGCAAAGTTGGAAGGGAGGGAAGTATCAGATGCATTGGATGATATCGAAGTTATTATAGTTCATAAAGGCTTAAAATTTCAAGTAACATTAAATAATCTAGCATTTGCTAGAGATTCTTCTGGTTTAGTATTATGATATATCAAATATATAGATAATGTATTATAGTTATGTATGCTGAAAACCATATGTAATGCTAGTTACGTATTATCATGTAATATAATACATAAATTTTATAAACTATCTTATGTATAAACACCATATGAATGATATACAAGCAGTAATACTTGCTGGAGGACAAGGAAAAAGACTAGGTACAGATCTACCTAAATGTATGCTAGATTTACATGGAAAGAAACTCATAGATATATGTATAGAAAATCTCATTCTAAATGGTTTTAATGAATATACTTTCTTATTAGGTTATAAATATGACTTAGTTGTAAAACATTTATCAAAATATACTAATATGAAGATAAGATACAGTATAGATGCAGATACTAGTGTAAGTTGGGGTAAAGGTAAGGCACTAAAGCATGCAATACTTAATGGTACAATAGACAGAAATAAAAGAGCATTAGTAACATTTCCAGATGATATAATACTTGACACACTTGTATATAAAAAATTGATAAAAGAACACCTAAATGCAGTTAACAAATATAATGTATCAGCTACAGTAATATTAGCATCTGGAACAAGATATCCTTATGGCACTGCTAAACTCTATAAGAATAATCTAATTTATGAATTTGAAGAGAAACCATTTATAAATATACCTACAAATATAGGTATTTATATATTTGAACCAGATGTATACGATCTAATTATACAAAATATAGATCTAAATCATCCAGAACCGTTAGAACTAGAAAGTATAATAATGCCAATTTTAGCAAAAGAAGGTAAATTAAACGGCTTTCTTATAGATGCTAAGAAATGGTTACCTATTAACACAAAGAAAGATTATGATACTGCATTAAAAATATTTGCAGTTCATTGATTATATTTATAATTTTTCTTGTTCGATTGATATATCACATGCAACGAAACATTTTTAAATTGTTTTTACTATATAATATACTGATGCACCCGTATCAGAACGATATGGGGAAGTATGTATGTGTCAGTCCTGCCTAGAAGGTAACTATAAAAAGGCTTTAATGGTTATGTGCTCTTATGAAATTACTTGATTGTTATTTGGATGTCTAAGATTTTGCGATGCAGACATCTAATGTGTTATAATTACTATCTATTAAATATACTACGATGGCAATATCTAATAAATTAGAAAATAACATTGTATGCGCTTTTATATAATGTGAACTTCGCTGTACTCAAGTGTTATTAGAGATTAAAAATAGCAGAATAAATGAGATAAACAGAACTGAAGATAATAAATGTCCTAAATGAATGGATTAGATACTAAATATGTTGTATGTTAATTGTATTGAAGAATTGCGGTATTATTAAGATACTAGGAAGTAACGATATATGAGTATAAAGATAATATGATTGTACGATTGTATGCAAAGAACAGTTCAGTATATCTGGGCAAAAGGACTGACATATAATATTATTTTTCAAAACCACTATATACTGGTTTCTTCTATCATATTATATGCATTCAGCAATAGTATTAATAAACTGTGATCTAGGTTATGAAGAAGATGTTATTAGAGATATAAGCAAGATAGAGGGTGTTAAAAGTATAGTTGGAACATATGGGGTTTATGATCTAGTTGCAAATATAAGCAGTAATACTTTACAAGAATTAAATAATTCTATAGCAAAGATTAGAAAGGTAAATCATGTAAGAACTACAGTAACACTAGTGGTTGTTGAAGGACAAGGAATAGTACATGATGAGAGTGAATATAGATAAAGGCTTATTATATTTTTGAATATACTTATAAGTAATAACTTAATTAGCCAAGTTTTTATAGACGATCTGTATATATTACATTATGAATGAGGAAGATATTGGAGAATTAATAACCAATTATAGCGAGTTAGTAGAAGAGTTAAAATTAATGTTTCCTCATGTAGATCTTAAGATAATATTCGAGTTGATGTCTCATAGATTATTACATCCAGATCATAAACCTACAGTTAGACTGGAAATATTTTATAAATATGGCGTAGATCTAGATAGCAAAGCGGAAAAGTTAGCAGAGATTACTGGTGTGTTAGCTACAGTATACAAAGATGAGCATAGACTAGTTATTGAACCTAGAATAGAATTGGAAGATTTGAGAGAGATTGCAAAGGATAATGATATAGAGAGTTTAGCAGGAGATATAATGTGTTGTTTAGACACTTTAATAAGTAGGCGAAAAGTTGGTTAAATTATATCTTTCTTTTTTATTATACCCTTCTCTATCTCTGATGCAAGTTTACGTATCTCTGTCTCCTCATCAAGTGTTATCTCACATCGATCTTTAACTACCGATAACATATTTTTCAAGCCTTTTAGAGCATCTATTATATTGGTATCCAATTCAATAAGCAATGCAAGTTTATTCCTATCTATTCTACCATTAGGCAATATTAGATTTTCGTATACAGCTTTATGTTCAAGCAATTCATTAAACAATGCGAATAGGTCATTCCTAAGCCTTTTTATCCTTTTACATCTATCATTCTCTAACATAAGTTCTATGTATCGTAGACTTTCATGGGTATTTGTTCTAATCATATAATTTACATACTTACTTACCTCTCCCATCTCTATATAATTAGACCTTCCTTTATCTAATGCTCTCTGTAAAAATGATGCAAGTTTAATAATAGAATTAATAGCCATATCCGATCTGCTTGCATCATCAAACTTCATGTTATTAGCTATCTACTACATCATTTAAATGTGTTTGTTATCTTGATTGTATAACTATATATTATACTGATAATATATAGTTAAATATATTAAATATTTGTGTATTAGGAACTATTTAACTAATACTTTGTTATATTATGTAATCACTTCTTTTTCTAGCCATATCCTCAAGGTATTCGATATCAAATTCCTTTGCAAATTCTTTTCTAATCATTTCTATATACATCTTTATCTCCTCTTTATTCATGAATTGAAATTGATACTCTCCATTATAAGGACTAGGCTTACCTTCTCTTCTAATAAACTCAACATGCATAAATGGATCTCCTCTCTTTATGGTTATAGGCTTTCTCTCATTATTCAGATTGACAACCTCTAATACTATCCTACCTATAAATCCTGAATGGATCTTTGCAGCGTTTAAAAACGATAAACCTAACCTTCCATATCTACTCTTTGCAGTTAGATGTGCTACATAATTATGTGTTGTAAATACAATTTCATGACTTATAACATTCTTATGTTCCAAATAGTTCAATGTTATATCATCTTTTACTGTTAGTATATAGCCATCTCCATCTAGTAATTGCTCATTAAATGGATATATACAATTATACTTTTGTATCAAGTCCATAAGTTCATACTTACCTATTACTCCCATAACTATCAAGATTTTAGATTAGATTAAAATACCTATCTATTGTATGATATAAATTAAAGTTCTATATAAGGAAGAGTATGGCCTCCGTCGTATAGTGGCAGTATAGGGGGCTGTGGATCATAGCAGTGACCCCTTGGCCGGGGTTCGATTCCCCGCGGAGGCCTCCAACGTTCTTATATAGATCTAAATATCAAATTTTATATGCAAAAACCAAGTCTAATAAGAACAAATAAAACATTACTTATGATACTTGCTTCAAGTATATTTATACATTTATGGAATCCAGTAGGCTTTCCAGATCTCTTCTTTGATGAAGGAGTATATATGAGGAGAGCTATGCATGTATTGAATGGATTAGGTCCACAAGAAGCATATTTTTATGATCATCCATTCTTTGGACAGATCTTCTTAGCAGGCATGCTATCTATAGTAGGTTATCCAGATATGTTTAAAGAAATAGAAGATCTATATCTTATACCAAGAGTTTGGATGGGGATTCTTGCGGTAATAGATACATTTTTGATTTATAAAATAGCAGATAAGAAATACAATAGAAGAGTTGCATTGATAGCAGCTGCTCTATTTGCTGTCATGCCTATAACTTGGTTATTAAGAAGAATATTATTAGATACTCTTCTCTTACCTCTATTATTATCATCTATCTTGTTTGCGTTATATGCTAAAGAATCTAGAAAAATGTTATTTGTATCATTATCAGGAATCTTTCTAGGATTAGCTCTATTTACAAAAATTCCTATATTAGTAATGATACCATTAGTAGCATTTCTAATTTATAAGAATATTAATCTAAAACTCTTGGCATTATGGTTTATTCCTGTTATAGTAATACCTCTTTTATGGCCTCTTCAAAGTATTATAAATAATCAGTTCGATCTATGGGTTAAAGATGTTTTATGGCAAACTCAAAGGAAGAGCATTGGCGGATTTGCAAATATTGTAGAAACATTCATTTTATTTGACCCTTTACTATTTATGTTAACTATTAGTGGTTTGAGTTATGCTATAATAAAGAAGGAGCTCATGATTTTGTTATTTGTTATTCCCTTTATGGGCTATCTATCTATTATAGGCTATACTCAATATTTTCATATATTGCCTATACTTCCAGCCTTTGCTATCTTAGGTGCTATTTTTATTGATAGGATTATGAATATAAGGTTTGGTTATCTAATACCTATAGGCATACTAATATTTGGATTTGTAAGCACTACAATGCTTATTACATCCGATCTAACATCAGCACAATTTGAAACTATGAGATTTGTTCTTGATTATATTAATGATGAAGCAGTATTGGCAAGTCCAGTATATACATGGATCTTTATTTATGTATATAATTATGACATTCCATTAGATTATAGTGAGATATTATTCTACCCTATAGATAAAGAGGTTATATTGATAACAGATACACATTTTATCTTTGATGCTAGCAAGTATAAGCAATTAGCGTATCTATACAATAACACAATACCTATTGCAGAATTTGAAGGCGATGTTACCAGATATAATAATAACATTTATCCTTATACAAACATGAAAGTTAATTACGAAGGAAGTTTTATTGAGGTTAGAGTAAAACCATAGCGTTATATCTCTAATTTATATTATCTAAATTATGAATATACTAAAAGAGTATGTTTATTCATTAATTGATGATAAACAAGATCCAGCTCATATGATTGATCATATAGAAAGGGTTTATGAGATTGGTATGCTAATAGGAAGAGAAGAAGGAGCAGATCTAAGGATATTATCTCCAGCATTACTATTTCATGATATAATTAGGCCTACTGATGAAGAGCAAGAATTAGATCATGCAATTAGATCGGCAGAATTTGCTCAAGTTATACTAGCAGAGTTTGGTTATAACAGAGAAGAGATCGATAAAATAGTAGATGCTATAATTAAAAGTTCTACTAGCAATGCTTATCAATCTATTCCAAATACTCTGGAATCTAAGATATTATTTGATGCTGATAAGTTGGATGGGATTGGAGAGATAGGAGTGAAGAGAGTAGAAATGCTATGGAGAAGAAGATTTGCTATAAAGAATCAAGAGTATGATCCTAAAATAGTAGCTAGGTGGTATCTAAAGAAGATAATCCAAGTCTCAAAGATAGGCTTGTTTACTAATAAGGCTAGAGAACTAGCAAGAGAAAGGATTCTTATATCGTTAAATTATTGTAAAGATATATTGAAAGATGAGTATTATGATATTATTAATGGTGCTCCGGCCGGGATTTGAACCCGGGATCAACGGCTCGAAAGGCCGTTATGCTTGACCGGACTACACCACCGGAGCTTATGGTTATTGCAAATAGTTAGGATAAAATTCTTTCTTTTACCAGTCTGGCTCATGCTTATACTCTAAAGTATTAGGATCAAAACCCATTAATGCTATTGTATCTTTATTATTTGTCCTTGCTAATATCATGCTAGCAATATACCTTCGATACTCTACTGGCCAGTATTGTCCTAACTTGTATTTACCAGTCATAATTATAGGTTTAACCTTTATAACAGTTACACCTTTTACGCTACTCATATTAGCATTTAATGGTTCATACTTTCCTTCTTTCTGGTATTTCTGCATCAAAGCGTTTAACGCTTCTGCCTTTTCTTCTAAATCATTTACAATCTCTGCATATCCTTTTATAACTACGCTTATGTATAATGTATCTGCTTGTGAAGCATCATACTCATCAAAGAAATATGATGGTAAAAATTCAACATGCTTATGAGCCTCAAAGCCTACTTTATTGTTTCTTCTTATATTATCTAACTTTTCTCCTAGATGATAAGAGTGCATGTATATAGCATCATTAGCATAGACAAAGTTCATAGGTATCAGTTGAGGAAATCCATTAGCATCAATAGTTCCTAACGTTCCTGATGGTATAGTATTAAGGAATTTTATCATCTTATCTTTTGATTTTATTCTATATGCCTCGATTAGTCTCATAATTCTAATCTTAATCTTTGATTATATGAACTTATAGTGTTATACATAATAACTATTTATATAAATTATGGGGTTGTTCTTAACCCCTTCAATTCCCTGTATGGAACTCATGAAATATATTTAAAGTCATTATAGACATTACCCTTGTTCTCTCAATTCCCTATTTGGATAGTATAATATATACTAGAGATGCAATATATTAATGTTATTAAAAAAAGTAGGATGTATGAGGACGTTGATTAACAGCTTGAAAACATATAACTGATTATCTCAGTAATTATCTCAGGCTTATTTAGCATATCTACCATCGTGTATGTGATTGAAAAACTCATAATCAATTTATTCAATTTCATCCATACGGAATTACTAATGTCTATAACCTCTTCTATGTCTCTTCCAACGTCTATAATGACTTTAAATATATATTTCATTCAACATTATAATGTGAATTTCAAAAATAAAAAACTTTCGGATTAGTGATTAATTATGCTTTGTGACTTAATTTCGATTATTAGTCATTATGCTGTCATTTTAGTTATTAGATAGCCTATTAACGTTCTAAAATTGTTTCATAGACACTCTTTTCGAATAGTCTATACAAAATTATCAATAAATCCACAAAGCAATTAATTATGAACAATTAGTTGGGATTATTATGAAATATACAATATAAATACATTAGAGATTTTTAATAATATATTATTAACCTTAAATATACTTATATAGGTATTATATATACAATAAAATCTGGTTTCATAGAAAGTAAAACTTTTTAAGTTGAGTATGAATTAAAAGTATACATGAGCATAATAAGAAGGATAGATGAAGAGATTGAGAAGTATAGTTTGCTAAAGCATCCGTTCTATCAGATGTGGACTGAAGGCAAACTAACCTTGGAGCATCTGCAAGGTTATGCTAAAGAGTATATGCATCTAGTAAATAAAGTGCCAGAGATGGTAAGTAATGTAGCAAGGTATTACAATGATGAGGAGATATTAGAGAATTTAGAAGAGGAGAAGCAGCATATAGCATTATGGAGAAGGTTTGCTAAAGGAATTGGGGTTAATGCTGAAGAACTAGATAGATATGATATAAGCAATAAGGTTAGAGATGCTGTTGATACAATGCTAAGATTAAGTAATAGCAAGTATGGTATAGCAAGTATGTATGCATATGAAGCACAGTTACCAGAGATAAGCAAGACAAAACTAGAAGGATTGATGAAATTGTATAATATTAGAGATGATGATACATTAGAGTATCAGAGAGTTCATGCAATAGTTGATATTAAACATTCTCAAACATGGAGAAGATTGATAGATAAGAGTAATGATGAGGAATTGATAAATGTAGCAGTAGAATCTCTAAAGGCTCAGAATAGAGTATTGGATGGAGTATATGAGCAATATATAGCATAACTTTCTTATAATTTATTTAAACAAATATTATGCTAGCCAACTTATTACTATCCATGACAACTCCATACTATTCTCTAATCATACTCATTACATCGTTATGATATTTCTCATTCATTGATGCTGAAGCATTATAATTACATCATAACCTCTATTGAATGCATCTCTAACAGTACTATCTACACATATGGTTTTATTAATAAGAATAATTAAGGATAATAGAATATTATTAGAAGATGAATTTAACTCTCCAGATGACAAAATAGTACTATAATACCTACTGATATAAAGCCAAAGATCTCAGCCTTTTGGGATCCAGACGAAGGTTATGGAGCTAGACATAGTTTACCAGCAACTGTAGAAGGACCTAAATTTATATTATTTATTTTTTATTATCTAGCAGATGGAAGAACGCTCTGCTGGTGCTGTATTATTCAGAGAAGATGATATTAGGTTATACTTATTACTGCATTATCAAGCTAGACATTGGGATTTTCCTAAAGGAAACATAGAAGAGGGAGAAGAAGAGTTAGATACAGTTAGAAGAGAGGTTAAAGAAGAGACTGGAATTGATGATATAATAATTATAGATGGGTTTAAGAGAGTTAGCGAGTATTATTATAAAAGAGCTGGTAAACTGGTTCATAAACAAGTTGTATTCTATTTAGCAAAGACCAATCAAAAGGAGGTTAGGTTATCGTATGAACATATTGGTTATGAATGGTTGCCATATAAAGAAGCATATGATAGACTAACATTCAAGAATTCTAAAAGGATACTAGCAGACGCAGAAGAGTTCTTGAATGAATTTAAATAAGAATTGATATTATTATAATATATGGATTCTAGGCTCAAAAAGGTTATAGAAGAGAAGATAGAAATGGCTATTAGTAAAGAAGGGTTAGAAGAGATCATACAGATAACAGATGCATTACCTTTCATAAACAATAAAGAAGAGTTTATCTTAGGTTTGGTTATAGGAAGAATATATAATGCATTCCATTATCAAACTAGAAGAATTCTAAAAAGAGATGCTACTAAAGATGAATTTAATGAATTTGTAACATTATTAGAAGAAAAAGTCGATTCTATAAAGGATATATTAGAAGAATATAGGCAGATTTAAGTATACATACAACATTTCTAAGGAATTATTATAATTCTTAAATATAATATTTTAAGAAATAAATATAATTAAAAATTAGTTTAACGCTCATTACCAACTGTTAATTTACCATACTTGCCAACATTAAGTCTATCTTCTCCTCTAAAACTTGTAACATAACCATTCTCTATAATAATTGTATCTCCTTCTTTAACCATATCTATCTGGTCTTCCCATAGTGAGCATATTATACTTCCTGTATCGTCTTTTATTAGACATTCTGCAACTCTAACACTCTTGTTATATTTTGTATTAACTGTTCTTGGTTCAGATATATTTACAACAACGCCTTCTACCGTTATTTTATTCATACCATTCTTTATCTCTGATATCTTCATCTTATAATAACTGCTATTATATCTAGTATAAAGATTACTAAAAAATTTAGGGAAGTCTTATGAATTTAGGTTCTATCTGCTCTACATCCATTGATTGTCCAGTTCCAACTCCTACTTCAACATCCTTGATCTTTATACTAATGATACTCATAGATGTCTCATCCAGTTGTTTTGCTAATACACTCCTTATCTCATCTTCTATACTTATAACTTTATTAAGATCGGATTCTACTACTACTGCTAGATCTTTATCAATCAACTCTTCTACCTCATCTGGTATTATACACGATGTTACAGTCAATCTAGCAAAATCTATACCCGTATCATCTTGTATGTATATATCTAAAGCATGATCCTCATTTATACTAGCTAGTATGTCTGTAGGATAACTTCCAGAAATTGGTAGGTTAGCAAGATCTAATATAATACTAGTACTATCGTTATCGTTCCATGATCCACCATGTATGTTTGCTAACGAGCTTGCATATGCAAACTGTGTATTATTACTGAAATCTAGAGCGAATGAATCGTTAAAAGTTTCTGCAGTTCCAGCTCGAAAAGCCATTTCGAGTGTTGCAGCCACTATATTATCTGGTAGATTACTAAAAGTATGTCCAAAGACTCTGTTATTTGTTAGATCATCAAAATTTCTAGTTCCAGATGGGTAATTGGCTAAGAATACAGCTAATGCTGGACTTGGCGATGCTTGTTCAGTTCCATTAGTAAAGTTGTCTTCAATACCAGCCTCGAATATTTGAGTATTTGTTATACAATCATCTGCTAAAATTTTGAACCATATCTTATTTACTATGGTCTCTTTATTTACAGTATATACAGATGTCACATCTAGTTTTTGGAATGTTAACTCTAGTGGTTGATGAATGACTACAAACCCTTTCGTAAACCTTTCATCTTCTAAAATCTTTTGTATATAATTACAATCTATCTCCATTGCTTGATCTGGTTTCAACACTTCTTTAATAAATTCAGATATTCTCCCATCATGGCTTGCTACTTTCCATATAAATTCAACTTCTTTTGGACCTGGATTATGTATATTTATTGCCGTTTTATACTCGCCTTCAGTTACTGGTGCAGTTGGATCAGTTACATTTCCACATACAAATTTTACAGAATATTCAGCTATATTAGCGTATAATGGTACATTTGTCTGTACTGGCAATGTTTTAGTCTCATTCCTTGTTTGTTGAGCAGTTGTATATACTATGCTACTTAACAATATTATTGCCGATATTATCGCAGCTATAGTAAAACGACTGAACATTCCTAATAATATTATTATAGTACTAAGATATATTTATTTCCCTTAATTAGGAAAATTATTCATTAGTTAACATAATTTAGTTAAATTAAACTCTTTAAATGCTTCTCTAAGAATCTCTTCATATCTGCTAGGATCAAATTCTAGAATCCTAACATCATCTATGTCTAATACATAGATCGAATGTAATTTGCCATACTGAATATCTTCTATCTCTAATGGAGGATTCTTATAATATATATCACATAACTCTTTTACTTTTTTAATCTCTGAATATCTTCTCTCTTTTATAGGCTTTATGAAAAGTTGTTCTATTGGTAATATACTTTGTTGTGGTATTGCTAAAACAAATTTACTTGCAAACTTGCTATACCTTGCTATCTTACTTGCTATTCTTGCTTTATAGTAAAGTAATGGATCTAATGCATGATCTGGTGGTATAAAGCCAGTCTCAATCTCAACTATTACATCCCCATCTCCCTTTTTAGCATATACATCACATCTAAGAATCTCACTTAACTGCTTTTCTACATCAATATCTTCATAATGACGTTTCAGTAGATGAATAACTACTAGTAATTCCATAACAGAATGATTTATCTTGATCTGATTCTTTTTATATAGATGTATTAGTCTATTCCTAATGTTAACGATCCTTCTTATAACCTCTTGATCCTTTATGTTAGCGTTCTGTATTAGAGTATCTAGATCATTCTGGAACTTTTCTACATCCAAACTGCTAAAGATATATTATTTTTCTATTTAAAGATACTTATTACAGATTGAACAATCAATAATATGTGTTAAAGGTTAAGATAGAGCAGAGTCATGCATTCTTATTAAGTCTATTAGCCATAGCATCTGTAATAATTGTTGAGGTTAGTATAGGTATTATAAGTAATAGTATAGCTGTAATAAGCGATGGTATTCATGCATTATTCGATGCCTTGATAACGGGTATGTTATTGATAATGATGAGATTAAGTCTTAAACCTAGAGATCTAGAGCATACATATGGACATGGGAGGTTAGAAACTATAGCAGGTTTTATTGGAGGTGTTATGTTATTTATAGTCTCAATATTGATAATAAGAGAATCCATAATGCGTATATTCTTTGAAGAGGTTAATATATCTAATATATTAAGCATTTATGCTGTAATATATGCAATTATTATAGCCATATTCAGAGTGGTTATCTTACAAATTACTAATATACATTCTAAGAGTGTTAAAGTAGGATTATATGATGCAGTAGCAGATCTAGGCTCTTCTTCATTAGCATTAATAGCAGTTATATTAGCAAATTATGGTTTTACTATAGCAGATGGTTTGGCATCGTTAGTATTAGCTGGTATGCTACTGTTCTTGACATCTAGGCTAAGTTATTCTACCATAATGGAGTTAACTGATGCTATAGATCCTATCTTAGTTAAAAAGGCTAGAGATGCTATATTATCAATAGATGGAGTTAAATCATGCAAAGATATTAGGATGAGGAAAGTAGGTAATGATATCCTAGTTGATGCTATTGTAACTCTAGATAGCAGTTTATCATTCACAAGAGCTCATATGCTAAGTAATGAGATAGAGAATGCTATAAAGAATGCAATTAATGCTAGCATGGTTATGGTTCATTTTGAACCAGAAGAGTATATGCCTATAGAAGATAAAGTTAGAGATATAGCAAAAAGCATAGATGGAGTTAAGGATGTTCATAATATAATAATATCTCAAACTCAAGAAGGTAAAGTGATCTCCATGCATCTACAAGTTGATAGAGGCTTAAGCTTAGTTAAGGCTCATGAAATATCAGATAAGGTTGAAGAAGCTATAAAGAACAGCATAAAGAATGCTAATGTTACTATACATATAGAACCGCTTATGCAAGAGATGAAGAAGATGGTTAAGATAGATGATGAGAGCGTAAAAGATATTGTTAAAAAATTAGCAAAAGAAGAAGGTATAAAAAGTATAGAGAAGATAGATATATACTCATCTGGTGGAATAATAAGATTAGATATACATTGTAGCATGGATGAGAATATGAGTATAGAAGATGTTCATGATACAATCACAAAGTTCGAGAGGAGATTGAGAGATAAATTTAATGCGATTGTTAATATACATACTGAACCAAAAAAATAGATTAGATATTTTATATTACAGAGCAATCTATGTCTAATTTGATAATCATGTATAATGATTTTTAATGAAGGATTATAAGAACTCTAGTTGTATTATTGTTATCAATATCAACAATTCTAGCAAGTAGAAGATATAACAAAAATCAATTCTTAGCAAAAGAGTTTTTTATAACAATAGTATAGCCTTTATACATGAAGATAGAAAAGATAACAGTATTAGGTTCTGGAACCATGGGACATGGAATAGCACAAGTTGCAGCGATGAACGGTTATATAGTAGCATTAAGAGATATCGAACAATCTTTTCTAGATAAAGCGATGGAGAAAGTTAGATGGAGTATGAACAAGTTAGTAGAGAAGAATAAAGTTAGTAGAGAAGAAGCAGATGCTACATTAGCGAGGATTACTACACATGTAGATCTAAAGGCTGCATTGAAAGATTCGGATCTAGTAATAGAAGCAGTTCCAGAGGATATGAATCTGAAGAAGAAAGTATATGCTGAAGTTGATCAATATGCTGAAGACAAAACAGCGTATGCATCTAATACAAGCACACTACCTATAACCGAACTAGCAAACCTAACTTCAAGACCAAACAGGTTTATAGGAATACACTTTTTCAACCCACCTCAGTTAATGTTATTAGTAGAGATAATTCCTGGAGCAAGCACAGATAAAGAGTTAATAGATACAGCTATCGAGTTCGTTAAAAGTCTAAAGAAAGAACCAGTACTATGTAAGAAGGATGTAGCTGGTTTCATAGTAAATAGGATATTCATCCCATTGGTTCATGAGGCAGCTTGGGCTTTGGAAAGAGAAAGAATAAACATGAGGGCTATAGATGCAAGTGTGAAATACAAACTGGGCTTTCCTATGGGCATCTTTGAGTTAGCAGATTATACTGGTATAGATGTTGTTCACAAGGCAACACAAGAGATGTATGCTAGAGATAAACAAGTAGTAAACCCATGTCCATTGATAGAACAATTATACAATAATAAACATCTAGGACAGAAGAGCGGAAGAGGATTTTATGAATATGGTGAAGGAAAGTATGCTAGAGTAGATCTCAAAGAAGAAGAGGCTACATATGATCCAGTAAGGCTCTTAGCATTTGCTATCAATAATGCATGTTGGTTAATAACAAATGATGTTAGTAGTAAAGATGAGATTGAAAAAGCAGTAAGATTAGGTCTAGGATTAAAAGAAGGATTATTTGCAGTTGCTGAAAAGTTATATGGATATCAAAAACTAGTTGATGTATTGAAGGAGATGGCTAAACAGTATGGAGACTTTTATAAACCAGATCCAACACTTGTAAAGTTTAGTAAGTAATACCTTTATTTTTCTTGATTATTAGATCTACTGCTTCTTTAGGAGTATCTACTCCTTCGATCTTTACAAAGTTTCTATCATCTAAATATTTATCAGTATAAGCATCTGCTATTCCTCCAGAACCTCTTATAGCAATTATTGGCTTCTTCTTCATATATGCAACACCAGCTTCTATTAGAGTTCCTACACCTCCTCCTATGATAATAACACCATCTGCTGAGTATGCATTGATATAATTCCTAGCATATCCAAGTCCTGTAGATATTACTATCTTACAATAAGGATTTGCCTTGCTAGCATCGTCATATGGTATTATTCCTATGGTTAAGCCATTTGCATCATACGCTCCTTTACTGGCTGCTTCCATTACACCTCCTAAACCACCAGTTATCAATACTGCGTTACTTTCTGCTATCAACTTTCCAGTTTCATATGCTATAGCATAAGCCTTTTCTGTGCAAGCATCTGAATTATATCCAATAACCAGTATTTGTAGCATCTTCATATAACTATAGACTATAGATGGATTTTAAAATCTTCGCATGATTAATAAATGACTCTACTTAAGCAAATGTATGCAATTGAGAGCAGAAGATATTATGAAAGAGGCTATTATATTAAAGCCTAACAACACACTCGCAGATGCTAGAGATATTATGCTAAAATATGATATAAGTAGGATAGTAGTTGCTAACGATAATAAACCAGTTGGGATAGTTACTGAGAAGAGCATAAGCAGATTCCTTTATAGAGATGGAAGACCTTTGGATGAGTTACGCTTAGATCAAGTAATGAGGAGAGATCTTATAACTGTTAATAGAGATACAAGCATAAAAGAATGTGCAAAAACAATGCTAGATAATAGAATAAGTTCATTACTTGTAGTAGATGAGAAATGTTACATATTTACAAAGACAGATCTGATCAAGGTTTATGCTGAGCATTTTAAGAATAAAAGCAAGGTTAGAAGGTATATGGTTAGTAATGTTTATACCGTATTACCTACACATTCATTACATAGAGTATTATCGATACTTGTAAGAAATAAAGTATCTAGAGTAGTTGTTGTTAGAGATAATAAACCAGTAGGGATAATAACTGCTAGAGATTTACTCCCAACCAGTATGCTAATTGAGGTCGATGCTAAGCTTGAAGAAGATCTTACATATGGAAATGCATCTGAACTTGCACATGTATTATTAGCAAGAGATGTTATGAAGAAGCCATTAACTATAAATGCAGATGCTGATCTTGCAGATGCCGCATCAATAATGATCAATAATAAGATTAGTGGTTTACCAGTAGTTGATAAAGATAACGATCTTAGAGGAATAATAACAAAGACAGATATAATAAGAGCATTAATAGAATTATCCTAAATATTAAAAAGAGGGTTTTTAACCCTTGGTTATATCTATTTCTATTGTACTAACATTTCTTGTCTTACCATCTTGGCTCTGCATAGTCTCGTTTCCTATCCTAACATCCTTTATCTTGTAACCCATGCTTCCCATTCTCTTCTCTACTATCTGTGCTACATCTACTGCCTTTACTATGCTCTTACCTCTTGCTTTAAGGGTCACAAGATCATCGTTTGCTAACTGTACTAGAGTTGCTGTTACATATGTCATTACAGGCTTCTTTCCTACAAAGATTACGTTGGATGTACTCATGAAGTTTCTTTCAGTCATTTATCATATATATGTATTATGATTAAAGGTTTGTATAGGCTTAATGCTATACAATTTAACAAAATAGATAACCCTACTTCTATTGAACAAATATAAAAAATAATATTTAATGATTTTAAGGTATGCTTCTTGAGTATAGCTTTCCTTCTAATGCTAACTTGTACATCTCTGCTACGTATGGGTTCCTTGGTGGTGTCTCCATACCAAGCTCTACCATTCTTACATATAGCCTAACTACATATGCTAATGCTCCCATGAAAGCTACTACTACTCCCATGTTGAAGCTCCAGTGGTTTGGAACTGCGAATACCTCTTCAACGAACCAGAAGTGCCACATCTCATTGATACCTATTGTGAACATTGTTGCTAGATAACCAATTACAGTTACCTTCAAACCAGTGTTTACTGTATTGTTTGGACCTCTCATCGATGGTATCCTTCTATCATATATCATTACTGCAGCCCAGCCTAATGGTAATGCTACAAAGTGGGAGTATAGCCACCAGTGTGCTGGTGTGAATGCTGAATCTCTAATACTTGTTTGGTGTAAAGAACCATCTACAAAGTTGTCTACCTCTACACTTGCTGCTATTGAACCTAGTACTATGATCATTATCAATACCTTCTTCAGTCTCTGCATCTCTACCTCTTTTGGTATTAATGCTGGAATCTGTGCCATTTTTACTCATCAATACTGATTGAAAATAATATAAAAATATTGTTATATAATAATTGTAATTATCATTATAATAATTATTATTATTGATTTGTAATAATGAATGTATTATATTAAGAATTGATGAAAGATGATAGTATTATTGGTTTATAATGATTAACATTGATGATGGATAATGGTGTTAACTAAAGAAAAAGTCTTCAAGTTTAGTAGCCCCTAATAACGTATCAAACTCATATCCTAATGCTAATAATATCTGATCGAATGTACTCCTCATAGCATCTAAATATTTATCAACATCGATCTCTTCTGGTTTTGCTAATTCGATAGGCTTAACTCCAGGAGGAGTTCTTGTCTTTACATATGATATTATATCTCCAGCCTTGATCTCTCTCTCTTCTGCTAGTAATTGAGCTGCCCTTATATGTTGAGGTATTGTCTTCTTATATTCGCTAGGAGATTTGCTAATCATAACATTAAATGCTAACTCTTCTAGAGGAATCTTCTTCTCCTTTAATCTTTTGACATCTTCTCTTATTATCTTCATTATCTCTTCTTTTGCAATCTCAAAATCTTTCTCATTATTAACTTTGCCTAATATTTCTATAACTTTATAGAATGCATTTCTTATGAATGGCGGTGTATGACTCTTTTTACCAGTCAAACCTTTGACATCTACACTACCATCACTCATTACTCCAAAGTAATTCTTCTTCTTGCCAGAAAAGACAACATATCTATATACTTTATCTATATCTAGATCAACACCCATCTCTTTCTTAGCCCATGATGAAATGATCTCTATATCTTCCTTCTTAACACCTTTAAGGAATAATGAATCGGTATCTCCATATACTACCTCTAATCCTAACTCTTTACATTTTTCTATAGTCTTAGTTATAGTATATCTTCCTATTGCTGCAGTTGCTTCTGCTACTGGCAGATAATATAATGGGAATATCTCTGCGCCCATAACTCCATAACTAGCATTAAGAATAACTTTTAATGCTTGGCTAATAATTTTATATAAAGTTCTTTCTTCTTCTGGGAGAGATTTATCCTTTGCTATATACTTGTAATAGTTTACTCTAAGATCTCTTAACGAGCCTATAAGCAAAGACTCTAACCCTTTCCTCTTTTTACAGATCCAATGATCAGTTTCTGGTATCTTATTCTCTTTACATTCCTCGTGTATACATCTAACAGTCTCATATGAAAGATTGTTAACTTTGATTATACTAGGATATAGGCTTGCAAAGTCTAATACAACAACATTGAAATGAACTCCAGCTTTAGGTTCAACAACAAAACCACCTTTATACTTTTTATCTTTGATAATTGCAGTAGTTGACACTGTGCTCTTCTCTTCTAACTCATCCTTTCTTGGTATCAATATATTCTTTCTTCTATGCTCAAAATATAACATACTTCTGATCCATTGAGATACTCCCATTCTTGATATATCTTCAATAGGCATCCTAGCAACTCTACAAATTACTATGAACAATTTCATAAGTAGATCATCATTAAAACTCGTTAGTTTGTAAGTAATCCTTGCATCATTATGACAATACCTTGCCAATTCATATAACGATAGATCGTTTATAGAACCATCGAATTCTATTTTAGACTCATTTATCAATGCTTCACTTATAGCATTTAATGTATACTCTGAATATTTATTGCTAAATGCATAGATCTGCATTGATCTATTGGAGAATGTCTTATAAAGATCTATATGCACACCATGCTTCAATGCAGCAGAACCATGCCTTCCTCCTTCTTTCTGTAATCTTATTGGAATTTCATCTGTCTTTATACCTTTATTCTTTGCTCTATTGTATAAATAAGGCATATCAAAGTCATCACCATTAAATGTTATTATAAATGGATAGTCTAACATTCTATAAAATACTTTCTTTAATAACTCAGCCTCGTCATCTACAAATATCACTTTAATATTATCATCTAATTCATCTCTACTCCCTTTATCATTCCTATTATCTAATACATAAACCTCATTGATATCATCGCTTACTATTGAGACAGCTATAACCTCATTATCAGCTTTCTTTGGATCTGGCATTCTACCCTCTTCACTAAGGACTTCAATATCTAATGCTGCTCTCTTTATACTGCTAGTAGGTTGGTTTAATAATCTAGCCCATTCCATGATATACTTTCTTTCTTCATCACTGAATGAAGAGCTATCCTTCATCTTATCCCAAAGCAAGCTTTTTAATGCTAATTCGACTTGTTCAGTAACTTTATATGG
Organism: Candidatus Nitrosocaldaceae archaeon; assembly: GCA_026002835.1. The sequence continues at coordinate 153,208 of BPGC01000004.1, forward strand.
ATGATGTACAAGTTTATCATCTCTTATAGCATAATATGCTCCAGGAATTAATCTATTATCATACAAGTAATTCTCATAATACTTGATATCTGCTTCCCAAACTCTGCTCAATCTATTCCTTATACTATCTTCTCTACCTCCAATAACTAGAGGATTATCTGCTATTATCTTATCCATAATAACTTCTCTATCTCTTAATACATCTAACTTCTTCTCTTTTATTATATCAATAACTCCTTTTCTATCTTTTATCTCATTATATTCATCCTCATCTAATATAGCATAACAATATGGTTTATGTTCAGTCTTGTCATACCAACAATAGATCCTCTTATCTCTAGGATTATAAAATTTGAGCAATGCTACATTCTTTTCTCCATCATAAGTTGCTGATATCAATAATGATGGTTCTAACTCTTGCGTATCAGAACATAGATACTCTAGTTTATCTTTAACAGAGGTAATACTTTGCATACACTATATCTTCACATAATGATTATAAAAACGATCTGAAGATAAAAACTTATAAGCGTTTATATGCTTAATAAATCGATGTATAAAACTATACTAGTGCCATATGATGTATCTAAACATTCTGATCATGCTCTTAAACATGCTGTAAAACTAGCTAAAAATTTTAATTCAAAACTAATATTATTACATGTAATTCCAGATATTCCATTCCCTCCAACTTTATTAAACGTGGGTAAGATACTCAGATCAAAAAAGACTGGAGAGGTTATTACTAGCAGAGAATATCTAAAAGAGTTGTACAATGAGATGAAGAATGAGGCTATTAAGATGCTTAATGACGAGATCAAGGATTTTGACATTACTATTGATATAAGAATATTAGTAGGTCATCCAGCAAAGCAGATAATCGAATTCTTGAAGAAAGAGAAGATAGATTTGATTGTAATGGGCACATCTGGATTGAGCGGGTTATCTAAGATTAAAGCTTTAGGGAGTGTAAGTAGGTATGTTATTGAGAATACAAATGTACCAATACTATTAATTCATTAAAACCTTATGATTATTGCTATCTTATATCATGCGTTGCTGATAAAGAATGATAAATGCTAAAAATAGAGAAGATATTCAAGAGAATAAGATATTATACATAGCAAGATTTACTCCATTAAAGAGACAAGAATTAGCATTAAAGATTATGAGAACATATAAAAGATGCAGAATTGATACTAGCAGGATTTAGAGATTATAGACATACAATAAACATGTAAAGAGCATATCGGATAATAATGAAGATAATAGAATGTCCTACAGATAATAAGATAATTAGATTATACAATGAAGCAAATGTATATGCTCATCCTAGGATAGGAGAATATTTCGGTATATCACCTTGCGAAGCTATGGCTTTAGGAATGCCAGTTGTAATCAGAGCTCCTACTGGTTATCTGCAATAACAGATAAATTCAGTTTAGCGATTATAGTTTCATAGAAAGATTGAAGCAGGTATTGTTGATGGATAAAGAACGGTTGAATATAAGCAGAGAGGTTAAGAACAAAGATATGCTATCCAGAAGAGTTTACAAAAAGAATAATAAGATTTTATGAAGAGTTATAGTGAAGAATAATCATCTCTTAACTCTCTTAATCTTATCTCCCTTATCGCTCTTATCTTTTCTATATCTATATCGCTTACAAGTATCTGTTCATATGCAGATGCTTGAACTAGATCTGGTTTTGCTACATCTACAAACTTATCATACATAATATCAACTATTATACTCCTTCCTCCATAGATATCATTACATACATTTGGAGCTATAGTAACAACTCTGTTCTCTAATGCTCTTGCTTGTGCATAAATATGCCAAGGTTCAATACCTTCATTGTGTATCTTTGATGGATAAAAGATTATATCAGAGCCTTTTAAAGTCAACGCTCTTGAGATCTCTGGGAATACAATATCATGACATATTGCTATCCCAAATTTGATGCCTTTATAATTGAAAATATGTAATTTATTACCAGCCTTCACTTTATCTTTCTCTGTAGCAAAGGGATGTATCTTATACTGTTTACCTATTATCTTACCATTATCTATTACTGGAGTTGATATATATCGCTCATCATCAACTCTTTCAATGAATGCTCCAGGAATTATACATATTCCTTGATCACTAGATATATCTATTATTGCCGACAACTCTTCTTCAATATTTAGTATCTCAGAAGGATACCATTGCTCTGGTAAGCATATGATCTCAGATTCTGCTGTACAAGCCTTTATGATATTATTTATTGCATGCTCCATAGACTTTTCAGGCTCATCAAGTACTTCTAATTGGACTATAGTTACTCTAACCATTTAATGCTAGATAATTCAATACTAGCATACTTAAGTCTTGCTTACAATACGTTTAAAAGTATAAATATCATTGCTATCTATATGCCAAAATTATTAGTATCAGGTGCTATAAACTGGGATACAACTATAATAGTTGACGAATTTCCTAGAGCTGGAGAAGAGGTAAAGGCTAATAATGTAATTAGCGTTCCTGGAGGTAAAGGAGGCAACACTGCATCAGCAGCAAGAAGAATATTAGATGATACAGTAGGTATAATTGGAGTTTTAGGCAATGATGATATAGCTAAAAAACAGTTGGATATATTTGATAAAGAAGGCATAGATACTAATCTTATATTAAGAAAGGATATCCCTTCTGGTCAAGCATATGTTATAGTAGATAAGAAAGGAGAGAATATCATTCTAACCTATAAAGCAGCAAACCATATGATCAAGCCAGATGATATAGAAAGAGAAGATTTTATAGAAAGTATAGATAATGCTAAGATGATAATAGTAATTGATCCTCCACTTCAAGTTGCTGATAAGTTGATAGATATAGCATATAGAAAGCATAAAAGGATTATATTCATGCCAGCCTTATTAACAAAAGAAGGTTTAGATAGTTTGTCTGATAGTCTTAAGAAGGCTAGTTTTATAATAGTTAACGAGCATGAAATACAAGCATTAAGTGATGAAGAAGATGTTATAAAAGCATCAACCGATCTCTCTGATAGGTTTGGAAGGATAATAACAACATTAGGCAATAAAGGTTGCATCTTCTGCTATAATAAAAAAGTAGCAAAGATACCAGCTGTTGATCTAAAATTATTTGATCTTAAGAGTATTAGTACTGTAGGAGCTGGTGATACATTTACTGGTGCATTTGGAGCGTATCTATTACGAGGATTTGGAGAGATCGAATCTTTATTCTTAGCAAGCATAGCAGCAGCATTAAAGACTACAAAATATGGGCCTAGAGAAAGTCCTACATATGATGAGGTTAAACGTTATCTGAACGATCCTAGGATGGATGAGGTATACAAGAAGATAAAGTTTATCTGATCAATTCTAAGAATAACTTGTTAAATGCTTCATGATCTACATCTATGCAAGCATCAACGTTCCCATCTTTATCCTCTTCTACAATACATTTACCTCTATTATCTGGATCTATTCTAACATTAAATCTCTTCTTTTCAAACATATCAGGTTCTAAATAAGAGAATAATGCGAATAGATCATGTATATTAAAATATTTAAATTTTTTAAGAGGATATCTTAACAATCTATATATTAATCTTGCATATTTATTATTAATATTATATATCTTATCCAACATATCGTTATCAATAGCACATAATCTATTTGTAGTTAGATCCAATCCACAAGCTGTTAGAATAGTGTTATTTAATACAATATCAGCAGCTTCTGGATCTACATAAAAGTTGAACTCTGCATCATTAGTAACATTTCCTATCTGTTTATTATTATAAATGCCTCCCATTATATACAATCTAGCATCTAGCCTATCAATCGAATTTGCAATGTTTGTTAATGGACCAGTTGCTATTACAGCATCTGCTTTGTATATATCTTTTATAGGCAATGCATCTTCTTTTATATCATCTAACTTTATATCTCCTAATCCATCTGAACCATGAATATCCTTAGCATATAATGGTTCTCTCTTCAATGGTTTAGATGCTCCAATATATACTGGCATATCATAACCTAGATATCTAATAATCTTTAACGCATTTCTACTTGCTTGTATAACATCTACATTGCCACATACAGTACTTACAGCTCTTACATCAGATGCTCTTAACGCTATTATTAGAGCTATAGCATCATCTATACCTGGATCCATATCTAATACTATCATAACTTAAATCAATCTAAATTATTTTATAAAGTTATGGAGATGTTAGAATTTGCTGTTACTGTTATGCTTGTCTCATCATCTGGAGTATTATCTCCAGGTCCATTGCTATTATCAAATATAATACATGCAAAGAGTTTTGGATATAAATCAGGTTTGATGATATCTTATGGTCATACTATTGTTGAACTTCCTCTAGTTTTGCTATTAGCGGTAAGTAGTTTAACTTTAGAATTGTTTAATGAGTATAATACAGTAATTAGTGTAATAGGAGGTATAGCATTACTATTCTTCGCAATATCAAATATGCTTAGTAAGATTGATAAAAAACCTATGATTCATAAACCGATAATAAGTGGGATTGTATTCTCAGCATTTAACCCATTCTTCATAGCATGGTGGTTAACAATAGGAATGAAATTGATTAACGATTCATTACTATTAACTAGTTCAATACTAGGAGTATTTTTGATGTTTATAATGCATATATGGATGGATTATGCGTGGTTAAGCCTTACGGCATATATAACAAACAAAGGTATCTCGATGTTAAATAATAAATATTACAAGTATATACTGCTTGGTTTAAATTTTATAATGATATACTTTGGAATAAATTTCTTGCTCAACGCTCTTCAATATGTTTAAGCATATGTTTTCTTAACTCATCATCCGAATTGAATCTAAGATTACAGATTGTGCATAGATACTCCATATCTGGATATACTTCACGATATGTATGTTCTAGGATAATAACTCCTTTCTTTCCTCTTATTATAGCTATAATACCTCCAGTTATGCCTATAGCTGTAGTTATTATCGATATTGGATATATAAGACCCATCCCTATTATACTTATTATAGATATTATTATTGCTAATATACCATAATGCATAAGATCTCTAGGATTCTTCTCCATAGCTACTGCTAGTATAATAAGCATGCTACCACTAATTATAGATGATATGATTACTCTTGTCTCAAATAGTTTGAATCTTTCCTCTCCTAACTCTTCTCTCATCCTAGTTATTGATTCATCTTCAGGTATCTCAATAAATTGTGCAGCTACAAAGGCTATGCTATTTATTATAAGTAATATACCTGCAATTATTGTTAGGATATATTCTGCTCTATGCTTCTTCCTTTCAACCATATTATAATTAAATATTTAATTGTAATATAAAGTATCGAGAATCGAAAGATTATTCTTCATATGATATTCTCTAAATAGATAAATAGTTATCTTCTTGAATATAAAAATAATAGAAATATTCTTATTATAAAATGTGCAATTATATATGTTGAGGAAGCTTAATTTCCAGCAGTATTTTGAGGAAAGAAAACGGCTATTGATACAACTATGTATATTATCTCTTCTATGTTCATCTATATTATATACATATATCAGTATAGAAGTTCTATCTATAGCAGTAGTAAATATTATAAAGGTCGCTATAATTATTCTTGTAGCAATCTCAACTTTAAGTGTATTATATAAAGGAACGTATCTATCTATACTAGCAATATTTGGTTTATTGATAATTATAGGTATATTCTTACTTCCTATACAAGAACATATAGAGAGTACTTATGAACAGTTTGATACAGCTGCTAATGATAAGAAAGTTAAGCATCTAGTATGGAGATACAATCCAGCATATGCTTTAACACCATTAGGAAGATTAATATCATTTTATTCAGCAATCGGAGTAATAGGATTGGCTAATATATTATTGCATAAACCAGATCTATTATATGTTAAGAATAGACCTAATGATCTACCATATCCAATATGGGATAGCAAACATGGATATACAACATACAAGTATAGAGATATGATCCCTTTAATTCAATGCCTTAGAGAAGATGAGAAATACCTTATCAATAGATATAGATATATACTAGTTAGAATTGGTGAGCAATTATATTTAGTTACAATAGATAGCAAGGTTCCAGATAGCTCTGAGATTATAAGGAAGAATGATCAATTCATTGGTGTGCAATGAAGATAAGAGCATGTCCAATATGTCCTAAATGTGGCTCAAAGAAATTTAAAAGGATTGATAGTTATGATAATAAGGTTATCGTTGAATGTTTATCGTGCATGCATAAAATGTTAATATGATATATTAGAAAAATACGCATGCTTTTAATATAAGCAAGAGGAAGCAGAAAGTATGGCAAAGGTATGGATGGATAATGATGTTAGTTTAGATCCAATAAAAGATGAAGTAGTAGCAGTTATAGGATATGGTATACAAGGACATGCTCAAGCTAATAATCTTAAAGATTCTGGAATTAAAGTAATTGTAGGATTAAGAAAAGGTGGTAATAGTTGGGAGAAAGCAAAGAAGGAAGGACATGATGTCAGAACAGTTAGTGAAGCAGCAGAAGCAGCAGATATAATTCATATACTAATACCAGATATGGAACAAGCAAGAGTTTATGAAGAAGAGATCAAACCTTATCTTAAAGAAGGAAATGCCCTAGGCTTCTCACATGGAGCAGCTATCCATTGGCAATGGATCAAACCTCCAGAGAATGTTGATGTTATAATGGTTGCTCCAAAAGCTCCAGGACAAAGATTAAGGGAATTATATCTAGAGAATTTTGGCACTCCAGCTATAGTAGCAGTAGAACAAGATTATACAAAGAGAGCATGGGATAGATGCTTAGCATTAGCAAAAGGCATAGGATGCACAAGAGCGGGTGTGATAGAGACTACGTTCAAAGAAGAGACTGAAACGGATTGGTTTGGAGAACAAGTTGATCTTTGTGGCGGGGTTCATTCGATGATCCTAAAAGCATTTGAGACTTTGGTAGAGGCTGGATACAAACCAGAGATAGCATACTTTGAATGCTTACATGAACTCAAATTGATTGTAGATCTGATACAAAGAAATGGAATAAGTGGTATGTATGAAAGAGTTAGTGAGACAGCTAGATATGGAGGTTTGACTAGAGGTCCTAGAGTTATAGATGATAGTGTTAAAGCAAGAATGAAAGAGGTTTTAGAAGAGATACAGAGTGGCAAGTTTGCTGAAGAATGGTTTAGTATTTATCAAAAGGAAGGAAAGCAAGCATTTGAGAAGTATATGAAAGAGTTAAGAGAACATGAGATAGAGCAAGTAGGGAAGAGAATAAGAGGAATGATCTGGAAAGATCAATAAATTATATATTTATTTTATAACTGAATTCATCAATCTCTTCTCTGAGATAAATTCCTAGATCTTTTATATTAGTTACAGTAACCTTATCTTCCATAATATTATCAGGATTATATCTAGCTCTACCTAAGCCTAAAGCATCATCATACTTGTTAGTTATAATAACTTCATCATTTGCTTTAAAATCATTTGTATGCTCAATTATAGATGAACCAAATATGTCTCTACCATAAAGGAATAACTGTTCAGCATGATCATTAATCCTGATCCTTTTCGAGCATCCTATATCTACAAATAATTGTAGTATTGTTAAAGAGAGATGAGCATGTTTTCTAAGATCACAAACTTTTATTCCAGCAGCTAAAGGATTATTCTTTAATATAAACTCTTTATAATCATTGATCATGAACACTTCTTTATCTCTAATAAGAAACTCTTTATCTCTAAAGTAATCAAATACATTCCAATATGAAAATAAGCTGTTGAGTTTAGTTTTTTCTCTCCTATTTAACTCTCTAAACATACATATTATTAACCAATTCATAAATAAAAATTATGATTCTTCATATATGCAAATATTGTATAGCCATACTATAGTCTATGATATATAGTTATATTACATAAAATAATTAGATCATATTTATTAAATGTTCATGCACGCTAGTATTATTTGATAACTCTGGATGGAATGCAGTTCCTATTATATTATCTTGTTGTACAGCAACTACCTTATTACCTAGTTTTGCTATTGGCTTAACATTATTAGCATATTCAGCAACTATTGGAGCTCTTATGAATACACCATTAAATCTATCTGCAATGCCATCTATACTAATCTCTGCCTCAAATGAGTCTATCTGTCTACCAAATGCATTTCTCTCAACTACGATATCTAACAATGATAATAAAGGTTGTTTGGTCTCTCCTACTACTCTATCATATGCTCTCTTTGCTAATAATATCATACCAGCACATGTTCCTAGAACTGGCATACCATCTTTTATTCTATCTATAATTATATCAGTAGAATTACTGAGCATTGCTAGCAATCCTATTACAGTACTCTCTCCTCCTGGTATTATCAATGCATCGACCTCTTTAATCTGATTAGGATATTTTACTGGTAATACAATTCCATCTTTATTTAGATTATCTAATGCTTTCTTACTAGCATTTATGTTCTCTTCTATATCCCCTTGCAATGCTAAAACTCCTATCTTCATGCTTGGCTACCTCTCTCTTGCATCCTTAACTCTAGATTGTTTATATCCATACCTAACATAGACTTTTTCTCATCGATCATCTTTTGTGCTTCCATAACTTGTTTAGGATCATCATAGTATGTAGTTGCTATAACTACAGCTCTAGCTCTTTCTCTAGCATCATCTGATTTGAATATACCAGAGCCTACGAATATTCCATCACATCCTAGATTCATTAGGAAAGCAGCATCTGCTGGTGTTGATATTCCTCCAGCAGCAAAGTTTACTATTGGCAATCTTCCTAATCTTGCTGTCTCTTCTACATACTGGTATGATACTCTTAATTCCCTAGCAACTTTAACCAATTCTTGTTTATCTCCAGATTCATAGATCGCTTTAATTCTCCTTATCTCATTATTAACCAATCTTATATGTTTAACAGCCTCTGCAACATTGCCAGTACCAGGTTCTCCTTTGGTTCTTATCATTGATGCTCCTTCCTCTAATCTTCTTAATGCTTCGCCTAGATTTCTTGCACCATTTACAAACGGTGTAGTAAAATCCCATTTCCATATATGCCTCTCCTCATCTGCTGGTGTTAATACTTCAGATTCATCGATCATATCAACTCCTATAGCTTCTAATACTCTTGCCTCTTCTACATGTCCAATCCTACATTTAGCCATTATTGGAATTGTTACATGATCTCTAATCTCTTCTATAACTTTTAGACTTGCGGTTCTAGCAACTCCTCCAGCCTTTCTTACATCATAAGGTAATTTATCTAAGACCATAACTGCAACAGCTCCAGCCTCTTCCGCTATCTGTGCTTGTTCAACGTTCGTAACATCCATTATAACTCCATGTTTCTGCATATGAGCAAAGCCTCTTTTGACTAGCGTTGTCCCTTTTTTGACAATTATATTCTCTAAACCTTCTTCTACTACTCCTTTCTGCTCAACCTCTGTTGATACCAATGAAATCATAATCATTGATTGAATAATACCCTATTTTTAGGTTTAACTACATTTAATAGCATATAACTCTGCCTTCCCAGTCATACAATAGATCATATCTTTAAGTCTTATCAATAATGGAGGAGCATTGCTTGGTTCGAATTCATCTTTATTCTCTACCCATTGAAACCTTTTACTTGTATTATCTATATTTATTGTAAGTGTATATCTTACAAATTTTTCTGGTAGAGAATTAGGTAGAAATTCTCCTTCTTCAATTAATAATATTCCAGAATCTGTTATAAATGACTTGATAATCTTTAAATCATTAATAGATATCTTATTTCTTTCTGGTTCTCCTTGCCCTAACTCTGGGCTGAATAATATGCTACCATCATCATCAACAAATAATATATCTCTCCTCTCAGATCCTACGTTTTCAGTAACTCCAAAACTTACTAATTGCATCTCTTCCCTTACCAATTGTATATTTATTCTATTATCAATAGATGCATCTTGATTATCAGGAATATTTGATGCTATGAATAATATTCCTAATATTATTGGTATTATTATGGCTATTACTAACAGACCTTTCGATATCATCATAGGATTAATTACTTGTATAGTTATTTAATTATTGAGCAATGGAAAGATAGAAATATTAGGTTAATGAAGAATGTAGCATGCCAATAACAGATGCATTTAAGAAACAGATAGCGCAAAGGAGAAGGTTATTCTTTAAGATATGTTGGAAATGTAGAGCAAGAAATTCTATAGATGCTGAGAGATGTAGGAAGTGTAGAAGTGATCAATTAAGGCTTAAGAATAGAGCTTTAGGAGCAAAGTAATCCAATCTTTAAATATTATTCTTAAATCTAGGTTTGCTAGGGCGAGTCGTCTAGTGGTTAGGACGTTGCTCTCACACGGCAAAGAGTATTCTCGCTGAAAGGTCGAGGGTTCAAATCCCTCCTCGCCCATTGATTCCACAGTTCGTAGGAGTAATTATAATCTGATGAGGAGAGATCTCTATAAGAGGGAAGATAGACTAAGGTATTGGTAGATAAAGCAAGAAAGGATAGGAATGCTAGCAGTATCTTAAAGTTTGTAGAGTATATGCAAGAGAATAGCAAAGCATCCCTATGGATAATTAGGTGTATAACTATATTGTTAGAAATAAGCAAGATACTATCTAAAGATTTCAATGATGCTACTAAAGAGGATATTAAGAGAATAATAGAAGAGATAGATAGTAGAAACTATAGTCCTTCAACTGTAACAAAGTTTAGACAAGTACTAAAATATTTCTATAAAGTTGTATATGGAAATAATGAATATTATCCAGAACAAGTAGCATGGATAAAGAATATAAGTAAAGATAAGAAGAGAGCATAATACTCTATCATATGACGATTTTCTGACAGAAGAAGAGAGCATTACTAATAGATACAGCAGATACTCTACAGAGGAAAGCGTTTATAGCTGTTGGCTATAAGACAGGAGCAAGACCTGAAGAGCTATTGAATATTAAACTTAAAGATATACTATTTGATAGATTAGGAGCAAAGATAATAGTTAGAGGCAAGACCGGAGAGAGGATAACTAGGGTAGTAGTATATGTATCATTATTAAAAGAATGGTTAAATATACATCCATATAAGAATAATAGGGAAGCATATCTATGACTATCTGAAGCTACTAAGATAAATGAAGATATGATTAAAGAGGTATCTGAATTAAACTTTAGCAGATCAGATGCGAAGAGCAATCATATCTATGATATAGAAGTAATTAGTAAAGTAGCAAAAAGGTTTGGAGCTTTTTAGTGCTATAAAGATTGTAAGAGAGATAGGTGATTATATATGAAGACATTAGATAGGATAACATTAAGAGGCTTTCAAGATATTGTTAATGTTGTAAAGTATAACAATGATCTTTATGATAAGATTAGCAATGATGCTAAAAGATATCTTATAGATATTATAAAGGATAATAGGTTAAAAGGTTCATTGTTATTAGATGATAGAGCAATACTATCATTAAGAGGAAGCTATGGATCAAAGAGCAAAGATTCTTTTCTATTAACATTAGCATTAGCAAAGGTATGGAATACTATTAATAATCTATCAGTAAATATACCTAAGATATTGCTGATAGATGAAGGATGGTTATTATTCAATATAGATACAGCTGCTAAATTTATCAATCTAATAGCTAGAGTTGGAAGGAAATTAAATGTAATACTATTATTCTTAACACAAAGACCTGAAGATCTAATTATTAATGAGTATGGTAGAGCATTATTAGATAATAGTGATACTAAAATACTATTAAGAAATGATTTTACAGCATCATTAAAGATAGCAGAAGCATTGCAATTATCTAAAGAAGAACAAGAATTACTACCAATACTAATGAGAGGAGAAGCATTATTGATAACTAAGGATTATAAGTTAAGGATACAAATAATGCCTAGTATTGATGAGTTAAGAATGTTTGCTACTAATCCTTAAACCTTATATCTAATTGTGTATAATGGATATACATGCCATATAGAAGTTATGATATTGATAGATATATAGAGAGAGTAGCAAAGAATGGAGAGTGTTATCTAACAAAGGATAGAGCTGATATATTCTTCAATAATGCTGCATCTATACTTGGTATATCATTACTATCATATGAAGAGAGTAAGAAGATAGAAAAGCCTAAAGTTATGCTTTCAGATATACTGAAAGAGATGCGTGCAAAGAAGTATGAGGATATATCTAGATAGTTCTGTATATCTTAAAGGTTTATAGAGGAAGAGAGAAGCGATATAGTAGAGAAGGTATTTGATAGATGCAAAGAAGGAAGATTAACTATTATAATATCTATATGGACTCTATCTGAATGTATATCTGTATTAGATAAAGGTGTTGTAAGCAATAGAATATCATCATCTCAGATGAATGATATACTAACAAATATGCTAAGCTATACTTTTAATCTTGAGAGAGAAGATAGATTGATTATAGTTGAACCAAATGCAGATATAATATATCATTCATGAGCATTTATTAGATGGTATCATCTATCTGCAGATGATGCTTTACATACAATCTGTGCAAAAGTTGGGTTATCAGATGCTATGCTTTTAGCAGATAGACGTTTTGCAGATATATTAAAAGAGTATAAAGAGAGTAATTTATTAAGACCAAGAGTAGGGTTTGATGTTATAAACATATTAGATGATAAAGATATCGTTAGATTAAAAGAGATTTTAGAGCATTTATAATTATATTTGCTTTGTGGATCAATTATAACATATTATTATCATTACAATATCTCATTATCTATACTTTCTCTTTTATACCATCCTAACTAACATATTGTATATCCATACCTTTGCTCTTAACTCTTTAACTATACCATTCATACTATTAGATAAACAATACTCATTAAATAATCTCTTAAATGTAGAGAATACTGATTCTACTATCCATCTCTTACCATATACTTAGACCATTCTTTATATCCTAATTGCTTAATACATCTAACATTCTCATTCCTAATATTACTAATACTATCATCTCTAGCATTCATTCTAGGTTTAATAATAGCCTCTATACCATTATCCTCTAATAACTTGTATAATGCTATATTATCATAAGCTCCATCAGCATATATCTTATCTATATTATTATCCTTTAACATATCTAATGCTGCTTTCATGAATATCATCATTAGTAATCCTCATATCTATTTAGTTTTAACATTAATAGCAAAATGTATCTTTATGTAATGCTTCTTTATACCATGCTTTCTAGCATATATGATTTATGAACTTTAGAGATGAGTCTAATGATATGCTTATATTATCATTCTTTATATCTAACTTATAATCTAGTTTGATTAACCTCTTATCTCTGAATAGTCTCTGGTTTAAGTTCTGGTATTAATATATTTAATGCTAAAACCTTCTATTATCTGATATATCTAACATATATCTTATTAATGCTAAGAATTGTGCATAGCTATTAGTTATCTGGTATAATCTTTATTCATCTCTTCTAACTCTTGCTCATAATTATCAACAAAATCTAATGATAATAATATCTCTCCCCTTTTTATTAATCTCTCATCTATATTATATGCTAATATCATTATTATTTATTGTTAGGATCAATAAAGATATTAGTCTACAAAGCAATAATAATTAAGAGATTATGGTTTCTACACATATATTTTAATTACACTTAAATAATAGTTTCAATCAAGTATAACATGGCAGCAAGAGACAATATAATTCATAGAAAAGAAACTATATCTGTAATAGATCCCAAAGATGTTGATGAAGAGACCGTAAATGAGATTATAGAATTTCTTAATAAAGCAGAGAGTGCTGAACAGATTGCAGATTTTATTGAACTAGAAGAAAATAGAGATATAGGTATAAAGATAGCAGAGCGAATATTAGCAAAAAAGAAAGAAGTTAGAGAATTCAAATCATTAGAAGATGTAGCAGAGATTCCAATGATTGGACCAAAGAGATTAGCAGATATAATCGAGTCTTTTGAGATAAAGAAAATTGAACCAGAACGATTAGAATTCAAAGCGTTACTATTGAAGAATCCAAACTATTTTGGAAATGTAAAGGATATAGCAATTGAACCAGTGAAACCTAAACAGAATGATACTAGATATGAAGAGTTAACATGTATAGGATATAACCCAAAGTTTGAGAGGTTGGAAGCAATAGTTCATATAAAGAGAAGTTATGGTTATGGAAGCAGTATATGTGGTAATGGAACTCCTGAATATGTTAGATTCTTTATAGATTGGAATAACGATGGCAATTGGGAAGATCTAGGAGTAGTAAGTTTTAGAGCATATAACATTCCAGGAAGGAAACCATTAGAGTATGATGTTACATTAAAACTAGATGCAAGAAAGAAACCTTGTAATATAGAGAATCTTCCTAGAGTTAAAGCTATTTTATCATGGAATGTAATTCCTCCAGCAAATGATCCAAATTATACTCCAGTATGGGGTAATAGTAAAAATGCTAATATACAAATAGATAAACGTACTTTAATAATAACGGATATAATCTCAACAGATAAACTTAAGATCAATCCAAAACTTATACCTATAATAGATCTTAACAAACCTTTAGAGACTAAAGAACTAGAGTATGATATTCTTCAACTAAATGAGTTATACAAAGAGAAGGTAAGTGCTAGCAGATTTCTATATCCAACAATTTACAAGATGATATATGCATCTAATATAGAACCAGATTTACCAATAAAAGATATTATAAAACCAGAGATCGTTGATGATATACTTAAACTTCAACAGAATATAAGGTATGAAGAATTAACATGTATAGGATATAATAGAGATCAGGACGAATTAGTAGCAATTATAAAGATCAAATTACCATCTGGTTATTCTGGAGATCTATGTTCAAAAGGTAGTAAAGAGTATGTAGCATTCTGGGTTGATTATGGAAGCGGTTGGCAATATGTTGGAACAACATCAGTAAATGTATACGATTTTGCTACCATACCAGCAGAAGGACTAGATTATGCAGTATATCTACCATTAAACTCATTAGATAAAAGGCAGTCATGTGAGAAAGGAGCAAAGATATTAAAGGTTAGAGCAATCTTATCATGGAATGTAACTCCTCCAAATAATCCAAACTATAATCCTCATTGGGGTAATAGGAAAAATACATTAATACAATTAGAACCTGGCATCTCAACAACTGGCCATAATCCAGTAATCCAATCTGTAGGAAATATGGCAGTTGCTAACATAAGTGTTAATGGATTAGCAAATGGAACTCCAACTGGAGGAGGATGTGAAGCAAAAGATAGTCCATTTGGTGGAGCAATAAAGATAACTGGAAAGATAGCAAATCCTCCAGATACACTTGGTGGAGGAGCAAACCCATTACAATATAAAGTATATGTAAGTGACGATGGTATCAACTGGGAACAGTTAACAAACAAGTTCAATCTATGGTATAACGATCTAATCAATGGCTCTTGGGGAGCAAATACAAAATATGAGCAGAAATTGGATAGTAATGGCTGGTATACATATATTGAAGATCTGACAGGAAAACATCAAAGACATGTTACTGAGAATGTACTAGCTATATGGCAATCTAATGGTAAACAAGGCAAATATAAGATCAAGATTGAGGTCAGAGATCCAAATAATCCTATGATAATATATACAAGTAATGTAGTTGATATAATGGTTAATAATAAAGCACCAAAAGCATCTATAAATATAACCTCTGGCGGAGGTCCATGTTCTGACTTTAAGATTAATGATAAGATACAAGGAACTTATTCAGCATATAATACAGAATACTTTGGTCAATTGACTATATCTGTAGAACCTAATCTAGGTGGAGGAAAGTTTGATAAACCATTGCCTGGTTCTTCGAATACTACAATAACTAGAACTTATCCTACAGTAAGCACAAATGGAGAGAATGGCATATGGGAATTAGACACAACTGGAATGCCAAAATGTGGTTATATAATAAGAATAAGAGTTTGGGATAGAACGATAGTAAACAATAGTACTTGCA